>QOAO01000009.1 GCA_003978105.1 Thermovibrio sp.
GAGAGAATAAACAAGCTTTTTAGGGAAAACGGTATAGAAGTTCCATTTCCTCAGAACGACATCTGGTTTAGAAATCCCTTGAAGGTGGTTTTAAATGGAGAGGCTCTTCAGCGTAAAGATGAGGAGCTCTAAGGAGGACATTCACATTTCAGGTGCTGAGAGAATAGTTCCAGAACACCAAGTTGAGGAGGTAGTTGGAGAGCTCTACAGGAGAGCAAGAGAACACAGTAGAGGCGAAGCCGACTTTATCTCCATAAAAGTTGAAAAGCTAAAGGAAAGACCGGTATACCTTAAAGCTCCTCCAATTTATGAATTGAAGACAGAGTTACCGGTAAAAGAGGTATTAACCTTACTGTTTAGAAGGACAGGTATCTCTGAAAATTTAGGACTGTCCATCTACTCCCTAATTCTTAGGGGAGCCTCTCTGTCAGGTAGGGTCATGAGGGGAGCAATGATAGTCGAGGTTCCCTCTGGAAGGAGGTTGGAACCTGATGGAGAGAGAGGTGTAAGAGCATCCTATTTGGACATCTCTGAAGGGGCAACGAGAAAACTAAAGAAACTAGCTGGAGACAGATTTACAGAAAATCTAAAGGAAGCTCTAACTTTAACTACAAAAATCCTTAACCATTCAGGAGTTTTGGGGGAGCTCTGCGTATCTGACGACCCAGACTATACAACTGGTTACTTCTCAATTTCCAGATTAGGATACTTCAGGATTTTCAACATAAAACCTAAGGGCCTTCCATTTGGAGGTAGGGCAATTTTTGTTAAAGAAAACGTAAATGTTGAGGAATTTATAGAATACTTAGAGGAAAAACCGATTATCGTCTCGGAAGTTGTAGGTTACTCCTCTATTTCACTTGACGAAGAAGCAAAGTTTCCAGACTTAACGCTTCCCTCTATCGACGCTCCCGGCTCAACGGATAAACTTTGAGTGGTTATATCTCCTTTTATTCTTGAACTTTTCTTAATTTCAACGTACTCAGCCAATATATTCCCCTCGACTTCTCCCATTGAAATTAGGTTTTTTACCTTCAGATTTCCTCTTATTTTTGAAGTTTCCCCTAAAACAACAAAATCTCCCTTTACATCTCCTTCAACAATCCCGTCTATCCTAATTTTTCCCTCAGAAATTATGTTTCCTTCAATCTTCAGACCTTCAGAGAGAATACTTTTAACCTCTCCTGCCTCACCTTCCTTCTTTTTTCCTAACATTCCTTACGGCCTCCAAGAACAATTTAGGATTAACAATCTTACCGTTGACTTTAATAGTATAGTGAAGGTGTGGTCCTGTACTTCTACCTGTACTTCCCATCAAACCTATAATTTCTCCCTTCTTAACAATCTGTCCTTTTCTAACAAGAAGTTTTGACATGTGGCCAAAGTAGGTTCTTACTCCGCTCCCATGGTCAATTTCAATGCACCTGCCCATTAAACCGCACTTACCAGCCTTTATAACTCTACCATCTGCCGGTGTTCTTATTGGGGTACCCCAGTTGTTTGCTATATCGACACCTAAGTGAAATTCTAACTTTCCCGTAACAGGATTTACCCTCAATCCGTAAGGAGATGTTATTCTTCCATAGGTTGGATATCCTATAGGAATGTGGTTAAACCTTTTAATTAGGCTATCTATCTGTTCGATAACGTCTCTGCTGTCAAAATCAACATTATCTTCAGTAAAAATTTTGGAAAGGGGAATTGAAAGGCCTCCTTCTCCGCCTTTTTCCTTCACGTTTAGTCCGACTTTTTTCATTAGAGAGTTTATTATCTCTATTCTCCTGGCTAACTCTTGGACAGTTTCTCTTCTCTCTTTTTCAAGAATAGAGACTTTTTCGTGGAGTTGACTGTTTTCCCTTTTAACCTCATTTAAGTTTCTTTCTAAATTTTCGATGTTTGACAGAAGAGCTTTTTTTTCAGAGTTGTACTCTTTAAGTTTTAAAAAAGCGTAAACCGAATAAAAAGCAAAGAATACAAAACTTATACCCAATATGGAAACAAAGGTAAGGAGAATCTTTTTAGATATGCTAAGCCTTAGGTAATTAGCAAACTCATCTTTAATTAGGATTATCTGAAACTTATCCTTTCCGTTTTTCATTCTTACTTTCCTATACAAAATCGAGAAAATATAATATCATACATATCTTCAGTTGTCACTTCTCCTACTATTTCCCCAAGGGACTTCAAGGCCTCGTCAATATCAATTGAGAGAAACTCAGGAGACTCATAACCGGAATCTATTGAAGTTAAAACCTTGTCCAAACTCTCCTTCGCCCTCTTTAGAAGCTCGTAGTGTCTTTCAGATGTTAAAACAACTTCGCTGCCATCCAAGATGGATTCGGGCTCCAAAACTACAAGTTCCATTATCCTTTCTGCAATCTCATCTATTCCTTCAAGATTCTTAGCACTGATTTCCACACAGTGTTTAAAAAAGTTCCTAAGTTTCCCACATTTTACCTTCAATCCTGCGTCCTTTTTGTTGATTACAAGAATAACGTTATTCCTGTTTTCAATCAGGTTAAAAATTCTCCTGTCATCCTCAATGAATCCTACTGAACCGTCAATCACAAAGAGAACAACATTTGCTTCCTTTAGTTTTTCTATACTTTTCTCTATGCCGATTTTTTCAACTATATCACCAGCCTCCCTTATCCCAGCAGTATCCACAAGGCGTAGAGGAAGTCCCTTGAACGTTACAGTTTCCTCTATAACGTCCCTCGTCGTTCCTGGAATTTCCGTTACGATTGCCCTCTCCTCCATCAAAATTGCATTTAGAAGAGAAGACTTTCCAACGTTTGGCCTTCCAACGATTGCAACCTTTATCCCTTCCTTTATTAACCTCCCTTCCCTGTAAGTTCCTAAGAGCTTCTCTATCTCGTCCTTCACCTCAAGAAGTTTCTCTTTTATTTTCCCAGTCTCTAAGATTTCAATCTCCTCGTCTGGAAAGTCAACTGCTGCCTCTATAAACGCCTTTGTTTCAAGTAGCCTATCCCTGATTTCCCTTATTTTATTTGACAGACTTCCCTCAAGCTGTTTCACTGCAACCTTAGCATAGAGTTCACTCCTTGCCTCAATTAGCTCTTTTATAGCCTCAGCCTGTGTAAGGTCTATCTTGCCGTGGAGGAAAGCTCTCATTGTAAACTCTCCTGGCTCTGCAAGCCTGGCTCCCCTCTTTAAAACCTCCCTTAAGACCTTTCTCGTCACAACAATTCCACCGTGGCAGTGAATTTCAGCAATATCCTCACCAGTAAACGTGTAGGGAGCTCCCATGAAAACTACCAAAACTTCATCGATAGGTTCTTCGAACTCATCGACAACAATGCCGTATGTCATTTTTCTATTCTCAAAGCTCTCAACTCTCTCTCCAGATTTCCTCCTGAAAACTTCCTTTAAAATGGGTAGAGCTCTCTTACCGGAAATTCTCACTATTCCTATTGCTCCCTTTCCTAGAGGAGTTCCTATTGCGGCAATCGTGTCCTCGCACAGATAGTCCCTCAAAATATCCTCCTTCTCCTGATATACTTTAAAACAAATAATAATCCTTGGAGAAAGAGTTATGTGTGGAATTGTGGGATACGTTGGAAGGGACAACGCAAAGGATGTGATAGTAGATGGCTTGAAAAGGCTTGAGTACAGGGGATACGATTCGGCAGGTATTGCCCTCCTCTTGGAAAACAAAATTTTCGTTTACAAGAAGAGGGGAAAAATAAGAAACCTTGAGATAGACCTTCGGAAAAAACAAATATTTTCAGGCACTGGAATTGGTCATACCCGCTGGGCTACCCACGGTGAACCGAACGATGAAAATGCACACCCACACCTAAGCTGTGATGGGAAAATTGCGATTGTCCACAACGGAATTATTGAGAACTACTCAGATTTGAGAAGGGAGCTCCTAAAGAAGGGGCACAAGTTCCTCTCAGATACTGATACAGAGGTAGTTGTTCACCTAATAGAGGAGGAGTTTAAAACTGCTGAAAGTTTTCTAGATGCATTTCTTAATGGACTAAAGAAATTAAGGGGTTCATTTGCAGTTGCAGTTATTACGCTCCATGAGCCTGAAACCATCTTTGTTGCGAGAAAGGATAGTCCCTTAGTAATAGGATTGGGAGATGGAGAAAACTTTGTTGCATCCGACGTTCCGGCTTTCCTTCCCTATACAAACAGGGTAATTTTCTTAGATGACTTTGAGGTAGCAGTAATTAAGTCTAACAGTGTAAGTATTTTTGATTTTGCCGGCGTTAAAAAGGAAAAGAGAGAAGTAACCATTCCCTGGAGTATTTCACAGGCAGAAAAGGCGGGATACAAACACTTTATGCTTAAAGAGATAAACGAACAGCCGAGAGCCATTTCAGATACGATAAGCGGTAACTACAAATTAATAACCGATGGGAAGTTGGATGGAATTGACTTAAACAAAATAAGGAGAATTCAGATTGTTGCCTGCGGCACTTCGTACCACGCAGGGCTCATAGGAAAGTTTTACATTGAAAATTTTTCAAATATACCAACAGAGGTTGATTACGCCTCCGAGTACAGATACAGAAATCCTATTTTAACTGAGGATACACTTGTTGTATCGATAACACAATCTGGGGAAACTGCCGATACGTTAGCAGCAACGAGGCTTGCAAAGGAAAAGGGAGCTAAGGTTTTAACCGTCTGTAATGTTATTGGCTCAACTGCAACGAGAGAGGCCGACTCCGTTATTTATACCTATGCTGGTCCCGAGATAAGCGTTGCTTCAACAAAAGCCTTTGCAACTCAGTTAACGGTTCTCTACATGTTATCACTGCTTTTAGGGAGAGAAAAAAGAGTTTTAGACAGTTCTGAGTTTGATAGGGGATTAAAACTTCTGATGGAAGTTCCGGGTAAAATTGAATCCTTTCTAAATGTTGAAAGGGAGGAGGAGGTTGTTAAGAAAATCGCTTTAGAGTTTTACAGGGCAAAGGATGCTCTTTACCTTGGAAGGCACGTAAACTATCCGATAGCTCTTGAAGGAGCTCTGAAACTTAAGGAGATTTCCTACATCCATGCAGAAGGGTATCCAGCAGGTGAGATGAAGCATGGACCAATTGCACTGATTGACGAAAATGTTCCTTCCATTTTTGTTGCAACAAAGGGGAAGGTTTTTGAGAAAATCGTTTCAAACATTGAAGAGGTAAAGGCAAGGAAAGGAAAGGTTATCTCTGTTACAAACCCGGGAGTTAAGGAGGTTTACGAACTCTCCGACTACGTAATAAATGTTCCGGAAGTGAATGAGTTCCTATCACCTATAGTTAACATTGTACCTTTGCAGCTCTTTGCATACTACATTGCAGACTTTTTAGGTTACGACGTTGACCAGCCGAGAAACCTTGCGAAGAGCGTTACAGTTGAGTAGGGAGGAGAAATGGAAACGGCAATTCTTTTGATTTCATGTCCCGATAGAAAGGGAATTCTATCGGAGATTACGAGGTTTATAGCAGAAAACAACGGAAACATTGTAAATGCAGACCAGCACATAGATTTCCAGAAATCAATCTTCTTTATGAGAATAGAGTGGGAATTGGAAGGATTTAAAATTCCAAAGCTTGAAATAGAGAGTGCCTTTAGACCGATAGCTGAAAAGTTTCAGATGGACTACCAGCTCCACTTTAGTTCTGAAGTTAAAAACGTAGCTATATTTGTATCAAAGTACGACCACTGCCTCTACGACCTCCTCTACAGATTTAAGTCGGGAGAGTTAAAGGGAAATCTAAAGTTGGTTGTGAGCAACCACGAGGATTTAAAATACGTAGTTGAAATGTTTCAGATTCCTTTCCACTACTTTCCCAAGAACAGGGAAAATAAATTAGAGGTTGAGGAGAGGGAGATAGCGCTCCTAAAAAAAGAGAAGATTGACTTAATCGTTCTTGCAAGGTACATGCAGATTTTAAGTAACAGGTTTGTTAACGAGTTTAGAAACAGAATAATCAACATTCACCACTCGTTCCTTCCTGCCTTTGTAGGAGCAAAGCCCTACCATAGGGCTTACGAAAGGGGGGTAAAGATTATTGGAGCTACGAGTCATTACGTTACAGAGGAGTTAGACCAGGGTCCGATAATTGAGCAGGACGTTGTCAGGGTAAGCCACAGGGACACCGTTTCGGACATGATTAGAAAGGGAAGGGACCTTGAAAAGATTGTTCT
This sequence comes from Thermovibrio sp., assembly GCA_003978105.1. The sequence continues at coordinate 6,172 of QOAO01000009.1, forward strand.
ATCAAGGGCTGTAAGGTGGCATTTGGAGAATAAGATTTTAGTTTACGACAATAAAACGGTCATTTTTGAGTAGAAAATTCCTTGATGTCAGAAGAGATTTTTTCTATACTCCTACTTAAGTAAGTACTTACTTTAGAGGTGGAATTGAGGGCAAATGACAGGATTTTAGAGGCTGCCTACAAGTGTTTTTCCGAGAAAGGTTATTTAGGAGCTACAACGAGGGAAATTGCAAAGAATGCTGGTGTATCTGAGGTTACACTCTTTAGGTACTTTAGGAGTAAGAAGGAGCTCTTTTCGGAGGTTTTAGACAGGTTCTCTGTGATTCCCAACTTAGAGAAGATAGGTAGATTTAAAAAGGAGTTCTCAGGTGTTGAACTGGTTAAGTTTGCCGGAATAGAGATAATTAAATCTCTTCAGGAAAAGAGGAACTTTTTGAAAATTCTCCTGTCTGAAACTCCGAAGCTAACGAGCGAGGTAAACGAGGTTTACACGAAGTTCTCTAAAAAGCTCTTCCAGGTTCTGCTGAACATATTCCAAACCGCGTTTCCACATTTACCGAAAGAAGAACTTGAATTAAAGGCTCAGGTATTCAAGTATACCACCTTCTGTTTCTTCCTGTCGAACGAGATTTTTCAGGGAAAAGTTCTTTCAGAAGGGGAAATTCTAAGCTTTATTTCTGAATTAACGGACGAAATCCTTGGAGGTAAGAGTTGAAGAGGTTGTTTTCCCTTTTTGGGGCTCTCCTACTCCTCTCTGTTACCCTCTGGTTTATCTTCTACCTCTACGAGAGGTACAGGTTTGTCATAACGGACAACGCCTATCAGTACGCCGATATTGTGAACGTTTCTCCCGAAGATGTATCGGGCCACATTGTAAAACTGTATAAGAGAGATTACGAGAAGGTTAAATTTGGAGAACCTCTCTTCAAGATAGACGACTCAACACTAAAAAAAGACCTATCCTCACTTCAAGGAAAGCTCAACTCTTTAGTTAGTAAGGAAGAAGAGCTTGAGACAAAACTTTCCAGATTGGAAAAGCAGCTTCCTGAAAGCGTTAAATCAACAGAATTTGAGCTGAATTCACTTAAAAGGGAACTCTCCTCCCTAAAGGAAAATTTGAAGGAGGCAGAAGTTAAGTATTCCGTCCTTATAAACAGTGCAAAGGCTTCACTCTCTGCGGCAAGAGAGGCCTACGAAGCTTCAAATGTAAATCTTGAAAGGATGGAGAAAAGGTTTAGAAGGTACAAGGAGCTCTACAGAAGAAGAGTCATTTCGGAGCAGCAGTTTGACGATGTAAAGTCGGCCTACTATCAGGCTCTCTCACAGTTCAAAACGGCAGAGTCAAATCTAAAACTCTCTCAGGAAAAACTAAAGGAAGCTGAGGCATTCTCCCACACTGTTAATTCATTAGAGAAGAAAGTCTCCTCTACGAGGGAAAGGATTGGAGCCCTACAGAGCCAGTTGGAGTCGAAGAAGGCCGACCTAAAGAAAATTTCAGAGCTAAAAGCCTCAATTTCTGAGATTGCTTATCAGATAGAGTCTCTGAAAGCTCAAATTGGTAAGACAAAATTATTGATTTCTCACACTCTCGTTAAATCGCCGATTGATGGTCTCATTGCAAAGAAGTGGAAGGAAGAGGGGGACTTTGTTTCTCCGGGAATTACAGTCTACTCAATATACAACCCGAAAACGTTCTACGTTCTTGCCTGGATTGATGAGGACGATATCAGGTACGTTAAAAGGAGAAGCAGAGCTCTGATTGAGCTTGAAACCTGTAAGGGACAGTTTAAAGGAAAGGTTACCGCAGTTGGAACGTCTGCAGGTTCTGTATTTGCGCTCATTCCGAGGGATACGTCGCAGGGAGAGTACGTAAAAGTAACACAGAGGATTCCCGTAAAGATTAAAGTCTTTAACGTTCCACTTAGGTGCATCAAACCTGGAACGAACGTTTCGGTAAAGATTCCAAAGGAATAGATATGAGGGAAGGAACGAAAACTTTCGTAATCGGAATTCTCATAGTTGCCGGTATGTTCATGACTCTCCTTGATACAACCATAGTTGATATTGCCCTCCCTCACATGATGAGCACGTTCCATGCAAGAACCGACGAGATACAGTGGGTCATTATCTCCTACATGGTTGCATCTGCTGTTGCTATGCCCGTCGTTGGATGGTTAGGTGGGAGATTGGGACACAAGAATACCTACATTTTGGGAATTTCCCTCTTTACAGTTATGAGCGCTCTCTGCGGACTCTCTCCGAACCTTGATACGATGATTTTAGGAAGAGTTCTTCAAGGAGTAGGTGAAGGGCTTTCTGTTCCGATGACAATGACTCTCCTCTTTGAGATTTTCCCTCCTGAAAGAAGGGGAACTGCAATGGGAATGTTTGCTCTCGGAGCAACCTTTGGCCCATCACTAGGACCAACCCTTGGAGGATACATAACCGAGCACTTTTCGTGGAGGTGGATTTTCTACGTTAACCTTCTTCCGGGTATTTTGGTTGTTTATTTCCTCTTCCTCCTTTTCGATGAAAAGAGGGAAGAACACAACCAGAGCTTTGACTTAACGGGACTTTTACTTTTAGGCCTTTCACTCTCATCCCTAATAATTTCCCTCTCAAAGGGAAACGACTGGGGCTGGAGCTCCCTCAAAACAGTCTCCCTTCTCTACACCTCCCTCGTTTCAGCTTTTCTCTTTACCGTTTGGGAGCTAAAAGTAAAGAGTCCCTTGGTTGACCTAAAACTCTTTAAGTACGAGTTCTTCCGTTATCCCGTTTTATCCTTAACCGTTTTCGGGATGGGAGTTTATGCCTCCTACTTTCTGCTTCCACTGTACCTTGAAAAGTTGAGGGAGTTTCCAACGATAACTGCAGGCGAGGTTCTCTTCTGGCCGTCCCTTGGAACGGGAATCTTTAGCATGATTGCTGGCTTCCTGATGGACAAAGGAGTTCTCAAAAAGAAAACCTCCATAATCGTTGGAACCTTAATTTTTGTTTTTGGAACGTACTTGCAGCAAAAACTGGACTTAGACATGTCAAAACTGCTGGTCATTCTCTACCTGATGCCCTGGGGAATAGGAATGGGATTCTTCTTTCCAGCCCTTTCTCAACTCTCGCTCGGGAACTTTAAGGGAGAGCTCCTGAGACACGCCTCTTCACTTCAAAATTTACTAAGGCTTGTAGGAGGAAGTGTAGGAACTGCGATCTCAACTCACATTCTAATCTCGTCTCAAAGTTCTCACTTCGTAAATATTACAGAGAGGGTCTCCTCGGAATCTCCTCAAGTTGAACTGTTTCTACAGAGGGCCCAGGGATACTTCCAGTGCCTGAGAAGCTCTCTGCCAGACGAGGCAGCGAGCAGGGCTCACGCTCTTCTTTCAAACCTTTACGTTAAACACGCCTTCTGGCACTCCTTTGCAGATGCATTCTTCTTTGCAACAATCTGCGGAATTTTTACGCTACTCTTTGCAATACTCGTGGAGGAAAGAGATGAGGAAATTGGTAGTTATCCTGATACTACTGTTGCCCGTTAACTCTTTAGGTTCGGAGCTCTCATATCTATTAAAAAAAGCTCTTAGGGACAGTAAGGAAATAAAGAAGGCTAGGTCGGAGTACAGGATTTCCGACCTCCTCTATAGAGAGGCCGTTTCAGACTACTTTCCAAAACTGAACCTTTTCTATTCAAGGACAAAACTGTCAGAGGTTCCAGAGTTTCCAATTCCTGGAGCTCCGAACCTCTCTATTCCCTTCTTTAGCTACTCCTACTACCAGTTTGGGGTAAACCTAAAGCAGCCTCTCTTTATGGGAGGGAGAATCCTCTATAACATTAGATTGAAAAAGAGGAAGAAAAAGGCAAACTACTATCTATTTAAGGAGACTATCAACAAGGTTATCTACGAAATTAAGAGTGATTACTTCAATCTACTAAAGGCAAAGGCAAACGTTGAAGCTGCAAAAGTTTACTTGAGGTCTGCAAAGAAACACTTTTCAGATGTAAAAGCCTTCTTTAACGAGGGAATAGTTCCAAGGAGAGACCTCCTTGAAGCAGAGGTTAAGCTGAGGGACGCAGAGGAAAAGCTGACATTGGCAGAGTCAATCTACAGAGTTACCCTTGAAAAACTTAAAACTGACGTTGGAGATACAAACCTTAAATTTGAACCCTCCGACGGTTTAACCTACAGGGAGATTAATCTAAACCTGAACGAACTACTGAAAACTGCCTATTCAGAAAGGCCTCTAATCAAGTACGTGAAACTTTTGAAAAGGGGCTCCAACGAAGGAGTAAGACTTGCGGTTTCTCAATTTCTGCCTCAGGCTCTCTTAAATCTTTCCTACCAGAAGACGGACCAGTATCCCGGAGATGTTTACTCCTCCTTTTCAGTTTCCTTCCAGCTCAACTTTCCGATTTTTCAGGGAGGAAGTAGGTTCTTTGAAGTTGAGAGGGCAAGGGAGGAGAGGAGGAAGTCGGAGGATATCCTAAAGCAAACGAGGGATAACGTGAGGCTTCAGGTCGTTTCTGCGTACACGGAGCTTCGTTCTGCCCTTTCAAGGATAAAAACGGCAGAGTCAATGGTAAAGGAGGCAAAGGAGCTTTTAAGGGACTCCCGTGAAAGGTACAGGGAGCACGTAGGGACCGCGACGGAAGTTACAGATGCAATGGCCTACCTCTACGACGCAAAAAAAACCCTTAACTCAGCCCTTGCCGACTACAACACTGCCCTTTCAAAACTTGAGTACGTAGTTGGAAAACCGCTAATTGGAGATGAAAATGAATAGGAGACTGCTTTTACTCTTAGTTTTACTCCCTGTTTTTTTTGGCTGTTCTCCCTTTAAAAAGGAGAGTTCAACTCTTTACATAAACGGAAGAATTGAAGGAGACGAGTACGACGTAGGGACGAAGTACGCCGGCAGGGTAGTGAAAATATTCCATGACGAGGGAGACAACGTTAAGAAGGGAGAGCTCCTTGCCGTTCTTGACTCCGAAGAGCTGAATGAGAGGTTGAAGGGAGCAGAGGAGAACTACAGAGCTCTCCTTTCAACGGTTAAGGCAAAGGAGGAGGAGGTTAACTACTACAGGAACAAACTCTCTGCAGAGGAGGAGAGGCTCTTGGAAATCTCAAAGACAGTTGAACTCCAGATAAAACAGTCTGAGGACAACGTAAAATCTGCCCTTTCAAAGTTAAAGATGGCTGAGGCAAACTACAGGAGAGCTCTCTCGGCATTTAAAAAGGCCCAAAAGGACTACGTAAGGTACAGGAACCTCTACAGAAGGAGAGTAATTTCTGAGAGCTCCTTTGACAGTATTAAACTCTCCTTCGAAATGGCAAAGGCCAACCTTGATGCTTCAAAATCGGCAGTTTCTGCAGCTCAATCACAGCTAAGTTCTGCAAGGAGGATGTTTGAAATTTCCAAGGAGAGGAGGAAGGAGGTGAGAGCTCTATCTGACGAAATTAGAGCCCTCAAAAGAACAATCTTAGCCAAGGAGAACGAGGTTGAGGCCTACAGGAAAAAGGCCGAAGCGGCAAAGAAGGCAGCTGACGAGATAAGGGCAACAATATCAAACCTCTCAATAAGGTCTCCGATAGATGGAACGATTACAGAAAAGTTGGTTGAAGTGGGAGAGGTGGTAGCTCCGGGACAGAAGCTCTTTACACTCTACAACTTGGACAACCTCTACTTTGAGGGTTACGTACCTGAGAGGAAAATAGGGCTAATTCACTTAGGTCAGAAAGGTTTTGTGAAGGTTGATTCGTATCAAAGCAAGAAGTTTCCCGTTGTTGTTACGTTCGTTTCATCTGAGGCCGAGTTTACACCGAAGGAGGTTCAAACGAAGGAGGAGAGAGTAAAGGAGGTCTTTAAGGTAAAGCTGAAACTCCTTGAAAATCCCGACCACATTTTAAAACCGGGAATGCCTGCAGATTGCTACGTTGAACTGGAGAAACGGTGGAAGTAGTTGAGTGTGAAAACTTGAAAGTGGAGTACAACAGGGGAAGGGTAGTTGCAGTCAAAAACCTCTCCTTCTCCGTTAAAAGGGGGGATATTTTTGTATTCATCGGACCGGACGGTGCTGGAAAATCGTCGGTCTTTAAATCCGTCTGTGGGGTTTTGAGGTACAACGGAGGAATGGTAAGAACCTTTGGAGTTGACCCGAACAACGAGGGGGAATTTTCAAATGTCAGGGACAAACTCTCCTTTATGCCTCAAGGGTTGGGTCAGAACCTCTACAAGCGGTTGTCCATTGAGGAAAACGTTGACTTCTTTGCAAGTCTCTACGGAATACCCAAGGAGGAGAGGGAGAGGAGGAAGGAGTTCCTTCTAAAGATAACGAACCTCTGGGAATTTAGGGATAGGGAAGCCGGGAAGTTGTCCGGCGGGATGATGCAGAAACTCTCCCTTGTCTGCATCCTCATTCATATGCCAGAACTCTTAATCTTAGATGAACCAACAACGGGAGTTGACCCCCTTTCAAGGAGGGACATATGGAAGTTTCTCTACAGGTTCAACGAGGGGGGAAACACCGTTTTGGTTTCAACCTCCTACTTGGACGAGGCAGAGAGGGGAACGGAACTTCTCTTTATGAAGGATGGTAGTGCCCTAATCTCTGGAAAGTACGAGGACGTTGTTAGGACTAAGGGGAAGGTTTTTATCGGGAAGGGAGGGAAGCTCTACGAAGCTTACGAGGAGCTCTGGAAGTATACAAATACGGTAAGGTTAAAGGGAAGGAAATTAAGGTTTCTCCTATTAGAGGAGCAGAGAAATGTTTTAAGTGATATTTCAAAAAATTACGGCGTTGAGTTTAAAGAGATAAAACCTGAGCTTGAAGACCTCTTTGTTGAAAAGGTAGGACTAAAGAGGGTTCACATTCTGGAAACTTTTAAGCCGAAAGTATCCTTACCTGAGGATGCAATCGTTGTTAAAGGAGTTGTGAAGAAATTTGGAGAATTCACGGCAGTAGATAGGGTTTCGTTCACAGTAAAGAAAGGAGAGATATTTGGCCTTTTGGGACCAAACGGAGCAGGAAAAACCACACTTATAAAGACAATCTTGGGAATTTACCCTCCAACGGAGGGTGAAATTTCGGTAGCTGGTAGAAAAATCGACAAAAACACTAAGAAAATCATAGGGTACATGTCTCAAAAGTTCTCCCTATACTCAGATTTAACGCTCCTTGAGAATCTAATCTACTGGGGAAACGTTTACGGAGTAGAGCCAAAGAACGTCAGGAAAATTGTCAGAGAAACGGCTCCTCTTTTAGGTATAGAGAAATACTTAAACACAATTACAAGCTCCCTTCCCTTGGGGATAAAACAGAGGGTAGCTCTCCTCTCAGCTCTTCTCCACTCTCCTGCAGTACTGTTTTTGGACGAACCTACCTCAGGTGTAGACCCAGCGGAGAGGGACGTATTCTGGCAGGTGATAAGGGAGCTCTCGGTAAAGTTTGGAGTTACCGTCCTTATAACGACCCACTACATGGATGAGACAGAGTACTGCGATAGGGTCCTCCTCATGAACCGTGGAAAGGCTGTTGCCCTTGGCTCTCCCGAGGAACTTAAAAGGGAAGTTGAGGAAAAGTTGGGAAACCCCTATCTCCTCTACGTTGAAAATCCCTTTTCTGTCGAGGAGAAACTCAGGTCTTTAGGGTTTAAAACGGTTCCCTTCGGCAGGAAGGTTAAGGTATTCACTAAAAAAAGTTTTAGCCTGGAGCTTCTACAGAGTAGAGGGATAAACATAAAGAGAATAGAACCCTCCACTGTAAGTATGGAGGACGTGTTTGTCTTTAAGGTGGAAAATGAGGTATGAAAGAGTTTTCTCAATTGTAAAGAAGGAAACAAGGGAATTTTTAAAGGACAAAATAGGTCTAATAACAACGATTTTAGTTCCCATTTCAATGATGTTAATTTTCGGGTTTGGTTTAAAGTTAGACGTTAAAAAGGTTCCAATTGGAGTTCTTGATTTCGATAAGTCTTATCTATCAAGGGAGATAATAAACAAAATTTCATCAAACGAAGAGTACTTTCGTTTAAAGAGGTACTTTTCCTCCTATAAAGAGGTGGACGAAGCACTGAAGAATGGCGATGTAAGGGCTGTTGTTGTCTTTCCCTTCAAATTTGAGGAAAACTTTAAGAAGGGAAGAGGAACTTTTCAAACTCTAATAGATGGAATGTTTCCCTACAGGGCGGAAACGATTAAGAGCTACATAGAGGCAGTAGTTTTAAAGGAGAATCTCTCTTATTTTAAAAAGAAAGGATTAAATTCTCCTGTAGAGATTAAACCGAGGTACTGGTTTAACGAATCACTAAATCAAGATTACCTTGTTGCTGTAGGAACCTTGGCCGTTGTCTTGGCAATATCGCCTGCCGTTTTTTCTGCCCTTTTAATTGTCAAAGAGAAGGAATCGGGTTCTATCTATAACATTTACGTATCTCCTGTTAGGAAATTTGAGTATCTGTCGGGGAAGCTACTGTTCGGTTTTTTAGTTTCATCTTTTAACTATTTCATACTGGTAATTCTTCTATTTTTCCTCTTTAAAGTCCCTTTCAAGGGAAGTCTTCTCCTCTTCTTTATGTCATCGTTCCTCTTTATCTTAGTTTCGGTATCCTTTGGCCTCCTACTTTCGGTATTTTTCAGGTCACAGGCTGCAGCCTTTATAGGAACGGTTGTATTTACAATAGTTCCCTCTATCCTCTACACAGGATTTTTAACTCCTATATCCTCCTTTGACTCCCAAGCTCTCGTTACAGCCCATCTCATTCCCACCTTTTACTACTTGAGAATTCTAAAAGCCCTTTTCTTTAAGGCTGCTCCCTTCTATCTGATAGCTCCCGATATGTTGGTCCTCCTGGCCTTCTTTGTTTCAATCTTCTCTCTGAACGTAGTTCTCTTTAAAAAGAGGGAGAGATGAACTTTCTCGTTTTTCTCTACAAGGAAATTGTCCAGTTCTTCAGAAATAGGGGACTTCTATTCTTCGCTTTATATGCCTTTACTTTAGACATATACTTAGCAGCAACGGGAATCAACCTTTCTTTGAGGAATGCAAAATTCTATGTCCAGGACTACGACCTCTCCTACTATTCAAGGGACTTGGTTTCAAAGTTCCCGTCAACCGTATTTAAACTGAAAGGATATCTATTCTCAGATAAGGACCTTGAAAGAGTTCTCCTGAGCGATAAGGCCTTGGGAGTTATAAGAATTCCTCAGAATTTTGAGAAGAGGATAAAGAGAGGAGAGAAAACCGAGGTTGGAATTGTTGTTAACGGCTCTGAGGTTGCCGCAAGTTACCTCTTCTCTGCTTATGCAACTCAGATAATCTCAAAATTCCTCTTTGGAATTTTTCCCGTTCAGCTTCCTTTGGAAGTAAAGACGAGGGTCTTTTTCAACCAGGATTCATCAAGCAGACTTTTTATGGCCTACTCAGAACTTCTTACGGTCATTACCCTTTTTCTAATACTCCTTCCGGCATCAGCAGTTGTTTTGGAAAAGGAGAGGGGAAACATTGAAATGCTTATAGTTTCACCGGTTTCAAACTATGTTTTCATGGTTGCAAAAACCGTTTCAATGGGAATTCTAATACTTACGTTTACCTTCCTTGCCCTCTACTTCACTATAGGCCTTTGGGTTAAGGCTCCGTTTAAAGGAAGTATCTTAGACTTCATGCTCTTGACTGCAATTTATGTATTTACATCCTCAGGACTTTCAATGTTTATAGCATCACTCTCAAGCAACATGCTTCAGGTTTCGCAGTTAACGATTCTTATACTGATTCCTATTCTCTATCTGTCTGGAAACTGGACTCCAATTGAAGCAATGCCTAAGGTCCTCCAGTACCTTTCGGTTCTTTCTCCCTTAAAGTACTACATAGACGGAGCTCTTTCCATAGCGATAAAGGGGATGACCTTAATGGAGCTCTACAAAGATGCCCTTTTACTAACAGCTCAGGGTTTAGCTCTTTTCCTATTAGGTAACTTCTTTATGTTAAAGAAACTTTAAAAAGGAAAAGGCCTCTTCAAAGGAGGCCCTTCTCCTCCAGAATTTTCCTAACTTCAGGATTTACCTTTGAAAATTCCTTCAGCATTTTGATAAATTCTTCCTCATTTATCATCTTAATTCCAAGTTTTTGAGCCCTCTGGTACTTCGAACCAGGATTTTTTCCAACAACGACAAAGCTCGTTCTCCTCGTTACAGAGTTTGTTGGATTCCCTCCTAAGAGCTCCACAATGTGCTGAGCCTCTCTTCTTGTGAAGTTGTCAAGTTCACCTGTAAATACAACATTCTGGCCTGCAAGAGGTTTGGGAAGCTCCTGTTCTTTCTCCTCTTCTTCCGTCCTCTCAAACTTAAACCCGGCCTCCTCCAATTTTTTTATCATTTCGAGGTTCTGCTCTGCCTTAAAGAAGTTCTTTATGCTTGTTGCAGTAACAGGTCCTATTCCGGGAATTGATGCAAGCTCTGCAAAGCTAGCATTTTTAAGTTCCTCAAGGTTTCTAAACCTTTTAGCTAAAAGCTGTGCAGTCTTTTCTCCAACGTGTCTTATTCCTAAGGCTGTTAGCTTCTTCCAAAAAGGAGCTCCCTTTGATTTCTCTATCTGCTCCAAGAGGTTCTGAGTCTTTCTCAGCCCCCAGCCGGGAAGCCTCAGGAGGTCTTCCTTTTTGAGGTAGTACAGGTCTGCAATTGATTTAACAAGTCCCTTCCTCATAAGCTGATTTACAGTTGCTTCACCGAGTCCTTTAATGTCAAGGACTTTTCCCCAGTAGATTAAGTGTTCCTTGAGCTGAGCGGGACAGTTGATGTTCGGACACCTTGGAACTGCCTCATCCAACTCCTTAACGATGGGAGCTCCACAGACGGGACAGTTCTTAGGAACTTCAATCTCTTTCTCCTCCCCCGTTCTCCTCTCAACAACGGGACCAACTATGTAGGGAATAGTTTCCCCAGCCCTCTCAACAATTACGTAGTCCCCAATTCTTATGTCCTTCATCCTTATAAAGTCGGGATTAAAGAGAGTTGCCCTTGAAACAATAACCCCTCCAACCTCTACAGGTTCAAGGATGGCAACCGGTGTTAGAGCTCCCGTCCTTCCAACCTGCCACACAACGTCAACCAACTTTGTAACTGCCTGCTTTGCAGGAAACTTGTATGCAACTGCCCACCTTGGATGGTGCATAGTTTCGCCTAATTTCTCCCATGCACAAATGTCATTCACCTTAATGACCATTCCATCAGCTTCAAAATCCCAGGACTCCCTTTCCTCCTGTGCTTTCAGGACCGTTTCAATTACCTCGTCAATGTTCTTACAGACCTTCTGAATATGTGGTGTTTTAAATCCACAGTTTGAGAGGAGTTCCAAAGCTTCCTTTTGAGTTTTTATGTCACTACAGAGTTTTTTAGGTTCAGAGTAGAGTATCTGGTAGACATAGCAGTCAAGCCCCCTCTTTGCCACCTCTGCAGGGTTTTTCAGCCTTAAAGTTCCTGCAGCTGCGTTCCTCGGATTAGCAAAGAGTGGCAATCCATGCTTTTCCCTCTCCTCGTTCAACTTTTTAAAAATGCTCTTTGGCATTATCACTTCACCGCGAATTGAAATGAGGTTGATGCCGTACTTTGAAAAGGGAGCTCTTAGTGGAATTGATTTAATCGTTTTAACGTTCATTGTTATATCCTCACCGTAAACTCCGTCTCCCCTTGTAGCTCCCCTCACAAGAAGGTCGTTCTCGTAGACAAGCTCTACACTTGCTCCGTCAAACTTTGGTTCAACTATGTATTCAACGGTCTCCTTTCTTAAAAGCTCCCTTACCCTCCTGTCCCAGTCCTTCAAATCATTTGGAGAGTATGTGTTTTCTAAAGAGGTCATTTCTGCATAGTGTTTGACCTTTTCAAACTCCCCTGTAAACGCCGGAGAAATTCTCCGTGTGGGTGAATCCGGAGTAACTATTTCGGGATGAGCCTTTTCCAAGTCCTCAAGAGCATGGAAAAGCTTGTCGTACTGGTAGTCTGAAATTACAGGATTTGCCTGAACGTAGTACTTGTAGTCGTGGTACCTTATAACCTTTCTTAATTTCTCAGCTAACTCCTCAGCTTCCTCCTTACTTAAACTTTTCCAGTAGCTTTTATCCTTTCCCTCGATAAATTTCAAAAGTCCATCGGTCAGTTTTTGGAGCTCCCTTTCTTCTTGAGCTGTGTACATCTCTCCCTCCTGTTCTTTATGCTCTATTAAGTATAATCTTTCAGAATAAAACCGTTCAAACTTCGAAGGAGAGAAGGAATGAAGATAGTAAACCTAAGGAAGGAAAACTGGAGGAAAGACCTCGAACTTCTTAGAATAAAAACGAGGGGACAGGGACTGGAATCAAAGTATGCCCAATCTGTTTTAGAAATTATCGAGAGTGTCAGAAAGTTTGGAGATAACGCTGTTTTTGGCTATGCAAAGAAGTTTGATAGAGTTGACTTAACTCCTGAAAATGTAAGGGTTTCAAATGGGGAGATAGAGGAAGCATTTAAAAGGGTTCCTAAAGAAGTTGTAGATGCAATCGAGTTTGCCGTTGAGAGGGTTAGAAAGTTCCACGAGCACCAAAAAGAGAATTCCTACTTTGTAACCGAACCAGGAATTTTCTTAGGTCAAAAGGTTACTCCTTTGGAGAGTGCAGGAATCTACGTTCCAGGAGGGAAGGCATCCTACCCTTCATCTGTAATTATGAACGCCGTTCCGGCAAAAGTTGCAGGAGTTGAAAGGGTAGTAATGATTACTCCTGCAATAGGTTCTTTGGACGTTAATCCTTACTCATTAGTTGCAGCTAAGCTCTCCGGTGTTGATGAGATATACAGGATTGGAGGAGCCCACGGTGTAGCTGCCATAGCCTTTGGGACAAAATCGATTCCTAAAGTTGATAAAATTGTGGGACCCGGGAACATCTACGTCGCCCTTGCCAAAAAGTTTCTTTTTGGAACTGTTGATATAGATATGGTTGCTGGTCCAAGTGAAATCTTGGTGATTGCAGATGAGAGTGCCAATCCCGACTGGGTGGCAACAGACCTACTATCTCAGGCCGAGCACGATGAACTTGCAGGTTCTTTCTTGGTTACACACTCAGAAAAATTAGCAAATGAAGTTGTAAAGGAGGTTTCTAAAAAGCTAAAAAAACTCAAAAGAAGAGAAATAGCTGAAAAGTCGATAGAGAACTTCGGAACTGTTTTCTTAACGAGGGACATTTACCACTCCTGTGACGTTGCTAATGAGATAGCTCCCGAACACTTGGAGGTGGCTACTGAGGAGCCGTTCTCTCTCCTTGATAGAATCAGACACGCCGGAGCAATTTTCTTGGGACACTACACGTGCGAAAGTTTGGGAGACTACGTTTTAGGACCTAACCACGTACTTCCGACCGGAGGAAGTGCAAGGTTCTTCTCCCCCCTCGGAGTTTACGACTTTGTAAAGCGGTCCTCAGTTCTCTACGTAAGTCCGGAGGGTTTTAAGAGGGTGAGTGAAGCTGCAAGGAACTTGGCCGAGTGTGAGAGCCTTGAGGCCCACAGGTTGGCAGTTGAGGTTAGAGAAGCTCTTAAAATGGTAGTTAAGGAAAGTGAAAAAGAGAGGGTTTAATGAAACACTTAATCTCTGCAGAGCAGATAAGTAAGGAGACTTTTAAGGAGATTTACTTGATATCACAGCTTGTTAAGGGAGCTCTGAAGAGCGGTAGAAAGAAGTTTTCAGTCCTTAGGGAAAAGTGTATTGTCAACCTCTTCTTTGAGCCGTCAACGAGGACAAGGTCATCTTTTGAAAAGGCAGGTAAGTTCTTATCTGCCGACGTTATAAATATCAGCACGTCTGCAAGCTCCGTTAAGAAGGGAGAAAGTTTAATAGACACCGTTAAGAACTTGGACATGATGCATCCCGATGTTATCGTCTTGAGGCATCCGTGTGAGGGAGCTCCAGAAACGGTTAAAAACTTTATCAATGCCTCTATCGTTAATGCTGGAGACGGAAGAAACCAGCACCCCACCCAGGCACTTTTGGATGCCGTAACTTTAAAGGAGAGATTGGGAAGTTTGGAAGGAAAGAGAATTGTGATAGTTGGAGATATAACAAACAGTAGAGTTGCCCGCTCAGATTCTATTTTGTTTAAGAGATTGGGAGCCGAAGTTTTTATTTACGGCCCCTCAACGATGATTCCAAGGTATCCTGAAGCTTTAGGAGTTAAGGTTCTATCCTCCTTCGATGAGTTGGTGGAGGTTTCTGACGTTGTAATTCTCCTGAGAATTCAACTTGAGAGACAGAATGCAAAAAAGACGTTCCCCTCGGTTAGGGAGTATTCGGAGCTCTTCGGGCTTAACGGGAAAAAACTTAAAAGACTTAAGCCAGACACGCTAATTCTCCATCCAGGTCCCTTTAACAGAGGAGTTGAATTAACAAACGATGTCGTTAACTATAAAAATTCCCTCATATTCAATCAGGTGGAAACAGGTTTGGCAGTTAGAATGGCCGTTCTTTCAATTCTATGTGGAAGAAAGGAGAAACTCTTGGAGGAAGTTCAATGAAAAGATACTTGGCTTTAAGCTTACTAACTGGTTTGCTCCTCTTTGGTTGTTTTAAAGGAGGTGTTTTAAATAGGGATTTGGTGTTTAAAACCAAAAACGGCCCCGTTGTTTTCAGCCACGTTTACCACGTAAAAGTAAAGAAGCAACACTGTTTCTACTGCCATCCAAAGATTTTCAAGAAAAAGTTTGGAGCAGATAAATTTACAATGCAGGATATCTGGAACGGAAAGTTCTGCGGTGTCTGTCACAATGGAGTAAAAGCCTTTGATGCAAAAGACCCTAAAAACTGTACAAAGTGTCACAAACAGGAGAGGAGATGAGAGTTCTTCTTAAGGGTGGAAGAGTCGTAGACCCATCACAAGGGATAGATGGAAACTACGATGTTCTAATCGAGGGAAATAGAGTAGTAAAAGTTGAAAAAAACATAGATAGGGTAGAAGCAACAAAGGTCATTGATGTTTCAGGACTTATCGTTTCTCCAGGATTTATAGACCTCCATACACACCTCAGGGAACCGGGGCAAGAGTGGAAGGAGGACATTGAAACAGGTTCTCAAGCTGCCGTTGCAGGAGGTTTTACGTCTGTTTGCTGTATGGCAAATACAGACCCTGTTAACGACAATCCATCGGTGACAAAGTACATTGTGGATAGGGGAAAAGAAGTAGGTTTATGTGATGTCTTCCCAATAGGTGCTATTACAAAGGGTCTCAAAGGGGAGGAGTTAGCAGAAATTGGACTGATGGTAAAGGCAGGTATCGTTGCAATTTCTGACGATGGGGAGTCACCGAGGAACAGTAGGGTTTTGAGAAATGCCATGGACTATGCAAGGAGTTTAGGAATTCCAGTTTTTACCCACTCAGAGGATAAGTCTTTATCAGCCGGCGGCCACATGAACGAGGGGCCACTCTCTACAAAGTTAGGAATTCCCGGAATGCCTCCAGAAGCTGAGGACGTGGGAACGATGAGGGACATTTTAATTGCAAAGTTAACGGGTGCCCTCATTCACGTCTGCCACGTTTCAAGTAAGGGAGCTCTGAAAATAATTGAGGAAGCTAAGAGGAATGGAGTTAGAGTAACCTGTGAAATAACTCCCCACCACTTTACGCTAACTGAGGATGCAGTAGAGGGATTCAATACAAATGCAAAGATGTGTCCTCCTTTAAGAACCAATGACCACGTTGAAGCCTGCAGAAATGCCCTTAAAAAGGGAGTTGCTGATGCAATTGCCACAGACCACGCTCCTCACTCAGAGGATGAGAAGTTGGTTGAGTTCTGCAGAGCTCCCTTTGGAATAATAGGACTACAAACTGCCCTTCCTTTATCCTTAAACTTAGTTAGAGAGGGATATCTAACTTTGAGTCAGATGATAGAGAAACTGTCTACGAATCCCTCAAGAATTATAGGGAAGAGGGATATAGGAAGCTTAAAGCCCGGTTCAAGGGCAAACGTAACTGTTTTTGACCCTGAAGAGGAGTTTGTTTTAACCAAGGAGGAGATAAAATCCAAAAGCTGCAATACACCGTTTCTGAATAAAAGACTAAGGGGGAGAGTGAAAATAACGATTTATAATGGTAAAATTGTTTTTAAAGATAAATAAGGAGAAGTCATGCACCAACAACCTGGATTCTCATTCTTCGACCTATTCTGGTTATTAATTATTCTCTTTTCCCTCTGGCCTCTCTTTCAGCAGAAAAACCTTGAATGGGCAAGACTCCGTTTAATCAGGGAAATTGAGAAAAAGAGGAAATCAAGAGTAATAACGATGATTCACAGACAGGAAAGGCTTGCTTTTATGGGTTTTCCTCTATTTAGGTTTATAACGATTGAGGACTCTGAGAGAATACTGAGAGCAATAAGAATGACTCCAGAGGATATGCCAATCGACCTGATAATCCACACTCCCGGTGGACTGGCACTGGCGGCAACTCAGATAGCCTCGGCCCTTGCAAAGCACAAGGCTCCCGTTAGAGTAATTATTCCCCACTATGCAATGTCCGGTGGGACATTAATAGCATTGGCAGCAGATGAAATTGTCATGGATTCAAACGCCGTTATGGGACCCCTTGACCCGCAGTTGGGTCAATTTCCAGCTCCTTCAATTGTAAAAGCAGTGAAGGAAAAGCTCCAACACGACAGAGGAAGTGTTAAGGATGAAACCTTAATACTTGCAGATATTGCAGAGAAATCCCTAATTCAAATGAGACAGACGATAGAGAGAATCTTAAGGTTAAAAAAACACGACAAAAAGAAGGCAAGAGAAATAGCTGATATACTAACCTCTGGGTACTGGACTCACGACTATCCATTAACTGTTGACGTTCTTAAATCTTTAGGCCTCAATGTGGCAACAAACGTTCCTAATGAGGTTTATGAACTGATGGAGCTCTACTACCAACCGAGTGGACATGCATCCGTCCAGTACATTCCAATACCTTACGGAGAACCCAAAAAGGGGGAGGTGCCGATAAGGAAACCACATTAGGAGTGTTGAATTGATAAAGGTAGGAGATAAAGTTGCATATCCGCCTCACGGTGTAGGAGTCGTTGAGGGAATTGAGGAGAGGGAGTTAGAGGGGAAAAAGGTCGTCTACTACAGAATATCCCTAATTGGAAAAAACATGTCGATACTGATTCCAAAGGAAACAGTTGAGTCCTCAGGAATAAGACCTGTTCTCTCTGAGGAGGAAATTGAGGAGCTCTTTAAATTTCTATCAGAAGTTCCTACAAATATAAGTGACAAGTGGACTGTCAGACATAGACTTAACGTTGATAGGTTAAAAACAGGAAATGTTATGGAGTTGGCAACCGTTGTAAGAAACCTCTCGTACAGGTCTAAGGAGAAGGAGCTCTCTTATTCGGAAAAGAGGATGTTTGATGAGGCATTTTCAAAGCTTGCCGAGGAAATAGCCCTCTCTTTAGGGGAACCTGTTAAAAAGATAAAACAGAGGATGAGGAAAATTCTGAGAGAGGTTAGGAAAGCGTGATAAAGAGTCTTTTTGGAGGATTCCTTCTCCTACTTCTCCTTGTTACTATCATCATTTTTAAAAATTACGGATTCACACTTACACAGTCACTCATACTGGGGATTTTTATCTCAGCCGCCTCCTTTCTCTTTTATCAGTTCATTCTAAAGAAGAAAATTAAAATAAAGACGGTCATTCTCTTCTCTGTAGGTTTCTTTTTGGGACTCTACCTGGCAAAGGGAATAGCACTCTCACTCTTTCCTATATTCTCATCCTTTACCTACCTTCAGGACATCCTATTTCTAACGCTTCCCTACCTCTTCGGATTTCTTGCAGTCGAAGTTGGAAGGAATAGACCCATAACCGAAATCTTGAAGGAGGAGAGTTCCCTCTACTGCAGTGTAAAAGTAATTGACACAAGCGCACTAATAGATGGGAGAATTTACGAAATAACAAAACTCGGATTTGTTGAGGGAAAAATCGTAATTCCAAGGTTTGTTTTAGAGGAGCTCCAAACATTGGCAGACTCGACAGACCCGATGGTTAGAACTAAAGGAAAGAAGGGCTTGGACATTGTTTCAAAAATGAGAGCTTTAGAAAAGCCTCCAGTTGAGATTTACGAGAGGGATTTCCCCTGGATAAGGGACGTTGATGCAAAGCTTGTGGAGCTCTCAAAAAGGCTCAGTGCAAAACTTGTAACGACCGACTACAACTTAAACAGGGTGGCTTCTATAAAGGGAGTTGAAATTCTCAACATAAATGACCTTGCAAATGCTCTGAAGCCGGTTGTAGCTGTAGGAGAGGAGTTGGTTGTTTTACTTGTAAAGGAAGGAAAGGAAAAGAACCAAGGTGTGGGCTACTTAGAGGATGGAACTATGGTCGTTGTTGACAATGCAAAACACTTAATAGGACATAAAGTTAAAATTCTGGTGAACAATATTCTTCAGACCTCCTCAGGAAAAATAATCTTTGGTAGGTTTAAAGAGGTAGTTAAGTGAGATTGGCAGTTATTCCGGCAGCTGGCCTCGGTAAGAGGTTTGGGGGAAAGAAACAGTTCTTTAAGGTGTACGGCAAATTAATAGTTGAATATCCAATTGAGATATTTTCAAAGAATTCCCTCATAGATGGAATAATTCTCGTCCTTCCCGAGGATGAGCTGGAGTTAAGTAGAGAGTTAAAGAAAAAGTATAAAAAAATTCTCTCAATTGTTCCGGGAGGAACAGAGAGGCAGTACTCGGTCTATAAAGGATTGTTGGATGCAAAGGAGTATAAACCTAAGGAAGTTTTAATTCACGATGGAGTAAGGCCGGTTGTTGAATATTCAAAAGTTGAGGAGTTGGTTGTAGCGCTCTCCGATTATGAAGCTGATGGAGTTATTTCAGGTGTAAGACCTAAGGAAACCGTAAAGGAGGTAGGAACACCTCTTGAACCGGGGGATTTTTTAATAAGAAGAACACTTGATAGGGATAGATTGATTTTAGTTCAAACTCCTCAAATCTTTAAATTTGAGGTTCTTTTGGAGTGCCATGAGAGAGCTCTAAAGGAGAACTTCCTTGCAACTGATGACTCTGCACTTCTTGAAAAGTACGGGTTTACAGTGGTTTCTATTCCTGGAGACTATAAGAACATAAAAGTAACAACTAAAGAGGATTTAGAAATAGTTAAAGCATTCCTCAAATAACCATGAGGAGGAATTTGTGGAGTTTCTAAAAAAAATTCCTCTTTTTAAGGAGTTAACTGAACATCAAATAGAAAGCATAAAGAAGATTTCAACTATAAAAAACTATGATAAAGGAGAGACCATCTTTTCCCCTTACGATAGAGCTGAATTTTTCTTCGTTCTTAAAAGTGGAGCTGTAAAGGTATTTAAAACTTCAAAGGGAAAGGAACAGATAATAAGGATTTTTGATAAACCAAACCTTTTTGGAGAGGCTGCAAGTTTTACAGGAACGAACTTTCCAGCGTGGGCAGAGACGATTGAAGATTCTGAAATATTACTCATACCAAGGAAGGAGTTTTTAGAAATAATAAGAAATGACCCTGAAATTGGAATGAAACTCTTATCTGTAATGGCTCAAAGATTAATCCACTTAACTAACGTTATAGAAAGTCTTTCCCTTAAAACAGCTCTTTCAAAGGTCTCCTCCTACATATTAAGGAAGTATGAAAATGAAGGGGAGGAGATAAACTTCAGTACAGGTATGGCCGCTATGGAGTTAGGGCTCACGAAGGAAACAGTTTCAAGAATGCTTTCAAAACTTAAAAAGTTAGGTTTGATTGAAAAAGATGGTGGGAGAATTTTAATTAAAAACCTTAACGGTTTAAGGGATTTAGCTTTATAAATAATTTTTCCTTAAACTCGTGGAGAATCCAATCTAAGGGACTGTAAATTATAAGTCTCGGACCGCTGAATCTCATGACTTGCCTTACTTTTTCTCTATATTCAGGAAGATAACAGTGAACAGGGCACTTTTTGCAAGTAGGTTTATCTTCTCCAAAAGGACATAACTCCAACCTCTTGAATGCATAGAGTAGGAGTTTTTCACATTCGGAACAAAGTTCCCCTCTCTTCCTTTTGTGCTTCTTCCAACAGTAGATTTCAACCATCTTTCTTATAGTCTCTTTTTCCCTTTCAATGGCTCCCAATAGAGCTCTCCTTAAAATAATTAAGCCCTCCCCAAGGGAGGGCAAAACTCTATATACCTAAAAGTTCTCTTTTCTTCATGATGTGCTCTTCCATTGCCTTAGCCGCTTCAACAGGGTCGTCTCCTACGGCTATCTTTCCACCTGTAAGGCCTTCAACTTCCTCTGTTAGTAGTTTAACAACTTTGTCTGACCCTGTAACCGGAGGAACGGGGGAAACGTGTGTGTAGAATCCCATTGCAACGGCTGAGAATCCGTCAATCACGGCTTTTTGTTCCATATACTCAGGAGCAGTAACAACTGCAGGAAGCTGTGAAGGGTCAACTCCTAATGCATTGGCTATGGCAACGGCAGTCATAATAATTCTTCCCGTGTCCGTACAGGTTCCAAAGGAGAGGACAGGAGGAATTCCCAATGCCTTGCAGACCCCTGCAAGTTTAGGGCCAGCAAACTTTTCTGCTGCCTCAAGAGTTTCCAGTCCTTCCTGTTGCATACCGGCATTTCCGCAACCTGCCCCTATGACCAGAATATCCCTCTTAATAAGTTCCTTAGCAATCTGAACGGTCACACTGTCCTGAGGTCCGTTTCCAAGGGATGTACAGTTAACAAGGGCTGCTATTCCTTTAATGTCACCGTTTTTGATAACTTCAAGTAGTGGGTCTAAACTTCCTCCAAGGGCATTAACAATCGCTTCAGCAGAAAATCCTACAAGAGCTTTCTGCTTAAACTTGGAAATATCGGCCTTTTGCTTGTTCCTTCTCTCTTTAAAGTTCTCAACGGCCAATTTAATAATTTCCTCTGCGACCTTTGACTCATTGCCAGGTTCATACTCAAGTCTTAATGAACCCGGAACTCCAATTATGTTTGAAACAGCAATTAACTTAAAGTTGTACTTGTCTGCATACTCTTTAAGGTTTGCAAGTGAACAGTTCATGTCCATAACAAAGGCATCCACAGCACCGGTTGAGAGGAAGTACTCAATAGAAATCCAGTTGGAAGTAAGTCCTGCAAAAACATCATCACATTCAAGGCGAGCCATCATCTCCTGACCAGTCTCAATGGAACCAACAATTTTTAACCCTTTTGCTCCAGCTTCCCTTGCCATCTTTTGGAACTTTTCGTCTTTGGCAAGTTTAACAAGGGCCATTCCAACAAAGGGTTCATGACCGTTTGGAAGTATGTTTACGTAGTCCGGGTCAAGGACTCCAAAGTCAACAGTACACTCGTGGGGAGACGGTGTTCCATAGAGAGCATCTTGAATCATCTCCAGAGGAACCAAGCTTCCAAAGGCTGAAGCAACACCGTTTCTGAGCGCAGCAAGTGCCAACGTTATGTAGTCACCATCAATGTTTGTCATTGAACGGGTAACGGAATCAACAAGTTCATTCATAGGTCCCTTTGGAGTAATTCCAAGTTTCTTAAATACCTCTTTCCTCGTTTCGGGAGCAAGGGCTTCAACAAATGTTGATGTTTTATTCTCTGACAGTGTTTCAAGTACCCTTTGAGCTACTTTCTCAGCCTTTGAATCTAAAGGAAGGGAAGTATCAACACCTAAAATTTGAGCGAGTGCGTCAATCTTTGAGGGGTCTTTTATCTCGTAAACAGTATTTCCCCTTGCAGTCTCAAGAAGTGTAAGGGCTGCTTCTCTGCAATGGTAGGTGTAAGCTGCAAGTCCCATATTGGCCTTAATGAGGAGGTTCCTCATTACAATTCCGTGAGCATCGATTCCACAAACGCCCCTTGGTGTTTGTGGAGTTATACGACAGGGACCCATTGAACAGAGCTGACAGGAAACCCCCTCTTTACAAAACTTACAGCGAACCTTTTCCATTGCCTCAAATCTGTCAGCAACGTTTGATAGGCCTGCCTCCTTTACTTTCTGATACATGAAATTGACACTTTGATGGATAGAGGGCATTTTTAAACCAACTCCTGTAGATAGGTCAGACTCAACACAGAAGTTTTGTTGTTCTTCTTTCTTTCCACTGTTGCCCTTTTTAAAGAATCCAAACATCCTTACCTCCTAAAAA
Organism: Thermovibrio sp.; assembly: GCA_003978105.1. The sequence continues at coordinate 28,327 of QOAO01000009.1, forward strand.
GTTTTCTCTATTAATCTTAAAGACGCTGCAATTCCATTCCCTTGATTTAAGTCAAAAAGAGGCAATATTTATAAAACAAAGCAAATCCGAGTTAAAGAATTAAATGAATTTTTAATGGAGGACTAATGAGGATAGCTATTCCCATTCTTGAAAAAGAGGTTAATGGAAGAAAGCTAATTAATCCTCACTTTGGTAAGTCAAATCTCTTTGCGATTTTCGATACAGAAACTGGAAATCTGGAGATTTTGGAGAATCCTACACTGGAGCTCCAAAGAGGAAGGGGAAACTACATTGCAAAGTTGTTCAGTGAAAAGGGAATTAAGGCTGTTCTTGTAAAGGATATAGGAAATGGAGCTCTCGGTAAATTAGAAAATTTTGGAATAGAAGTTTATCTAATACCTAAAAATTTCAAATTTTTAGATGAAACAATTAAGCTCTTTAAAGAGGCTAAACTCGCTCGGCTTTTAGAGCCGAACGAGTAGAGCTAATTCAATAAGTCCTCTAAAAACTCATTCCATTTCCATTGGGAGGATGCAGGGTTGTAATAATTATTGCCGTAGTAATAGCTGTAAGATGGTACTTCAAATCCGTACTCGTATTCATAAGAATCAGAAGATTTTGGGAAGTATATACTTATTCCTGAATAGTTTTCTCCAACAGATTTAGTGTAGATATTCAAAGCATTTAAAACATTTGCAGCTTTTTCCTTAAGCGTACTGTCACTTGTATCATTATATATGTTTTCAAAAAGACTTTTAATATCCACATAGGTATTTTCATCGTTACTTCCATAGTGGTCGTCTGCTTCGAGAGATTTATCTCTGGCATTTAGTATTTCTGACTTTATAGAATCCTTACTGTTAAGGGACAAATAGTAAGAAGCAAAATCATTTATAGCTTGTTTTATCAATTCTGTCTGGGAACTTTCAACTGCAGAAAGCGTGTAACTTCCAGAATAGGAACCGTACGCTTGGTAGTAAGAATCAACAATGCTCTTTGCAAATGAATTTGGAGATTGTGTTGGATTCTCGGTTAAGGATGTTAAAACCTTTTTGTAATCCCATCCATCGTAAGGTTCAGTTATTTCCGAGAAAACAATATCTTCCGCATAATTAGCAATATCAATCGCCACTTCAGCCATTCCCATCAAACACTCATCAAAACCAATTAAATTCACACTTATCCCCTTTTCTTTTAAATCCTTAAGAGCCTTTACAACCTCCCACATGTAAAGTGGGTCCTCTGTACCGTTGCCGTCATCTTCATCATAAGATGCTGCCTTAAATATGCGCTTATTTCTCCCTATACTCCTCCACCCATCTCCATGGTTCCAAAAAATTAAAGCTACTTTCTCGGCTGGAAAGTTTGAAACTGCATACTCAACAAATTCTTTCAAAGTTTCAGGATTCCCCATATTAACTTCTCCCTTTTCTATTAAGGGAGAGGCCTTATCCAGAGTAATTCCCCTTTCCACCTTGTATATAGAAGCTGGTTTATCTTTTCTATCTATCAGAACAATGACATTTACACTGTCTGCAGAACCCACCTCTGCCATTTCGTTAAAATCCTGGACGGCAGCACCGTCCAGGTTATTGTCGCCATCCATGTAAACCAAAAACAGCCACTTAGCTTTGGGTTCCGTTATCTGCCTGCACGTTGGACAGCTGAAAGGGGTTTGACTCTCTTACCTCCTCAATGCCAAAGAATTTGAGAGCTTCACATGGGAAGTTAATTCCGGTGCTTAAGAGGTTTTCAACCTGAACCTTGTAGGTAGTGGAGTTGTCAAGAACAGAGCTCGTCTTCAAAAGGTATTGACCATTGTCTGTTACATTTACACTAACAACTGTAATTGAGCTCTCTGAGCAATTTGTTCCGTTAGAGTCACACTCGAGAAGCTTATAGATTGATGGGTCGTAAACGCATTCTTGTGGTTTATCTCCAAATGTAAGGTAGATACCATCTTCAGTTGCATTCACATCTGTCGGTCCAACAATGTTGTTATTTATTGATGGAATGTAAACCCACCAAGATGAATTGGAGTAATCTGGTAGCGTTTGATTAGCCGAATTAAATAAGTTTCTAATATGTACTCCTCCAAATTCATAACAATAGGAACAGTAGTAATCACTGCTAACTGTATAGTCTGCAGCGAGTCCAAGATGGTTTTTCTCATTTCCTCCAATCATAATAGAAACTGTATCTGGATCTTTTGAATAGTTACTATCAATTTCAAGATTCAAATCAATATTTACAACATTATTGTTTGAGCTGTAAAAGTCATAAGTTAAAGTTTGATTTTCAAGAAGTGGAACATCTGCATCAGCTATGAGGAGGAACTTATATTTGTTTGTTCCGTTGTCAGTATATCTATAACCTGCATACTCAACACTCGTAACTTTCCCCTTATAGGTGAACATTTTTGTTCCATCTTCCTCTGTGATTTCATAGTGTCCGCCAAACTCCTTAACACCTGAAACCTTAACTATATAGGTTACTCCAGGTCTTATGTAGTCGTCCAGTTTAAGCTTTACATCAGGTTCTACACATGTTTCAACATCGTTACAATAATCAACCTGAGTTCCATTAACGGGAACACTTACAGTGTTGTTTCCATCCTGATAGGTAACAGTAACGTTTGCTGAATTCAGAGAATCTGCATCAAGCCTTTCGTTAAAGTGAAGGTTAAGTAATGCATATCCTCCATCTGGGTCATTTTCAACAACATCCACCTTTTCAAGTTTTGGAAGTGTAATATCAGGATTAACTGTGCACACTTGACTTAGTGGTGTATTTTCAAACTTACCTAAGTTATTGTATTGGACAGTTGTAGAATTAGTGGCATTGTCAAATACCTCTTCAGGTTCGTAAGCGTTTAACTCTTTAGAAATATCAACTTCAATATTTGCATACTGAATTGGATTGTAGTAACAGGTGAGAGAACTTACGTATTTCTTATCATCACTGGTTTCATTGTCATCACTCCAAATACAGTTAATTTGAGGTTGTAGTTTTAGGTTATCCTTAAGTTCCTTAACATTAAACAAGGCGTTCCCACCAAAGGATATTCTTCCATCTGCATTATTAACACTTACCCACAGTTTAGGTCCAGCTGTAAAGAATGAAAACTTATAAAATGTGCTTTCATCACTTCCATCAGGATAGATGTATTCTTGTTTTGCTAAGTCATAAACAGGTTCAAGTTTTTTAACAGTTACCTCATATTTTTTATAAAATTCAGGATGTTGTAATTCGACGTAGATATTATTGTAATATCCGGGGTTTATAAAATAATCTTTGTCTGACTGGAGAAGTGTGCAGTTATCTCCATTTAAATTGCATTCTTTGATTTCCAGATCAACATTGTTTTTTGGTAAATTACCGCTATACCAACCATTAAGAGTATTTATTGTCAGAGTTACTTGGTCATAAACATCAATCTTAGAACCGTTCTCTGGATAAGTACCTGTAATAAATTTTTGTTTCTCATATTGCTCTTTCGGAGCTGTTGTAAATACTACAACCTTATCAGGATAAAGATATTCCGTTACGTTTCCACTATCGTCCGTAACAGGGATTTTTGTTAAAACTGTTCCGTTATCATCACCAAAATAAACTCTATAGTTTGTATCAGGATCCCAAGTAAAATCAATATACATTCTCGTTTGTCCCATTCCCCATGTTCCGAAGACAACATTCACACTTGGGTGGGTCGGAGTAGAGCCAGTTCCCATACTATAGTAAGGATATGCATCAATCTTGATATACCTTTTCAAAGCTTCCTTTTCTTTGTCTGATAAAGCTGTATTCCAATCAATAACAACATGGTGGTTACCATCACATACCCAAGATTGACCACCGTGTGGGAATGTGCCTACAATATGTTTTCTAAACGTCTGAACTGTTACAGTAAATGGATTAGTATCGTTGATTAAATCCCAGCCGTCAAAGCTTTGAAGTTTAGAAATCCTGACCATGTACTTGGTATCTGTTTTGAGAGGCTTTTCAGGAATAATATGATTGTCTTTCAAAATACCAGGGACAACATCAGAAGTATCATCTAAATTTATGAACTGAATGTTATAAGACCCTTCTTTATCACTTATAGGAACATTAGCTCTAATCTCAAGTCCTTCAAATGGTTCTATTATTTCTTCATTTTGAACATCAACTCCTAAAAACTTGGGGGTTAAAACTGTTACTTCACCTTCAAACTTATCTAAAGGAGTTCCCTTTGCACTTGTTGCATTCTCTATTACTATTTTGTAAGTGTGTCCGTATTCTTTGTTAAAGCTGATTTCTAACTGGTCAGAATTTGCAGAATCTGCTACTTCTCCGTTACACATTTCAGAAATATCATCTCCGCAATATTGAGGATAATACCAATCCCAACTATCCTGTCCCCAAACTGACATCCAAGTTAAGTTAAAGTCAACAGTTTTATTATCAGTTTCATCAATTACTTTTAAACCTCTCTCTACAGAATCTCTATCCATTAAAGTGTTAAACCATAATCTGATAGATTCATTCTTTTGAATATTTGATAAATCAATAGAGCCCCATGGAGGTTGTAGTGAAACCTGAGGTTTAACTAGTGAAAATTCCTTTTCGAATGGAAGATTTAAGAACGTAGAGTTATCAAAGGACTTTAGCGTTCCATTGTCAAGTGTAAAAGTATACTTTTCTCCTTCTTTAAATACTGCAGAAATGTAAGCAGTCATATTGTCAGGTTCAAAGTATATTTTTAAACCATCAGGCTGATTACCACTTGTATCTTGAACAGAGAGGTTATTAATTAAGCTTTCCCTGTTGACTGGAGCTGAGAATCTTATTTCGACTGGCTCATCTATTCCTGCTCTTTCTGAATTTCCATAAACTCCAAGAATAATATCTCCAACTTTGAATGGGATCTCTACATCCTCAGCTAAATTTGAACCATAGATACTTTTAGCAATATCTTTATCAATTTTTAGCTTGTACTTTCCAGGAGATAATTTTGAAGTATTTATATAAACTTCATACCAACCACCAAAGCCGTTTAACTCTATAAGTTCACTTTTATCGCCAATCTGAACCGTTTGATTATCAGAATCAATAATTTGAATTGCTTCGATGAGTGACTTTACATCCATTGGTTTTTCAAATGTTAAGTAAAAACCGGGAGCCTCTTCTGAATTGTTATAATCATAATCGTAAGTTTCATTATCATAATAATCTTCTTCCTCATTAGGTTTAAAATTTCTAAGGAAAATCTCCTTACCATCGTTAGTCTTGTAAAGATACTTATTGTAGATAGAAGAGTAATGGAGTAAATGAGGTTCAACTTTTGCAATGTCCTTTACAATTTGAATTCCCTGAGGAGTAAGCGGGTCAAGTTGAAGAATTCCAACAATACCGTAAGAATCTTCGTAATATCCCGGAGCTTTAACAACAAGTTTGTATCCCGTAGAGCCCGTATTCACCGGAACGTCAGAAATCTTAAAATGTCCAAGTTTATCGGCAATTGCAACAAAACTTGTTCCTGGAATATAAACAACAGCACCTGCAAGAGGTTTTTCATCAAAAGTTAACGTTCCTTCTATATTTCCAGTAGCTATAAGGTGAATCTGACCAAGGTCGACAACGTTACTCGTCGCTCTTACTTCAACAGTCTTTACTGCTTTCCCCCTTCTTCCTCCGTCCGCCATTACAACATAGGTACCTGGATGGTCAACCTTAATTTCAAAATTGCCCTTTGAATCGGTAACACTTCTATAGACTTTAGAGTCAGGATTTACAGGATTGTATTCCTTTGCTATAACGGGAATTCCTGCTATTCCGGTTGTAGAACGAGTAAGGGGAACCTGTCCCCTTATTACGTAAGTTTTTGTAGAAGAAGGATTATAATTCGCATTGCCTCCACTATTCATTCCAAATTCAGTCCCTGATTCAGAACCACAACCTGCTACCAAGGCAGACAAAGTTACTGCTAATAAAGCTTTTCTTAAATCTGATTTAACCATAACTCCCTCCATATAGTTTTTTACTTCATAAGTGTGACTTCTTGAGAATAAATCTCGTATCCATCCACTTTAACAACGAGATAGTAATCACCTGGTGGAACATTCGTAAATGTGAAATAACCACTACTGTCAGTTACAACTTTTTCATCATAGACAGTTCTATCGTTCTTGTTGTAGAGCTCTACAACAGCTCCAGGTATCGGATTTCCATTTGAATCTACGGCCTGTCCCTTTACAACTTTAAGATTGTCAGGATTTACAACTGTAATAGTTAATGTTGTCGTTAATGGTGTTGAACCATAGTACGCAGTTAACTTAACGGTATAACTACCTTCACCATCGGCAGTTAGGGAAGCACTATTGCCAGAAACTTTGAGATTGGCAGATGAATTCTCTGGTTTAGAAATTAAACTCCAAGTTGCGTTTGTAACTTCATATCCTTCAGGAGAAACAGAGTATGTCATGTGAGCTGTTTCTCCAACGTTAATTACGTTGTTATCAACATTTATAGAGAGCTTCAAATTCGATACAGTAACCTTTGCCGTTTTTTCAACAGAACAGATTCCATCTGAAACGGTGAGCTTAACATCGTAAGTTCCTTCCTCATTAGGTGCTGTCCACTGAACGGTTTTTCCTGTTACTTCTTCATTACCAATCAACCAATTGTACGTTAGTACATCATTATCAGTATCCTCAGCATCTGCAATAAGTGTTAAAGTCTCTCCTGGGATAACGGTTCTCTTCGACATAAGTAAATTCTTAATAACAGGACACTTATTTTTAACTGCCTCAAATCCTGCAGAAGCTGTTGTATTTGCGCTATCGTTATCAGTTACAACTACCTTTATAGTGTGTTTTCCTGTTTCATTTTCAGAAATATCCACAGAACAGCTATTTACTCCAGTACAGTTTGAAATTTCTTTATTGTCCAAATACCAAGTGTAATTAGTTATTGAGCCATCTGGGTCGTGAGCTTGTACAATAGCTGTTAACTTATCAGGAACGATTACTCTTTCGGGAGAAAGAGTAAGAGAATCGACTATTGGTTTCATGTTACTAACTATATCGATAGCTTGGGATTTTTCAGCAGTTTTGGCATTTTGTGTTTCTTCAACAACTTGAACCTTGATTGAATGATTTCCTACGTTCAATGAGGAAACATCAAAGTCACACGTACTTGAACCGTTGCAGGAATCAATCAGCTTATCATCGAGGAACCACAAATAATTAATGCTATCTCCATCAGGCGAGTAAGCTATAACTGAAGCTTTTACAGATTCTGTTGTTCCAACTTTCACTTTTTTAGGATTAACAGAAAGGGAAATAATTCCCGGTGGTAAATCTTCCTGAATGTCGACTGTAACTGTAGTTGAAACTTTGTGCCCCTGGTCATCCTCTACTGATAGCCTTTTCTGATATATGCCTGGAGTGTTTTCTGCCGTACCGTTACAGACAAGGGTAAAGTTAGTCCCGCTCTTAGATAGGGTTTTCTCTGTACCATCAGGGCACGTCCCAGTAAGAATATCTGAGTCAATATCACTGTAGATAGCATTGATTGTATAAGGTTCTCCAGTTCTTACAACTCTTGGTTCAATTTTAGCTTTAATGAGAACAGGAGGAGATGTAACCTGTGCTAATCCAAATTCAAATTTGCCAATATCCTTCGTCTCTCCCTTATTTGGGGCAGTAACACTCTTAGAGCTTGTTATTCCATTGAAAGAAGCTGTGATATTAACATCACTGTTAGGTTTAACAGGAACAGTGAATTCTCCTGTTGAGTTTGTTGTTGTTACAAAACCGTAAGATGTTGTAATTTTAACGCCCGGTAAAGGTACCTCTGAAATACCTGTAACCACAGCTTTACCTTTTAGGTAAGCAGGTTTAATATCCAATGTGAAACAATCTAAAGGAGTTACAGTATCAGGGTCACCAGTTATAACTGTTGTACTATTCTCGGCCTTGATTCCAGCAGTTGCAAACTCGTAAAGTGCGTAAATTTTAATTTTTGCATCTGCAGGAACTGTTAAAGCAAACTTCCCATTAGAATCTGTTTTCGTTGTAGCTCCTGTTGAGGATGTAATGAAAGCTCCCGATACTGGATTTCCATCGCTATCATTAACGCACCCAGAAACTGTTGTTTTTGCAACTTTAATCGTGACGTCCTCTGTTAAATTATCCGTTTCCATTTTGAACGTTTTATCTACAGAGTACCATGCAGCTAAATCGGGAACAAAGTATTTGAAAGTTACATGGAGATTTCCAAAATTCTTTCTCGTGCAGATTTTGTAGGTTCCATCTTCTCCAGACTCTCCAGAATAACCATTGTTAGCTACTATCTTTGTACCTGGAAGTACTCTAATGTCTGTTCCGTTGTCGAGGAATACAGTACCGTTTATGCATACTGGTACAGTATCAATGTAGATATCTGCATCATTTATGTCATCTTCAAAAACAGTAATCTCCTTTGAAGCAAAGTAGGTAATATTGTCCTTTGTGTAAGAAACCTTAAGTTTTAAGGTTTGATTAGGAGCAACGGTAAAGGAGAACTTTCCATTGTCATTGGTTATTGCAGATGCCCCTGTGCTTGAATATACGTAGGCATTTTCTATTGGTTTTCCGGTTGCATTGTCATAAACCGTTCCAGAAAGTCTTACTGTAAAGAGTTTAATGCAGTTTAACTCTTCAGGTTTTTGAATCTGTTCTGGTGAGGGGTTGTAGGGACACATTAAATCTTTAACCTGTATCTCTTTTTCAACCTTAACCCCTTGATAAGAAGCTACTATTTTTACCCTTGAACCTCTTTTTACCCTGAGCTCCTCGTTAAGATAACCATTCTCTTGGGTAAACTTAGGAGAAGAAATTCCTTGATAAGAAATACCCTCAGCAACTACTTTAGCACCCTTTATAGGATTACCATTTTTATCAACAACACAAGCCATCAAACATGAATGGTCAATTACAGGAGCATCACAGTTCCACCAGCTAAAGTGAGTAGCTTCAGCCTCTCCATACAACTTTCCATCAACATCTATAAGCCTAACGTCTCCTTCCCTCTCCCACAACCCTGTGGTTTCATTGTAGGAATACCAAGGAATAGATGTTTCCCCTCTTTCATAAGCTTCCCTATATTTGGATTGTAACGATTCAGGAATTTTGAATCTTATGGTCATACCGCTTACAGGTAAATCCACCTTGTTTCCTTCCGAATCGTAGAGGTTTAAATCCATGAAAGCTACAGATTCTATTTGACCAGTGGAATTACTACTCTGTCTATTACCAAAAGCTTTCGGGTCATTAGCTATAAATCTTCCTGGAAAAACTTTCTTTTCAGAGGAAGGGTCACAAAGCGTAGCACCTAAGACATAAGTTTGGCTTCCACTACCTCTCTTACTTAAAGTTCTACTAAGTTCGGATTTTGACAGTGTTATTGAGAGGGAGTTATCGGGAGCAGATACAATGACTTTATCATCATTTAAGTTAATTAATCTTGCCCTTCCAACAGCCCTAAGTGTTGCTCCCTCATTTAGGGTTATCTTTGCCCTAACCGTTAAAGGTTTAAGCTCAATTGTTATAGGTTGAGAACTTGTAATTACAACTTTTTGATTTGTTGTATAACCTGCAAGTTCTGCGTTAAGTTTAACTTCAACTCCGGATAAATAAGTCAGTTTAAATATTCCGTCATTATCTGTTAGTGAGCAGATGGTTGAATTTGAAATACAAACCTGTACTCCCTGAAGAGGCTCTCCTGTATTGGCATCTTTTACTGTTCCAGAAACAAGAACAGTTTCTCTAACTTTTTCAGAAGGTATTGTTACCGTGTATTCTTTTCCATTTTGAGCGGTAAAATAGTAGGTGTATAATTCATTTCCTGTTAAATCCTTTACTTTTAAGGCAAGATATTGGTCGTTGTAGTCAGACGGTATCGATGTTTCAATAGTTTGAGTAAAGTTTCCCTCTGATATGTTGAACTTAAAACTTATCGTTTCATTTGAAGTTGGGTTAATTTCCTCTCCTACTTTGTAGAGCTCCAAATTGTAAAGAGGAGTACTTATCTTTGCTCCCGACGTTTTAATAGGGAAGAGTTGTCCAAAAATAGAAAATGGCTGTTTAGCAATAATTAGATAGGCTTTACCTGGAACTATGTCTGGAGTTGATGATTCAAGCGCAAGCTTTCCGTCTGCCCTCGTATAGTACGTGCCAATGAAGACAACTTTATCACCGTAGTTCTGTATAAAGTCCTGATAGCCCATTTGGAGAGGAATCGCTACTAAATTTATTCCCGGTTTTACGTCTATACTCGAAATCTGAGCTAAAGAGGGAAGAAATGATAAAAATAGAATCAGTACTGTAAAAAAAAGACTTTTAACTTTTGTTGGAATTTTCATAATTCCCCCTTATTTAATTATAAAAGGGGAGGTATCCCCCCCTTTTATTATCTTTTTTGAACAACTGTACAGTTTATAGTGCCGTTGTTAGAATCTCCTGTAGCTACACACTTAAGTAAGGTAGAATCATCGGCAATGTAAACAGGAATTCCGTTTAGGCAGGTTTCTTTATCATTCACAGCATCATAAGCATAAATATAAAGTTTATTTACTCCTTGTAAATCTGTGACGTTGTCTAACGTTATAGGAGTTACGACTCCTGAACAATCTATAGTTTCATTTGCAGGTAGGAATGTGTAGTAATCAGCGTTTACATCTGAAACGAAAAGTTCTACAGCAGTAGAATTATCACTTGTTTTAAAGGTTATTTTGTTGTTCTGAGCATCTACTTCATTTGTTGCGGCTACATAACCTTGTGGTGCAGGAGGCCACTTCCCTACGAATACGGTTTTGGTTTCTTTGCTTGTTAATCCATCAGCATCCGTAGCTTCAAATGTAAATGAATAGGTCCCTGTAGCATTAAGCGAAACATCGAAGCACCCTATAGAACAAGTATCTTCTGAGATATCTCCTGTTGCGTTGTAAATTGTGTTGTTATTTGGATCCTTAACTATAATAGAACAGTTATCAACACCATTCCCTTCAGGGTCGGTTGCTTCTAAGTCACAAACTTGAAGAGTATCTCCTACATACTTTTGAGTTACGTTAGAAAGGTCTCCCCAATTTAGCTTAGGTGGCATATTTTCTCTAACTTCGACCGTTCCTGTGACAGTATCTACGGGAATACCATCAAAGGAAATAGTGACATCAAACTTACCTTTCTTGTTTGTTATTTCATAGAGAGGATGGTTTTGGGGAACCTCATTTTGAATTTTGTTTTCTACAACTGCTAAATCGTAGTAGAAGCAACCACCAGCACTAGGCATTCTACTGCAAATTCCTATTGTTCCATCAAATGTAGAATCTGCTTGCTCGTTTTCGAGAACAACAGGACTTATTGGGCTTCCTGAAGAGTCTGTTCCCGTTACTTTAAGCTTAGCCCCTTCTGGAACAGTTATTGATTTAAGAGTTCCATTTTCAATCTCGATGCTTACAGGAGAAAGGACAAGAGTTGCTGTCCTCTTTGATTCCTCATCGGAAACATTAACTGTCATTGTAGCGTTGTAAGAACGTGTTCCACTTGAAGGATTTTCCGTGTAAAAGCTGATTTCTACTTTCTTGTTATTCTCTAAATCTTGAAGGGGAACATAAAGAGAAAATTCATTATTTGAAACAGAAGCTTCTTTCCCTGAAATTTCAATAGAGGAAGGAATGTACTTTGTAGCTTTGACGTGGCTTGCAACCTCGGTAGTTGCACTCTCAAGCGCCTGTGTAATAGTAGAATTAACATCGCTAAAGCTTACAGTCTCGTTATCCGGAGTAGTGTTAGTTATAGACTGAATAGCCTGTTTCAAGCTTTGCTCGATTGCTGTAGCATTTATACTCTGAATATCCTCTGTTTCATTTGCGATTTCCTCTATCGCTTCAGTTGTTGCACTTGCAATAGCATCTGTAAGAGAAGTATCGTTCCCCAAGTCCGTAACGTTTGAAAGTTTTTCAGCTATCTTCTCTACAACTTTTGTTGCAGCTTCAGTTTTTTCAGGTGCAATAGATGATGCTACGTTTACAGCAGTGGCAACTGCTGAAGCAATTTCTATTATGTCTCCCGGGACTTTTTCGCTTACGTAGTCAACGTCAATAGTTTGGTTTCCTAATTTTTCCTCTAATTTAGATTTTAGAGATGGATTTACAGCTACTAAGGTTGTTAAAGGCGTTATGTTCTTGGAACCCGGAGGGGCCATTAAAATGCCATTAAATGGTTTCCCTGTAGCAATATCAACCCCTCCCATTGCGATTAGATTTGCGTTTCCACAGGATGCTGGAACACTGAAAGGCTTAAAGTCACCATTTTCATCAGTTGGCCCAGGAGCTACAGGTTCATTTGAGTCAAACTTTTTATTTCCATTACAGTCGGCAAAAACAGTTGCTCCTTTTAGATATCCGTCTATTGCCTTTCCTCCAGACTTTGTTACTGTTGAAGGAGCATTTCCTCCTCCACCTCCTCCACCACATCCAACAAGCGATGCAGAAATAGACACAATTAACCCTAGTTTCATTAGCTTTCTGATTTTCATTTTTCCTCCCTTAATTAATGTTATTTATGGTTAACATTCCCCATTATACTACAGTAATTTATTTTCTCAACTAACTCCCTACCTCCACAGAAAAATTATGCCTACTTCTGCCCATCCATACTTATGGTCAAACGTTGTTTGAGAGTACTTGTTATACATAAAAGGTATTACACCATTGAACTGCCGGTGTAAATATTCTCCTCCTATTGATAAAATTATATTGCGTTTTAAAAAATAATCAACCTTTGCCTTCAGTACATGGTTATAATTAAGATAGTTAAGATTTTTATTTCTAATTATCCTTATGTATTCATACTCTAAAGATGTTAATGTCTTAAAAGGGGTTCTTAAGAAAATGGAAAAACCTGTTTTCCAATAGTTTTCATTTCTTGAAAGGTCAATAGGAAATTTAGGAATTTTGTTTCTATAAGCTTCAGGAACTAAATTTTTTAAGTTTGTGTCTATTTTTGTATTTATATTTGTCTTTCCAAACTCAAAAAATACGTTAGGATATACAAAATCAAAAGCTTTTCCTAAAGTAAATCTTATAAATTTTACAGAATCTTTTAGGTCTTTAAGCTTAAAATTTGGATTTTGCTCTTTAGGAACTCCGTACTTTATTTTATATTTGGAAGTTTCTTTCACAAACCAGATGTAAGCAGGAGTAACCTCTATTGAAATGTCAGGTCTAAACTTATGTAGGTAATAATTAATTTCATTAACATCTGAAAAAGTTCTATCCTTTGCAATATCCCCCTTCAGACCAAAATCAACCGATAGAAGGGAATTGAAGGACTTCCTTATTGAAAAGTGGTAGGAGTAAACATCCAAACTTCCATCTCCATAATCGATGGAACGGGAAACTATTCCTGTTGAAAGCATTGATTGATAGGTAAAACCATAATTAAAGTTGAGCTTTAGGTGTTCATAATTTCCAAGTGAGTTTGCACGAAACTCCGGGGAGACGGAGGAGAGCTCCTGTTCCTTTATATTGAACATGTCTATCGTATCGTCTACTCTGCCGTAGAATAGGTCAGTTTCCAATCTTCCTTTCGGTATGACCATCGACGCCGGATAGTCGTAGGAATAGGCAAGATAGAGGGGGAGCTCCCCCGAAAATGAACGGTAGGAAATAGAGAGGAAAAATAAGTACAGAAGAAAGACTTTTCCCAATACACTTTTCACTTTTAACCACTTCTTACAGTTTTGTTATTGTGTAAACTGTAATTGCTCCCTGGTAGATAATCTGCATTACGTCCTTTATGAGGGGTCTCCACATAATAGGAACGTGAACTTCAGTTGGAACGATTATTGCATCTCCAGGCATCAACTTGTAGTCTAGAATGTTGTTACTGTACTCTTCAGGTTTTCCCCACTCCGGAAGGTTTCTTCCATCCCAGTCCTTTCCTCTATTTAGGTTTGAGGAGGAAACAACAGAACCATCTGCCTTTATTACAAAGATGTTTTCCTTATCTGCATCCTTTGTTAAACCTCCGGTCATAGCAAGATAGTCCCTAACCGTCATTCCCCTCTGGTAAACAAGGGCAGAGGGGTTGTAGACCTCTCCGAAAACGAGAATACTCGATGGCCTTTTTGGAATGTAGATTCTGTCCCCGTCCTCCAATAGGATGTTGTAAGGGGAATTCTTAAGTTTTTCAAGGTTGTAGGGAACAATAATTCCGGAAATTCTACCTGTGACTTGAGCCTTTTCCATTTCACTTAAGAGTCTTCTCTTTGCCTCAAATGCAGACTGTCTTGCACGGAACTCCTCCTGAGTTAATTCAGACTGCATAACCCCGGCCTCTTCCTTTTCAAGCTCCTGCCTCATCAGGGAAATTGCCTTTGAGAGTCTCTCTTTCTGCATTTCCTTGACAGATTCCCTCAAAACGACGATTCCGTAAGGGTAGGCATTTTCCCTGAATCCGCCGGCAGCCTTTAAAACATCGTAGAGTGTTGTTTTTTCGTTTATCCTGTAAACTCCCGGTTTTTTCACGTAACCCAAAACTGTAACCTTTTCGACCATTTCCTCAGGTTTTACCTCCCGAACAACGAGCCTGTCTCCGGGATTTAAAGGAATGTCTAACTTTGAATTCTTTTTAACCAACAGGTCGTAGAGAAAGACTGAACCTACATTTTTTCTCAAAATTTCTGCACCACTTTCTGCCTTTGCTTTTATGTTCTCTGCCTTCTCTAAAGTTTGAGCAGACTTAACGTTAGGGATTTCTCTAAATATCTCTACTTTAAGTTTTTTAATATCCTCACTGAACTTAGCTGAAGAGAGAGCCTCTGACAATTTTAAACCCTTGTGGTAAGGGAGGTAGTAGGATTCCTTAATAAGTCCGGAAACTCTTATTGGCGGGTAGACATACTTCGGATAGAACTTAATTACATCCAACCTGTGAATTGTTAAATCCTTTTTTCCTTCTAAAATATCAATCGGAGCAAACTTCTCAATTCCCATTATTTCAAGAGTCTTTAAATCTCTCCTTTCTAATTCTGCATAGTAAAGATTTGTATTTAAGGTGATCATATTGCGGTTTAGAATATCTGAAAGCTTCATTCCCTTTTTATAGGCATAAACTCCAGGGTACTTTATTTCTCCCTCTATGAGGAAGGCATCCTTAACCTTATTAAAGTCTATTACTTCCTTTTTACCAAATTTGTAAAGAACAATCCTATCCCTTGGTTTAAGCTCTAAATCCTCCTTACCTTCCAAAACATCCTCAGGAGAGAATGTTAAGTACTTCGGCAGTGAACCCAAAGGATACCTTCTCTCTATAAGGCCGAACCTCATGTTGGAGTCGGGAAAGAACATATCAGGCTTTAAGATTTGTGATAATTTTTCTCCCGGCTTGTATTCATAAAGGCCCGGATAGGTTGTATAACCCTCAACAGAAACTGCATTTTCAGGAATATCCAAAATCTGTTTTATAAAGACCAAATCACCATCCTTTAACCTCTCATTCATAAATTTTTCGTCGTCTAAAGAGCCTTCATAAACCTTTAATAAATGGTTGTTCTCAAATCTTTGGAGTATCACCTTGTACTTATAACTTGAGGGTAAAAGCCCTCCAGCCATTTTTATTAAGTCTGAAATTGTTTCTCTTCCCCTTAGCTCGTATATCGCAGGCCTCTTAACCTTTCCGACAATTCCAGCAACTCTCCCAATAGAGTGAACAAATATTACATCTCCATCCTTCAATCTCATATCAATAGGTTCTCCTTCAAGGAGTAACCTGTAAAAGTCAATGTGAATCCTTTTTATTCCCTTTGGAGTTCTCCTTGTTACAATAACGTCCCTTAACGTACCATCCTTTTCTATTCCGCCTGCCATCATAATTGCATCGATTACTGTATTTAATCCTGTAACAACAACAGCCCCAGGTCTTTTTACATCACCAGAAACGTAAACTGGAAATGTTCTAAGCCTTCCAACTGTAAGCTTTATGTTTGCTCCAACAGAGTTTGAAATTATTTTTTCTGCTTCACCTAAAGTTTTTCCCCATACATAGAAAACACCAAGGTTTGGTATGTAAATTTTTCCTTCTCTATCAACAACAAGCCTTACTACTTTGTCTAAATTAACTCCGGGAGGATTACCTATTACATAGAGAAAAAGTTCATCTCCCGGCCCTAAAACGTAGGATTTATCCACAGGAGCAGAGAGGTACAGGTTAGGAGAACCCAAAAAGAAGTCGTAACCAAACTGTGTAATAGTTTCATTTTCAATTTTTATTCTTTGGTTGAACAAATTTTCAATAGTAGAAAACTTTTTAAATTTTTCTTTTTTTTGTAATTCTAATTCTGTATTTCCTTTAAAAACAGGTTTACTTTGTGGCAAGGGATTAATATTTTCAGTAGCATTTCCTGAATTTGCAAGCGGATATGCTTTATACTCGACGTTGTTCCCAGATTTCTCTTTCTGATTTTGAATATAAACAGGATTTTTATAAAGTTGTTGAATGTTAAAAGCTTGGGCATAGGGAATTGTTGAAACAAGTGTAAATAGACTAACGTTTAATAAAAGTTTATGCATTTTGTTCTTCCTCCCTGTGTCTTTTCCTTACATTGTCAAGCCACTCCTTAAAGAACGCTCCAAATATTCCTAAGAAAAGTCCCGAAACAAAGGCTACTGCTACGATTAATTTCTTTTTGGGCTTGTATGGCTTATCAACCTCCGGAACGTAAGGAGGGTCTATTACCTGAAATGAAATTTTCTCCTTCATCTCCTGAGCCTTTGCCATTTCGTACTCTTTAACCAACGTTTCAAAGAGCTCTTCAGCTATATCCATCTGAGCCTGTAACTTCCGAAGGTTTACCTGATACTCTGGCAACGATACGTAGTTTGTATTTTCCTTTAATTTTTTTACTTTTTCCCTTAACTTTTTCAATTCTCGCTCTAAATTCTTTATTCTTTCATCTTTTAAACTCACATTGGATGTTTTAAACAACTCTTCACCAAAAATGAAGGGGACCCTTCTTATTTTTCCCTTTATAAAATCCTCATAAATTCTCTCTATTTCAAGTAACTTTTTCCTTGCAATTTGAAGCTGTTTTCCGACGTAGATTCTGTACTTTTTAGCCAAAGTAAACGATTTTTCGTTTAATATGTTATTTGCTTCTTTGAGTGCTGTTTCCGCAATTTTGTAAGCAACCTCTGGTTTTTTCTTAAATTCGACAGATAGGGTAACAACTCCCGTTTTCTTGTCCGTAGAAACGGAAATCAATTTTTTTAACTTTTCAGCTCCATCCAAGAGTGTCGGAGGCCTATCGTCCTTCCCTTTTAAAATCCACCTTTTGTTTTTACTGTCCCACTTATCGGGAAAGAGAAGTGGCAGTAAGTCCAAATCCTTTACAACCCTTTCCCTTAAAGTCCTACTCTTCAAAACGGCCTCTACTGTTATGCCAGATTGACCTGTAGAAACCGGTAAGGAAATAGGAAGGGAGGAAAGAAAAGAAGACAAACCTCCACCTTGTTTTCCCCCTAAAGGCATAAGGGTAGCTTCAGTTTTGTAGGTTGGAGGCAGAATAAAGCAGAGAACTATCGCAAAAAGAGAAAAAAGAACCGTAACTCCTAAAACAATATTTTTTCTTCTTTTTAAAGTGAGCCAGAGTTCATACAGGTCTATCTCGTCCTCTTCGTAGCAGGGAGGATAGTATTCCCTTTCTTTTTCCAAAATTACCTCCAAACGATAAGAGAAAATAAATCGATTTTATTAATTTCGGAAATTATACAGAAATTAATCCGAAAGGAGAAAAGCTCCGAAAGCCCCGCTGAACTCACCGAGTTCTGCCAATTTGAGTAAAAAATCGGAAGTCGGCTGTTTAAAGGCTCTCTTTTTAACTTTTTTTTCCGTTACTTTAAGGAGCTGCGGATAGCTCGTCGGAATTCCTCCCGAAAGAGCAACAACATCGGGATTAAAAATGTGGAGCAGGTTTGTTATTCCTACCGATAGGTAGTCGGTCATTTCATCTATCGACTCCAAGGCCTCAGCTTCTCCGACTTTTGCCCTCTCTATGATTTCAAAAGATGAAACACAGTTTCCAGTTTTCATGAAGTAGAACCTTTCAAGTCCGTAGGAGGAAACGTAGGCTTCAAGGCACCCTTTCCTTCCACAGTGGCAGAGCCATCCATCCACTTCAACCGTTATGTGTCCAACTTCCATTGCAGTTCCCAAAACCCCAAAAAGGGGAGCTCCTTCAATTATAGCTCCTCCTCCGAGTCCCGTTCCCAAGGTAAGGCATAAGAAAACGGAGCTCCCCCTTCCTGCTCCCATTTCATACTCACCGTAGGCTGCGGCAGTTGCATCGTTGAATATAGAAACGGGAACATTTAATTTCTCCTCCAACTCTTTCTTTAAGGGAAATCCGTTTAGAAACTTTAGGTTGGGGGACTCCGTAACTTTTCCCTGTTTTGTATTTACAAGTCCTGCAACTGCAACTCCGATTGACTCAACATTTAACTTCTTTCCAAAGGATGCAATCAGTGAAACTAAATTTTTCCCTGTTTTTGGAGTTCTCTCCTTCCACTTGTTCTCCCCATCTGTAAACTTTACAAAGGTTCCGCCGATATCCACCCCTAACTTCAACCCCAGTCCTCCCAAAAGGAGAGCTCTTTAAAGATTGAGTTCTTCTCCTCCAATTTTCTCAAGTTTCCCACTTCAAATTCCCCCTCCTCAACCATTTTCCTCAAAGCTTCAAAGTTTGATATGTGCTCCTTCAGTCTATTTTCGGCGTACGTTGAGGCAGTTCCCGTTGTTATGAGGAAGGTCCAGTCGGAACTCTGTGCTAAGAGGAGCTCCCTCAGCATCTGAGTCAAAACCCTCGTATTCCTCTCGTTTCTTTCAACATTTTTCCTTAACCTGTTTAAGGTTTTTGCCATTCCTATCAGGTGGTAGTAAACCCAATCGTTTTTTCCGTTTACCCAAACGTCAAAGTAGCCCCTATCCCCCCAGGAGGAAACTGCCGGCTGACTCTTTGGATTTTTAGGATAATTCTCCAAGTACTCCCTAAGCAGAACAGGTTTTATCACCTTAAACTTTTCAAAGTTCTTAAAGAGGTTGTAGAGAAATTCGGGACCTTCAAACCACCAGTGGCCGAAGAGTTCTGCATCAAAGGGAGCAACTATTAGAGGTTCTCTTCCCATTGCTTCTTTCAGGTACTCAGACTGCTTATCCCTGCAGAAGTGAAAGTGCTCGGCGTGAACTTTTGTCCTCTCAAGTGCCCTTTCCCTTATGTATGGTTCTTTTTTCCCCAAATCAACGTCCCCCGTTATTCTGTAGTACTTGATTCCCGTGTAGGTTCTTGAGCCGTCTGGATTTATGTAGGGGGAAACGTAATCGAGGGGAAGGTCAAATCCGACATCCCTGTAAAAGTCCCTGTACCAAGGGTCTCCCGGATAGCCCTCCTTTGAACTCCAGACCTGCTTTGACGATTCCGGGTCCCTTCCAAGGGCTATTCTACCCTTTGGCGTATATACGGGGGAGTAAACACCGAACTTCGGGAAGGGCTTTCCGTAGAGTAAACCGTGGGAGTCAAGGAGGAAGAAATCAATTCCGAATTCTCTTAAAACTTCCTCAACGTCAGGATAGTAACCGCACTCAGGAAGCCAAATTCCCTTTGGTCCCTTTCCGAAGTGTTTCTTATAGTTTTTAACTGCTACCTTAATTTGGGTTCTTACCGCCTCCTTAACGGGCTGGAGGGCAGGAAGGAGACCGTGAGTGGCCCCGCATGTAATTATTTCGATGAACCCGTCATCGGAGAGCTCCTTATAAGCCCTTATAATGTTCCCCCCGTAGCTTTCGTAGAAGTCCCTTACAGACTCAAATCTCTCCTTGTAAAATCTTGCAAGCTTATTGAAAGTCGGACTTCCCTCCGTTCTCCTTATCTCCTTTTCGCATAACTCCAAGGTTCTTTGAATATACTTTCTGAACTTCTCTTTGAGTAAAGGGTCGCTCAACATCTCACAGAGGGGAGGGGAGAGAGAGAGGGTAACTCTGAAGTTAACTCCCTGGTCCCTTAGCTTGAAGAAGTTTTGGAGGAGGGGAATGTAGGTTTCCGAAATTGCTTCAAAGAGCCAGTACTCCTCCTGGAAGTACTCATACTCGGGGTGTTTAACGAAGGGGAGGTGGTGGTGGAGAAAAAGGAAAAAGTAGCCCTTAACCATTTTTCCCCCTGTAGCCAAAAGGAATGGATGTTTTTTCTTCAGCTTTTAGAGCCCCGATGATTTCCTCAACAACCTCCTCCTCTGCTTCAAGTGTAACGACATCAGAGGGAGTAACTATCTTGTTTGACCTTAATTTTATTTTCTTTCCTTCCCTGACTACTTCAAGCTCAACGTAGATTTCCTCAAAGGGAGCCCTATACCTCACGTAGTAACTTTTCCACTCGGGGTTAACTTCCGTTTCAAAGACGAGCCTCTCCTTTGAGTAGAGTTTTAAGACTCCCCTCTCTCCGAAGGCATTCCATACTGCAAAGGAGAGCTCCGGGTTTACGGGAATGAGAGAGACAAACTCCTCACTATAGGTTGGGAGTTCCACCTCCTCCCTCTTCTCCTCTATTGGCTCTACGAACTCAACGTTACTTGTAATCGGCTCATTGATTGAGGCCTTTTCTATGAGAAGGAGCTCCCCCTTTATTCTCTCTAAGAGCTCCTTTTTCCTCATTTTTGAACGTCCCTTTATTTTTAACTCCTTTGCAATCTCATAGAGCTCCTTTCTCGTTAACTTTTCAATTTCCTCCAAAGTCAGTTCCAACTTCATCTTATCCTTCCCTCTAATAGGTTTTCGTAAAGTCTAAAGTACTTTAGGGCAGATGAGTTCCAAGAAAAGTCAATTCCCATTACAAACTGCTTTAGCCTTAAAACTCTCTCCCTGTTTTTCCTGTAGAATTCAACCGCCCTTTTGAGTGCACCTAAAAACTCGGATGAATCAAACTCATCAAACAGAAATCCGTATCCTCCCGGTTCCGAAAGGTCCCTGACGGTATCTGCAAGTCCTCCCGTTTTCCTTGCAACAACCAACGTTCCGTACCTCATTGCTATCATCTGATTGAGGCCGCAGGGTTCGTAGAGGGAGGGCATTAAGAGGAAGTCTGCAGAGGCGTACATCTTTCGGCTTAAGGGTTCATCAAAGGCAACCTCGACAAAAATATTGGAGTACTTGTTCTTAATTGAGTTGAAAAATTCGTTGTAGTGGGCATCTCCCGTTCCCAAGATTGCAAAGTTTGCAGGGAGCTCTCTTATCTCGTTAAGCTTTTCCATAAAGAGGTCAATCCCTTTCTGCTTGGCCAATCTCCCAATGAACACAAAGAGTGGCCAATCCTCCTCCCTTAAACCTGTTTCCTTTATAAAGTACCTCTTGTTTTCCTCCTTGTTTCCTATTGAGCTTTCCGTATAGTTAACGTATATGTACCTGTCAGTTTCAGGGTTCCAGACGTCGTAATCTATACCGTTGAGTATTCCAAAAAGCTTGTAGCTGTACTTTCTTAAAACTCCATCAAGTCCAAATCCAAACTCGGGAGTCGTTATCTCTCTTGCATAGGTTGGACTAACAGCGTTTACCGCATCGCTAAAAACTATTCCCCCCTTAAGGAAGTTAACCTTCCCCCAGAATTCAAGAGTCTTCATGTTGAATAGCTCCCATCCCAAGTTGAGCCTTTCTATTGTCTCCTTGGGAAATACTCCCTGGTATGCTAAGTTGTGAATCGTTTGAAGTGTCCTTACCCTCAATCCTTTCTTTCTTATTAACACCGGAATGAGGGAAGTCTGCCAGTCGTTGACGTGAACGATTTCTCCCCTAAAGAATCCCTCCTCGATGAGCTCAACTACCGCATGACAAAATGCTCCAAATCTTACATCGTTATCGGGATAGTCACCCTCTGGAGTTCCGTAGAGGTATTCCCTTCCAAATAGAAAGTCATTCTTCAAAAAGTAGTGTTCAACTCCATCTGAAAGGTGGTAGACCTCAAATTCAAAGTCACCGGCACTGAGAAAAACCTTAACTTTCCTTCCTGTACTTCTTATTCCAAACTTCTCAGTATCAACACACCCGTAAAGGGGCATTACAGTTTTTACACTAACTCCAATCTCTGAGAGAGCTTTTGGAAGGGAGAAGGATACGTCTGCAAGGCCCCCTGTTTTTGCAAATGGATAGATTTCACTCGAAGCAAAAAGAACTCTCATAGCAGAACCTCTCTAAGAAACTTTGCAGCACTTTCTGGGGAGGTAGGATTTATGTACCATCCCCCTCCAATCTCAAAACCTGCCCAAACGGAAATCCTCGGGAACACCTCAATGTGCCAGTGGAAGAAGTTGTCCATTCCTACAAAGTAGTCGGGCTTTTCCGGATAGGGTCTCTCTGGAGGACGGGTTCTGATAAACATGTTGTAGGGTGGGTTAATGAGGGTCTTGTGAAGTTTCTTGAACACCGTCCTCATTAAGTCGGCAAGACTGTAGAGCTCCTCTTCAGAAATTCTCGAAAAGTCGGAACTGTGAACCTTTGAAGAGATTCTTATTTGAAAGGGAACGATTGAGGCAAAGGGACAATAAGCAACGAACTTCTCATTCTCATAAACGACTCTCTTTGTATTGTTGAGCTCGTAATCTATCTCGTCACAGAGGTAGCACCGCCCTCTCTCCCTGAAAAACTTCCTGAGCTGGGAAACTTCATCATCAACATTTTTGGGAATTGATGGAGTTGCAATTATCTGTGAATGGGAGTGGATGAGTGAAGCTCCGGCCTCCCTTCCGTAGTTCTTAAAGACCAGAACGTAACGTATTCTCTTATCCCCGTACAAACTCTTCATTCTCTCTCTGTAAACAAAGAGGAGATCCTTCATCTCCTCGATTGAAAAGTTGTGGAGGTGTTTGAAGTGGTCGGGAGTATCAATCACAACCTCATGGGCTCCAAATCCCCCGATTACATCGTAGATTCCCCTTCTTTTTCTTTCAGGCTGATTTTCTATCCTCAAGGCAGGGTACTTGTTGGGAACAACTCTAACCCTCCAGCCTGGAGTATCGGGGGAAGTTTCCGGCTCCCTTATGGCAAATATTTCATGGGGAGTTAAGTACTCCTTTCCCGGCTCAAACGGACACTTTGAAGGGGTACTCTTTGTCGGATAGACGTGAATCGGATAATCGTGAGGCCTCCTCTCCCTTTCAGGGGCAATTACTACCCAGTTATCGGTTAGGTAATCGTACCTTATCTCAGACATCCTTTACCTCTAAGTTTACTTCAAGACTGAAGGTCCTTTTAACTTTAAAACAGAGTCCAAAGCAGTGTCCTTGAACTGTGAAGTCAACTCCCTTTTCGCTCTGGCTTACAGTCTCCACAGGATAATGGAGAATTTCAAAGGGAAGAGACGCCGATATTAGAACTCTTTTACTGAGTCCTTTATCCAAAATTTCCAAACTGTTTTCCACTTTCTGTAGTTCAAATCCCTCTGGATTTAAAAAGTGAAAGTTAAACTCAATAATGTGAAAAATCTCCTCAGGATACTCAGTTTTAAATCTCTCTGAAAATAGCAGTTTTCTTCCCTTTAGCTTGTAAGTTTTCCTAAGCTCAGAGCTGAATTTTCTACCTAAGTACACACCTCCTCTTCTAAATAGAATTATCTCTCCATCGCCCAAAACTGTCTCAAATGGCTGGTTTACAAAGTCGGAAATTTCCCGAAAAGTTTCCCTTTTAAACTCCTCAAAACTTAAATGAGTTGTAAAGTGAGAAATAAAAGAACCCCTTAGATGCCAATCGAAGGAGAGCTTTCTTCTCTCCTCCTCTGTTAGATTTGGGATTCTCTCATGAATTGTCAAAATTCCCTCGCTCCTCTCCTCTGCCCTTTTTTCAAGCAGATAGTGGTATCCTTCCCTGTGTCTTGAAATCACGTTCTGATAGTTAAATCCCTCGTTAAGAAGGGAGAGTTCAAAAAGAGCTCCCCCCTCCTTTGGAGAGACGACAGCAAAGATTTCCCCCGAGGATAGAACTCCCTCCTCGTAGCCATCGAAGTTTAAATCCTCCAAGTAAGTTCCTCTTCTACTAACTTCCCTCTGGGCAGAGAGTAGGAACCTCCAGAAGTTATCCCTCAAGTTCGGAAGGTAGATTCCACCGAAAATTCCGTGCCAGAATACATCGTTGCACTGGGACTTAGAAAGATTCTCCTTAAACTCCTCACTTCCCTCCTCAAACGACAGATTTAACATCCTCTTGTGCATGTAGTTGCTCTCTGGATACTTAACAAAGAAGTTCTTCCAGATACTTCCCCTCAGAAACTTTTCAGCGTAACCTTCCATTCCGCTTCTCTTTAGGATTTCCTCGGCTTCCTTTAACTCCCTAAATCTCTCGGGAGGAAGTGCCCACTCTCCCATTTCGTAGTAGGAGGTTGTAGGAAGATAAGCTATTCCAAGGGGTTTTTCTGAAGAGACTACCTCGGAAAAGAGAAAAGTCTCTATTTCACCATTTTCTACTTTACTTAAGAAACTCTCTAACCAGCCATTCTTGTAAACCCAGTTGTAGGTTCTCGGCCAGACTCCGAACTTTTCCCCATCGTCAAAGAGAACCCTCGTTCCCCAGTTCGACTTTAGGTATCCTACAGCCCTTTCAACTGGCTTAAAGGGAATCAGATACCGGAGCACCCTATCTATTGGAAAGACCTTTAAAACCTTCCCTTCACTTTCAGTTAAGAGGTATCCTCCCAACTGCTTCCTATCGAACCCCGAACAGATGAAGTGGTAGTCATCGACAACGACGTAGTCAACTCCACATTCAACAATGTCACAGATTACAGAATCGTCCCAGACCCTTTCGGTAAGCCAGAGTCCCTTCGGGACAACCTCGAAGAGCTCTCCCAAAAGTCCGTTTAGTTTTTCAATCTGGTACTTCCTCCACCTTGAGGGAATGGAGACTAAAATCGGCTCGTAGTATCCTCCGGTGAAAAACTCAACTCTCTCTTCCTTAACCATTGATTGGAGGAGCTCTATCAAATCTCCGTGATTTCTTGATATGTACTCTAAGAGCCAACCACTAAAGTGAACTGAAAATTTGAAGGATTTGAAGGGGTAAACTCTCTCAATGAACGGTCTGTAAGACTTTGTTACCGCTTCCTCAACAATGCTCTTAAAGTTATCAACCGGTTGGTGGTTGTGAATTCCAAAGATCAATCTTGCCATTTTAAACTATCCAATCAAGGTTAAAGTCCTTTCCAACGTCAAGGACGGCAGGTGTGAACTGTGGAGCAGTCTCCAACAGCTTTCCATTCATGTAGAGCTTGAGAATAAGCTTTAACTTACCATTCACAGCCTCCGGTAAGCACTTATTGGGAATTAGAATTTCAATCAATTTTCCAAGAACTGCACGGGCTTCACTGCAGTTCTTACCCTTCGAGGGGTTCTCACTAAGGTTAAATTCTACTTCCTCTCTCCCCTCACCTGAAAGTTCAACTGTCAGCTTTAAATTACCTCCCTTGACCCTCTCCCAGTTCCCGTCAACTCTGATGAAGAGGTTTCTCTCCTCATCACAGCCGTAGTAGGCCTTTCTCATTACGAACGATGATGAGTCCATCGTCGATAGTTCTAAAAGGTCAATCTCCCCAGCGTTCAGCCACTCAAAGTAGTTGCTCACCTCTCCATCAAGCTCAACGTGGAGATAGCCCTTTGGAGGAGTTGACGGCAGCTCTTTAGAGGTTTTTATGGGATGTAGAAGCTCATCAGGAATGTCCTTTCCCAGTATTCTGTAAACCTCAATGAGGTTACTTCTAAAGAGTCTGTCAAACTGAAGGGAGAATGGAGTATAGTGTTCCCTTCCAAACCACCAAAACCAGTCACTCCCCTCGGAAATTAGTATGTATTCCTCAGCATTTTCACTTTTAGTTTCACCCCTTTTAAACTGGAGCTTCGTCAAGGAGAGGAGTTCCCATGCCCTGTTCTTCTCATCATCTCCAATCCAGGTTAAAAACTTTCCCCCAATCCAGCTTCCCGGGAAAATTCTGTTTAGAACTTCCGTGTGTTCAACCTCAGAGGGTTTAACAGTTTCAATCCAGTTAGATTCTGAGATTTCACTGTAGAGCTTTTCCCTAAATTCAAAACCGTTGTTTTCGTAGAACTCCCAGCAGTTTTCCCCGTCAAGTATCACCGAAACGACAGGATTCTCATACTTCCTGTTGATATCCTTTAACCTTTCAAGAAAGTCCTCGGCTGCATCATCGCTCTTCCAGTTCTTGTAGGTAAATCCTATTAAATCGCTCAGTTCCTTATCCCTAAACAGAATCTTTACTCCTTTGAATTTATAAACCCTGTAGAGCGGTTCCCTCGTTCCCGTTTTTTCCTGAAGGGAGTTAAACAGGATTTCCTCATCAGAGGCTGTCCACTCTACCCCAAAATTTGAAAGTAAGGAGACAGCCTCCTCACTTATTCCCCCTTCAGGGAGCCATACTCCCCTAACCTCTCCAAACCTCTCCCTGTGAAAGGAGAGAGCTCTCTCTACCTGTTTAACTGCATCACCCTTAAAGGGAGTTTGAACTGCTGGAAGTTTGACGTATGGAGTTGATTCCCTAGCCACCTTCATATCGATTAAAAGTGGAAGGACAGGGTGGTAGAACGGAGAGGTTGTAACTTCAATCTGACCTAATGACGTTAATTCTCTGTAGAGAGGAACGATTTTCCCAACGTGATCTAACAGCTCCTCTATCAGTCTTGTTTTATCCTCCTCAGTGTATGCAGAAATCTCTTCCCTTAGCTTCCTGATGGTTTCATTCTCCCTCTTCAAGTAGTTTCCACACCATGAAAGGAGGAAGAGAACCTCAAGGTTTAAGAAATCCTGATTTGAGAGGTTCCTGCAGAGCTCCCTTCTATCGCTCTGGTATGCAAAGTAGAGCTTGTTTAGAAGTTCAAACTCCTCAAAGAGTTTGGGAGATGATGAGAAAATGACTTTAATTAGGTAGTCCTTCTCTCTCAAGGAGAGCTCTTTTACGCTTTTCTTCACAAGTCTTAAAAATTTACAGTTCGCCCTTCCCGATGCATACTCCTCAATCTGAGAAACCAAGGAAGGGGTAAGGTTGAAAGCTACCTTCACGTTTTTGAACCTGCTCACGTGGTAGGGCATATCGTAGTAGTCCTTGATTGAGTGGAGGAAAACGTAGGGAAGTTCGTACTCCCCCGTAAGACCGTTTCTATAAACGGGCTGGTGCATATGCCAAAGAAATATTAGTTTCACTCCTTCCCCTCTATCCAGTTTGATACAAGCTCCTTGTAACTTTCAAGGAGCTCCTTTCCCCTTCCTTCATTTACCGATTGGACAAAGATGTGGAGCTTATCCGTAAACTGGTCTGGGATGAAGAGAATCCAATCCCCGTCAAAGAAAATTTTGACTCCGTCTATAAACGAGGCCCTCCTTTCCAAGGCTTCTTCTGACAGCTTTCTCATTAATCTTGCCTTCTTAGATAGAGGGCAGTTAATAATTACGTGGGTAAAGAAGAACTCTGGAATCTCAGAGAGTATTTCAGAAATTCTCTTGCCGGAAAAGGAGAGAAGCTCTAAGAACTTTATACTCGAATAGACTGCGTCGGGGGAGAAGGAGAACTCCGGAAAGATAAACCTTCCCTCCAAATCCCCGATGAAAAAGTACTCCTTCAAAAGCCTTTGGGAGATTCCCCTGAATTTTCCCCTTTCAATATTAACCTTCTTAAGGGATTCATCTATAACAGAGGGGCAGCTTACGGGAACGTACGCCTTAACCCTTTTGTCCAGTGCGTCGTCAATCGTTTTCAAGAAGAGAAGTAATAGCAGGTGATTGCCGATAACTTCTCCACTGTCGGAGACAACCGCTAACCTCTCTCCTCCAGGGTGAATTATAAATCCGACATCTGAACTGGTTGACTTAACTATTTTAGGAACGTCCCTTAAGGACTTTGATTTGACCGTTGGATACTGCATAAGCTTTTCTTCCGACTCGTAAGAGTTTAGAATGATGCTGTTTACCTTGAAGTGGGCAAGAAGCTCTGGATAAACATCGGAAAAAATTCCGTTCATCAGGTCAACAACAATGTTGAATCTTGGCTGTTTTATTTTGTCGTCTATTCTCTCCTTAATTCCCTTTACGTACTCCTCAACCCCGTAAAGCTCCTCCTTTATAATTCCCACTTCAGAAGGCCCAACCTTTCTAAACTTTTCCCTAAAGAAGATTCTCTCTATGGCCTTCTCCTTTGCCGTATCTATTCTGATACCAAATTCGTCAAGGAAAATAATGTCGTTATGTCCAGGAACCGATGAGGAGGCCTCAAAGTGAATTCCGGAGATGGCACCGTTATTCTTCAAAACATACCCCATGGCGGGCTTCGGAAACTTTTTCATGTCGATAACGTTTACACCTGTTGAGAGAAGACCGGAAAGGAAGGCCCTCTTTATCATCCTTGAGGCTCTGTGGTAATCACGGCTCATTATGACAAAACTTCCCTCAGGAAGAGTTGTTCCTAAGGCCGCTCCTAACTTGGCTGCAAGTTCTGGGGAAAGCTCAACGTTAGTCCTCCCAGAGATTTCTCCACCTTCGAATATTGAACGTTTCCACTTTTCTCCCCAAACCAGATTGGAGCTGACAATTGAACCACTCTCAACAAACTTTTCAGGCCATATAACAACGTCCTTCTCAATTCTTACATCATCCTCAATCTTAACTTTCTCGGCGATAATAGCTCCCTTTAGGGCAGATACTCTGCTTCCTACATCTACCTTGTCACAGACTACACAGTTTCTCATACTAACGTCGTCACCTAACGTTGATTCCTCCCAAATAACGGTGTCCTTGAGCTTACACCTCTTCCCTATCTTGCTCCTTTCCCCAACAATGCAGTTTTCAAGAGCGGTTCCATCTCCCAATTCAACACCATCTCCCAAAACAACAGTTCCCTTTATCCTTACAGACTCAGGAACCTTAACGTCCCCTTGGAGGAAAAGAATCCCTTCTGGATACTTTACGGCCTTACCCGGAATCTGAAGCTTAACGTTTCCGTTCAAAATATCACTGTTTACTTCCCTGTAAGCATCAGGATTTCCAACGTCCTTCCAGTAACCTTCAGACTCAAAACCGTAGAGGGTTATTCCCTTTTCCATTAAGAGTGGAAAAAGGTCCTTGCTAAAATCGAAGGGAACGTTTTCAGGAATGTAGTCCAAAACTTCAGGCTCAATTACGTAGATACCCGTATTTATGGTATCGCTAAAAACCTCTCCCCAGCTCGGCTTTTCCAGAAACTTTAAAATTTTTCCGTCCTTATCCTTTATTACTATTCCAAACTGGAGGGGGTTTGAAACGGAGGTTAGGGTTATTGTCAGTTTTGAGGTCTTAAACTCGTGGAACCCAACAATCTCCCTCAAATCAAAGTCTGTTATCACATCACCACTTACAACTATAAAAGTTTCATCAAGGTATTTCTGTGCTTTTTTAACGGCCCCAGCTGTCCCAAAGTCGGCTTCAGGGAGAACGTATGTAATCTTTGCCCCTATCCTTTCTCCATTTCCAAAGTAATTCTTTATAACTTCAGGTTTGTAGTAGAGGAGAACTACAATATCCTCAATTCCAAGGGAAACCAAATCCTTCATTATGTGTTCCATCATCGGAACATTTATAACAGGAAGCATTGGCTTTGGTCGAGAGTTTGTTAATGGCTGAATCCTCGTTCCAAATCCCCCTGCCATTACAACTGCTTTCACGTTCCCTCCCTGTACATGTATTCTCTCGTAAGGGGAAATCCTGAATCCCCGTTGGGTTTAGTTTTCACTAAGAGTGTCTGGTAAAGACCTATCCTGTTGGTTAAAAACTGGTAGGCACTTGAGGCCATGTAGAGGCGCCAAATCCTATATTTGACCTCTCCTGCCATCTTAACAGCCTTACCGTAGTTTTTCTCCAAATTCCTAACCCAGTGTATCAGAGTAAGGACGTAGTGCTCCCTCAAGGACTCAACATCCCTAACCTCAAAACCGGCCTCCTCGGCCTTCTCAATCGTCAGGTAAATGGGAAGGAGCTCCCCATCAGGGAAAACGTACTTCCTTATAAATTGAGAAGGGGGCTTCCCGTACTCATGGTAGTTCGAACTTATTGCATGGTTAAGAAAAACTCCTCCGTACTTTAGGAGTTTGTACGCCTGCTTGAAGTAGGTTAGAGCTCTCTTCTTTCCAACGTGTTCAAACATTCCAATGCTTGCTATTTTGTCGTAGTATCCCCAGTCTGTGATTTCCCTGTAGTCTGCAAGGAGAACCTTGCACTTTTCCTCAAGCCCCTCTTTTTTAATTCTCTCCCTAACAAAATCGTACTGATTCTTACTCAGAGTAATTCCCACAGATTTGACTCCGTACTTTTTGGAAGCATGTACTATTAGACTCCCCCAACCGCAACCTATATCTAAGAACTTCTCCCCCGGCTTTAACCTCAACTTCTTACATATGTAGTCAAGTTTCTGTTCCTGAGCTCTGTCTAACGGCTCCTCAGGGGTTTTAAAGTAACCGCAGGAGTAGACCATATTTTTATCCAGGAAGAGCTTGTAAAAGTCGTTAGAGATATCGTAGTGGTACTGAACTGCCTGTTTGTCCCTCTCTACGCTGTGGAGCTCCCCCTTAACCTCAGCCCTACACTTCTCTAATTCCTTAAGCTTTGGGATTTTCCTTATAGCTTTAAGGAGTTCTAATTTTTTCCTCAGAGAAGAGAACTTCTCAATCAGCCAGTCTGCAATGGGAAAAACGAGGTAGATATCTCCCTTTAAGTCCAATAAATCGTATATGTAGCTTTCAGCGAGGGAAAGGTCCGAAAATTCACTCAAGGCCTCTCTCAAAGCCCAAACTTTTTTGATTTCTATCTTCAGTTCCTCTCCCCTCCCCCAAACTCTTTCTCCGTTCCAGAGGTAAACGGAAACTTTGTCCCCTAAGGGAGCTCCCTCTAAAAGTTTTTCAATTAGAACTCTGTTTAATCTTAGGAGCTCCTCTTCACTTAAACAGACATCGTTGAACATCTCCCCCTCTTTCCATTAAGATTTCGGATGCGTACTTTTTACCTATCTCAACTGCTGGTTGACCGTAAGGATTAATTTCTAAAAGCTTAGCCATCACAACCACCGAAATCATGTAAAACATCAAAAGGTATCCCATCTGATATTCACTCAAACTGCTAAGTTCAAACCTGACGATTGGCCTTTTGCTCCGTTTAAGGGCAAAAAGGGTTCCCTCAAATTCTGCCCTCATGACCTCAGAAATTTTCTTTTTAGAAAGGTAGGGAAGGACGTATGTTTTTTCGGGGAGTTCCAAGTTAACGGGGTAGCTGTTAACGAAAAAGAGTTGGTAAAACTTATCGTCAGGACCGTCGATGAAGAGTTGGAGAATTGAGTGCTGTGAGGAGGTTCCTATCGCCTTCAGTGGAGTTTGACCTTTTCCGAGTTTGCCTAAGGACTCTGCCCAGAGCTGAGCGTACCACTCTGTAAACTCACTCATGTACGACGAATAGGGCATGACCACGGATATGTTCCTTCCTTTTTGATAGTGAAGATACTTTGATGCAGCAAGGTAGAAGGCCGAAATTGGTGCATTGACAGAGTCGTAAGCTCCATCCAAAAACTTAACGATGTCGTAGCTTGCAAACATTAAAGGTAAAAGTCCAACGGCAGTAAATACTGAAAACCTCCCTCCAACTTCTTTTGGAATTTCCAAGAATGGGGCATCAAACTCCCTCGAAATCTCCTCAAAGCTGTTTCCCCTATCGCCGACAAAGACGAGCCTTCCCTTCGTTAAGTTTCTCCTCTTTAGCTCCTCGATAATAACGTTCATAGCGGTAACCGTTTCTAACGTTCTTCCCGATTTGCTTATAAATGCAAATGCAGTTCTTTCCCAGTCAATCTTCTTAAGGGTTTCATCAATTAGATTGGGGTCAATGTTGTCAATGAAGAGTAAGTTCTCTCTTTCTCTTCCAACGGCCTGATGAACAGCCTTGGCCCCTCTCGATGACCCTCCCATGCCGACTACAACCAACGTATCGGCCTTTTCTCTCAAGTTATCGGAAACTATAGATATCTTTAGGAGCTCCTCCTCTTTCGGGAGCTCCAAAAACGGCATCTCCTTCCTAGTTAAGAGGGAATTGGGGTTGGATTTTTCAAGGGTATTCTCGTAGTCTGAAAAAGAAAATCCTGAATCGTCAAAAAATACCTTCACACTACCTCCTCACACAACAGGATATATACATCTTCCCTTTTCCTTAAAGGAAACTATGTTATTCAACGTTTTTTGAAGGATTCTCATGATTGCTTCATGAGTGTTGTACGCATTGTGTGGAGTTATAATTGCACTATCAAACTGGGTGAGAGCAAAACTTTCAATAGCCTTCTTTAAAATTTCGGGGGAAACGTCCTTTTCCCCTCTAAATATGATTAACTCTTCTTCCGTCCAGACCTCTTCTCCTTCAAATGTGTCGAGGGCAACTCCAGAAAGTTTACCGGACTTAATGGCTTTAATAACTGCTTCTGTTTCAACAACTGCCCCACGGGACGTGTTAATGAGGAACGCTCCATCCTTCAAAAGTTTAACGTTCTCCTTGTTTATCAGGTGGTGTGTAGATGGAAGATAGGGAACATGAAGGGTAACGATATCGGAGGTTTTGAGGAGTTCCTCAAGGGAGACGTATTTAACTTTGAAATCCTTAACTAAACTTTCCCTTGGCTTTACATCGTAGGCCACAACGTTAACATCAAATCCCGATAGGAGCTTTATCAACCTTGAACCTATTCTCCCCGTTCCAACGACGCCAACCGTTTTTCCCTCAAGGTCATTGCCTCTTAAACCTTCCCTTGAGAAAATCCCCCTGCAAACCCTTTCGAGTGTTAGCTTTAACCTTCTAAGGAGTGAAAGGATTAAAAGCAGAGTATACTCTGCAACTGTTTCCATTCCATAATCAGGAACGTTACAGACTCCAATTCCTTTTTTCTTCGCATAGTTAATATCTATGTGGTCAAATCCCGTTGAGCGCGTTGTTATTAGCTTCAAATTTGGGAGAGAATCGATAATCTCCCTTCCCACTCTTGAGTATATGAAGACAGAGAGAACTTCTATATCCCTTATTTCACTAACTTTTCTCTCCGTTAGCGGTTCCCTTTCTAATTTCAAAATTTCAAAATCCTTAGGTTTAAGCTCCCTTTCAATAATAGGAACCTCCCACCCTTCAAGTTCAAAGAAAGCAACCTTCATCTATCCCCCAATTTCTTTTCAATTTCATATACAGCCCTTATAACGTCCAAAATAGAGTCCGGATTTATCGATATCGTGTCAATTCCCTTTTCAACTAAGAATTGAGCAAAGTCTGGGTGGTCTGAAGGAGCTTGACCGCAGATTCCTACCTTCTTTTTGCACTTTTTACCCTCCTCAATGGCCCTTCCAACCATCCACTTAACTGCCTCGTTCCTCTCATCGTAGATGTGGGAAACTAGAGAGGAATCCCTATCAACTCCTAACGTAAGTTGGGTTAGGTCGTTGGAACCAATGGAGAATCCATCAAAGTACTCCGAAAACTCCCTGAACAGAATTACGTTTGATGGAATTTCACACATAACGTAAACTTGAAGACCATCCTCTCCCCTCTTAAGGCCATACTCCTCCATAACTTTTAGAACCCTTTCCCCTTCTTCGGGAGTTCTACAGAATGGAACCATGACGGTTACGTTCTTTAATCCCATCTCCTCCCTTACCTTCTTTATTGCTAAACACTCAAGCCCAAAGGCCTCCTTAAACTCTGGAGAGTAGTACCTTGAAGCTCCCCTCCATCCGAGCATAGGGTTTTCCTCTTTTGGCTCAAAATACTTTCCACCCAAGAGGTTTGCATACTCGTTTGATTTAAAGTCTGAAAACCTAACAATGACGGGCTTTGGATAGAAAGCCGCAGCTATTCTCGCTATTCCAAAGGCCAACTTGTCAACGTAGAACTGCTTTTTATCCTTGTAGCCCTTTGTTCTTCTCTCAATCTCCTCAAAAAGTTCTCCATCCTTTTCTCTTATTTCGTCAATTTTGATTAAGGCATTTGGATGGATTCCTATGTAGTTGTTTATTATGAACTCCTCCCTTGCAAGGCCTACTCCGTCGTTTGGAAGGAACGAAAGGTCAAATGCATTCTCAGGAGTTGCAACGTTGAACATTATGGGTGTTTTGGGTTTTGGGAGCTCCCTTAGGTCAACCTCCTCAACTTCGTAGTCAACGTGACCTTCGTACACGTAACCAACGGCTCCCTCAGCACACGAGACTGTAACCTGCTGGCCCTCCTTTAGAACCTCCGTTGCGCTCTTTGTTCCGACTACTGCAGGAACTCCCAATTCCCTTGCAACAATTGCAGCGTGGCAGGTCCTCCCTCCCCTGTTTGTAACAATTGCAGCAGCCTTTTTCATGATTGGTTCCCAGTCAGGGTCAGTCATATCTGTAACTAAGATGTCTCCCTTTTCAAACCTGTCTGCCTCCTCAACAGACATCAAAATCTTTACCTTTCCCTCTGCAATTTTCTTTCCAACTGCAATTCCAGTTACGAGAACCTTCCTCTTCCTCATTTCTGGAGGTTCGGTTATTCTGTAAACAACTACCTTTGAGTAATCCTTCCTTGAGTGAACAGTTTCGGGCCTTGCCTGAACTATGTAGAGCTTATTGAGTTCTCCGTCCTTTGCCCATTCAACGTCCATAGGAGTCCAGCGTCCATTCTTCTCTGAATAGTAGTTCTCTATCTCACAAATCCAGTTGGATAGAGTTAAAACCTCCTCGTCGGTTAAACAGAACTTTTCCCTATCGGAAAGGGGAACGGGAACAACCTTTACAGGCTCCTTTTCCGTTTCTCCGTAAACCATCTTTTGCTTCTTATCACCCAACTTCTTCTCAATTATTGCCCTGTAACCCTCCTTCAGGGTTGGCTTAAAAACGAGCCATTCGTCCGGAGTAACAGCTCCCCTCACAACCATTTCTCCAAGGCCGTATGAACCTGTAACCAAGACAACGTTCTTGAATCCGCTCTCTGTATCAAGTGAAAAGCCCACTCCGGAGGAAGCAAGGTCTGAACGAACCATCTTTTGAACACCAACGGCCAGAGCCACTTTAAAGTGGTCAAAACCAAAGCTTTCCCTGTATGAGATTGCCCTGTCTGTAAAGAGGGAGGCAAAGCACTTCTTAATTGAGTTTAACAGGTTGTCTATTCCTCTAACGTTTAAGTAAGTTTCCTGTTGACCTGCAAAGGATGCATTTGGTAGGTCCTCGGCTGTGGCAGAGGAGCGGACTGCAACGTCAACGGCTTCGGTATCAAACTTTTTTGAGAGCTCCTTGTAGTACCTTACTATCAGCTCCTTTAAATCTTCGGGAAAGCTTCCACTCCTTATTAGCTCCCTTATCTTTTCTCCCCTCCTGTGAAGGTCATCAACGTCGTTGACGTTTAGTCCCCTCAGTGTTTCTTTTATTTTTTCCTGTAAATTGTTATATTTAATAAAGTACCTGTATGCGTTAGCCGTAACTACAAAACCCTCTGGAATGTTAATGCCCTTTGGAGAAAGAGCTTTCATCATTTCACCTAAGGAGGCATTCTTTCCACCTACTATTGGAACGTCCTCGATTCCGACTTCCTCCAACCAAGCAACTAACCTTTCCATCTGCTCCCTCCTTCTTCTTATAGATTTCTTCTATTGTATAAAAAAATTCCTATACATGGAAGTTAGGGATGATTAAAAGATTAAGTCAGGAAACGGTTAGAAAGATTTCCTCGGGACAGATAGCGTCGTCTCCTAAAGCTGTCCTTAAAGAGCTCATTGAGAACGCTGTTGATTCGGCTCCAAGGGAGATAAGAGTTGTTATTGATAGTCCTTTTTCCTTTTCCGTCTCCGACGACGGAGTAGGAATTGACTACAGAGAGCTCCCCCTCACGGTCGAAAGGTTTACAACGAGTAAAATCTCGGAATTCAGCGATTTAAATCGTTTAATAACCTACGGTTTCAGAGGAGAGGCACTCTATGCAATTTCCCAGGTATCGTTTTTAACGATAAAGAGCTCCTCAGATGGTCAGATAGGTGGAAAGTTGATAGTAAGGGGTGGAAGGGTTGAAGAGTACTCTCCAATTCCCTACAGGAAGGGGACAACCGTTGAGGTGAGGGAACTCTTTTTCAACACTCCTGTTAGGAGAAAGTCTGTTGGAAAGAAAGGGAAAAGCTCTTTAGAGAACCTTTCAAGAATTTACGCCCTGGCCAATCCCAATGTTACATTTAGAATAAACAACAAGTTCCTTCCTGCATCATCACTTGAGGAGAGAGTCCTTCAGGTCTTTGGAAAGAGTTGGGATTTTCTAAAGGTGGAGGGGAATTTCGTTAATGTTTTCTTTAATAGGGAAAAGAAGGGCGTAAGGCAAATCTTTGTAAACAGGAGGCCTGTGGAGC
Organism: Thermovibrio sp.; assembly: GCA_003978105.1. Next base: position 64,786 of record QOAO01000009.1, read on the forward strand.
TCCCACAGGCTGAAAAGTTACTTTCGGATTTGGGAATTAAGAGTTTCATCCTCTTTATAGAGGTTCCTCCAGATTTGATTGACCCGAACGTTACACCGACTAAAGAAAGAGTTCTCTTAGAGAGCGATGAGTACTTGAAAGAGTTGGAGGAGCTCCTGTCGGTTCAGATTAAACTTCCAAAGTTCCACGTGGTAAGGGAAAAAAGAGAGATAGAGTACCGGTCGTCCATAAAAATTGTCGGCTCTGACGGGACAGTTCTAATAGCCCATGATGTAGAGAACTACTACTTTTTTGACCTTCACCTGATTCACGAGAGGGTTAACTACGAGGAGCTCCTTGAGAAATTGAGAAAGGGAGAGATAAGAAAAGTCCCCCTTACAAAACCCCTTGAGTTGGACAAGGAGCTTTTAGGAAAACTCAAAGAGCTGGGAATCGGTTTTAAGGAAAATGGAGAGAGACTGCTTGTTTACGAAATTCCAGAATTTCTATCTGTTGAGGATGTCCTCAATTTAAAAAAATCATCCCCTGAAACCGTTGCAGCTGTTGCCTGTAGGAGGGCCGTTAAATCTGGGTACAGAATAGTTAATGTAGAGGAAATAGAGGAGCTCTTTAATAGATACCTTCTATGTGAGGATAGGGAATTCTGTCCCCACGGAAGGCCAATATACTATAAAATGAAAAAACAGAAGATATACTCCCAGTTGGGAAGGAAACTCAGGCTTTAGAGGAAATTTTGAGGGAGGAGATAAAGAGAGAGGTAATCGCCGGTTTTACAACCTTTTTTACAATGGCCTACATACTCGTTGTAAATCCGGCCATTCTGTCTGATGCTGGAATCCCAAAGGATGGAGCTATATTTGCAACAGCAGTATCCTCCTTTATCGCTACCCTTTTGGTGGGAGTCTATGCTGGCCTTCCATTTGCACTTGCTCCCGGAATGGGATTGAACGCCTACTTTGCCTACACGGTGTGTGGACAAATGGGGGTAAGCTGGAAGACTGCCCTGACTGCCGTCTTTTTCGAAGGAGTCATTTTTCTAATAATGGCTCTCTTTGGAGCAAGAAGGGCAATATTTAGGGCTCTCCCAAAGTCGCTTGCATACGGTATCTCCTCTGGAATCGGGATATTTATAGCATTTATAGGTCTCAAGAATGCCGGAATAGTTGAGAGCTCAAAGGAAACCCTTGTAAAGTTGGGAGAAATCTCTTCTCCTCCTGCCCTAATAACGTTGATAACTGTTATTTTCATAGGAGTTTTAGAGAGGAAAAGGGGAAAGGGAAGCCTTCTGTTGGGAATTGTTTTTGCCGTCCTTCTATCGGTTCCCTTGGGGCTTGTTCATAAACCGGAATCAGTTTTTGGAATCCCAAAACCCACTGCAGCCCTTCAACTTAACTTCTCCCACATATTTTCATACTCAATAGTTCCTGTCATAGTTGCTTTTCTGTTGGTTGACGTTTTTGACACTGTGGGAACTCTCTCAGCTCTTTCCGTCAGAATGGGTATACCACTAAGTGATGAAAAATTGGGAAGAGCCCTAACTAGCGATGCTGTTGGAACAACCGTTGGAGCTCTCTTAGGAACATCTACCGTAACCACGTACGTTGAAAGCGCAAGTGGCATTGCAGTAGGAGGAAGAACAGGTTTAACTGCTGTAACTGTATCCCTACTTTTTCTAACGTCCTTAATCTTCTACCCCTTAATTTCTATTGTTCCTGTCTTTGCTACATCTCCCGTCCTAATCTACGTTGGTTACTTCATGATGGAACCTCTTAGAAAAGTGGAATGGTCCGATTTAACCGAATCGCTTCCTGCCTTTATAACCTTTTTAGGTATTCCGCTTACTTACAGCATATCTGATGGAATGGGATTAGGTTTTATCACCTACACTTTTCTTAAACTCCTAACGGGAAGATTGCAGGATTTGAATCCGGTTTTAATTTTATTAACACTTATCTTTTTAATTAAATTCTCCCTGTAAAGGAGGAATCTATGAATTGGAACAGCATAAAAACCACTCTTTTATTGGGGCTTTTAACGGGAATTCTACTTCTCTTTGGAAAGGTTTTAGGCGGTAACGCCGGAATGGTAGTTGCCCTGATTTTTGCCGCCATTATGAACTTTGGTAGCTGGTATTTGTCTGACAAGATTGTCCTTTCCATGTATGGAGTGAAGCTCTTAGATGAGGAAGAAGCTCCTTGGCTCCACCAGATTGTTGAAAAACTTGCAAGAAATGCAGGAATTCCAAAGCCAAAAGTTGGGATCGCTCCTATGGATGTTCCCAACGCTTTTGCAACGGGTAGAAATCCCGAACACGGAGTTGTCGTTGTTACGCCAAAAATTGTTGAGCTCCTAAACGAGGATGAGCTTGAAGGAGTTCTTGCCCATGAAATTTCCCATATAAAGAATAGAGATACCCTCATTCAGGCAGTTGCGGCTACAATTGCAGGTGCAATAACCATGCTTGCAAACATGGCCCAGTGGTTTCTCTTCTTTAGGAGCTCTGATGAGGAAGAAGGAGGTTGGGCAGAAGTTATAGGTCTTATTCTCCTCGTAATTTTGGCTCCAATAGCTGCAGCAATCATTCAGATGGCAATATCGAGGGCAAGGGAGTACAGGGCCGATGAGACAGGAGGAATAATTTCAGGAAAGCCTGAAGCTCTTGCAAGTGCCCTCAGGAAACTTGAGGAGTACGCCCACAGAGTTCCTGAGGAACTTGTTAAGAGGGAAGTAAATCCTGCAACGAGCCACCTCTTTATTGTCAATCCACTAAGAGGAGATGCAATAGCTGCCATTTTTTCGACTCATCCGCCGACAGAAAAGAGAATAGCAAGGCTCTTAGAGCTTGCAAAGAAGCTCTTTGGTAGAATTAGGGAAATTTACTGGAGATTTACGGAGTAAGAAATTCTATGAGAGGGCGGTGGGAGTTCTTCAAGGAGTACATCAAAGGATGTGCTAAAACAAACCTAACCCACCGCTTCGACCTCTCTTCCATTTCCATCTTCTTTGGAAGGTGGATTCCCTTTGCCTTCGCCGTTGGAATAGTTACAGGTTCGCTTGCTTCCTTAATGGACGTTGTAATAATAAACTTAAACGAATTTCTCACAAAGAATTCCATTCTGGTGCTTTTGTATCCATTAGTTGTCTCTATAGTAGTAGGATATGCACTTCAGATTGACCCAGTAATTGGTGGACCTGGCATAGGTTATTCGATTCTTCATCTTAAGACAAAGGGTTATTTGAAAATAAAAACAGTAATCCTCAAGTTCCTAACTTCAACACTTGTCCTTTCGGGAGGGTTTATAGCAGGAAGGGAAGGGCCCTCCTTCTTTATAGGAGTAGCTGTTGGAGAGTGGTTTGGAAAAGCCTATGGACTTGGGAGAAAGTACAAGCAGTTAGTCGGACTTATAGGAGGAGGAGCTTTTACAGGAGCCCTTCTTAAAGCTCCTTTAGGTAGTGCTATCTTTGCAATGGAACTTGAAGATATGTACAACTTTGACTATAGACCCTTTGTTCCGATGATAATTGCCTCTATTGTAAGTTACCTTACCTTTTCATTTTTTAGGGGGGAACAGGCCTTTATCCACTTGGTAAAGCTTCCCGAGTGGGATTTAAAGACAATTCCCTACATAGTTGTAATGGGACTTGTAATCAGTTTTATCATTTACATTTACACATTTCTCTTCCACACATCAACGTGTACTTCGAAATTTTGCGATATAAAGGAAAGACCGGTAATAGGAACTGCCCTTTCACTACCATTTCTTCTTTTTCTCTTTTTAGTAACGAGCGATACAGATTTCCTATCAACACCAGCCCATATGGGTGTAGTTTCAAAACTTGCTCAAGACTTATTTCCCATATGGATAGATATACTACTCGTTGTTTGTGTTTTAATAATAACAAGTTTTACATTGGGATTCGGAATTCCCGGCGGTCTTGTCCTTCCAAACCTTTTAATAGGTGCTGCGGTCGGAAACATGTTTGGTCACCTCTTTCCAAATCAGATAGTTACGTTTACCCTTGCGGGAATGGGAGCAGCTCTTGCTGCAGGAGCTAAAACTCCACTTGCAGCAATTGTAATGATTACAGAAATGACCCATGCAGACGTTGTTATACCAATGACTGCAGCAATAATTACAAGCTACACAACGAGCTTCGGCTTTAGTCTCTACTTAGGTCAGGAGATTAAAGTAAAACCTATGGAAATTAGAAGGAAGAGTGAATGAGTTTTTTAAAAGATAGAAGGATTGTTTTGGGAATAACGGGAAGTATTGCTGCCTATAAGTCTCCCTTAATTTTGAGAGAGCTCCAAAATAAGGGAGCTCTCGTTAGAGTAGCTATAACTCCCTACGGAGAGAGATTTGTTTCAAAACTTGCATTGGAGGTCTTATCGGGGAATAGCGTTTACTCTGAGGTTGTTCCAGAGAGCTCCCCTGAAATCAGGCATACGAGCCTTTCTCTATGGGGAGAACTTCTTTTAATAGCACCTGCAACTGCAAATACGATTGCAAAAATAGCCTGTGGAATTGCGGACACTCCTGTTACAGACTTAGCTCTGTGCTTTGGAAGGGGTATTGTCTGCCCTGCAATGAACGTAAGGATGTACGAAAACTTACTAACTCAAGAAAACCTTAAAAAGTTAAAACAGTTTGGATGGGAGATTGTTGAGCCTGAATCTGGATACCTTGCCTGTAAGGAGGAGGGAAAGGGAAGGCTCGCAGAGATTGAGAATATTGTCGAATGTGCTGAATACTGGTTCATTCCAAAACTACTAAGGGGGAAAAGAGTTGTAGTAACTGCTGGACCAACGAGGGAGTACATTGACCCTGTAAGGTTCATTTCAAATCCATCAAGCGGAAAGATGGGATACGCAATTGCTAAAGTAGCTAAGGGAATGGGAGCTGACGTTTTTTTAGTTTCGGGGAAGACCTGTCTAAGACCCCCTTACGGAGTTAAAAAATTTGAGGTTGAAACTGTTAACGAAATGAAGGATGCCGTTTTAAGCTTGGTTAAGGATGCAGACGTTTACATTTCAGCAGCAGCGATAGGGGATTATACCCCTTTAAAGAAGTTAAGGGAAAAATTGAAAAAGGGAGAAGATGAATTAATTCTAAGATTGAGGAGAACACCTGATATTCTAAAATTGGTCGGGGAGAAAAAGAAAAGGGGACAGATAGTCGTAGGATTTGCAGCAGAAACGGAAAACTTAAAGGAAAATGCTTTAAAGAAAATAAAAACAAAAAAACTTGATGCCATAGTTGCAAACAATGTAAAAAGTGGTGTTTTCGGAGGGGATGAGAACAACGTACTATTCATTAGTAGTAAAGGGGAGGAAAAAGCGTTTTCAGGAACTAAAGAGGAGGTTGCTTTTAAAATCCTTCAGGAAATCTCTAAACTCCTGCAGTAATGTGGACTTATCAGGTAGTGGGTTATAAATTTATCGCTTGAAAGTTAGTAAATACTAATTAGGGAAGAGAAATGAAGATTGCAATACCTGTTGAAACAAACGAGGGAGAAAATTCCATAGTCTGTGAGCATTTCGGTAGAGCCCCGTACTTTGCTTTTATTGACATTGATGAGAATGGCAATTACTCCGTATCTGTTGAGGAGAATCCCCTCATAGAGCATACAGAGGGAGCTCTTCCAGAACTTCTAAAGAATAAGGGAGTTGATTTAATAGTAGCCTCTCGAATGGGACAAAAGGCTCAGGCCTTTTTCAACCAGTGGGGAATGAAGGTCGTTTTAGGAGCTCATGGAAGGGTTGCAGATGTTGTTAGGGAACTTAAGGAGGTAATTGGTTGATAATTTCTGTTTCTGGTGGTAAAGGTGGAACTGGTAAGTCAACCGTTTCAACCAATTTAGCTCTTTTGCTAAAAGAATTTGCTCTTGTCGATTTGGACGTTGAAGCCCCAAACGACTACATCCTACTCAACGAAGAGCTCTACGGAGGAATTCCTGTTAAGAGCTTTAAGCCACGTTTTAACCACACCTACTGTACTGGGTGCGGAGAGTGTGCAAGGGTCTGCAACGACAGCGCCATAATAATGTCAAGGGAAGATAAACCTGTTCTCTTAGAGGAGCTCTGCTCCGGCTGTACTGCCTGCAAACTTGTCTGTCCAACGGATGGTGCAATAGAAGAAGACTTCAAAACGGTAGGATTTATCTATTTAAATGAAACAAAGTACGGATTTCCCCTTGTAACTGGCTCCCTAATAGAGGGAGAGGAGAGAACCTATAGGGTTGTTCTTGAAACGAGAAAATTTGCAATGGAAAGGTTTAAGAATTTAATCTTTGACACTTCCGCTGGAGCTGGAAACTCAACATTTAAATCCTTAGAGAATTCAGACCTTGTTGTTGCAGTTACAGAACCTACATCCTTTGGAGCAAGGGATTTATCAAAAACACTCGAAATAACAAAGTACCTACGAATACCTGCCGTTATTGTTATTAACAAGAGTGGAATAGGAAATAAGAGACCAATACTGGAACTTTCAAAAAAGTACGGAGCTCCTATTGTTGGAGAAATCCCATACAGTGAAAACATTGTTAAAAGTTACTTCTTTAAAAGACCTGTAGTTACTGAGAATCTTCCTGAGGTAGAAGTATTTCATCAAATTAAGGAGGAAATTTTAGGAGTTTTGGATGGAGATAGCAGTGGCAAGTGGAAAGGGAGGAGTAGGTAAGTCCTCCATAACCTCCTCTCTCTCTCTTCTGTTTTCCAAGGAGAGCAAAATTATGGTAGTTGATGCAGATGCAGATACACCAAACCTTGAAATTCTCTTAAACGTGAAGGAGTGGAAAGAAAAAACTCCTCTAAAGGGAGAAAGAGTTGCAGAAATAGACCCGCAGAAGTGTACAGGGTGCGGTATATGTTCTCTCCACTGTCCTTACGAGTGTATATATCCGGAGGAAAACTACTTTAAAGTTGAGGAAGTTCTGTGCGAGGGATGTAACGTATGTTCAATTGTCTGTCCAGAAAGGGACGTTATCTCGTTTAAACCCTCAATTCCTGGCTACGTTAAGTGGGGAGTAACCAATTACGGATTTAACTTAGTTATGGCAGAGCTCCTTCCGGGAAGACCAAACTCCGGTAAGCTCGTTTTTGAGGCCAAAAAGAGGGCATCTGAGTTTAAATCAGAAGTAACTCTAATTGATTCAGCTGCAGGAATTGGCTGTTCTGTAATAGCCAGTTTAAACGGAAGCAATTTAGCCGTTGTTGTCGTTGAACCAACGGATGCGTCACTGTTTGATGGAAAGAGGCTACTCAAGATAGTAAACCAATTTGGAATAAAGGCTGTAGGAATTATCAATAAGTTTGATATTAATCCAGAGTTTTCTGACAGGATAGAGGAGGATTTAGAAAGTGAGGGCATTCCCGTTATTGGAAAACTACCCTACGATAAGTCTGTTGTAGAGTCTGTTGTAAAGGGTAAGCCCCCAATAGAGGCCTTCCCCGATTCTCCGTTTTCCAATTCCCTGTTCAATGCCTTTAAAAAATTAAAAGATTTCATTTAGCTTTTTTAAATTTTCCCTAATTTCAACCTCTATTCCTGCAGTTTTTAATGCTGATTCTGCATGAGGTCCTGCGTTTTTCTTGACAACTACCTTGTCAATCCCTAAGTCAATTGCAAACTGAGCTGCTTTCACTCCCGCTCCCTTAGAAGCTAAAGCTCCGGGATTTTCAAAGAATTCCACTTTTCCATTTTCTAAAACAGCAAAGCAGGGAGCTCTCCCAAACTCACTTGAAACTTCAGCATCTTCCTTTTTTTCCAAGACAGGTATTAAAACCTTCATTCAATCCTCCAGAGTTAGTATTTGCTAAATATAAATTAATCAATGGACTTGAAAACTTCCCAGATAGAAATGGCAGCGGATACCGATACATTCAACGAAGGAGTTTTTCCTACCGTAGGAATTGTTAGAACCTTTTCACTGAGTGAAAGTAGCTCCTCAGATATTCCCCTTCCCTCAGAACCTAAGATGAGAGAGAGAGGTCTCTTAAACGATACCTTTCTTATGTCCTCACCTCCTGTTTCAACGGAGTAAACACTCCCACCCATTGAAATGAACCTTTCAAGGGAATATTTGAGGTTGGAGCTCCTTGCAACCTTTAAGTGAAAAATTGCTCCCGATGATGCCTTAACAACTACCCGATTAATTGGAGATGAACCCTTTGAAGGAAGTAGTATTCCAACACCTCCAAAGGATTCAACGGTTCTTGCTATTGTTCCAACGTTCTGAGGTTCAGTTACACCGTCCAAAACAACAAAAAAAGAATTCTTCCTGAACGCTTCATTAAAGAACTCCTCCTCTCCAGTGTACCTTATTGGAGATAGAATGGCTACAATACCCTGATTTTTCCTCGTTCCCGATAGCTTTTCTAACTGCTCCCTCTTTGTCCACTGAAACCTAATCCCTTTTTCTTTCAGTAGATTCAAAAACTTCGGAGTGAAAAATTTACCGTGCTGAAGGTAGATTTTCTCTATCTGCCTTCCCGATTTTATTGCTTCCTCAACAGCATTCTTTCCATAGACTACAAACTCCTCCAAGTTTCCTCCCAAGTAAATAAGGAATAAGTTTCTTTACACTAATTTAGACTAGGAGTGATGTAATGGAAATTAGAAACGTTGCAGTAATTGCCCACGTCGACCACGGTAAAACAACTTTAGTTGACCAGATGTTAAAGCAGAGCGGAACTTTAAAGGAGTTAGTTGAGGAAAGAGTTCTTGATTCAAACGAGCTTGAAAGGGAAAGGGGAATAACAATTCTGTCCAAAAATACGGCCATCCTTTATAAGAACTACAAGATAAACATAATCGATACACCCGGACATGCCGACTTTGGCGGCGAAGTTGAAAGGGTCTTAAAGATGGTTGATGGAGTCCTCCTTTTAGTTGATGCCCAGGAAGGGGTAATGCCCCAAACGAAGTTCGTTGTAAAGAAAGCCCTTGAAGCGGGTTTAAAGCCAATATTGGTTTTAAATAAGGTTGATAAACTAGCAGCTGAGCCCGATAGAGTTGTTGACGAGGTTTTTGACCTCTTTGTGAGCTTTGAGGCAACAGATGAGCAGTTGGATTTTCCAGTAATCTACGCCTCTGCCAAATTGGGATTTGCAAGGTACGATTTAGAGGACAAAAATGGGGATTTAACTCCCCTCTTTGAAACAATAGTAAAGCACACTCCACCACCTTCAGGCTCAAAGGAAAAGCCACTTCAGATGCAAATTTTTACGCTGGATTACGATAACTACGTTGGTAGGATAGGAATAGCAAGAATCTTTAACGGTGAGGTTAAAAGGGGAGATGAGGTTGTTTTGGTAGAGCAGAAAACAGGAAACGTTCAAAAGGGAAGAATAACGAAGCTCTTTACGTTTAAGGGGCTCGAGAAATTAGAGGTGGATAGAGCTCTCGCAGGTGACATTGTGGCGGTTGCAGGATTTGAGGATGTTGAAGTTGGCGATACTATTGCTTCCCCCGAAAATCCCGTTCCCCTTCCTCCTCTTCACATCGAAGAGCCTACGATAAGCGTTTTCATCAGCGTAAACGACTCTCCCCTTGCCGGAACGGAAGGAGAGCACGTAACTGCAACAAAGCTGAAAAACAGATTACAGAAGGAAATGAGAACCAACGTTGCTATGAAGTTTGAGGAGATAGGAGAGGGAAAGTTTAAGGTATCAGGAAGGGGAGAACTCCAAATAGCAATTTTGGCGGAAACCTTGAGAAGGGAAGGTTTTGAGTTTTCTATAAGCAGGCCGGAGGTTGTTGTTAGAGAGGAGAACGGAGAGAAATTGGAACCCTTTGAGCTCTTGGTTGTAGAGGTTCCCGACGAGTACACCGGAGCAGTTATAGAGGAACTTGGAAGGAGAAAGGGAGAACTCCTTTCTATGAACAAGAGTGGAGAGGGGAGAACGAGACTTGAGTTTGTAATCCCTTCAAGGGGACTTATAGGATACCGGAGTAAGTTCCTTACAGACACGAAGGGTGAAGGAATAATGGCAAGCTCTTTTCTCGACTTTAGAAAGTTTAGTGGAAAACCATACAGGAGAAAGAACGGAGCCATCGTTTCTGTAGAAAACGGAGAGGCAACTGCTTACTCGCTTGGTTACATTCAGGAGAGGGGAAAGCTCTTTATAAAACCTGGAGATAAGGTTTACAGAGGGATGGTTATCGGTGAGCACAACAGGGATGGAGACCTCGATGTTAACCCTGTTAGGGGAAAGAAGCTGACTAACGTCAGGGCTGCAGGAAGTGATGAAAATGTTAAGTTGGCTCCCCCAATTGAGATGAGCTTAGAGAGAGCTTTAGAGTGGATTGAGGAGGATGAGCTTGTAGAGATAACTCCGCTGTCAATTAGGATAAGAAAGAAATTCTTGAACCCAAACGATAGGAAGAGATACCAAAAAAGAACAGTATCGTGAACTATATTACGGATGGAACTTCTGAGGGAGTTTGACTGCTTTTCCCTACCCTTATCCCTCGTGGCGGATTCATTCCGCCACATACCCCTATCCCAGCATGGGGGTACCTTCGCTCATCCTATTCTGTAGACTCTTATTCTCCAAACCCCATTACAAAGTCAAACCAGCTCTTTTGAACTTCCTTAAGATGTTCCTCTCTCCATTTACATTTGTATTGATTAGCCCTTTGATTGCTGACAAGAATAGCCCTCTTCCTATCCTCAAAACCTAATTTCCCAAGCCAGCAGCTTCTTTGAGCTTTTTAACTTCCTCAGGAGTTAGCTCTCTGTATGCCCCTTTTGGTAAATCCCCCAACTTTATCGGTCCAACTGCAACTCTCTTTAATTTTAAAACTCCGTGGTTAAACCTATCGAAAAATCTCCTTACAACTCTATTTTTCCCCTGGTCTATAGTTATTTGAACGTAAGTATTTCTACCCGTCTTTGATGGATGGAGAAGTTTAACGTCGATTGGTTTTATGAAAAACCTGTTTCCCTTATCGTCAACCAAGAGAGCCCCCTTTTTCATCCTGTCAATTTCTGACGGCTTAACTCTACCCTTAATCTTTGCAATGTAAGTTTTTGGAACGTGATACCTTGGATGGGCAAGTCTATCTGCAAGTTCTCCATCGTTTGTCATTATGAGAAGACCTTCGGTGTTGTAGTCTAACCTTCCCACGGGAAAGAGGCGAACAGGGTACTTCCTGAAAAAGTCTGCAACAATCGGCCTTCTATCTCCGGGAGCTCTCTCCATTGCAGTCAAAACTCCCTGAGGTTTACTAAAGACTATGTATACAAATTTCTTAGGAAGTCTAACCCTCTCTCCGTCAATCTTAACAACATCCTTTTTAGGGTCAACCTCAAATGCAGGATTTGTAACAACCTCTCCGTTTACTTCTACTCTCCCCTGCTTGATTATCTCCTCAACCTTTCTCCTTGCTCCAAACCCGGCGTATGCTAAAAACTTGTTTAACCTCATAGTTTCTTTCCTCCTATTCTGTTTTATATAGAATAAAACTTATGAAAATTGCGATTAGTAAGGTAAAGGGAAATAAACCTTTGTTTGTTTCCTTTGTACTTTCTCTTCTTGTTCACTGGATATTCCTGACAGGAATTATTAAAAAAAAACAGGACTTTAAACCTGAAATTGAAGATATCTTAAATGTGTCCTTAGAATCAAACTACCCAAAATTTGCTGGCGATAAATGCCAAAAAAAGAGAAGGGAACAGTTACCTTCTAAAAAACTTCAAATTAAAAAATATAGAATAAAGAGAAAAAGCCACAAGCTTAAAGTAAAGGAAACAAAGAAAACAAAAGGAAACAGAGATTTAAATTCCCGTAGAAAAAAGAATAAAAAAGTTTGTAGGAATCCAGCTGTAAAAAAATTGAAAGCGAATAACGATGAATACCTATTAAACAACAGGAAAGATACTAACAGTCTTAATACAAAACGGATGAGGCAACAGGATAAGACTTTAAGGAGTCAAATTTCTTATTCAAGACCTATTCCAAGGTTCTTCCAGAGAAAAGGAACACCAGGTATTAAAAGGTCTGAAAGAAGAGATTTGGAAAAAGTTTTGCAGAAAGTGGATAAAAAGATTCAAGAGGAGAATTACATTCAAAAAGTTTTAAAAAAAATAGAGAAAAATAAATTTTATCCTTACATTGCTCGATTAAACGAGGAAGAGGGAAAGGTTAAAATTAAAATTACAATAGGTAAAAGTGGCGAATTGAAGAAGTTCAAGATTTTGGAGAGCTCCGGTTACATCCACTTAGACAGAGCTGCAGTAAAAACCGTTAAGAGGGCATTACCCTTTCCAAAACCCCCTTCAGAAAGGGAGGAAACAATCGATGTTATAATAAACTTTAGGCTTGAAAACTAATACAGAGGGAGAGATGGATATTCTTTCTAAAATTGACTATTCCATTTTAAAAGCAACTACTACAGATGAGGAGGTTTTAAGGGCTGCTGAGGAAACCAAAAAGTACGGCTTTGCAACTCTGTGTGTTTTTCCTAAACATATAAGAACTGCAAGAATAGTCCTTCCGGAGGAAAAAGTCTGCTCCGTTGTAGCATTTCCTCTTTCGACTGTTCCAACTCAATTAAAAGTTGCAGAGGCCATTTTTTCAGCAGAGGAAGGCGCCGGGGAGTTGGATGTAGTCGTTGACGTTGGGGCTGTTAAAGCGTGGAACTGGAAAAAGGTTGAAGATGAGCTTTTGGAGATAAGAAACAATTTGCCGAACAAAGTATTGAAACTTATTATGGAGTGTTGCTACTTAACAGAAGAGGAAAAAACAACTCTTTGTAAACTTGCCATTGAAACAGGATGGGATTTGGTTAAGACCTCTACAGGATACGCTCCCTACGGTGCGCAAGCTAGTGATGTTGAACTTTTAGTTAAGTGCTCAGAGGGAAAAATAAAAGTCAAAGCAGCGGGCGGTATAAGGGACTTACCTACGGCAGAAAAGTTCATAGAGATTGGGGCTGAAAGAATTGGAACAAGCTCAGCAGTTGAAATTGCAAAAGAGGTGCTGTACGGTAGGGAAGTTTGAATCCTTCCACAGAGGACACAGAAAACTCATAGAAACTGCAAAGAAGATTTGTAGTGAAATTGTCGTTATATCAATTAGAGGGCTTGGGAAGAAAATCTTCTCTGAGAAGGAAAGGGAGGAAATTGCAGAAAGCTTAAATATAAGATTGATAAATGTCCCATTTTCAGAGATAAGAGATTTGACTCCAAAAGAGTTCATGGAATTCCTAATGAATTTGGGCTGTTCAGTTTTAGTAGTTGGAAGTGAGTGGAAGTTTGGCAAAAACAGAGCAGGCGATGTCAATACAGCAAGAAAAATTGGAAAATCGTTGGGAATAGAGGTCGTTTCGGTGGAAACAGTAAAGGAAGATAGTGAGAAGATAAGTACAAGCAGAATTCTTGAGTTTTTGAGAAAAGGAAAAGTAGAAGAAGCCAACAAACTTTTGGGATTTCCCTATTTTGTAGTAGGGGTAGTAGTAAAGGGAAAAAAATTGGGTCGGAAGATAGGATTTCCCACTGTAAATATTGAAACTCAAAAGGAGCTCCCCCTTCCTTTCGGAGTTTATGCCGTTAGGCTTTACTTAGGGAATATGGTTTTTGATGGAATTTCAAACTACGGGAGAGCTCCAACCTTAAAAAACAGCAATCCAACACTTGAAGTTTTCATTCCAGAGAAAGAATTACCTCCAGTTTACGGACAGAAGGTTAAGGTTGAGTTCTTCAAGTTCCTCAGACCTGAAAGGAAATTTAATTCTGTTGAAGAACTTGTAAATCAGATTAAATTTGACCTGAAGAACTTGAGGGAATTTTGGAGGGAAAGAGTTGGAAGAGGAGAAGAAGTTTAAATCCGGTTATGTGGCAATTCTTGGAAGGCCTAACGTTGGAAAATCAACTCTACTAAACAGCCTACTTGGAACAAAGGTTGCAATTGTTACAGATAAGCCACAAACAACGAGACACAGAATTATTGGTGTTAAACACATGAAGGATGCTCAAATTGTGTTCTTGGATACGCCTGGCATTCATAAAGAGAAGTTTGAGCTCAACAGGTACATGAACGAAATAGCCTTCAGTGTTATTCCCGATGCGGATGTTATTCTCTTTCTGATTGATTCGAGGGAAGGTTTAACAGAGGCAGATAGAAAAATTCTTGAAAGGATAGGTGAGGAAAGGAGAAAGGACTCAAAGGTTATTGTAGTTTTGAACAAAATAGACGGGGTGAAGAAGGAGGAGCTCCTTCCACTAATAGATAGAATAAGCAAGGAGTTTCCATTTGTTAACGACATTGTTCCAATTTCGGCAACAAGGGGAACAAACCTTGATAGACTGCTTGATTTAATAGTTAAGTACCTCCCAGAGGGTCCTAAGTACTATGAAGAACATATGGTTACAGACCAGCCCTTAGACCAGTTTATAGCGGAGATAATCAGAGAAAAAATCATGCTTTTAACAAGAGAGGAAGTTCCACATGCAACAACTGTTCAGGTTGTAAGCATCCAACCTGGGGATAGGAATCCCAAGATGTTGGTTATTGATGCTGACATAATAGTGGAAAAGGATTCTCAGAAGGCAATTGTTATAGGGAAGGGCGGTCAGAGATTGAAGAAGATAGGACAGCTTGCAAGGGAGGAACTTGAGCAGCTTTTAAACAAGAAGGTTTACCTGAGGCTCTGGGTAAAGGTTAAGGAGGATTGGAGGAGCAGGCCAGAACAGCTGAGGGGACTCGGATACTCTTACTAAGGAGAGGGTGTGAGTAGAAAAATTAAAGTATTTTTAATTTACGCTTACAGTTTTATTTTCCTCTATATGTTTAACAGCTTAGTAACATGGCTCTTTGTGAGATTTAAACTATCTCCCTTTATCGGTACATTTTTAGAAGCTTTTATAATGATTGTTGGACTTTTTTTCTCATTCCGTTATTTAATAAGGAAGCACTATTTGGTTGATGACGATAAACTTATAACGAAAGCTTGGCTTTTTCACTTTATACCCTTCATAGTGACTTCCTTTCTCCTCTTTTTCCTTATTTTCTCATTCATAAAAGTTCCTTCATTTGCAATTTTTGTTTACCTCAACTTGGATATCCTACTCCTGTTCTTTACGTACAAGTTTGCAGTCGAGAAATTCATAGAGGAGAAAAATGGTTAAATACTTTCAAGGCGCTGCCTTTTACCTGTTTTTCTATTTAATCTTAGGACTTATAAATTCACTAATAATGTATGCCAGCGTTAAGTTTTTACACATAACTCCCACTATTATTTTAGGATTCTTGATATTTCTAACCATTTTTGTCCTCTATTTTGGATTTAAAAAATCAATAGAAGTTGTCTTTGGAATTAGGTCAGAGGATAAAAGGATAATTCTTGCCTGGATTATTCAATTTATAACATTTATAGTTCTGTCAAGTTTTATTGAGATTCAAATTTCAAAATTTATCTCAAAAGTTAAACTTTTTCAGATACTTTCTGTTTTTATAAACTTCACTATTTTCTTTGTTACATACTGGTTGAGCATTAAAGTAATTGTTATGAGGGAAAGACTTGAGGTTGGATAGGCTACTATCCCTATCAGGATTTGGGAGTCGCTCTGAAGTAAAGAGGCTAATTAAAAAGGGAAGAGTAGAGGTTAACGGAGAAATCGTAAAAGAGCCTTCCTTTCAAGTCAACCCTGAAGTGGATGAGGTAACAGTTAACGGAGAACCTGTCGCTTACGAGGAGAATTACTACCTAATCCTGAACAAACCAGCCGGATACATAACTTCAACAAAGGACAGAGAACTTACAGTTATGGAACTCGTTTCTGACATTCCAAAATTTGAAAGGCTCTTTCCAGTTGGAAGGTTGGACAAGGACGCAGAGGGACTCCTTTTCATAACCTCTGACGGTGAACTTGCCCACAGGTTGACCCATCCTAAGTGGAAGGTACCCAAAACTTACTATGTTGTAGTTGAAGGGGAAGTAGGAGAGGAAGAGCTGGAACCCTTAAGGAAGGGGATTCAACTTAAAGACTTTAAAACTAAACCGGCTGAGGTAGAAATTCTAAGTTCTGGAGAGGAAAGCTCAGAGTTAAAGATAACAATAAAGGAAGGAAAGTACCACCAGGTAAAGAGGATGTTTTCTGCAATAGGTCATCCCGTTAAGTATTTAAAGAGGACAAGATTCGGAAATTTAGAACTTGGAGAACTCCCCGTAGGAGAGTACAGGCACCTAACTGAGGAGGAACTCCAGAAACTTAAAAAGTTGGTTAAATTAATCTAACTTTTACAGAAGTTTAAAAAGTTCTCCAAAAGTCTTAATCCTACCTTTTGGCTCTTTTCAGGATGAAATTGAGTGGCAAAAACGTTCTCAAATTCGATTGACGATGTAAAGTAAATTCCGTAGTCCGTTTCTGTCAAAACAACACTTTTACTTGAAGGTTTTACGTAATAGGAGTGAACAAAGTAGAAAAATTCTCCCTCTCTAATTCCTTCCAAAAGTTTTGACTCCTTTTTTTTGTATATCTGATTCCAACCCATGTGGGGAATCTTGTAGTCCTTTGATAATTTAAACCTTACAACTTCTCCCTTAATGACTCCCAAACCCTCTGTCTCTCCGAACTCGTAACTCTTTTCAAAGAGGAGTTGAAGCCCAAGACATATTCCTAAGAACGGTTTTCCATTTTTAATTTCTTCAACGATCGGTTCCCAAAGGCCAAGTTTCTTCAAATTACTAACTGCATCTCTAAAGGCACCAACGCCCGGTAAGACTATTCCTCTTGCATCTTTCAAATCCATAGGATTTGATGTTACTTTCACCGTAGCTCCAACATGCTCCAAAGCCTTGCTCACACTCCTTAAATTTCCCATTCCGTAGTCAACAACTGCAATCACTTTATACCTCCGGGCATAGAACCTAAAAGGTACTTAATATCCTCATCTCCAAAGAGAACACCCATACCTACAAATGCTCCCCTCCAATTGTGGTAGAGGAGCTCATCCCCTCCTCCGTATACGAACCAGTTCTTCTTTAAAAAGTACCTAACTCCAACTCTAAGGTGAGGAGGAATGTCGTCGCCGTCAGAGTTCTTCCTTCCCGTGTCCCAGATATCTGATGTAAAGATTAGCTTTGGACTGTATATGTAATCTAAACCGAACCCTCCTGTGCTTTCCTTTAATCCTCCCCTTAGAACAAACTTTCCTCCCTCGTGGAGCCATTTATCATCAAAAACCCTTGCATACTGGAGGGTAAACTCAGTTCTGTAGTTTGTCTCGATTTCCTCCTGCCAGTGGGGAGACGAACCTGATGAGATGTAGTATTTCTTCCTCTCAACCTTACCCTGAGAGTCTCCAACAATCTCAAGCAAGTAGTAGTGGTCATTCGAGGGAACAATTTGGAAGGTAAAGGCTCCCCTTCCCTCTCCCGTTCTCGTGTTAACGTCCCCTCTAAATCCTATGTAAGTTTTTGTATTCTCCACCTTACTTGCAAGTTTTCCAAGTGTCTCTGTCGTCCTTGTTAGATTTTGGTAGAGCTTTTCGTCGTTAAAGAGCTTTCCAATAGTTCCATTCCCTTGGTTAACCTTGGCAAGAATCTCCTTAAGCTCTGCCGTTGTTTTTTCTATATTCTCTAAAGTGGTTTGAATCTCCCTAGTGTTTTCTTCGTTGAGAATCTGATTCAGCCTTTCTGTTAAGTCGTCAAGGTTTTGAGCAATTTTCGGTGCTTTTTCAGAGGCTTCCTTCAGGTTAACAACAATTTCCCTAACATCCTCTCTATTCTCAAGTGTCATCTGTGAAAGCTGCGATGTGAGGGTATTTACATTTTCAAGAACCTGAGGGAGGTCCTCCTTCAACATTTCGGAAAGGGAAAGGGCATTCTCAAGAACCTTTTTTATCGTTCTTCTATTTTCTTCAACAACGGAGTTCAAATTTACAACTGCTTTGTTTACGCTACTTGTAAGCTGGGAAACCTTGTCCATTACTATTGCTATCCTGTTTCTTCCGTCTGGAGTTGTGACCGCCTGATTAAACTTCGTTAGAAGTTCGTTTAGAGAGGTCATCACTTCGTCCATTGAAGAGGGAATCTGAGTGTTTTGAATAACGGAGTTTGGCTTTAATGGAGGAGCCGGTGGATTTCCCGGGGATATTTCAACGTACTTCTCTCCCATAAGTCCTCTCAATCTTTGCAACGGCATTTTTATAGAGATTAACAGGTTTAAATAGGAGAATCTTCACTTTGGCCTTTCCATCAACAACATCAACGGACAAAACCTTTCCAACTGTAACACCTGCAACCCTAACCGGAGCATCCTTCTCAAGACCTGCCGCATTCTTAAAGTAGACAGTATAATCCTCGTGGTACTTCCCTCTTTGAAACTTTAACGGCTCTATCGTTGTTGCTATTATTCCAAGTCCTACCAATCCTGCAACTACAAAGGCTCCTACCTTTGCCTCTAAAGTCAACCTACCCATTTTCTCTCTCCAAAACAGCAGTTATAGGCCCTTCGGGCTCCCCATTTATAAACTGCTTAACAACAGGATTTTCGCTTCTCTTAATTTCATCCGGCGTTCCAATCTCAACAATTTTTCCGTTAAATAGAATTGCGATTCTGTCTGCGATTCTAAAGGCACTCGTAACATCGTGGCTTACAACAACACAGGTTTTGTTGAACTCCCTTTTTAAC
This sequence comes from Thermovibrio sp., assembly GCA_003978105.1. The sequence goes on from QOAO01000009.1 coordinate 83,428, forward strand.
CTTAAAACTAATCTATCAAGGATTGCTGTCATAACAGGGTCTAAACCGCTTGTCGGCTCGTCAAAAAGGATACAATTTGGATTCATGCAGAGAGCTCTTGCAACAGCAACCCTCTTTCTCATACCACCTGAGAGCTCCGAAGGATAAAGGTCTTCTGTTCCGGAAAGTCCCAAGAGGGATAGGTAATAACTTGCCTTTTCCCTTGCTATTTTTTTCTTAACTCCCTTCTTCTCTATCAGGTAGAAGGCAACGTTGTACCAGACAGGGTAGGAGTCAAAGAGAGCGCCACTCTGAAAAACGTACGTGAGAGTTTCTCTGAACTTTTCAAGTTCCTCATCCTTTAGTTTTAGAACGTCCATTCCGTAAACAAAAATTTCTCCCTCGTCAGGTTCAATGAGCTTTGCTATCTGTTTAAGGAGAACACTCTTTCCCGTCCCGGAAGGTCCCATTATTACAAAGACTTCACCATCATAAACTGTAAAACTTACCCCATTATGAACAACCTTCTCCCCAAAACTCTTTCTTAAGTTCCGAACTACTATTGCCTCTTTCATAGGTTGAACAACCTCAAGATGTAGGTAATCAGGTAGTCAAAAATGAGAATGGCCATTGATGAACTAACTACGGCCTTTGTAGTGGACTCCCCCACTCCCTTTGCTCCACCTCTTGTATAGTATCCGTAAAAACAGCTTATCGTTGAAAGTAAAAAGCCAAAAACTGCTGCCTTTATAAGACCGTGGTAAACGTCGTCCATTTCAGTTAGGTTCTGAGTATACCTGAGGTAGAGTGTTTTATTTACACCAAAAAGAAAAACACTTACTATGTATCCACCCATGTAGCCTATAATGTCTGAAAAGAGTGTCAATACAACAGTTGAAATAATTGTTGTATAAACTCTTGGGGATATTAGATACTTAATTGGATTTACGGCCATCATCTCAAGTGCATCTATCTGTTCAGTTACCCTCATAGTTCCAATCTCTGCAGCCATTGCAGAACCTGAACGGGCAGTAACGAGGAGGGAGGATAAAACCGGCCCTAACTCCCTTGCCATTGCAATCGCAACAACGGCTCCAATCATGTATTCAGCGTTAAATCGATGGAAGGCAGAGTAGGTTTCAAGGGCAATAACTCCTCCTGTAAACAATGAGGTAATAGCTATAACGGGAAATGAGTTAGCTCCAATATCTGCCAAGTAGTATATGTATCTCTCAAGCCTGAAGGGGGGCTTAAAAGCAATCGATAGGGATTTGACGGATAGCAGGAACCACCCTCCCCAAAACTCCAGGAAGAAGATAACACCTCTTCCTATCCTTTCCAAAAGTTCAACTATCAAAGGGAACTCCTACAGTTCATTCATTTAACTATTAGAATTATAAGCAAATTTTTAGTAAAAATACTAAATTTGAACTGGACAAAATTGGAGGAGCTGAGAAATGGGATTTAACTGTGGAATTGTTGGTCTACCAAACGTAGGAAAGTCGACCCTTTTTAATGCTTTAACGAATACAATGAAAGCTGAAGCGGCAAATTACCCTTTCTGTACGATTGAACCTAACGTTGGAGTTGTTGAGGTTCCGGATGAGAGGCTCTACAAAATAGCTGAATTGGTGAAACCTAAAAAGATTACTCCTACAACGATTGAGTTTGTTGATATAGCTGGCCTTGTTAGAGGAGCAAGTAAAGGAGAAGGATTAGGAAATCAATTCCTTGCAAACATTAGAAATGTTGATGCTGTTGCTCACGTCGTTAGGTGCTTCCAGGATGAAAATGTCGTTCACGTTGATGGAAACGTTAACCCTTTAAGGGATATTGAGACGATAAATCTTGAGCTGATTTTTAAGGATTTGGAGAGTGTAGAGAAGAGGCTCCAGAGGGTTTCAAAGCAGGCAAAGAGCGGCGATAAAAGGGCAAGGATAGAGGTAGAAGCCCTTGAGAAACTAAAAAGCATCTTAGAAAACGGAAAGAGAATACATCCTTTCCTAAGCGAACTGAGTGACGGAGAAAAAAGAGTTGTTAAAGAACTCCAGCTCTTAACTGCAAAGCCCGTTATGTACATCGCAAATGTTGATGAGGAAGGGCTATTTGAGGACAACGACTTGGTTAAATCGGTTAGGGAGCTTGCAGAGAAGGAGAGAGCTCCCGTCGTGAAAATTTGCGCAAAGATTGAGGCGGAACTTTCGGAGCTCCCTCCAGAGGAGAAGGAGGAATTCCTCAAGGAACTTGGATTGGAGGAGCCTGGACTTAACTCAGTTATAAGGGAAGGGTACAAACTCCTTAACCTTATAACCTTTTTCACGGCAGGAGAGCCGGAAGTTAAGGCCTGGACGGTAAAAAAGGGGACAAAGGCACCTCAGGCAGCTGGAAAGATTCATTCAGACATTGAGAGGGGATTTATCAGAGCTGAGGTCATAAAGTACGAGGATTTAATCAGAGAGGGTTCACTTCAGGCCTGCAGAGAGAAGGGGCTTATGAGGCTCGAAGGAAAGGATTACGAAGTTCAGGATGGGGACATAATTTACTTTAGGTTTAACGTTTAATGAAGGTAAAGGGAATTGTTCTAAGGAGTAAAAACTTAGGAGATAGGTTGAGACACTTATCCCTCTACACGGATAGGTTGGGTAGGATTAATCTTATCTTTAAGCTCGATAATTCACAGTTTCCATTGAAGTATGAACCCTTCTCTGTAAGTGAGTTTGAATTACTTCAAAAGGAAGATAGGTGGGAGTTGAAAGGAGCAAAGCTATTAGAGGAAAACTTTCCACAGACCTTTGATGAACTGATTTATAGATCCAAAATTTCAAAGCTAATCTACCCTTACGAGTTACAGCCGAGCAAAAAGCTTTTTAACTTAATAAGAACTTACTTACGTTTAAATAATAGTTTTAAGCTTTCCTACGTGGCTTTTCTGTCGAAGTTTCTCTACATTGAAGGGATATTCCCAAGGCTCTTCAGCTGTGTTAGGTGTGGTTCTAAGGGGATTTCCGGATTTTCCTTTGAGGAAGGGGGAGTCGTCTGTGAAAACTGCAAAAGGGAGGGGGAAATTGACTGGAACAGGCTCTCTTCCCTTCAGCTAAGGGAGATAACGAAAGGGGCAATAAGTGAAATCAAGAAAAAAAAATTCAATCAACTCAATAGAATAAGGTATGCCCTTGAGAAACATGCACAGTATCGATTAAACAAATAAATTTGATATAGTTTAATTCTTGAAATGCAATTAACGGAGGAAAAATGGGAGCCCCAAAAGTTTTGGTATTAGGGGGAGGAATAGGGGGAGTTGAGGCAGCTTTTGCACTATGCCACAAGTGTTTTGATGTAGAGCTCATTTCCGACAGGGACTACCTTTACATATATCCTATTTCTATATGGATTCCAACCCACGAGTACGAATGGGAGGATGTAACACTTCCCCTTAAGGAAATAGCAAGAATTAACGGCTTTAAGCTTACCATTGGGAAGGTTGAGAGAATTTCAACGGCAGATAAGAGGGTATATCTTGAGGATGGTACTGTTAAGGACTATGACTACTTAGTCATTGCTCTGGGAGGAACAAAAGTCAAACACAAGGGAAGTGAGAACTTCCTCTCTATATGTGGTAAGCCTGAAGAGTCATTAAAACTTAGGGAGAAAATCGACCAGCTCATTGAGAGGGGAGGAGGAATAATTGCTGGGGGTTTTGGAGGAAATCCAAAAGACCCTTGCGGAGTGAGGGGAGGGCCAGCATTTGAGTTTGTTTTTAATTTGGACTGCTACTTCAAGAAAAAGGGAATTAGGGATAAGTTTGAACTTCACTTCTTTGCTCCCATGCCAAAGCCTGGAGTAAGACTTGGAGAAAAGAATGCAGAAAGAGCCTACAGAATGCTCGATAAGTTGGGAATTAAGAGGCACTTTGGAAAGAAAATAAAGGAGTTTAAACCAGACGGAGTTCTCTTTGAGGATAACTCCTTCTTAAGGACTGACTTAACAATGTTTATCCCTGCAACTGACGGCCATCCTGTGTTTAAAAATTCAGACCTTCCGTTGAACGAAGCCGGATTTGTAAAGATAGAGCCAACGTGTGCAGTTGTTGGAACGAACGAAACGGTTTGGGCTATTGGTGATAGTGCAGCCTTCGAGGGGCCCCAGTGGAAGGCAAAACAGGGACACATTGCCGAGGTTATGGGAAGAATCGTTGCAAGGAACCTTGAGAACAAGGTCAAAGGAGACCCTAAGAGGGAGGAGTACGTTCACCACCTCCACATTCTCTGCTTAATGGATATGGGACCATGCTGGATGAGTGGAGCTCTGGTTTACAGGAATGATAAGAGGTCTATTATGTTACCGCTTCCGTTTGTTGGTCATACTCTCAAGAAAATTTGGGGATGGTACTACAAGGCAAGCAAACTTAAAAAGGTTCCGAGAATTCCGGGTTTTGATGCACCGTAATGGAGAGATTTGGAATATTTGAAACTGTAAGGGTTGAAAGTGGGAAACCTGTTTTAATTGATTACCACTACAGCAGGTTAAGAAGGAGCTCCTTCTCTTTGGATATTCCTTTAAAGCTAAGTAGAGAGGAGTTTGAGAGAGTTTTAGTGGAGGGAGCTCCTCATGGCATAAAACTTGTGAGGTTTACACTCTATAAAAGTGGAAATTTTGAAATCTCGGTGAGAGACTGTAAAAAGAGGGAGTTAGTTTCTCTTTTTCCTGTTTACTCTGTAAAGAGAAGTTACTCTGTCCTATCTGAGCACAAAACGATTGACATTATGGACTCCCTCACTGCTATTAATGAGGCTAAGGGGTTTGGTTACGAAGAGGCACTTCTATTTGACGAAAAGGGCTTTGTTTCAGAAACTGCTTTTGCCAACATATTTTTTTTCAAGGACGGTGTTCTCTTTACTCCCTCCTTAACGTGTGGCTGTTTAAGGGGAACGAGGAGGGAGTTTATAAGGGATATCTGTAATGAAATGGGATTACCCATTGTTGAGGGTTTTTTCAAACTGAAGGATTTTCTAAATGCAGACGAAGTTTTTATTACAAGTTCAAGGGAGGATACGTGCTTAGTGAACAAAATTGGAAGCTATAGAATTAAAATTCCAAGAGGGGAGCCGATAAGTGAGAGGATTAAAAAGGTAATCCTTCGGCTCCATTCGTTGAATTAGTTACTTTTTAAGTGATTTAAAGATAGCTTCTATCTTTTCCTTTAGTGTTTCAGCCGTAAAAGGTTTAACAATATAATTGTTGACTCCAGCTTTTATTGCTGCAAGGACGTTTTCCTTTTTAGCTTCAGCTGTTACCATCAAAATTGGAAGGTGTTTTAATCTCTCATCACTCCTAATCGCCTGAACAAGCTCTATTCCAGTCATGTTGGGCATGTTCCAATCTGTAATAATAAGACCGTATTTATCTGGATTTTGCCTCAACTTTTCCAGAGCCTGTTTTCCATCTTCAGCTTCCTCTATATTTTTAAATCCTAACTGGCTTAGGAGGGTTCTTAAAATCTTCCTCATAGCTGCCATGTCATCAACTACTAAGATGTTGATATCCTCAGGAATAGCCATTAAATCCTCCTTCATTTCTTAATCGCGTACTGATGCACAAGTTTTAGTAAATCAGGTGCATCAAATTTTACAAGATGAGCATCTGCTCCGACAAGTTTGCTCTTATCAACGTTAGCCCTATCGCTGAGAGAGGTATTAATAATTACAGGTAGTTTAGAGAGTTCAGGGTCCTCCTTAATTTTTTTTGTGAAGGTCAATCCATCCATTCCGGGCATTTCGACATCAGAAATTATCAATTGGACATAGTCAGTAATGTCCCTTCCTTCCCTTTTGCCCTCCTCGAGCCACTGGTGAAGGATTTTTAATCCTTCTATTCCATTTTGTGCTTCAATAACGGTATGTCCATCAGATTCAAGAATTCTCCTTATAATCTTCCTGGCAACTGGACTATCATCAAGTATCAGTATTTTAAAGTGTCCCTTTCTCTCTATATTCTCCACCTCAGCAGTTGTTTCCATTCCAAATATCTTAATCATTCCCAATTCATCAAGTATTCCTTCAAAATCAAGAAGTAGGAGGAGTTTATTATCCTCTATTTCAACAACTCCTATTACTTTTCCTCCTAACTTCTCGTCAATACTTTTAGGTGGTCTCTTAATATCTGTCCACCTGATTCTCCTAATTCTCTTTGCTTCATGAACTATAATTCCAACAGTCTCTCTCAAAAACTCCATTACTATTACATACCTTCCTGCGTTTGGAGGTTCTTTAATCTTCATCCATTTTGCCAGATTAATGATTGGAACCATCTGACCTCTTATTTTTGCCAACCCTTCAGCTTCAGGGGGGAGCCCTGGAGCTTTTATGATATCTTTGGGTTTAAAAATAACTTCCTTAACCTTAGCTACGTTTACCCCTAATATCCATTCGTAGATAGAGCCATCATCAAGAACCTCATACATTCTAAAATCTATTATCTCAAGTTCGTTGGCTCCTGTTTCCAGAATTTTTGGTAAGAGCTCTTTCCTAGCCATTATTCAGTCCTTCTAACTTTTTGATGCCGTGTTTAATATTTCTGATATAGCTCCAATTATGCTTGACGACAACTTATCTAAGAATTTGGCTATCTCTTTCTCTTTATTTTTAATTTCGTTAGTGTTATCACAGTTCATCGCAACAAAAAGCTCCTTTAAAAGGAGTTTTACTTCAAAGAGAGAGTCTTCAATATCTGAGAAGTATTTTTCAATTGAAGGATATCTATCTAAGAGCTTTGAAAGCTCTTTATTCTGTGGACTTAGCTCTTTTACAAGTGAATCAACTTCGGATAGAAGTGAAATATCAGGGTTCATTCCATCTATAAATTTAGCCTTAACTGTATCGTTAACCTTTCCTGCAAATTCCCCTAATTTCGATAACTTATCAAACAGAATGGAAGCATCTCCAAGATTTACAATGTAAAATGTCTCCCAAATTTTGTGTAAACTTGTATCAGTTTTCTCTGCAATTTTAATAACAATTTCTGAGTGACTTCTTACTTCAGAGATAATATTATTAACTCTGTGAATATTCTTAACAATATCTTCAATATTGTTCTTTTGAACAGAAACTATTTTGGAAAGGTCGTTTATTACACCTAACACGTTTTCAGAGGACGTTTTAAGAGATTTGTACGTCTCTTGATTATCCTTAAAAATACCCATTCCTTCATCAACAGCTTTGACGCTCTTATGGGTTATTTCTGCAGTTTTTGACATTTGTTCTCTCATATTCTTTACAACTTCTCTAATTTCAATAGCAGATTTATTAGTTCTTTCTGCTAATTTTCTTACCTCATCGGCAACAACTGCAAATCCCCTACCGGCCTCTCCTGCCCTTGCAGCCTCTATGGCTGCATTCAGTGCAAGTAAGTTTGTCTGTTCAGTAATCGACGTTATAACCTCAACAACCCTATCTATTTGCTCCGTTTGAGACTGTAGCGCCTTAACAACCTCTTCCATCTGTTTAGTTATACTTCGTATATATTCCATTTGGTCTATAGATTCAAAGGTTTTCTTTTCAGCTTCCTCAAGTTTTGAAAGAACAAATTTATAGTTTTCCATTAATCTATTGGAAACTTCTATTAACTTATTTACAGTTTCCTTTATCTCCTCAGTCGAAAACATCTGTTTTTCAGAAAGTTTAACGACATCCCTCAATTCTTTAATTGCAAGAGAAATTGATACAATCGTTTCTAGGTTATTAACGAGAGATTGCTTGGTTGCCTTCAGGTTCTGTAGAAACATTTTTCTGGCTTTTTCAAGCTGCTCCTTTACCTCCCTATCTGCAGTTGCATCTTTCCAAGTTGCCATGTAGTAGCGAACAGAACCGTCCTTATTTGCTATTGCATGGCGATACGATGCCATAACGTAAGGACCGATAGGAATATCGGCATTTTTCTTGTGTTCTCCTGGCCTTGTTTCTTTTAAGAGCTCCTTGATCCTTTCAGGATCCTTATGGAAAACATGTATGCTCGTTCCGATTAGCTTATCCGGATTTATGCCGAATTCACTGATGAATACATCCCTCCACCTGTTTACTATCTCAAGAGCTCTTCTGTTGGCATAAACAATCTCGTTTCCTTCTCTTCCCGGTTTAAACTCCGGTGTCGCAAGGAAGATTGCCTCCTCCATTAAGGAGTCCAGAATTTGTTTGTACATGAAGATATCGTTTTCCTTTTTTTCTATCTGTTTTTGGAGTTTTTCCGTTTTTTTAAGTAGTTCAATGTTATTTTGGGAAAGTCTTTTGACCTCATCTTGAAGTTCCTTTCTTTCTTTATCACACTCTTCATAATTTTTTTTAATTTGAGCATTTTCTACTTTTAACGTTTCTATTTCTTTTCTTAATCTTTCAATTTCCTTCTTTTCCCAAGAGCAGAACATCTATCCCTCCTCACTAAAAATAGATTCAACGTTAAGTATTATTAATAGCTCGTCTTCGAGTTGAACTACACCGGTAATAAATTTAACATCTATACCTATTGTTCCTATAGGTTCTGGAAGTAAATCTCCCTCTGGGAACTTAATAGACCCTATAATTTCATCAACGACAACTCCAACTTCTCCCTTTGGAGTATCCAAGATAACTATTTTGTTATTCTCGTATATGTCTTCAGGTATTTGGTAAGGAATCTGCAAGTGCTCCTTCAAATTAATAACTGGAACAATCTTACCCCTTAAATTCATAACCCCTATAACATAGGAAGGCGCTTTAGGAACGGGAGTTATATCTCTGTTAATCGTAATTTCAATAATCTGTTCAATGAGTACACCTACCAATTCCCTGTTCAATTTAAAGGCAATTACTTGAACTTCCTTTTCAGGAGTTTCCCCTATTAATTCCTCCACTCCCAATATTTTCAACTCTTTATCTTCAGCCATTCTTTACTCCTAAAAGCTTAGCCTTGTAATCTGAAACGAGAGAGTTTAAATCCAGTATGAGAACAACCTTTCCATCTCCAGCTATCGTAGCACCTGCAATTCCTGGAATATCGGCTAAGAGCTCTCCGAGGGATTTGATAACTATTTCTTCCTCTCCAAAAAGCTTTGATATTGAAATGGCTATTAATTTCTCTGCTACTTTTACAATTGCAACGAACGACTTTTCATCATCGTCAGGAACTTCAAGTAACTCGTTTAAGGAGAAGAGTGGTAAAACCTCATCACGTAGCATAAAGCTTCTGAAATTTCCTACGTCCTTTACCAAGTTCTCGTTGTACCTCACTATTTCCACAACAGAGTGGAGGGGAACGGCATAAACTTGTCCTTTACAACCAAGCATTAAGGTTCTTATGATAGCTACAGTTAATGGTAGTTTTAGGACTATTCTAGTTCCTTTTCCTAACTTACTATCAATCTCTATTGAACCTCTTAGAGAATGTATCGTACTTGCAACAACATCCATTCCAACGCCACGTCCTGAAACGTCGCTAACTTTCTCAGCAGTGGAAAATCCGGGAAGGAATATAAGCTCGTAAGCTTCCTTATCGCTCATCTGAACTGCTTGTTCAGGGGTAATTAGTCCCTTTTCAACTGCTTTCTTCTTAATTTTCTCAGGGTCTATCCCTCTTCCATCATCTTCAATCCCAACAACGATGTGGTCTCCTTCGTGATAGGCAAAAAGCCTTATTGTACCTACCTCTGGTTTTCCCTTTGCAATCCTCTCTTCTGGAGGTTCAATTCCATGGTCCAAAGAGTTCCTAATAAGATGGATTAGAGGGTCTTCAAGTTTATCGAGAATTGAACGGTCAAGTTCTGTATCTTCCCCCTCAATAACAAGTTGAACCTTTTTACTTAATTTTCTCGCAAGGTCTCTAACCAAACGAGGGAACTTGCTGAAAATCTTCTTTATTGGTTGCATTCGGAGTTTCATAACTGCGACCTGAAGGTCGCTCACTGTCCTGTCAAGACTCGTCACGGCTTCCACTAACTTCTCTACTGTTTCGCTTCTACAGTCCTTTTCAACATCGGCTGTTACCTTCAGAATTCTGTTTCTATCAAGAACAATCTCACCGACTAAGTTCATTAAGTTCTCAACTCTTTCAACATCAACCCTTATTGTTTCGGAACTTACTTTTGTACTCTTCTTTTCCTTCTTGGTTGTTTTTCTTTCCTCTTTCTTACTTACTTCTTTCTTTACTTGACTTTCCTGCTTCAATAGGGGCTTTTCTTCTTTTTTCTTTTTAACTATTATGTCTTTAACATCCTTTCCTTCCTCAATTAACTTCTCTATTTCCGGAATAACATCCATAGGTCTTTCGTCAGGAGGCATAAGTATTATCTCATCTAAAATTCCAGCCAAATCTTTATTTGGATACTTCAAAATAAGTTCCTTGAGTTTTTCTGAAATACCATCAACAAACTCTACTTCCTCTCTTTCTTTAGAAGAGTTAACAGTTTCTTCCTTTTTTTCTTGTTTTTCTTCTCCTTTTAGAATAGAATCAAGCTTAGATAAAAGGTCTTCTATTTCCTCTAAATCGGGGAGCTCCCCGTCTTCCTTTAACATAGTGAGGGATTCCCTTAATTTATCTATTCCCTCAAGGATAACGTCCATAATCTCCGGTGTTAACATCATTTCATCGTTTCTTAGCTTATTAAAAATGTCCTCGATTCTATGAGCTATCTCTACAATGGGAGTAAGATTTAAAAAGCCTGCTCCCCCTTTAAGAGTATGCATGCCTCTAAATATTTTGTTTAAGAGCTCTTTATTGTTAGGGTTTGATTCTAACTCTACTAAATCTTGGTCTAAATTTTCCAGAATTTCTTCAGCCTCTATTAAAAACTCTTCTAAAATCTCCTTAAGCTCATCGGGGATATTAGCTTTCATTTCTTATCCTCTAAAGGCCAAATTCTTTCATTATTTTATCTATTTCTTCTTGAGAAACTTCCTTCTTCCATTCAAGATCCTCAAGTTTTTCCTGAATTTTTTCCTTCGATAAATGTTTTTCATCCTCCAACCCAGCTGTAATTATCATTTTAAGTATACTTTTTTCTAAATCACTTAGAAATTTTTTTATCTTTAAAAGTCTTTGCGCCAAAATGTCTTGAAATTCAAGCAAAGTTAGAGAGTTCGTTAAGATAGAAATAAGATTGTTTATCTTCTCTTCAGCAGTTTCTCTATCTCTATCTCCAAGCTTTTCTACTACTAACTTAAGTTCGTTCAGTTCATCCAAGGCTTTAGTAATCATATCAATCAGCTTTTTAACTGCCTCTTCACTTTCTGAGATAGATTTATCTATATGTTTATTAACAGCCTTTAAGCCCTCCTTTTTAGAGGAAATTTCTGACAAGTCCCTCTTAAAATCCTCAATCAAAGAAAGTAAACTCTGTAGTTCTTTGAGTAATCCCCTTTCCATTATTTCCCCTCATACTTAATCTTCGTTTAATTCTTCTAAAAGTTTAGATATATCTAAATCTAAAACTTCAGTAGCCTCCTTGGCCTGAAATGGAGTTGTGGACTCACCCTTTGAAACGAGGTCAGAGAAACCAGATATAACGGGTCTTCCCTTCTCATCAAAGCCTGTAGCTATGACGGTGACCTGTATAGAACCCTCCAACTCCTCTGAAAGGGTAACTCCAAAGAAGAAGTTGGTATCGTCCCTCTTGGCTCTCTCCTTTATCAAACCGGCAGCAGCGTAAGCCTCATCCAAGGTTAAGTCACTTCCTCCACTAATGTTGACCAAAATTCTGCTTGCCCCTTCAACCTGAACATTTTCCAAAAGAGGATTGTCTATAGCTTTACGGGCTGCAGTGAGAGCTCTGTCCTCTCCACTCGCCTCTCCTATTCCTATAAGAGCATATCCTCCGCTGTGCATTACAGACTTAACATCTGCAAAGTCAAGGTTTATGAGGCCTGCCTTTGTTATAACTTCCGTTATACCTTTAACTGCTTGGTACAGAACGTTATCAGCCAATTTAAAAGCGTTGAGTATGTTCATATCCTTAGGCGCAATTGTCAAAAGCTTTTGGTTTGGAATTACCATTAGGGTATCAACAAACTCCTTCAGCCTCCTTATTCCAACTTCTGCAAACTCCATTCTCCTTCTACCCTCAAAGTCAAAGGGACGTGTAACAACTCCTACTGTAAGTATCCCCATATCCTTTGCAATCTTTGCAACAATCGGAGCAGCTCCCGTTCCCGTTCCTCCTCCCATACCTGCAGTTATAAAGACCATGTCTGAACCTTCCAAAACTTCCCTGATTTTTGGTTCGTCCTCTAAGGCAGCCTGCTCCCCTATCTCTGGTTTACCACCGGCTCCAAGCCCCTTTGTGAGCTTTTCCCCAATTTGAACTTTTATAGGAACAGGAAGCTTTGAAAGAACCTGAGCATCTGTATTGACAACTATGAAGTCAACTCCTTCTATTCCCATTTCGTACATTCTCGCTACTGCATTTCCACCACCACCGCCTACACCTATAACCTTTATCACAGGTCCCTGAAAGAGTTCATCTGCTATATCAAACATGCTCACCTCCTATATTAAGTCCATTAAAAATCTAATAATTCCCTGAAACCACCCTACCTTCCCGTAGGTTTTCCTAATGTCCTCTTTAATGTCGGTAAGCTTTTCCCTATTTTCTAGAGAGGACAAATAGTTTGAAACTCCTACAACGGGTGAGAGTGAAGAATTACTAACTGGATCCGGTTTAGAGATAACAGTTGGAGCCTTGAAAATCCTTTGGGATAGAACCTCGATGTCCTTCAAGTTGGACAAGCCACCAGTTAAGAAGACCGTGTTTAAATTTTCTACGTAGCTCGGGTCCTCGTTCTCTAATGTTGATTTAATATCCTTGAAAATTCCCTGTAGTTTTTTCTGAATTAATGCAGGAATGACAATTCTTGGAATCTTTACCGTACGGCTGGCATAATTAACGTCAATAAGCTCCTCCTTGCTAAACTTCAAGGCATAGGCACTACCGTATTCAAAAAAGAGCCTTTCAGCTTCCTTCCTATTTACCTTCAAACTCTTTATCAGAAACTCTAAGATGTCCTGACTTCCCGTAGGAAGGTGTTTGATAAGTACTGGTTTATCCTCTCTAAAGTACAGAAATTCCGTATTTCCAGCACCTAAATAAACAATGAGGTTATTGTTGTAGTAAAAGTTGGGGTCCCTTATACCGTAAAAAGCAGCAACAGGTTGGGCTATAAACCTCTCAACAGATAGATTTACATCCTTAAGTAAGCTCTCTACTGTTTTAAGGTGGTTTTTACCTCCAAGGACTACTATTGCTCTCATTGTTAGTTTCTGTCCGCTTCTTCCTATTGGGTTTTGTATTCCATCAATTTTGTCAACGATGAACTCTTGGGGAATTACGTGGATTATTTCATAGTAGTTTTTTAAGTAGAGATTTCCTCGAAAGAGCTCCTTCTGTGCTTTGTTTTTTACTTCGTTAACTTCGTTGTGTGTAATCGTTGTTATTCCAGGAAACTCAATTGTTGACTCTACCTGAAAGTTAACAATGAAGTTTCCAGGGACTATAACACAGGCACTATTGGGAAGGACAGTTGGAGAATCCAACTTCAGTTTATTGAGTACGATACTTAAAGACTCTTTTGCCGATGAAGGATTTATTATATTTCCACCTTTTATCCCTCTTGAGGGAGCCTTCTTTACGATAAATTCCCTCTTATTGTTCCTGTATATAGATAAAACAACCCTTATAGAGCTTGTTCCCAAGTCAATGGTTAAATTTTTATAAGGTGTCATCTTTCTTTCCTCCCCTGTAAAACTAAAAGACCTGAATACCTGAAATCGTAAATTCCCGGTTTGAGAAATCCCTCCTTCAAGATGGAAGCAAACCTCTTCCAACTATTATCGTTAAAACTCAAATAAACGATACATGAAGGAGCTTTAAACAGTATTAGGACACCAACATCCATCAGGACTATTTGAACTTCTTTACTTTCCAAGTTAAGCTCTTTTATTTTGTCCTTTACGAGGTTAACTTCAATTCTAACAAAATTTCTAAGCTTTAAAAATCCATTTTCCAGCTTAAACGGTGATAGCTTACCCCTGTATGAGTAAACTTCTCCTTGGCTAACCTTTAATGGCCTCTCCTCGAGAACAAACCCATTTTTACCTATTGTGTACAACTTTCCCCCGAAAATGAGAGAAAACGCAGTAGGTTCTTCCCAGATTTTTACCTCTAACGTTCCCCTCTTTATATCCAGTTTGCAGTGCTCGACCCAGGGAAGGGAATTTATCCTCTCCTTTAGCATCCTCAAGTTATCAGGATTCAGGTCCAGTCCTGGCTTTAAGAAGGGGAGAATACTTTGAACGATTTTTCCCCTCCAAGGACCTGTCTCCTTTACAACCACAAACTTAACATTTTCCAACTTTGAAGGAGAATTTAACAGCCCATAAGTCACCACTCCAAAGAATAAAAACAGGAAAACTGCAATTAAAAAGAGCCTTTTTAAGCGTCCCTTAATATTTCCTCCACCAATCTATCAAAAGTGTATCCTGAAACCTGTGCGGACTTGGGAAGGAGACTTCTTTCAGTAAGCCCTGGAATTGTATTGACTTCAAGAACGTAAGGTGAATTGAAATTATCCAACTTAAAGTCAACTCTGATTGCACCTCTACACTCTAAAATCTTGTAGACTCTTTCAGATAGCTTTTTAAGTCTCTCCTCCAACCTTTTTGGAAGTGAAGCTGGAATCCTGTACTCCGTAGAATTACTCACGTATTTGGATTCATAGTCGTAAAACTCCCCTGCCGGAACTATCTCCACTGGAGGAAGAGCTCTTCCCCTTAAGACTGCAACTGTAACTTCCCTACCCGGTAGATACTCCTCGATTAAAATCTTAGAGTCGTAGGAGAAGGCCTCTTTAAGGGCTTTTGGGAGCTCCCCTTCCTTTTTAACCAAGAAAACTCCCACACTTGAACCTGTCCTCGCAGGTTTTACAATACAGGGGAATTCCAAATTTTCAGGAATTTTATCTCCTTTAAAGAGTGTTATCCCCGAGGGAACAGGAATTCCGTAACTTTTCAAAACCCTCTTTGTTAAATCCTTATCTATTGAGACAGCACTTGGAATTACCCCAGAACCAGTGTACGGAACCTTCATTATTTCAAGTAGTCCCTGAACCGTTCCATCTTCACCGGGGGAACCGTGAAGAGAAATGAAGACCAAATCAGGCTCAATCTCCTTTACCCTTTCTGGAAAGTTTCTGGAAAGTTCAACCGGAATTACCTCATGCCCAAGTCTCTTTAATGATTCGATAACGCTTCTTGCACTCTTCCTTGAAACTTCAGCTTCCGGGGACTCTCCTCCGTAAACAACTAAGACTTTCACCTTCTGAACCTCTCCTTCACTATTTCTGCAACTTCTTCTAACCTGTTGGCTCGAGAACCCTTTATGAGAACAGCCTTCCCTTCAAATCGATACTTCGATACAAAATTTAACAGCTCTTCTTTCACTTTAAAGCAATAGGATTCTCCTTTAAATTCCTTTATCGTTTCCTCCACTTCCTCTCCGTAGGCAATAACTTCAGAGATACCCAATTCGTTCATAAGCCTTCCCAACTTTCTGTGCTCCTCCCTTGAAATCTCCCCCAACTCCAACATATCTCCAGCAATTACAACCTTTTTGCCTGGGAACTTGGAGAGAACTTCAAGTGCATTCCTGAAAGATGCAGGATTTGCATTGTATGAGTCGTTGATGAGAACTCCTTCTTGAAATCTACAGATTTCCATACGGAGGTAAGGAGGAGAAAAGGAGGAAACTGCATCTAACAGATTAAGGGGGAGCCCCAATATTAGAAGGAGAGCTCCACAGACCATTGAGGAATTAACAACGGAAAAGCCAGGAACTGGGGAGAAGAGCTTTAATCTTTTCCCTGATACTGAAATCTCAAAATCTGTTCCTTCTGAAGAGGTGCTAAAGGAAATGAGTTTAACATCCCCTTTTCTTCCAAAGGTTAACGTCTCGAAGGACTTTGAAAAGTCTCGATACTTGTAAGGAACTATCGAAAATCTTGAACCTTCTGTTATTGAGAATTTTTCCTCTATAAGCTCCTCAAAGTCTTTAAATTTTTCCATATGAGCCCTTTCTACAGAAGTGACTATTCCCACTTCGGGACTCACAAACTCCCTTATTTGAGAAACCTCTCCCGGTGAATTTGTACCGATTTCCTGGACATAAATATCGGTGTTTGGAGGAAGATTGGAGAGTGTATAGGTTACCCCAAGTTCATTGTTAAAACTTCTCTCATTTTTATAGGTTCTAACTCTCCCTTCTAAGAGCACTTTTGATACCAATTCCTTGGTTGTAGTTTTTCCTACACTTCCAGTAATTCCTACAACTGTTCCGGAGAATTCCTTTCTCCTGTAGAGGGCAATCTCTTTAAAAGCTTTGAATGTATCCGAGACAAAAATACCGAACTTTTGAGGTGGAATCTCTACATTTTGGGAAAATAAAACTCCCGAAGCTCCCCTTTTAAAAGCATCCTCAGTGAATTTATGACCGTCCCTCCTTCCCTTAATTGGAACAAAAATGTTTCCTTCCTCTACCTCTCTCGAGTCAAAGTGAAAACCTGAAACAGGTCTATTTTTTCCTACTAATTTTCCTCCAACAATTTCAGATAGCTTTTTTGCGTCCATAGAACTCCTCAACAACCTTCCTATCGCTAAAGGGAATTTTTACACTTCCAATTATCTGGTAGTTTTCATGACCTTTGCCTGCAATTAAAACGGTATCTTCCTCCTTTTTCATTGAAAGGGCAAGATTTATTGCCTTCCTCCTTGAAAGCTCAACAGTAACTTTCTCTTTTCTATCAATTCCTGATAGTATGTCAGAAATTATTCTCTCTACGGGTTCATTCCTTGGATTATCACTTGTAAGAATAACTAAATCAGCAATTTCAGATGCTACTCTTCCCATCGGAGCTCTCTTCTTTCTATCCCTATCACCTCCAGCTCCAAAGACCACTATCAACCTGCCGGTTGTTATCTCCCTCAGGGTTTTTAGCACTTTCTTTAGAGCATCTGGAGTGTGTGCATAGTCGATGAATACTCCTCTACAAACTTCCTCAAGCCTTCCGGGAACCTTTACTCCCCTGTAGGAAACTGCAAGCTCATCCTTTGGAAAGCCCAACTCCGAAAGGAGTGAAAATGAAGCTGTTAGATTGTAGGCATTGAAAAGTCCCTTTAACTCCGTTTCCACTCTGTGTTTGCTTCCCTCATGAGAGATTTCTACGTACCTGCCATCTCTAAATTGATTTATTCTGTAGTCTCCCTCCACTCCATAGGAGAAAAACTTTCCGGTAAAAATGCCCCTCAGGCCGTAAAGACACTTCCCAAACGGGTCATCACCGTTTACAACTGAAACTTTCGATTTGAAGAAGAGTTTCTCCTTTGATAGGAAGTAGTTGTAAATATCTCCGTGGAAATCGAGATGGTCGTGGGATAGATTGGTAAATATCGAACCCTCAAACTCTATTCCATAAACCCTATTAAGTTCTAAGGCATGGGATGAAACCTCACAGACGACCCATTTAACCCTTCTGTCCCTGAAGTAGGCAAGAATCCTGAAAAAGTCTGTTGGAGAAGGGGTTGTCATATCTGAGGGGAACCTTTCCTCCCCCGTTCCCCACTCTACAGTTCCAACGATTCCTGCCCTCTCTCCAATTCTGTTGATAGCGCTAAAGGTAAGGTAGGAAGTTGTTGTCTTACCATTTGTTCCAGTAATACCTATTATTGAGAGCTCCCTCTCTGGGTTTCCGTAAAACCTCGCAGAGAGAACTGCTAAGTCCTTCCTCGGATTTTCCGTTAGAAAGACAGGAATGAGTGAACGGAGCTCCCTGTACGTTTTAAGTGAATCTGTAAATACTACAGAGGCCCCTCTTTCTATAGCCTCCTTTACAAAGAGGTTCCCATCTGAGGAGAAACCTTTGTAGGCAAAGAAAATGAAGTTAGGCAGAACCTTTTTGGAGTTCTCAGTGATTCCCTCAACACAGAGATTACCTTCAAACCTTAAACCTAAGGGCTTTAGTAGAAGGGAGAGCTCCAAAAATTACTCTCCCTCCTTCTGAATTGTCTCTTCGAGTTTTTGAATCTTCTGCTCAACTTCCTCCAGGATTGTCCTCTTCTCCTCCTCCGACATCTCCTCTTCGCCACTTGTTAAGAGTTCTTTTATCGACCTTGAAATATCCTCCACCAAAGTTCTTGCCCTTTCGGGGAGGTCACTCTCCTTAATCTGCTCCTGGAGTTCTTCTACTTTCTTAAGGATTTCCTCCTTTCTTGTAGTTGCAACGTAAGCTGCCCCTGCCCCTACTAAACTACCGAGTAAAAACATTAGTGAACTCTTTCTCATCTCTTCCTCCAAGTTAATTCTTCAATATTTAAACTTATGCTACTTTTTTGACTTTTTAAACTTACTTACAAAGGAGAGAGCTCCCGAAATTACCTTTAAATTTTCTGTAATGGAAACAATTGTCCTTTTTAAATCGATAACTGCTGGTTTGAGTTGAGAGTTAACAGTATCAACACCCTCTTCCAACTTTTTTAAAATTCTGTACGCAATAATTGAAACAGCAATTAAACCAACAGTAATAAGAACAGAGCAAACTGCAATGACTGTTAAATCAAAAGCTATTAATTTTTCCATTGACTATCCCCCTATCGTAAACATCTTCCTTGAACAACCTAAACCTTCAAGGGCCTCTATTCCGTTTATTCCCCTCTTTAAAAGAAAAGCTCCCCTTACTACAGAGACCAAATTTTCCCTCTTATAGGAGGGAGACCTTAAAATCCCCTTAATATCTATTTCCTTCTCCGACATTAGACAGAGCCGAAGTTTTCCATCAGATGTCAGTCTTAGTCTGTTACACTCTGAGCAGAAGTGTTCACTAACAGAAGGAATAAATCCAACAACGGCCTTTGTTCCTTCAATTTTAAAGCTCTTTGCAGGTCCCATTTTTTGTGTTTTATGTGGGACGAGTTTTCCAAACTGATTAACTATTTTCTCCTTTATCTCTGAAACCGGAATAAAGTTCTCAGAGCTAAAGAACTTCCCACCTACAGGCATCAACTCTATAAATCTCACCTCTACACCAAACCTTTCCGAAAATCTGATAAAACCCTCCAACTCTCCATCGTTAAAATTTCTAATTAGGACTGTGTTTATCTTTACAGGTTCAATTCCAACCGATTTCGCCTCTTCAACTCCCTCAATGACCCTAAAGAGGGTATCTCTTTCTCTTCCTGTAATAAACGAAAATTTCTCTGGAATTAAGGTATCAATGCTAACGTTTACCCTGTTTAGTCCATACTCCTTTAACGTTCTCGCCTTTTCCTTGAGGAAATATCCGTTGGTCGTTAATGTTACCTCCTCTATACCTTCAATACTCTTTAGTTGAAAAATTAATTCCTCTAAACCCTTTCTAACTAAGGGTTCCCCCCCTGTTAATCTAATAGATTTAACCCCAAAGGCTGAAAATACCCTTACAATTTCGGTTATTTCCTCGTATCTGAGTATTTCTGGATGGGGAATGAACTCCTGATTTCCCTCAGGCATACAGTACTTACACCTGAAGTTACACCTATCGGTAACCGAAATCCTTAAGTAAGTTATCCTCATAAAGCCCGCCGATTAAAATTTAATTAATTCTATAAAATAACTTTCTTCATCCTATCTATTATTGGCTTCAAGATTAAGTACTTTGTTTTCAAGCTTGCCCTGTTTATAACCAACCTTGCAGTTGAATGGAGAATAACATCAACTTCCCTTAAACCGTTCTCCTTAAGTGTTGTTCCGGTTTGAACAAGGTCAACTATCCTATCTGAAAGACCTACGAGTGGAGCCAATTCTACGGAACCGTAGAGGACTATTATTTCAGGGTGAATCCCTTTACTTCTAAAGTACCTGTCGGTTATCTTTGGATACTTTGTGGCAACTCTTATGTAAGAGAGCTTTTCTATGTCGTAGGGTTCATCTATATCCTGAGGTTCTGCAACAGAAAGCCTGCACGCCCCAAACTTAAGGTCCAACGGTTCGTATAGGTCAAATCCCTTTTCCTCTATAACATCCTTTCCCGCTATTCCAATATCGGCAGTTCCGTAGTAGACGTAAGTTGGAACGTCCATAGGTTTAACCAGGATGAACTTGAAGTTTTTCCACTGGAAGATGAGCTTTCTCGTTTTAGTAAGGGTTTCCGATGCATCTATCCCACATGATTCAAGGAAACCAACGGCCTCCTTCAGTAGTCTTCCCTTTGGAAGTGCAACAGTTATTGATTTGTAGTCCATCTTTCAACTCCTAATACTTAAGCTCACTTGGAACTCTCTCTATCTCTGCACCCAACGAATTGAGCTTCCTCTCCAATTTCTCGTAGCCCCTATCAAGGTGGTATATCCTGTAAACCTCCGTTGTGTTTTCAGCTCCAAGTCCTGCTACAACCAACGATGCGCTTGCCCTTAAGTCTGTTGCCGTAACCTTTGCTCCAATTAACCTGTCCACACCTTTGACAACGACCGTATTGCCCTCAATCTTTAAGTCTGCCCCCATTCTCTGGAGCTCCAGAGCATGCATAAACCTGTTCTCAAATATCGTCTCCTTTATCACAGATACCCCATCTGCTATGCACATTGCAGCCATAAACTGGGCCTGCATATCCGTTGGAAAACCCGGATAGGGTTGTGTAACTATATCAGTTCCCTTTAGTCTATCTCTTTTTTTCACTAAAACTCTACCTTCCGAAATTTCCTCGATAGAGAGTCCTGACTCAACAAACTTCTCAACAACCGACTCTAAGGCAAACGTTGGAAATTCCTCTATTTCCACTTCTCCACCTGCAGAGGCCACTGCAGAGAGAAACGTCCCTGCCTCTATTCTGTCGGGCATAACCCTGTACTCGATAGGGCCAATTTCGTCTACCCCTTCTACTTCTATTACGTCGGTTCCCTCACCCTCTATCCTCGCTCCTCCCTTTTTCAGAGCTCTCGCCAAATCGACAATTTCTGGCTCCTTTGCTGCATTTCTTATAACCGTTTTTCCCTTTGCAAGAACGGCAGCCATAAGTATATTCTCCGTTCCACCGACAGTTGGAAAGTCCAACGTTACATCAACACCCTTTAGCCTTCCCCTTACCTCTCCAACTACATACCCATGGGAAATTCTCAAGTCTGCTCCCATCTTTGAAAGGCCCTTTAGGTGAAGGTCGACCGGCCTTAAGCCGATTGCACACCCTCCGGGAAGCGAAACACTGGCCCTTCCAAACTTAGACAGAAGAGGCCCTAAACAGAGGATGGAAGCCCTCATGGTTTTAACCAATTCGTAGGGAGCCTCAGGATTAATTTCCCCCGTGGACTCCACTTCAACAGTATCGCTGTTCCTTACAACGTTAAACCCCATCATCTCGAGGAGTTTACATGTAGTCGAAACATCCCTAAGGTCTGGAACGTTTGAAAGTTTAAGACTTCCCGATAGGATTGAGGAGAAGAGAATGGGGAGAGAGGCATTCTTTGAACCGGAAACTCTAATTCTGCCGTGGAGCTCCCTTCCTCCTCTTATGACGAACTTCTCCATTATCCCTTAACCCCTGTAACTACCCTCTCAATTCCAGACAAGTCCCTGTAAGTTTTAATATCTTCAAATCCTGAACCTCTGAGTAAGTCCCTCACCTTCTCACTCTGGCCTATACCAACTTCTAAAGCCAAAAGTCCACTCCTTTTTAATTTCTCCGAGGACTGCTCAACTAACCTCTCAATTACCTCAAGTCCAGTTCTCCCTCCAAAGAGAGCTCCCGCAGGCTCAAACTTTAGAACCTCCCTTTCCAATTTGGGGTCGTTAACTGAAACGTAAGGGGGATTTGAAACGACAACATCTACAGAAAAGTCGATAGGGGAAAGTAGGTCCCCCTTTAAAAATTCAACCTTGAAACAACCCAACTTTTCCCTATTCTTCTCAGAAATTTCCAAAGCCTTCTTGGATATGTCTATTCCAAAGAATTTATGTCTCTCACCCGTTAACTTACAGAGCGTTAGGACGATGCACCCTGAACCTGTTCCGACATCAACAACCGTTAAACCCTCCTTATTCCTCAGAAACTCGAAAACAACCTCAACTAAAAGCTCTGTTTCTGGTCTTGGAATGAGAACTCCCTTATCAACGAAAAACTCAAAACCAAAGAACTCCCTCTTCCCCGTTATGTAGGCAACGGGCTCTCCCTTTGCCCTTCTGACTATCAACTTCCTGTAGTTTTCGACCTCATCCTCGGATAAGGGCCTTTCGAAGTTTGTGTAGAGCTCCACTCTACTCTTTAGTCCAAGTGAATGGACTAAGAGGAGCTCTGCGTCCAACCTCGGGGTTTTACTTCCTCTTTCCCTTAAAATTTCAGTAGCCCTTTTAACCAAGCTCCCAACAGTCCACTCCATAGCGGAGGAATTATAACCTCTGTATAATTCCCTCCATGAAAATTATCTACATTGACAGAACAGACTCAACAAACGAGGAAGCAAAGAGAGTTCCTTTTTGCCATGGCCTCTGTATAGTTGCAAGGGAGCAAGTGGATGGAAAGGGAAGAAGAGGTAGACGTTGGCTCTCAAAAAGGGACAAGGGACTTTACGTTTCATTCGTCCTCGAGAGACCAAGCAGAAACTTTGGAATTTCAAGTTTGGCCTTCGGTTACTCAACACTTAAAGCCCTTCTAAGATTTGGAGATGGGTTCTACTTGAAGTGGCCAAACGACGTTTATATAAACGGAAAAAAGGTTGCCGGTGTTCTTCCAGAGCTCTGCAGGGACAGGTTGGTTGTAGGAATAGGAATAAACCTAACGTACTCAAAGGAGGAACTCAGTAACTTCCCCGTTCTGGCAACATCGCTGAGTGTTGAAGGAATAGATTTTGATAGAGATAAGCTCCTATCACTTCTCCACGGTGAAGTTGTTAAAGTTCACAGTTTGCTAAAGGAGGGGAACTTTAGTATTGAGGAGTTCGAAAGGTACTGCCCTATGATTGGAAGGGAAGTTAAAGTGGTCGAGGAGGGGAACTCCTACGTCGGGAGAGCTCTTAAAGTTGATACTGATGGAGCTCTCATTGTTGAGACGGAGGAAGGTCTTAAGAAAGTGTTTGCAGCAGACGTTAGCGTGAGGGAGAGGTGAAAGAGATAGAGTTTCCAACTTACAGGGATTTGATGAAGGACAGGAGAATTCTCTACTACATTGAAAGGAGTGACTACTTCTTGGAGAGAATGGGATACACGGACCACGGAATAAAGCACGTCGGATGGGTTGCCGAAAAGGCAAGGTGGCTGCTTATAGAGATAACAGGAGATAGGAGGAAAGCAGAACTTTCAGGAGTAGCAGGTCTCCTCCACGATGTCGGTCACATTGTTTCGAGACACAATCACGCTCAGAGCAGTGCTCTTCTTGCTTTTCAGCTCTTAAAGGGAAAAGGTTACTTGGATGATGACCTAACAGAAATAACCTTTGCAATTGGAAATCACGAGGAGGAAACGGGATTTCCCGTTACCGAGGTCTCCGCTGCCGTTGTTATTGCCGACAAGTCCCACGTCCACAGAACAAGGGTGAGAACCAGGAGAACAATTGGAGAGGACATTCACGACAGGGTCAACTACGCAGTTCTGTACAGTAACCTTGAGGTTGATAAGGTAACGAGAACTGTAAAACTCATTCTCAAAATTGATACGAGAATTTCGGACCTACTTGACTACTTCTCCATATTTCAGCCCCGAATGGAGATGTGCAGGAGGGCTACGGAGGTTTTTGGCTACAAATTCAGGCTCAGGATAAACGATACAGACCTTTAATTTTGTATTATTCATGGAGCAAAGTTTAAAGGTGAGGAGTTCTTATGAAAAACCTTAAGTGGAAAATACTGTTCGTTCTGATAGTCCTATTAGGTACCCTCTATATTGATCTAACGAAGCCCATAAACTTAGGGCTTGACCTCAAAGGCGGTACCCACTTGGTTCTCCAGATTGATACGGAAAAAGCCCTTGAGAATGAGGTTTCAACGGCTCTGAGGGAGATTAAGAGGAGTTTGGAGGAGGAGAACATTCCCGTTGTATCCGCCGATAGGAGAAAAACAAACCTAGAGATTTCCTTACTATCTCCCGACTACGTTAAACAGGCCGTTTCAAAAATAGAGGATGACTACTCAAATATGTTTAACATCAAGGTCAAGGGAAAGGAGATAGAGCTCTCACTTAAACCATCCTACAAGTCAAAGGAGATAGATAGGCTTGCAGAACAGGCCCTTGAAACGATAAGGAACAGAATAGACCAGTTGGGTGTAGCAGAACCTGTTATTGTTAGAAACGGAAAGGACAGGATTATTGTGGAGCTCCCTGGGGTTAAGAACCCAGAAAGGGCCAAGAAGGTAATTGGAAAGGTTGCAAACCTTGAATTTAAGGAAGTGGTTGATACGGCAAGGAGTGTAGGGGAACTTATAACAAAGTTGGGAGGGACGGTTCCAGAAGGGGCGAGGATTGTTGTTAAACCTTCACCATCGGGACCAACGTTCTACGAAGTCAAGAACGGAAAGGAGGAAAAACTTCCCTTCCACTCTCCTGAGGATGTGGTTAAGGCCTTCGGCGGAAAGGTACCGGATGACCAGCAGGTTTTAATTCAGGAAATTAAGAACAAATCTGGAAAGGTTGTAGCCTACAACTTCTTCATAGTTAAGAGAGAACCGATACTGACCGGAGCTTACCTTAAGGATGCCTACCCGAGTAGGGACGAAAACGGTATGCCTGCAGTGAGCTTCGTCCTAAAACCTGAGGGAGCAAGGATATTTAAAGAATACACGGCGAAACACCTAGGAACGAGACTTGCAATCGTCCTTGACGGTAAAGTTCAGTCTGCTCCCGTAATAAGGAGCGCTATCGGTTCGAGGGGACAGATAACGGGACAGTTTTCCTATCAAGAGGCAAGGGACCTATCTATAGTTTTAAGAGCTGGAGCTCTACCTGCACCTGTGAAAATTGTTGAGGAGACAACAGTAGGACCATCCTTGGGTAAGGAGTCCGTTGAAAAAGGAATAAAGGCAGGAGTAGCAGGAATAGTTATTGTTATGCTGTTTATGCTCCTTAACTACAAGCTTGCCGGATTGGCCGCCGATTTAGCCCTCCTTATGAACGTAGTTCTCCTATGGTCCATGATGGTTCTTTTAGGAGCTACCTTAACTCTGCCAGGAATAGCTGGTTACATCTTAACCGTAGGTATGGCCGTTGATGCCAACGTAATCATATTCGAGAGAATAAAAGAGGAACTTAGAAAGGGAAGGAACCTTTTTTCCTCCGTTGAAGCAGGCTTTTCAAGAGCCTGGGGAACAATACTCGATGCCAACGTAACAACCTTAATTGCTGCAGCAGTTCTCTTTCAATTTGGAACAGGTCCTATAAAGGGTTTTGCCGTTACACTATCCTTAGGTATCCTGTCAAGTATGTTTACTGCTGTTTTCGTTACAAAGGTTATTCTTGACCTTATTGTTAAGTACAAACCTAACCTATTCAAAATTTAGGGAGTAGTAGATGAAGAAAATTGGCTTTATAGGGAAAAGATACTTTGCCTATTTACTTTCACTGTCACTTATAGTAGGAAGCTGGCTCTACGGGATATTTATTGTTAAACCTAAGTTTGGAATAGACTTTACAGGGGGAGTTTTAGTTCAGGTAAGGATAGATGAAAAGGATATAAATACGGAAAAAATCAGACAGGTCTTTAAGGGAAAGATTGAAGGAATTTTGGTTCAAAACATTGAGGGTAAAAATGAGTTTCTTATCAAAGCTCCTGCTATAAAAGACCCTAATAAAACGGCTGATTTAATAAGGGAAGTCTTAAAAGAGAAATTTAAGGATAAAGTTGAAATAAGAAGAGTTGAAATGATAGGTCCTACAATTGGTAAGGAGTTGAGGGAAAAGGGAATAATGGCCGTAATCTATGCCCTGATTGGTATTCTCATTTATGTTGCCTGGAGATTCGAGCCGATTTTTGCCTTTGGTGCAGTCCTTGCTTTGGTTCACGACGCTCTAGCAACAACGGGAGTATTTATGTCTGTAGGTAGGGAATTCAGTTTACCCGTTATTGCAGCTCTTCTAACGGTTATCGGTTACTCTATAAACGATACAATTGTTGTTTACGACAGAATCAGGGAAAATATGAAAGTTTTACTGAGAAGTAAGCCCTTTGAGGAAATTGTTAATGACAGTATAAACCAAACACTCTCAAGAACCTTAATAACATCTCTAACCACTCTATTTGTTGTTTTTTGTCTCTACATGTTTGGAGGAGGTGTAATAAACGACTTTGCCTTCGTTCTCCTTGTAGGTATAACGGTAGGTACCTATTCCTCAATCTTTATTGCAAGTGCTTTGGTTGTTGATTGGTACAGATACGTTAAGAAGGAAAAATGAAGACTCTTTACAGGTACATTTTCTATGAACTGTTTAAAACGGTAATCTTCACCTTTTTACTGTTTCTATTTGTAATACTGATTGATAGGGCCTCTCAAATAGCGGAAACTGTTATAGGTCAGGGAGTTTCTTTTACAGAGTTTCTCTCTGTTTTAGTAAAAACCCTTCCTGCCTTTTTTGGAGTTGTTATTTCTGTGTCCTTTGTGATTTCAGTCTTAATCGTATTTCTCCAGATGGAGAGCAACAATGAAATTACCGTTTTAAGGTCCTGCGGTGTCAGTATTAGCCAGATATCCATTCCCGTCCTTCTGTTAGGCATTCTCTTTTCACTCTTTTCTCTCTACTCTACGATGTACTTAGCTCCAAAAAGCAACGTTGCTGTTAAGAAGGAGATTGAGGAACTTGTAAAGAAGAAGCTAACTATGAGTATAACTCCAAAGAACTTCTCGTCAAACTTTCCTGGAGTTACGTTCTACGTGGATAGAATCTTTCCTAAACAGGGACTAATCGAAAACTTTATGGTCTCACTTGATAGAAAGGATAAATTCATAGTAATATTTGGAAGAGAAGGCGGTTTAAGGACTGAGAACAATACGGTTTTTTTGGACATCTACAACGGAACTGCTCAGGTTTTAAACTGGGAAAAGCCGGAGGAGTTTCAGTTTTTAAAGTTTAAAAACTATACACTGGAGCTCTACAAGTTTTCCGAAGGCGAAAAGTTTGAAGCTAAAAAGTACAAAACGCTAAGCCAACTTTTAAAGAAAAGGGATTCCGAGAGTTTAACAGAAATCCTAAAGAGGTTATCCTTATCCCTATCCTCCCTAATTGTGGGAATTCTGATTTTCTCAGTATCCGTTTCGCTTCCAAGGGGAGCTTACGGAATGGGAATTATCATAAGTCTAACTGTAATTGTTCTCTACTACGTTCTGTACGTTTTCTCAAAGAAGCTTGCTCTAAGCTCGAATTTTCCTCCTCTAACCCTTCTTCCGGATTTAGTATTCGGAGTTCTCTCCTCCATTTTTTACTACCTTGCAGTTAAGGAAAAAATTAGGATTTACGCAGGAACGAGATGGTAAAGATTTTAGATAGGTACGTTTTCTCTGAGGGGCTGAAGCTTCTGTTTTTGACACTGTTAACGTTTCTAACAATATTCGGAATAATAGACTTTGTGAGTCACATCAGTATTTCAATGAAACTTGGACTTAAGTCTGAGCTCCAGTTCATATCTGGCAGGTTTCCACTTTACACCGTTAGAGTTTTACCTATAGCAGTTCTAATCTCAACCGTGGTAACTCTCTCTCGATTTTCGTCAACGAGTGAACTAACGGTTATCAGGGCCCTCGGGATAAGTACCTATAGATTCTCAGTTCCTCTTTTCGTCTTGGCTCTTCTCTCCTCACTTTTCTCACTCCTCGTTCACGAGCTTTTTGTTCCAAAGGGGTTGAAGGTTTCCTCGGAAATTGAGAGAAAGATGGAAAGGGCTAGCCCTAAAGAGGCAAGTGAGGTCTGGTTTAAAAGTGGGAGTAGGAAATTCGTGTTTATAAGGAAGTTGGACGTAAAGGAGAGAAGGGGAAGGTGGGGAAGTGTTATAGAGGAGGAGAACTTTCAACCTACAAGGAGAATCGATGGAAGGGAGGTTTTCTATGAAGGTAACGGAGTTTGGAAGTTTAAAGACGTTTTTATAAGGGATTTAAATAAATTAAAAACTGAGAGGTTAAACGAACTTTCACTCAACTTAGGTGTTGATATTAAGGATTTAAAGTCGTCAGGAACACTGCCGGAGGCTAAGAGCTTAAGTGAGTTGTTTATAACCATTAAGAGGCTTGAAAGATTGGGTTATGATACGAGACAATTTCAGATGGAGCTCTATTCAAAATTAGCAATATCCCTCTATTCCTTGGTTGTAACCCTTATTGGAATACCCTTTGGTGTTTTTAATCCGAGGAACAGAAAAGGATACACGGTATTGATTGTAAGTACCCTAATCGTTCTAATGTGGGTTACAACGTCGCTCTTTATAAGTTTAGGAAAGAGTGGAGCTCTGCCACCAATTTATGCATCCTTTGCTCCCTTAATTCTCTTCACTTCACTAGGTCTTATACTCTTCGGAAGGGTTGAGACGTGAGGTTTTCCTTCAAGAAGGCGGAGAGGGCTCAAAGGGAGCTCCTTAAAAAACTAAAACTCAGACCACTTGAAAAGGAGATAAAACTCATTGGAGGATGTGATTTAACCTTTATTGACCCTTATAAGAACCCAACAGTTGGAATTGGAGCATTTGTAATTCTCGAGTTTCCAAGTTTAAAAGTAGTTGAGAAAACTTATGACACAATGGAGGTAAAGGTTCCATACGTTCCGGGATTTCTGGCCTTCCGTGAGGTTCCACTTTTGGTCAAAACCTACTTAAAACTAAAAAATAAGCCTGATTTGGTGGTTATTGACGGACACGGAATAGCCCATCCAAGAAGGCTTGGAATAGCTACACACTTTGGAATCGTTATGAACGTACCTACGATAGGGTGTGCAAAGAAGATTCTCCACGGAAAATTTGAGGAAGCCTGCGAAAAGGCAGGCTGCAGTTCACCTATCGTTGATCCAAAAACTAAAGAAATTCTCGGATATGCCGTTAGGATGAGGGACAGAGTTAAACCCGTTTTTGTCTCTCCGGGAAATCTGATAACTCCTGAGGAGTCCCTTGAAATTGTTCTAAAACTTGGAAGGGGTTATAAGCTTCCTGAACCTACGAGACTTGCCCATAATTACCTTCAAAAAGTTAGAAAGGGTATAATACAGCGCAAATTAGAAAGGACGGAGGAGTGAAATGGCAGTTGAGAGGACTCTTGTAATTGTAAAACCCGATGCTGTTAAGAAGAATGCAGTTGGAGACATCGTTAGAATTCTACAGGAGAACGACTTGAAGCTCTTGGCAATTAAGATGGTTCACCTTTCAAAGGAACAGGCTAAAAAGTTTTACATAGTCCATAAGGAGAGACCATTTTACGATGAACTTACAGACTTCATGTCATCCGGCCCCTGTGTTCCTATGGTTCTTGAGGGAGAAAATGCGATAAGCAAAGTAAGGGAAATCATAGGAGCTACAGACCCTGCCAAAGCTGCAGAAGGAACTATTAGGAAAAAGTACGGAACTGATGTTGGGAGAAACGCGGTTCATGCATCGGACTCTCCCGAATCTGCAAGCTACGAAATTCCCTTCTTCTTTAACCAACTTGAAATTCATGACCAGTACTAAGGGGGTATTTCCCCCTTATTAAACCGATTTGGGAGAATTTATGGACGATAGTTTCAGTTTACTGGGACTGGACAAGGAGCTCTGTGAAAGGGCAGTTGATGAAGGAGAGGAAGTAACAGTTAAACATTACGTTTTTGACGACCTATTGGATACATCAGAAAAGTTAACCTGTGGTCACTTAGAAGTTGATGAAAATTTTTCAATCTTTAATTACCTCTTAAAAAAGGAAAAACTATCCTTCTTTTCAAGGTCTGAAGAAATTCCCCTTGGCTGTTATGTAGGTTATAAGAATGGAAGTCTCTTTACCTTTGAGGACTTTAACTTTAAAATCCAATCGTTGGATGAGTTCACACTTTTGGTTGAGGCAATAGAGGTCACAACCGGCAACGCCTTTCACTTTGAACTCTGTAACTTGTGTCAACTTCCCGAGAAACTATCAAGCGAAATGGACGTTGCCTTAACTATTTACTCAAACAGGGTAAAAAAACTTCCTCCCATCTCTCACTTTGACCAAGTAGTGGATGAAAATAGGGAGCTCCTAAAATTAGCTATAAAGGGAAACGAAAAAGCCAGAGAGAAATTGGAAAGGAGTTTAGGAGAGGAGGGAACAGTTAGACTTTTAAGGGAGTTTTTCCAAAAGCCTGAGGAACTCTTTGATACCTGCATTCTTTCAGATAGGGAAAACTACACAGTAATCGGAATAATTACCTCTGTATCAGAAATTGGCTTTGAAGGTAAATCCCTTTACTCTGTTGACCTCTTTTCTGAGGACTTAGAGCTGAAACTCCTTACTCCTGAATACCCTTTAAGTGAAGGAGACAGATTATTAGCAGTTGGTAAAATGTACGGCATGGCCGCTGTTTAGGAGGGAAAGTTGAAGGTAGGAAGGTTTAAGTACGGGGATAGGACAATCTTCGGACTTATAAGGGGAAAGGAGATTCTTCCCTTGAAGGAAAGAAGAGTTTCTGAACTTATGGAGGGTGTTACACCCGAGGGAGAGCCTCTATCCTTTAAGGATGTGAAGTTCCTGTCTCCAACGAGGCCAACAAAAATTGTTGCAGTTGGTCTTAACTACAAAGCCCATGCAGAGGAGATGGGAAAGCCCATTCCTGAGGAGCCCCTCATTTTCCTCAAACCCTCAACAGCTGTGATATCGAACAAGATGAAGATTGTTCTTCCAAAGATGTCAAATAGGGTTGACTATGAAGGGGAACTTGTCGTAGTTATTGGGAGAAAGTGTAGAAAAGTATCCCCTGAAGAAGCTAAAGAGTATATATTGGGATACTCCTGTTTTAACGATGTAACGGCAAGGGATTTGCAGAAGAAAGACGTCCAATATACGAGAGCAAAGTCCTTTGACACATTTGCTCCTTACGGCCCATGGATTAATACGGATATCGACCCGATAGGACTTAGGATTGAAACGAGGGTCAACGGGAAGGTAAGACAAAGGGGAAACACCGAAGATATGATATTTTCCCCCTTTGAGCTCGTTTCCTTTGTTTCTCAAGTCATGACACTCTTACCTGGAGATGTAATCTCGACGGGAACCCCTCCGGGAGTAGGTCCCCTAAATTCTGATGATAGGGTAGAGGTTGAGATTGAGGGAATAGGAACTCTCATTAACTACGTTGTTCCAGAGGATTAGGATAAAACCTCAATCTTCCCCGCTTCTTTTACATAGTTGATGAACCTCTCGTATACAGGATGGGAGGAGAGGGTCTTTGTATTTCCTATCAGTATGAGCTTTCTCCTTGGGCGGGTTATTGCAACGTTCAACCTCCTTAAATCCCTTAAGAACCCTATCTCCCCCTCATCGTTTGAGCGTACAAATGAAACTACTATCACTTCCTTTTCCCTTCCCTGAAATCCATCAACGGAGTTGACCTCCACCTTAAAATCCTTCTCAATCAGCATCTGCTTTATGAGCTTAACCTGAGCTGCATAGGGAGTAATTATTCCGATTTCCCTTTTATCGAGTCCCATTCTGTGGAGTTCCAGAGCCAACTCAACAGCAATCTTTGCCTCCTCGTAGTTCTCGTATGACGTTGAACCTGAAGGCTGAAACTCGTAGGCATTTATCCTTGATGTATCGATGAAACCAATTGGGACTTCGGGGGATAAAACAGCTTCAAACTTTTGCGGTTCAGAGAGACTAAAGTCTGCCAACGTTCTATCCTTTACCTCAGGAGCAGCAATGAGCTTACCCTCGTAGAACTCCCTGTTTGGAAACTCCATTATCCTCTCGTTCATTCTGTACTGAACCCGTAACATTGAGGAGAGCTCCGGTTCCCTTTCTATCAGCTTCTCAAAGAGAGTCCTTTCCAACTCTTTGGCCTCTTCGCTAACAACGGTAGGAGGAAGTTGTTTGTGGTCTCCTGCAATGTAGAACCTATCCGCTCTCATTATTGGAATTAACGTCGAAGGTTCAACCTGTTGGCTTCCCTCATCAATAACAGCAACGTCAAAGTGGAATCCTTCAAGGAGTTCCGATTTAACCATCGAGTTTGTGGAGATTACAACATCAGCATCGGAAATAATTTCTCTGAGTATAGAGCTTTCCATTTCCTTTAGTGTCTTTCTTCTCATATCAATTTCGTAGTTTGTCAGTATCCATTCTGCCATTGACCTCATGACCTTTTTTGGAATTCCCCTGAAGCCCTTTCCCTTTCTTCCGAAGTAAACGATTTCTTCATCGCTCATTCCCCTTCTAAGCTGTGGAACAGGTTTTGTAAACTTCTCCCTCTTCTCTATGAGCTCCTTTACTTTCTCCCAACCCTCCTTAACCTTCTTACTCTTTTCGTGCTCCTCGTAGAGGGCGTATATGGAGAATTTCTCCAACTCCTCAAGAACCCTTGCAGGGTGGCCAATCCTTACAAGCTTTAACTCAGAATACTTGCTCAGGTTTAAGAGAATGTTGTCTGCAGCTATGTTTGAGTCAGCAGTGGCCAGTACCTTTTTACCCCTCTTAACAAACTGGACAATTAGCTCCGTTACAGTGCTCGTCTTTCCCGTTCCGGGAGGTCCGTGAATGAGGAAAAAGTCTGAGGAACCTAAGGCCAGACTTACAGCCCTCCCTTGAGTCTCGTTTAACCTTTTATCAACCAAATTAAACTCTGAAGGCTCCGCCCTTTTCGGTATTTTGAGTCCAAGAATAATGTTTCTCAGTTCCCTCTGCCTTCCAACTGTGTGACGGAGCTCCTCTAAATTTTCCTCCATCCTCTTAAACGTAACGTCGTTTACATAAAGGTCTATCCTTACTCCCTTTTTATAGACCCAGTTAGGAGGTCTATTGTCAAAGGCAACAGTTATCGTCTTTTCAGTTATTCTCACAACGGTTCCCAAAAGGTCGCTCTTTATGGGGTTTCCCTTACTTATCAGGACTATATCTCCCGTTGAAATCTCCGTCTCTATCGGTTTTTCCCTCCAGAACCTCACGAGATGAAGGTGGAACTTTGTTCCTGCCTTCGTTCCCTTTAAGTCCAGAACTGCCCTTCCTAAGAGCTCCCTTTCCTTTCCGGAGAGCCTCCTTATCTCCTCCTCCTGTGCCTCTATCTCTGCTAACCTTTCAAGGTCTATCAGATACTTAAACTTCTCTACGTAGCGATGTACCGTACATATTTCAACTTCCTCCTCCTTAGAGGGAATGAACTCCTCAAACAGCTTACACAGACTCTCATCCTTCAGGTAAACGAGTGTTTTCCCGTTTGCAGTGCAGGTTTCTCTAACGTCTCCCTTTTTAAGTCCAAACTTCTTTAGTTCCCTCTGTAATCTCTTACCCTCAAAAATTCCATCTATCAAAATTGGCAACTTTTCACTCCAAATTTGAAATTTTCACTGTACGAATTTAAACTTTTGTAGAGTTTGGGCAAAGGAGGGAGTTTTGGTCATTCACATTGTAGGAATTGGTGGAATTGGAATGTCCGGAATTGCCCTCGTTCTAAAGTCAGAGGGGTATTCTGTTCAGGGTTCGGACATCATAAGGAGCTCCATGGTGGACAAACTTGAAGAGAGCGGTATTAGGGTTTTTATAGGACACAGAAAGGAGAACGTTAGGGGAGCTGACATTGTCATTCACTCCTCTGCAGTTAAAGAGGATAACCCCGAAATATCTGCAGCAAGGGAGATGGGAATTCCTGTTATTCCGAGGGCTGACGTCCTATCGGATTTAATGAAGCTGAAGGAGGGAATAGCCGTCGCCGGAACGCACGGAAAGACTACAACAAGCTCAATGGTTTCAAAAATACTCTACGGTGCAGGACTAAAGCCGACAATTTTGGTTGGAGGAAAGCTCTCGTTTTTAGGAGGGGTAAATGCCCTGAAGGGAGAGGGAAACTGGATAGTTGCGGAGGCCGATGAGAGCGATGGAACGTTTTTGAGGTTAAATCCTACCTTTTCGGTAGTTACAAACATAGATGCTGACCACTTAGATCACTACGGAAGTTTTGAAAACTTGAAGAGGGCCTTTTTAGATTTTGCAAACAGGGTTTCTTTCTACGGAAAGGTTTTTTTGTGTACTGAGTGTCGGAACGTCAGGGAAATCGTTCCAAAGATTTACAAGAGAAAGGCAACTTACGGATTCAAGGATGCAGATTTCACAGCTGAAAACTTAACATTTTTAAAGCTTGGAAGTCTTTTTGATGTGAAGTACAAGGGTGAAAAACTTGGAAGAGTCAAGCTCAACCTTCCTGGGAAACACAACGTTTTAAACGCATTGGGAGCTCTATCTGTTTCTTTAGAGGTAGGAATTCCCTTTAGTGAGATTTCTGAAAACTTGGAGGAGTTTAGAAATGCAAGCAGGAGAATGGAACTCAAGGGAACTGTAGGAGGTGTTACGTTCATTGACGACTACGGTCACCATCCTACGGAGATTGAAGCATCCTATGAAGCTCTGAAAAACTCCTTTCCAGACAGGAGATTGGTCGTTCTATTTCAGCCCCACAGGTACACGAGAACCGCTCTCCTATGGAACGAATTTGTAAAAGTTTTAAGGGAAATAGACAACCTCTACATCTGCGATATATATTCTGCCGGTGAAGTTCCTATTCCAGACGTTTCCGCTGAAAAGTTAGCAAGGGAGTGTGGAGCTCTCTACTGTGGAAGTCTTGAGGATGCCTGCAGAACCCTGAAGAGGGAGTTAAAGCCCGGAGATGTGTTCTTATCCCTTGGTGCAGGTAGCGTAACGAATGCCTTTGAACTAATCACAGGAGAGGTTAATGGAGAAAGTTTTTCTGTTTGATGGGAGCAGTCTTGCATACAGGGCTTACTATGCCCTTAAAAATAAGGGATTTAAAACGAGTAAGGGATTCCCTACAACGGCGGTTTATGGGTTCATAAGGATATTTTTAAAGCTCTTGAAGGACTACAAACCTGAGTATTTAGCAGTTGTCTTCGATGCCGGAAAGAAAACGTTTAGAACAAAACTGATGAAAAGTTACAAGGCTAACAGGAAGCCAATTCCGGATGAGTTTAAAGTTCAGCTTCCATACATAAAGAGATTTTTAGAGTGTCTGGGAGTAAGGGTTTTGGAAAAGGAAGGGTACGAGGCCGACGACATTATAGGTACTCTTTCGAAAAAGTTTTCAAAGGAGGGAGCTCAGGTCGTAATTGTTACTCCAGACAAGGATATGAGACAGTTGATAGATGAGAACACCATTGTAGTAGCCATATCCAACAAAACTGGTAAATCAAAAACTTACGACCTCAAAACGTTCAAGGAGAGGTACGGTATAGAGCCTGGGCAGATTCCCGATGTTTTTGGACTTTCTGGAGACACTATAGACAACATTCCAGGAGTTCCAGGAATCGGTGAGAAAACAGCTCTTGACTTCATCAGGAAATTCGGTTTCCTTGAGAACATTTATCAAAATTTAGATAAATTGACTCCAAAGAGGAGGGAGCTCCTTGAGAAGTTCAAGGAGCAGGCATTTTTAAGCAGGGAACTTGCAAGGATAAAGACAGACGTTCCTTTAAACGTCACTATTAAAGACCTTAAAATGGAAAAGCCAAACGGAGACTGTTTGAGGGAGGTCCTATCAGAGCTTGAAATGAGGAGCGTTGCAGTTGAACTTAAAAAGCTCTTTCCAGACCTTGACTTTGGAAAAGAGATTGAGAGAGGAAGGGAGCTCTCGGAAGATGAGTTGGAGAGGTACTTATCAGTTGGAGACCTCTTTACCAGACCTTCAGTTACGGTAGTTCCAGCCGATGGAGACTTTTTAATCTCCAATCCGAAGGGATTTCTAAAAGTCAAAAGGGAAAAGGCCCTTGAGCTTATTAAAAGGGCTGGGAAAATCTACACGTACAATTTAAAGGAGCTCTACCACAAACTTGGAGAGGAAATCTCTAAAAGAGAGATTGAGGACATATCCCTTCTTTACTACCTAAAAAACCCCCTTTTAAAAAACTACTCCCCTGAAAATCTCCTCAAGGAGTTCTTAGAGAGTGTAGACCTTTCACCGATTGAACACTACCTACACCACACGTTTAATCTAATTGAAAAATTGAAGAATGAAGTGAAGAGGTTAGGACTATCTGAAATTTACAAGAGAATAGAGCTCCCCCTTTCCTACGTACTCTATAAAATGGAGAAGAGGGGGGTTCTCTTCGATGTTGATTACTTGGAAAACCTTGGAAGCGAAATAGTTGGTGAAACGGAGAGTTTAAAGGAGAAAATATACGAAGAGGCCGGAGAGGTTTTTAACATAAACTCCCCGAAACAGCTTTCCTACGTTCTATTTGAAAAGTTGAAATTAAAGCCCCTTAAGAAGACAAAGTCTGGGTACTCAACAGACGTTGAAACCCTGACGACTTTAGCCCTTGAAGGAAGCAGAATAGCTGAGTATCTACTTGAGTACAGAAAATTAACAAAACTCTACGGAACTTTTGTTAAGGGAATACTCAAGCACATTGGAGAGGATGGAAGGGTTCACGGGAAGTTTCTCCAAACGGCAACGGCAACTGGAAGGCTCTCTTCCGTAGAACCTAACCTTCAGAACCTTCCAGCTTCCGATGAGTTTTCAAAGAAAGTGAGACAGGCCGTAACGGCTCCTGAAGGTTATACCCTTGTTTGGGCAGACTACTCACAAATAGAGCTCAGAATTCTTGCTCACCTCTCCGGAGATGAAAAATTGATAGAGGCTTTTAGAACGGGAAGGGACATACACACAGAAACAGCAAGGTACCTTTTTGGAAAGGAAGAGATAGGAGAAAGAGAGAGGAGGATAGCGAAAACCGTTAACTTTGGAATCATCTACGGCATGAGTCCCCATGGACTTTCTGAGAGGTTGGGAATACCCATAAAGGAGGCCGAAGAGTACATAAAGAACTACTTCAACCAGTTTCCAAAGGTAAAGGAGTACATAGAGAGGACTCTGAAGGAAGCCTACGAGAAAGGTTACGTGAGGACACTTTTTGGAAGAATTAGACCCCTTCCGGAGTTAAAGGACAGGAGCTACCAGGTAAGGAGCTTTGGAGAGAGGGCAGCTGTAAACGCAACAATTCAGGGAACTGCAGCTGACATAATGAAGCTGGCTATGGTGGAGCTTTACAGGAAATTGGAGGAAGAGGACAGTTACTTAGTTTTACAGGTTCACGACGAAGTTGTGATTGAGGTTCCTGAGGAAAAACGGGATAAGGTAGTTCAATTGGTAAAGGGGACTATGGAAAATTGTATAAATCTATCAGTTCCCCTCACGGCAAAGGTAGAATATGGGAAGAGGTGGAGCTAAATCGATAGCTTAGGTTTAGAAAAAACCTAAGCAAAGAAACTGTATAAACATTTGCTCCATGTCCACATAGCAGAAAAGGAAAGAAGGGTGATAGTTTTCCAGCTTTAAAAATAGATATTTTTCACTTTTCCAGAAAAAGATCAAAGCAATACTAAATTGTAATTTAAGGTAATTTTGTTACAATTTTTTTGCAATGAATATTAGAAAGTTATTTATAAATTTATTGTTATTGATAATCTTAGTGAGTTCCTGTTTATTGAGAGAGGAAGTCTTTGTTATAACATTCAATTCAGCTCTCACCATTCCTTTTAAAATTGCAGAAGTTTTTGGGAAATTTGAAAGTACTGATTTTAGTATTAAGATTGATATTGTAAATAAGAAAGATTTTATAAAGTTTCTCAATCTGAGTAAGTACTCTGTAGTTATTGCAGATAAGGATACTACCAATAAATTGGTAGAATTACTACCAAATTGGTATAGAGTTTGTAAAGTTGCTGAAGGAAAAAATGATACTTATTATTTACTTGCAAGGAAAAAATTTATTCTTAATAAAAAGGATTTTTCCTATTTGATAAAATCATGGAATTTTGGAGTAGATGAATTAAAGGACCCTGCAGTTCTTAAAATGATGGAGATTAAGGATTTAAACTTAAAATTTTTCTATTGTAAAGGTTAATTATATTATGAAGTTGGATAAATACTGGCTATTAACGATAATAAGTATTCTTGAATTCATTTTACTATCAATTCTATCCTATTTCGTTACAAAGAAATCATTTGAGGAGCACATTCTTAACGCCTTAATTAGAAGTGCTGAAAGTTACATTGAAGTTTCAGCAGTTTCTGTTGGTTCAAAAAAGAGAGTTAACGAACTTATAGGTATTCTCAAGAGAGCTCCCTACATAGAAAAAGTTTATATTAAACAACCTCCTTCTTTAGAAGGGAAATTTATTATAAAAAAGAACTTAATTTTCCCCGATGGAAAAAAGGAAATATACATAGCCTTAGATAAGAACTTTATTGAAAGTAAATCTCAATTAATAGCTTTAAAAACATCTTTATTGCTACTTTTAATCATAGTTCCTGGAAATATTGTAATCTTATACTTTATTCGGAAATTATACTTAAAACCTTTAGATAGAATAAGACAGGACATAAAAAAAATCTCCAAAGGTCAGTTAAATAAACTTCCATACTCAAAAAATAATGATGAATTTGACCGTATTAGAATCAGTATCAATAATATGATTGAGAAAATTGAGCAAAAGAATATAAAAGAAGAGATAATATCTCAATTTATACATTTGTTAACAATAGGCAAGGGATTTAACGGAGAGTTCGTATCGTTAATTAAAAAGGTTCTTTCAATGGCTGGGTGCGATGGAGCTATTATAGGAATAAAAAATTTTGATGATTCAAATCAAGTAAACTTGAGATTAATTATTACAAGTGAAGAGTCAAAAGTTTTTAGAAAAAAAGTAGATGATTTGGAAGGCATAGAACCTCTTCTTCTTGAAGCAAACAGAGAAATAGAAACAGATAAAGAAAACATTCTATCATCTTTTGAAAGGGAAATAGGAATAAAGTATGTTTTTGCCATACCACTATCATCTTTTTCTGAAATTTTAGGTTTTACTATTTTCTTTAAGAAGTCAAAGGAACCTTTATCTGAAGAAAATAAAAATTTTTTAAGGAACATTTCTCGTTCTATAGCTATATCTACCCAAATTAGAAAGTTAATTTATAACTTAGAGAGAAAACTCCAAGAGGAAAAAGAACTAACCAAGGGAATTGTTGAGAGCTTTGTACGAGGAATTGAAATAAGGGACGCCTATACAAGAGGACATTCAGAGAGAGTTGCTTACTACTCAAGGAGAATAGCAGAAGAGTTGGGACTTACTCCAAAAGAGGTAGAAGCTACGTATATAGCGGGACTTTTACACGACATTGGAAAAATAGGAATACCGGACAGTATACTTTTAAAACCCTCAAAGTTAACAGATGAAGAGTACGAAATTATCAGAATCCATCCGGAGTTAAGCTATGAACTACTTAAACATATAGAGCCCTTAAAGGATTCGCTTCCCGGTATTAGATATCACCATGAAAGGTGGAATGGTTTCGGATATCCTGAAGGGCTTAAAGGAAACAAGATACCCATTCAAGCGAGAATTTTAGCCATTGCAGACTCTTTTGATGCTATGACAAGCAACAGAATATACAGAAAGGGAATGGAGAAGAAAGAGGCCTTAAAAGAAATTTCTTTAAAAGCTGGGGAATTCTACGATCCCGATATTGTAAACATTGCTTTAAGGGTTTTCATGTACGAGACCCCTCCTGTCACTTCAGAGGATTATTACCTGTCCTCGGAACTTTTCAAAACTTTAGAGGAAAGAAGACTTGACTACTTTTTAAGGGACCATTTAACCGGAGTATTTAGTAGAACCGCTTTAGAGTTTGCATTTTCTGTTGCAAGGGAAAGGTTTCCTCATCTGTTTGCTTTTACAGTAGATATTAGAAAGTTAAGAGAAATTAACATTAAAGAGGGTTGGAAGAGAGGAGATTACATTCTTAAAAAGACGGTAGAGCTGCTGAACTCTGAACTTCAGAATGCTGTTATTGTAAGATACTCGGGAGACAATTTCCTTGTATTTACAAATAAATTTGATTCACTCGATAGTGTAATAAGGAAGTTGGAAGCCGAACTTCAAGTAGAACTTACCTATAACGTCCTAACCCAGATAAATGATATTGAGCAGTTAAAGAAGGAGTTAACTAAGCTGGAGTTTGAAGCCTAATATTTCTCTTATGTAAAAGTTCTGTAAAAATTTTGTTAAAATTTCTCCAACTTACGTGGCGGGAGGATAGGATGAAAATCCATGAGTATCAGGCAAAGGAGATTTTTAAGAAGTACGGTTTACCAATTCCAAAAGGAATAGTTGCCCACAATGCTCATGAAGCGGAGTGTGCTGCAAAGGAACTTGGAACACCAGTTGTAGTAGTAAAGGCTCAGGTTCATGCCGGTGGAAGGGGAAAAGCTGGAGGAGTTAAGCTCGCAAAGTCTCCTGAAGAAGCCGGAGAAATTGCAGCTCAAATGATTGGGAGTAGACTTAAAACCTATCAAAACCCTGAAGGCCTTCCCATAAACTGCGTCCTTATAGAGGAAGGAGTAAACATTGATAAGGAGTTTTACGTAGGGTTAACTCTGGATAGAGAAGTTTCTAAACCTGTTTTCATGGTTTCTGCTGCAGGGGGTATGGAAATTGAGGAGATAGCAAAGACAAATCCTGAATTGATAGTAAAGGAGCACGTTGACCCTGCAATAGGTCTCCTACCGTATCAGGCGAGAAAGATTGCATTTAAAATAGGGTTGACAGATAGAAAATTGATAAGTCAATTTGTGAAAATCCTTATGACCCTTTCAAATATGTACTTTGAACTTGATGCCTCATTAATTGAGATAAATCCCCTTGTTAAAACAAAAGAGGATTCTTTTGTTTGCTTAGATGCCAAAATAGACTTTGACGATAATGCCCTATTTAGACATCCTGATGTTCAGGAACTTGAGGATGTAACTCAGATAGACCCGTTGGAGCTTGAAGCTAAAAAGTGGGATTTGAACTACGTAAAGTTAGATGGAAACATAGGATGTATGGTTAACGGTGCCGGTCTTGCAATGGCAACCATGGACACAATTAAGTTCTACGGCGGTGAGCCGGCAAACTTCTTGGATGTTGGGGGAACGGCAACTGTAGAGAGAGTCGCAGCTGCATTTAAGCTCCTCCTTTCAGACCCTAAAGTAAAGGCAATCTTTGTAAACATATTTGGTGGAATTGTTAGGTGCGATAGAATTGCTGGAGGAATCATAGAGGCTGCAAAACAGGTGGAGTTGGATAGACCTCTAATTGTAAGACTTGAGGGAACAAACGTTGAGTTGGGTAGAAAGATGCTTGAAGAGAGTGGGCTCAACATTATCCCTGCAAAGGATATGGCCGACGGTGCTCAAAAAGCCGTAAAAGCTGCAAAAGGAGAACTATAAGGAGGGGAAAATGAGCGTTTTAGTAGATAAAAATACTAAAGTTGTTGTTCAGG
Source organism: Thermovibrio sp. (assembly GCA_003978105.1). The sequence goes on from QOAO01000009.1 coordinate 124,883, forward strand.
GATTAACAGGAAAAGAGGGCTCTTTCCATGCAAAGCAATGTTTGGAGTATGGAACAAAAATAGTTGCTGGAGTTACTCCTGGAAAGGGAGGAATGAACTGGAGCGATAATGAGGAAAAGTTTAAAGTTCCTGTTTTTAACACCGTTGAGGAGGCGGTAAAGGAAACAGGAGCCAATGCTTCTCTAATATTTGTTCCACCAGCCTTTGCTGCAGATGCCATTATGGAGGCAGCTGATGCAGGAATAAAACTTATTGTTTGTATTACTGAGGGAATACCTGTAAACGATATGGTAAAGGTGAAGAGAGCTCTCCAGGGAACAGGAGTGAGGTACATAGGGCCTAACTGTCCTGGGATTATAACTCCAGAAGAGTGTAAGATGGGAATCATGCCTGGTCACATATTTAAAAAGGGAAGAGTCGGAATAGTTTCCCGTTCTGGTACATTAACATACGAAGCAGCATACCAATTAACAACAAGGGGAATTGGACAGTCAACGGTTATCGGAATCGGCGGAGACCCTGTACCGGGAACGACCCACAGGGAAGCTGTAGAAATGTTTAACAACGACCCAGATACAGATGCTATTGTTCTAATTGGAGAGATTGGTGGAACCATGGAGGAGGAAGCTGCTGAGTACATAAAGGAAAAGGTTGAAAAGCCTGTTGTTGCTTACATTGCTGGAGTTACAGCTCCTCCGGGTAGGAGAATGGGACACGCAGGAGCAATCATTACCGGAGGAAAGGGAGACGCCAAGAGCAAAATGGAAGCACTAAGGGAGGCAGGTGCCTACGTCTGTAACACTCCTGCCGAAATTGGTGAAATGATGGAGAGAGCCCTAAAGGAGAGAGGAATTATCTAAAGGAGGAAACTATGGCTGCAAAGGGTGTTGTTGTTGTTAGAGAGGACTGGTGCAAAGGGTGCAACATCTGTGCTTCAGTTTGTCCTACAAAGGTTTTAGAGCTTGACAAGGTTAGGGCAATAATGACAGTTGCCCATCCTGAGAAGTGTATCGGTTGTAAGCAGTGTGAAATGATATGTCCTGACTTCTGTATCTACGTCTTTACGCCGGAGGAATACGAAGAAGTAGCAAACGCTTAAGGAGGAAACTATGGCTAAGCTTGAACTAAAGTATGGAAACCACGCCTGTGCGGAGGCTGCAATTTTAGCAGGGTGTAGATTCTACGCCGGTTATCCTATTACTCCATCCTCAGAGATTGCAGAGAGAATGGCAGAGCTCCTTCCAAAATACGGAGGAGCCTTTATCCAGATGGAGGATGAGATTGCCTCAATGGCTGCAGTTGTTGGTGCTTCATTTGCAGGCGCGAAGGCAATGACTGCAACTTCTGGTCCGGGATTTTCTCTGAAGCAGGAAAACTTGGGTTATGCATTTATGACAGAGGCTCCCTGTGTGGTTGTTAACGTTCAAAGGGGCGGTCCTTCTACAGGTCTCCCAACGCAGATTGGACAGCAGGAGATTATGCAGTCCCTATGGGGAACCCATGGTGATAAGCTCATTCCTGTCTTCTATCCAGGAAACGTTCAGGAAATTATGGAGGAAACAATCAGGGCTTTCAACTGGGCTGAAAGGTTAAGGACTCCCGTTGTCCTTCTCCTTGATGAGGTCTTAGGCCACATGAGGGAAACTGTGAATATGGAGCTCTTTACTCCCGATAAAGTAGAAATCTGGAACAGAAAAATGCCCGAAGTTTCACCCGAGGAATACCTTCCTTACAAACCGGGAGAGGACGATGTTCCTGCAATTGCTCCCTACGGAACACCGGGTTACAGGGGACATGCAACGGGACTTCACCACGACTATACAGGTTTTCCAACAACAAATCCAGAAATGTGTGAGGAGCTTATAGAGAGACTCATCAGAAAGGTTAAGAGAAATCAGCCCGAAATGGAGAAAAACGAAGATTATAAGTTGGATGATGCCGAATTTGCAATTGTTGCCTTTGGAACAACGGCAAGGGCAGCTAAAACGGCCGTTGACATTGCAAGGGAAAAGGGAATTAAGGTCGGTCTTTTAAGAGTCGTAACAATATGGCCATCTCCGGAGGAAACTCTAAATAGGGTTGCTAAACAGGTCAATGCAATACTCGTTCCAGAGCTTAACATGGGACAGTACGTATTAGAGGTTGAGAGATGTACAAAAGGGGAAGCTCCCGTTTATAGGCTAAACAGGGCAAACGGAAAGGTTATCTTCCCCTCAGAAATTGTTGAAAGGATAGAGGAAATAGCAAAAGCTAAAGTTTAAGGAGGAAGTTATGGCTGTTTCGTTCGATAAGGTAATTGAGAAGAAGGAATCCTACTTTAAATACCTAAGGCTGGATAAATTACCCACTATTTGGTGTCCAGGGTGTGGAATAGGACAGGCCTTAAAGGCAACCTGTATGGCCCTCTACGATTTGGGAATAGACAACGACCAGGTTTCAATGGTATCAGGAATCGGGTGTTCATCAAGAACTCCAGGTTACTTTGATGGCTTTACACTCCACACTACCCACGGTAGAGCTCTCGCATTCGCAACTGGATTAAAGCTTTTCAAACCGGAGTTAACAACAATCGTATTTACAGGTGACGGTGATTGTTTTGCCATTGGAGGCAACCACTTCATTCACGCAGCTCGTAGAAACATAGACCTAACGGTTGTGATGATTAACAACTGGATTTACGGTATGACCCACGGACAGGTATCTCCTACAACACCACTTGGAGCACAGACAACAACAACCCCCGGTGGTAACTATGAGCCAAACTTTAACGTTGCCGAACTTGCCAAAGCTGCAGGTGCAACTTACGTAGCAAGGGGAACTGCTTACCACGTTACAGAGCTCAAAAAACTGATTCAGGACGGTATAAAACACAAGGGATTCTCCTTTATTGAGGTTCTCTCACCCTGTACGATTATCTACGGCAGAAAGAACAGGATGACCTTTGAAGAGATGTACATGTGGTTAAAGGAGAATACACTACCCCTCAAGGCCTGGGAGAAGCTTCCTGAGGAGAAGAGAGCAGGGAAACTTCCAAGAGGAGTCCTTTACCACGATGATTCAAGACCTGAGTATACAGAGGTTTACTGGAACAGGGTTAAGCAGCTTTCCGGAGGTGAAAAATGAGATACGAAGTTAGAGTTATAGGTTCTGCTGGTCAGGGTTCGATTTTAGCTGCTGTTGTACTTGCAACTGCTGCAGCTGAGGAGGGGCTCTGGGCTACCCAAACAGCAGCTTACGGTGCTGCCATGAGGAGTGGAACATCCTTAGGTGACGTCGTTATATCTGACCAGCAGATAGACTTTCCCCAAACAACAGAGCTTGATGCAGTTATCATTCAATCCCAAGAGGCTTACGATGAAATGGTAAAGGGTAAGCCTATAAGGTTAGACCCGGAATGTAGTGAGGGCTCTGCAGATGTACTTGCAAATGTGAAACCTGGAGCTCTTGTGATTGTTGATGAGGACTTAGTTCAGTGTGACCTCGACTGCAACCTCTACAGGGTGGTTTCTGCTCCTATTGCAAGGACTGCTGCAGAGGTTCTCGGAAGACGTCAGGTTATGAATATTGTCGCACTCGGCGTTTTTCAGGTTGCAACATCCCTTCAGTTTGACGGAACCCCCCTAATATCCGAGGAATCCTTTTTAAGGGCAATTGAGAAGAGTGTCCCAAAGAGGTTCATTGACCTAAACAAAACGGCATTCCAGGAAGGGGTAAAGATAGGAAAGGCTGCTTTAGAGAGAGTTTAGGGGCTCGCTCTTGCCCCTTTTCTTTTGGAGGAAGAAATGTCACCGAGGGAAGTAGCCTCATTTATGGAGGAAAACGATAGGATAGCCAAGAACTTTAATATGAGGGTTGTAAGTGTAGATAAGGGAAGAGCAAATGTTGAAATGGTAGTTAGCAAGAAGATGTTGAATGCAGCGGGAGTCTGTCAGGGAGGAGCAATCTTTTCATTAGCGGACTTTGCCTTTGCTGTTGCATCAAACAGCTACGGAAACGTTGCTTTAGCAGTTCAAGCCAACATCTACTTTTCAAATCCTGCTTTTGAGGGTGAAAAGTTAACAGCATTTGCCTATGAAAAGGAGAGGAAAAGGAAGACAGGACTTTACTGTGTAGAGGTCAAAAAGGAGAATGGAACTTTGGTTGCACTGTTTACAGGGCAGGTTGTTATTAAAGAAGATAACTTGGTTGTATAATAAATCAATCTTTGTTTTTGGAGGTCAGTGTGGCCAGAGCTCTAAGAACAGTTTTTGGCTTTAGAAAATGGATAGCCTCAGTTGAGATTATTCTCTACATATTTATGTTTATAACCCTCATAATGACGGCTTATCACCACATTTTTGGAGGACACTAATTGTCAAGACCATCCTGGGACCAGTACTTTATGTCCATTGCCCAGATGGTCTCAACGAGGTCTACCTGCCTTAGAAGAAAGGTTGGGGCAGTTTTAGTAAAGGATAGAAGAATAATATCGACAGGTTACAACGGGCCTCCGTCGGGGCTGAAACACCCTGAGGAGGTTGGCTGTTTAAGGGAAAAGTTGGGAGTTCCGAGTGGGGAAAGGCACGAACTCTGTAGGGGGCTACATGCAGAGCAGAATGCAATAATACAGGCAGCACTCCACGGAGTTTCAACGAAAGGTTCCGTTTTGTACTGTACCCACTGTCCATGTTCCCTGTGTGTAAAAATGCTGATAAATGCCGGGATTGTTAAGGTAATTTACAGGGAAGGTTATCCAGACTGGTTGGCAAAGGAAATTGCAAAGGAGGCAAGACTCCCTCTCGTCCAATTTGAGAATGAATAATCATATAATTAAATTCCAACTTTACCATCGGAGGAAGAATTTTGGAGGTAATTCTCCTATCCTACAATGCTCCCAATTTAAAAGAGATTTCTGAAAAGCTCAGACACTTTTCATTTACCTTTCTTGTAGACGGAATATCGAGGGCATGTTCACACCAGCTTGTAAGGCACAGACCGGCTTCCTACAGTCAACAGTCTCAAAGGTATGTGAGTATGGAAAACTTTCCGTATGTTAAGCCGAAATCACTTGAAGGAGTGAGAGTTTCTGTTGAAGGGAAGGATTACAACTACAATGATGTAATGGAACTTTTAGGGAAGGTTTACAGTAAGTTCGTTGAGGCTGGAGTTTCAAAAGAGGATGCAAGGTTCGTTCTTCCCAATGCCTGTACCACAAGGGTTCTCTTTACAATGAACGGAGAGGAGTTAGTCCACTTTCTAAGGCTTAGAACCTGTTCCCGTGCACAGTGGGAAATCAGGGGAATGGCGATTAAGATGTTAATTGAGTTAAGGAAGAAGTTTCCGGAGCTCTTTAAGAACGTTGGTCCTAACTGCTACTACTTAGGCTACTGCACAGAGGGAAAGAAAAGCTGTGGAAGGCCTGATGAAGTGAGGGAATTCTTTAAAAACCTGGAGGAAGTAAATGTTCAAAATAATTGAGAAAGTAGCAGGTTTGATTGAGAAATTAGGGGTTGAAAATTACGATATTTATGCTGTTGAAGGTGTGGGAACTTCCGTAGAGGTTAAGGAGAGAGAGGTAAACAGAATAAAGAGCTCGATAACAAAGGGCTTAGCCATCAGACTTGTCTCAGAGGGAAGGTTAGGATTTGCCTATACAAACGATGTTTCTGACGATGGAGTTAGAATAGCGATTGAGTGTGCTAAGGAAAATGCAAAGATAGCGGAGCCCGATGAGTACGCTTTTTCTATGCCCCAGAAGAGTGAATTGGACTTTCCCCTCTTTGATGAAACCTTTAATGAAATACCCATAGAAAAAAAGATTGAAATTGCGAAACAGTTAGAGGAGGAGGCATTAAGTTACAGCAGTAAGATTAAAAGGGTGAGGAAAGCCTCCTATTCAGACTCTAAGGAAACCGTTTACTACTACAACTCAAATGAAAACTCCTTTTCCTATACAACTTCAAACTTTTCATTGAGCATCCTGTTGGCTGCTGAGGAGAATGGGAGCTCCCAAATAGGTTGGGATTACCAGTCAAGCAGGTTTTTCCAAAATCTCAATCCCAAACTTGTGGCTGTAACAGCAGGTAGCAGTGCTGTTGAGCTCCTTGGAGCAAAACCAATAAAGACAAAGAGGGTTCCCGTAATATTTAAAAATACGGTCTTTGCAGAGCTGATAAGCACCCTTTCTTCGGCATTCTTGGGAAACAACGTTTTAAGGGGAAAATCCCTATTCAAGGACAGGTTGGGCTACGAGGTTGCAAACCACGTACTAACGATTTATGACGACCCGCTCAACTTGGATGGAGCCGGAAGTTGCCCGTACGACGATGAAGGAGTAGCTACAAAGAAAAAGGCAGTTATAGAGAGGGGAGTTTTGAAGAACTTCCTGGTTGACATGTACTCTGCTAAAAAGTTGGGACTAAAGCCTACGGGAAATGGAATGAGAAGCTCGATATCATCCCTACCTACATCGGGAGTTACAAACTTGGTTGTTGAGAGGGGAGCTCTTAACCTCCAGGAGTTGGTTAAAACGCCAAAAGAGGTTATTTTAGTTACGGATGCAATGGGTCTCCATACAATTAATCCAATTTCTGGAGAGTTCTCAATCGGCATAAGTGGGGTTTACTTTGTTGATGGTGAAAGGGTAACTCCTGTTACAGGAATGACGGTTGCAGGAAATGTTAAAGAACTTCTCAATGGAATAACTGAGGTCGGTGCCGACCAGAAATGGCTTGGAAATGTTTGTTCACCTTCAGTTTTAGTAAAAGAACTAACGGTTAGTGGAGATTAGATGAAAAGTATTAGAAGGGAAAGGTTAAAGTCGACACTTGTAAGGGAAATATCGAATATTGTAAGAAGGGAGATAGACTTACCGGAGGAAATCTTCATTACCGTTCAAGGGGTTGAACTCTCAAAGGATGGCTCAAAGGCTACAGTTTTTATTTCGGGACTAAAAAAAGAGGATGTTTTAACGGCAGTTGAAAGGCTAAACAGAGCAAGTGGATACATTCATCACCTTTTGGGCAAGAGGATTAGAGTGAGAACGGTTCCAAGGCCTGAGTTTGTAGTATCTCCAGAGGTAATGTTATGAAGTTAAATAGAAAGGAAACGGCAGAGCTTATAAAAGCTATGGAAGGTGACATTCTCATAACAACCCATAAAAATCCAGACGGTGATGCCGTTGGAAGCTCGTTAGGCTGGTACAACTTCTTAAAGAAGTTGGGAAAGAGTGTAAAAATTTTTTACAGGGATAGAATCCCCTACTTCTTTGGCTACCTTCCAAATGTTAACGAAGTAGAAGTAGCTGAAGAAATAAGGAAGGAGTTTGACTGGGTAATAATAACTGACGTTTCTGAGCCTAAAAGAACGGGATTTGGGGAAATACCTGCCAAGAGGTCGCTCGTTATAGACCACCACATAACTGCAGAGCCCTTTACAGACTATTTTATTGTTGAGCCAGACATATCAAGTACGTGTGAGCTCTCATACTACATAATGAAGCTTATTTCTGAGGAGCTTATAGACAGGAGTGTCGCACTTCCTATATACACCGGAATCTTAACTGATACTGGCAGCTTCAACTATTCAAATACTTCACTTGATACCCACTTGGTGGCAGCAGAACTTCTAAAAAAGGGAGTTGAGCCCTATACAGTCTATACGAACATCTTCGAAAGAAACAGGATTAACAGGTACAAGCTCTTGGAACTCGTTCTTAAAACTCTGAAGTTTGCCCTTGACCAAAGAGTGGCCCACATAACACTCTTCAGGAAATTTTTGGAGGAAACAGGAGCGTATCCTGAGGAGTCTGAGGGGTTTATAAACTATCCAAGGTCAATAGAGGGTGTTGAGGTGGCAGTCTTTTTTAAGGAAATTGAGGAAAACTTCTGGAAGGTTTCGTTAAGGTCAAAGGGGAAGATAAACGTAGCTGAAGTAGCAAAGAACTTGGGAGGTGGTGGCCACAAGATGGCTGCCGGTTATGAGAAAAGGGGAAGTATAGACGAGGTGAAGGAGGAGCTCTTTAAGGAGATTGAACTGGCCTTTGAAAAGGAGTACTACAAAAGTATCTCTTAGAAGGGAAAGCCGAAGGATATATGAAATCTACCCCTTCCCTGACTAGGAACTTTCTTAAGCTTGTAACCGTAATCAAACCTTAAAGGTCCAACGGGAGTAAGGTAACGAATCCCAAAACCTACAGATGAGTACCAGTTGGAAAGTTTAAACTGGGAAGGTTCTCTAAATACCCTTCCTGAATCGTAGAAGAGAGCTCCCTCCAAACTCTTAGTTAGACTTTTTCTAACCTCTAAACTAAAAAGTCCGTAAGCTTTACCGCCTATGTAGTTACCCTTCTCATCCATAGGTGATACTGTTCCATACTTGTACCCTCTAATGCTCTCTGCACCACCTAAAAAGAACCGGTCCTGAACAGGAACAGGCTTTCCCCCTATGGAGTTAATAATACCTCCATTTAACCTTACTACAAATATTTCCTCTCCAATGGGAAAGAGGTAGAGAAACTTTTCCTCTGCCATAACGTAGTCTGTATCACCTCCTAAGAGAAATCCTGATAGGGAGAGATTTAAAAATGAAAGGAAACCTCTTTTTGGGTTTGACTTGTTATCCCTCCTGTCGTAAGTCTGAGAATAGACAAAGCTTCTCTTTAAAAAGGAACTTTTAGCCCTTATTGAGGTGTTACTAATTTTCTCCCTTGAAACTTCAACCCTAAAGGTTTGAAAGAAGGATTTACTCTTTCTCCTTAAAAGTTCAAAGTTGTAAGTAGTTTTGTCAGTTTTAAAACTCTCGTATATCTGCTCCTTCTTGACTATGGAATAGGAAGTGTCCCATTTCCTGAAGGGGAATTGAGGTTTCATCACCTTAAAAACGGCATCGTAGCCCTCTTTTTGTCTGTACTTTCCAAAGAGGAAGTACTTCAGACCATAACCAAAGGGGGATGTAGAGCTTAAGAAACCATTTGTAACTATTCCAGAATCCGTTCCATATCCTATAAATCCCTTAGTTTTTAAAAGACTTCCCTCCTGAAGAGTAATAACCTCGGAGATTGCAGAATCTGTCTTAAACTCCTTGATGTCTATCTTGGAAAAGAGCCTGCTATCCATTAAAATGGAGTACTGTTTCGTTACTCTCTCTTTTGAGTAAATTTGGGATGGTTTAATCAATACAAGGTTCTTTATGTACTTTAATTTTGTTCTTTTAAGGCCCTGAAAGATTACGTATCCAAATCTATACTCCTTTCCAGGAAAAATTCTAATAAAGACCCCCATTAAAACCTCATTTCTCCTCCTTCCTAACTCCTTCTTTCTGTAAATAACTTTAACATCGGGAAATCCCTTAAATCCATAGCAGTCGGAAACTTTGTTTAAAATATCCTCTAAAACTCTATCACTGTAGACAGTGGGAAGTTTTATTCCCTTAAAACAGTTGAGTGTGTCTCCTTCAACCTTTAGTGAAACAATTCTGTAAACTGGCCCCTTTTCCACTGTAAACTTAACAGTTCCTTCTTTGGAAATAGAAACATTGACCTTAGCAGATAGGTAACCTTTTCTCTTTAGATTGTTAATGAGTTCCAGTTTTATAGAATTAACAGCCCTTTGAGAGAAAGGTTTCCCCATAAACTTCTCTATTTTTCTCCTATCAACCAATGTTTCATCAATTCCCAGAAATTTAAACTCCTTAAAGAAAACTTCTGGTCCTTCGTCTATTTTAAATTCAACAATCTCCTTACCATCAACCTCCCTCGTAGTTGCCTTTACAGATACGAAAGGGAACCCGTTATTTTGGTAGAAAGTTTCTATGTTCCTCACGGAGTTTTCAATCTCAAATGGGTCAACAGCAGCTGCTCTACGAAAAGTTAACAGTTTTGAGAGTTTTTTTTCTGAAAAGTGCCTGTTCCCATCAAATTTTACAATGTACTTTTTCCCAGTCTGAACAGAGATTAAGAGTTTCACCAAACCTCTATGCCCTTCAATCGGCTCAAGTCTTAGGTTAACCCTTCCATTGTAGTATCCTCTATTCAGCATTAAATTGATGAATTTTTCCTTAAGTTTAGATAGAAAGGAGTACTCGGGAGTTTCTCCTGTAAGTTCCCTAATCTCATTCTCTACCTCTGATTTGATAGATGTATCACCACTAAAAGTCAATTCTATCTTTGATATTTTGTAGAGAATTAAATTCTTGACAGCGAACAGAACCTCATAACCGCATTCTGTTTTTTTTACAGCATAACTGATATCGGGTTTTGAGTATCCCAGTGAGCGAATCTTTAAAAAGAGTATGTACTCGGCATTTTCTATATCGCTCTTGTTTACAGGTTTTCCAAGAAGCAAGAAGGAGACCACCTTCTTTACATCAGTAAGATTTCCAATATCTCCCCTAATTTCTACCTTTTTGATTAACCTATAGTCTACAATTTTTAACGTATCTCCTTCTCTTTTTACACTGTATCCTAAACTTTCAAGGAGACTTTTGGCAGAGGAAATACAGTCTGTAAATGTACAAATTCGGGAGGATTCCTTCTCTATTTGGTAAGCAATCGATTCGTCAAAACAGACACTTTTTTCTACTTCTATTTCAAGTCCATAAGCGTTGTCAAATAGAAAAAACAGAAGAAAGACTAACCAGAAATACCCTTTACGTATGGTTCTCCTCCGTAGAAAACAGTCTTAACTTTCCCTTCCTCTTCCAATTTTTCAACTATACTTTCAACCTCCTCCTTCAAGACTCCTAAGGCATCAGCAATTTCATCAACGGGACATGGCCTCCTTACAACTATTTGATAAATCTCCTCTCTAAGTTCATTTACCGGCATTTTTCTCTTCTTAGCAACAGACTTTGCAACAATTTCCGTGTTTGGGTAATTAACTATTTTGGCTATCTCAGATAGTTTCTCAAACGAAAGTCCCTCTACTCCATAAGCCGGTGGTCTTACAACTGTGTTTAAATGCCACTTATCAGGAGAGATTCTATAAATTAGCTCTCCTAACCTCTCAATTTCTTCCTTTTTATCGTTTATTCCTCTCACGAATAGAGTCTCTAACCAAATCTTTGATTCTGTTTCACTTTTTAATCTTAAAATTCCCTCAACTACTCTGTTAACAGTTAATCCAGAAACAGGTCTGTTTAACTTTTTAAAAGTTTCATCAGTTGCAGCATCAAGTGATGGGAGAACCAGGTCGATTTCTTTAACGTCGTTCATAACATCGTCCCTATGAAGGAGAGAACTGTTTGTTAAAAGAGCTAATTTAAACTGGGGGAACTCGTCCTTTATCCACTTAACCAAATCTCCCAACCTTGAAAAGAGAGTAGGTTCTCCATAACCTGAGAATGTTATATAGTCTATGTCAGGATTTCCCTTCAGGAATTCCGAAAGTTCTGACTTAACTCCATCAAATGGAACGTACTCGGCCCTGTTTAACGTTTTCTCGGTTGTGGCTCCAACTTCACAGTACAGGCAGTCCATACTGCAGACTTTGAAGGGAACGAGGTCTACTCCTAACGAAAATCCTAACCTCCTGGAAAATACAGGTCCAAAGACGTACTTCATGATTCCTCCTGTTTTAAAATAAACACTCAATTTATACAAATTATCGGAGGAAGAGAATGGAATCAAGGGAACACTGGAGCTCCCGAATAGGCCTAATTCTTGCTATGGCTGGAAATGCAGTAGGCCTTGGGAACTTCCTCAGATTTCCAACTCAGGCAGCCCAAAACGGTGGTGGCGCCTTTATGATACCTTACATGATTGCCATGCTTTTAATAGCAATACCCTTAATGTGGACAGAGTGGGCAATAGGTAGGTACGGAGGAGAAAAGGGTCACGGAACTACCCCTGCAATTTTTAAGTTACTCTGGAAAAACCCAATCTCAAAGTATTTAGGAGTTTTAGGGCTTTTTGTTCCCTTTGTTGTTCTCTGTTACTACATATACATTGAGTCTTGGACTTTGGGGTATTCCTTTTACGCACTTTTAGGACTTCTTCCCCATCCAGACCCACATTTAACACAGAGTGAATTTCTAAAGCCGTTTGAAAACCTATTAAGGGACTATACAAGGCCATCATTCATAGCCTACATATTTTTCCTCATTACGGTTGCTTTTAATGGCTTTATTCTCTACAGGGGAATCAGCGGAGGTATTGAAAAGTTTGCAAAAGTTGCGATGCCTACCCTCTTTATACTGGCCCTATTTTTAATGGTTAGAGTAGTTCTAATAGAAACACCTCACGGAACAGCTGTTCAGGGATTGGACTTCCTATGGCATCCCAATCTGTCGGAACTCTCAAACCCAAAGGTATGGCTTGCGGCAGCAGGTCAGGTATTCTTCACTTTGAGTTTAGGATTTGGAGCAATAATTACCTATGCCTCATACATAAAAAAGGATGACGATATAGTGGCTTCAGGGCTCTCTGCAGCTTCCCTCAACGAGCTTGCCGAGGTCATTTTAGGGGGGTCAATAGCAATTCCTGCAGCCGTTGCCTTCTTTGGTGTAGTTAATTCAACGTCTGTTGCGAGCAGTGGTGCATTCAACCTTGCATTTGTAACACTTCCTGCGCTCTTTTCTCAATTGACAGGAGGAGATATTTTAGGATTCTTCTGGTTCTTCCTTCTGTTCTTTGCAGGAGCTACTTCCTCTGTTGCCATAACGATGCCGATAGTTGCATTTTTAGAGGATGAGTTTGGTCTATCGAGGAAGATTGCAGTAACTGTGACTATAATCTTCACCTTCTTAGTGGCTCAAATCCCAATTTTCATGCCAAAAGCACTCGATGAGATGGATTTCTGGGCAGGAACGTTTTTTGTAGTTCTCTTTGCACTCCTCGAGGTTTTTGTTTTCTTTTGGCTCTTTGGAGGAGAGAGGGCATGGGAGGAGATTAACAGGGGAGCTCTCTTTAAAGTTCCTAAACTTTTCTACTACATCCTAAAATACGTGACTCCCCTTTCCCTCTTTGCAATCCTTTCAGCCTGGACCTTAAGCCAGCTTCCTCAGAAATTAGTTACTGGTGATTTTCAGGTATGGGCAGCCCGCTTTGTAATGATTTTCATCCTTGCCCTTCAGGCTTTTATGGTTTACTTGGCAGATAGGAGGAGGAGAAATGAAGGGTAGTTCACTTCTCTTTATGGTCTTTTCTTGGATGACAGTTTTTGGATTTGTCGTTTTCTGCTTTACTGTTATTTTAAGGGAAGGGAAAAATTTAAAGATGAAGGATAAGGAGGAGTTTGAGGAGATAACATGATAAGACTGAGGAGCTTAAGGTTAAAGAACTTCCTTTCCCACGTTCAGACGGAAATAAACTTCAACGACGAGACCTACGTCGTATTGGGAGAGAATGCCTCAGGAAAGACCTCCATCTTAAGGGGAATATTCTTTGGCCTTTTTGGTGAGGATTTGAGGAAGAGTAGGTTGGAAAAGCTCATAAACAGAAAGTCGAACAGCGGAGAAGTTGAGCTAACATTTATACACAGGGGTAACGAGTATACAGTTTTGAGAGAATTTTCTGTAAGGAGAAATACTGCAACTCTGTTTAAAAACGGAAAGCTTGAAGCAACTGGAGTAAAACAGGTTAAGGAAGTAGTCAGAAATTCACTGGGTCTGATGCCTGAAATATTCAAGAATACAGTCTTTGTACCTCAGGGAGAAATAGTTGGGCTTTTAAAGGGAAGTCCTTTGGATAGAAGAAAGGTTCTAAACAGGCTTTTGGGACTTGATGAGTACGAAAAGAAACATGAGATGATAAAGAAGGAGAGGAAGGAAATTGAGGGCTTTAAGAAGCACTTAGAGGTTTCAATTGTTGGAGTGGAGAAGGAAAAGGAGGAAGGAAAAAAATTAGAAAAGACTATAGAAGTTTTAAAAGAAAGAATAAAGATGCTATCAAGTGAAGTCAAAAATGAAAAGGGCGAAGTAGAGAGGATTCAAAAGGAGTTAGAAAAGTTAGAGGAGAAGAAGAATGTTTACACTCAAATTTCAACAGAATTAAGTAGTGTCCAATTAAATATTCAAAAAATCAAGGAGAAGATAAAGAAGTTAAACGAAAAACTTAAGGAATTAGAAGGAAAGAAAGGAGATATTTTAAGACTTAAAGGTGAGATTAAACCTCTAAAGGGGGCTGAAGAGTTAAGTGAAGTCGTTCAGAACTTAAAGTTTTTAACTAAGGAATATGAAAATTTGAAGAAAATTTTAGATGAAAAAAGCAAGTTGTTAAGTGAAAAGAAAAGGATAGAGGAAGATTTACCAAAGTTAGAAGCTGAATTAAGTAACTTAAGTTGGAAAGAAGAAGAGCTAATAAAAGATAAAGAATTATTGGTAGAAAAATTTAACGATTTAAACAGGCTGAAGGATGAATTTACAAAAGTAACATCCAAAATTGAAATGAAAAAAGCCCAACTCTTAAAACTCAGGGAAGAGATTCCAGAGATGAACCTTGGTGAATTTGAGAAATTAAGATTCGAATATGAGAGAAAACTTAGTAAGTTTAAGAATTTACAGGAAAAACTGAATTTAATAAGGAATGAGAAAGAGGAGCTCTCTGATAGAGTTAAACTACTACAGAGAGGAGACTCTAAGTGCCCCGTTTGTAACGGAGATTTGACTGAGGAGAAAAGGTTAAATTTGATAGGGGAATCTAAAAATAGGTTAATCAAGGTCAGTAATGAGGAGGATAAACTCTTAAATGAAATTGAGAAGCTGAGTGATGAAGTCAAAAGTTTGGAAAAGGAAGTTAAGTTAAAGGAAAACTTAATCGTTAAAAAAGAAACTTTAGAATCTGAAATTCAGAAAATTGAAAAAGAGATAGAGGTGCTATCGGGGAAAATCCCTAAGTTTAATCAGGATGAGATTAAACAATTAGAAATTTCAATTTCGGATTTGGAAAAATCAAGATTAGAAGTTTTAAAGAGAAAAACAGAGCTATTCCAGGAAATTAAGAGTTTAAGGGAATTTGTTGAGAAACAACCTAAAGAGGAGGAGGTTCTCCAACTAAAGGAGAAGCTCAATGAGCTCGAAGGGGAGATTTCCAAACTGAAGCAAAGGACAAAGGAATTAAAGGTAAGGTACGGAATTCCAGTTTCAAACGGTAAGGAACTTTCAGAGTTCTTGAGAAAACTAAAGGAGAAGGAGAATCTCCTTAAGAGGTTGGAGGGTGAAATTAGCTCAGAGGGGGATTTAAGGAAGGAACTTTCAGAGCTTGAAGAGGAGTTGTTGAGACTTCGGGAAAGAGAATCTTCCCTTAGGAGGAGGTTGGAGGAACTTTCGTTCGATGAGGGACTCTATAGAGCGTTTAAGGAGAGCTCCAAGGAGCTGATATCCCGGTTTCAGAAAAAGAAGGAGAAGCTGAGCAAATTAATCGGAGAAAAGGCCGGTTTGGAAGAGAGCCTTAATAGGTTAAAGAGGAGAATTGAGGAGGGGGAAAGGATAAAAGAAAACTTTTTAAAAGTTCGTCAGGCTGTGAACCTTCTTTCAGAGGTAGAAAGGAGTATGCATCCGGGGGAGGGATTTTTAAAGTTTGTAAGAACGATGCTGCTTCCCCAAATAGCCTACTACTGTAAGGAGCTTTTCTCTGTTTTTGACTTTGAGTTTGGAGACCTGTACATAGATGAGAACCTTACAGTAACTTTTGGAATCCCCGGTCAGGGAACGATGAGCTTGGATGAGCTTTCTGGAGGACAGCAGGTAGCCTTTGCCCTTGCCTTGAGGTTTGCAATAGCAAGGAACTTTTCACAGAGGATGGAGCTCCTAGTTTTGGACGAGCCGACCGTTCACTTGGATGCCCAGAGGAGAATGGGACTCACAGAACTCCTCACAGCTTTAAAGACAAAACTTCCTCAGATGCTCATTGTTACACACGACCCAGAACTTGAGGTTGTAGGAGACAAGGTAATCAGGGTAAAGAATCACGGAGGAATCTCCTTTGTTGAAGTTGGAAGCTAACCTCTACCTTCCCCTTCTCCTCTACATCGGAGCTCTCTTTATTTCGGTTATTTCTGAAGTCCTGATTAGGAAATTCATCAGTAACAAGTTTGAAAGGACGGTAGCTGATGTAACCCTCCTCGTTCTGTTCTCTCTGAGTCTCTTCTTTTTAGGTTGGAAACTTTCTGAAAATTTAACGAATTGGAACTATAGGGAGCTTTTCAGGAATACTGTTGTTCTGATTTCCTCTCTCTATATGGTGAGAGCTGTTCACATTCTCTCCCAGAGGAAAATTATCAAGTATATTCCCTATTTGACCTTCTTAACCGCCTATGTTCTATCCTTAATTTACGTATTTTTCCCTAACCTTTCAGACCTCTACTTAACATTGGTGTTAAAGTTAAGAAAACTGTTTGTATCGCTTGGAATCGTTGTAATATTTTTAGAATTTTGTTCAATAATAAAATCTGAGAAAAATAGAAAAATACTTAAAATATCGGGACTATTCACTCTAACAGTAATTTTTGCTATGTGGATTTTTAACTATCTAACCTTTAATTCCCAGACATTAGTTGGATTAGCAATAATCTTAATACTAACTACTTTATTAATTTTAATATACTCAAAATTAATACCTAGATTCAGTGAGTTTTTGAAAAACAGACTTTCCGATAGGGATGCAGAAGTAGTTGAATCGAACTTAAAGCTGCTATCTTCTGTGATTTACATTGTTTTATTTATCAAATCATTATCCAATTTTTCCAATTTATACAATATCATCAATAAGTTTTACTCAATTTATATAATAAAGACAGAGTTAATAAAGATATCCCTCGGAAATATTTTAAACGCTCTACTTTTGGGATTGATTCTCTTTTCACTTTTAAATGTAGGAAAGAAGTTCATAAAGCTAACATTTCCGAAGGAAAGGAGGGAGGTAGAGGGAGGTTCAGCGGAGGCTTTAATATTCAACTTGGGTGTCCTTTTTAATTTAATTGTTCTACTTTCAGCATTAGGAATAACGTGGAAAGTCCTCCTTCCGATAGCCGGTACTTTGGGCGTCGGTATCGGATTTGGCCTCCAAACAATAATGAACAACTACATTAGCGGTTTCATACTCCTGTTTAGCAAGAAGCTAAAGGTCGGTGATATTATAGAGCTCCCCTCAATATCTATATCTACCCTCGGAAGGGAAATTCCAAGCGTCTTTGGAAAGGTAAGCGATATAGGAATACTCTCAACAATCGTAAGGACGAACGATGGCGTTGAGATTTCGATTCCAAACTCGTCCTTTATAAACTCTCCAATCGTAAACTTCTCCTTTAGAGACCCGTACGTCAGAATAAAAATTCCCGTTGGTGTTTCGTACTCCTCAGACCCCTTAAAAGTTAAGGAGATACTTTCCTCTGTAATTGATGAAATTCCCAACGTGGTCAAATTCCTCCCCAAGAGTGTAAGATTTGAGGAATTGGGAGACAGTGCAATCTTATTTACGGCAATTTTCTGGATAGATGTCAGAAAGCACATAAGGGTAAGGGATGTGGTTAGTGAGTTTTACTACAAGGCCTGGTATAAATTGAAGGAGAACGGAATAGAGATTCCATTCCCTCAGAGGGATGTTTGGTTTAGAAATTCCTTAAAGGTTGAAGTTGAAAACTTAAGAAAGGAGGAGAATTGATTAAGGTCATTTTAGAGCTTGAACCGGAGGACTTTTACACAATTGTTGGACACCACGAGGAGAACCTTAAAAAGCTTGCAGAAATACTCAATGTAAGGTTAGGTTCCCGTGGAAACGAGATAATGATAAACGGGAACTCCGAGGGCGAGGAGAAGGCAAGAAAATTTCTAAAGGACTTAGAAGGGCTTGTAAAGTCAGGCCATAAGCTTACGAAGTCAGACGTTGATATGTACATTACCCAGCTCTCTGCAAGGAAGGAACCAAGGATTAAGGAATCTGCAGGAGAAGTAATAGTAACTACCTACCGTGGAAAGAAGGTTGTTGCAAAGACCCCTACACAGAGGAGATACTACGAAGCAATAAAGAACAACGACATAGTTTTCGGTGTAGGACCTGCAGGAACGGGAAAGACCTACTTAGCGGTAGCAATGGCAGTCTCCTACTTTAAAAAGGGGCTTATTAACCGCCTTATTCTTACAAGGCCTGCAGTAGAGGCCGGAGAGAAGTTGGGCTTCCTGCCGGGAACCCTTCAGGAAAAGATAGACCCTTACCTTAAACCGCTCTACGATGCCCTCTTTGAAATGATAGAGCCGGAAAAGGTTAATTCGTACCTTGAAAGGAACATTTTTGAAATAGCTCCCCTTGCCTACATGAGGGGAAGGACTCTGAACGATGCCTTCATCATACTCGATGAAGCTCAAAACACTACAAGGGAACAGATGAAGATGTTTTTAACGAGGTTAGGATTTGGCTCTAAGGTTGTGATAACTGGAGACGTTACACAGATTGACCTTCCATCAAATAAGACATCAGGGCTTGTGGAAGCTACAAGGATTTTAAGGGGTATAAAGGGAATAGAGATTGTTGAATTTTCAAGGGAAGACGTTGTGAGACACAGACTGGTTCAGGAGATTATAAAGGCCTATGAAAAGTTTGAGTCAAGAAAGGAAGAATAGTTTGATTGTTTACTCCCTGGTTCTCCTACTGAGTATTCTATCGACCCTATTTCTACTTCCACTCAACTTTGTAAACATTCCCCTTTTAAAGCCGGGAGAGGTTAGCCCTGTTGATATCAGGTCTCCGGTATCGGTCAATGCGGTAGACGAGGAGGAGACGGAGAAAAAGAGGGAGAGGATAAAAGAAAAGTACCTTCCGATATTTTCCTACAGGGAAAGGGCTTACGAAGAGGTACTGGAAAAGTTAAACAGTCTTACATACTTAACTCCAGAACAGAAGAAGCTTGTTCAGGATGTACTGAACTCTTACTACAAGAGGGGAATAATATCTGAGGTTCCAAAGGGTTTTAACAAAATAACAGTGGTTGCTTATGGTAGAAGGAAAAAAGAAAACCCTCAAAATTTTTTAAAAGTTGAAACCATTCGTAAGGAGTTTAAAAAGGACTTAACAAAGGTTCTAAGGGATGAAAATCTCGCAGAAAGGGTATCTGAAGACTTAAAAATT
>QOAO01000011.1 GCA_003978105.1 Thermovibrio sp.
ATAGATATTGCTATTTACTCTTTTACAAGCAGGAGAATAGCAAAAGCTCTAATTGATGCCCGTAACAGGGGAGTAAGGGTAAGAGTAATAATAGATGAGGGAAATGGGAAATCCCGATTCTGCGTAGGTCCATTCCTTGAAAGTGCCGGTATCGAAGTAAGGTACAAGAGGGGAAGTGGTGGCGGACTTATGCACAACAAGTACGCAATTTACGATGGTAAGGTACTTTCAACGGGAAGCTTCAACTGGACTGGAAGTGCAGAGCGTAGGAATGACGAAAACTTAGTTGTTATAAGAAATGACAGAAGGTTGATTGAACTCTACAGAGAAAACTTTGAGAAACTCTGGAAGTTGGCAGGTTTAACAAATTGAAACTTGAAGCTCTAAAAGAAAGGTACTTTGAGAGGCTAGAAGAGGCAAGAAAACTTCACTCTGAGAAGAGAACGGGTTTTGAAGTTGCAGAAAAGCTAAGGAAGGCACTGGATTCCCTCTTAAAGCCTGCATTTAAGGCGTTCTTCGGAGGTTGGGAAATTCCGGTAGCCCTTTTTGCCTTAGGCGGTTACGGGAGGGGGGAACTTAATTTCCACTCGGATATAGACGTTAACTTGATTTACACTGGAAAACTCTCTGAGGCCCACACTGAGGACATTGAGGGTTTCTACTACTTTTTACTCTCACTCAACAGGGATTTAGGATTTTCTCCAAGGAGTATCGATGAGGCTTTGGAGCTCTCTAAAAGCGACCTTTCAATTTTTACAAACATTCTCCAGAGGAGATTTCTATCAGGAAGTAGTGAAGTAGATAAAAAGTTGAGCTCTCTCTTTTCACAATTTGTAAGCAAAAATAGAAGAAGTTTAGTCAATGAGATTCTATCCTCGAGGAAGGACAGATACAGGAGGTTTTACGGAACTGTTTACTACCAGGAGCCAAACGTTAAGGAGAGTAAGGGAGGATTGAGGGACCTACACGAGGCCTTCTGGGTAGCAAAGGTTGTTTTTGGAATAGAGAACTATTCCGGTTTCTTGGACAGGAAAGTTTTAAACAGGCAGAGTTTCAGAGAGGTTATTTCGGCATACGACTTTTTACTAAGGGTGAGGAATCAACTTCATCTACTGTCTGGAAGGAAGAGCGACATCCTCTCATTTGAAATGCAGAAGGAGGTTGCAACATTCTTCGGTTTCTCCTCGGACAGGCAGGGAGTTGAGCTCTTTATGAAGAATTACTTCAACTCAGCAACAGACATTGCCGTCACAACAAAGGAGATAATAAAGAGTTCTCTGGAGGAGCTCCAGGAGGAGAAGAGGGAGTTTCCCTTTATACTGAGTGAAAATCGGGAGGACTTTGAGGAGTTTTTTGCAGAGAGGGGAAGTCTCTACATCAAGGAGGAGTTTAAGAGCTCCGTTCTAAAGGAGCCAAAATTGGTTTTAAAGGGATTTAAGATTCTACAGGAAACGGGTTATTCGATGTCTGCAGAAACCTTTTCAATATTTAAACTCTCTGCGGAAACCCAGAAAAACAGATTCAGGGGAAAGAGAGTTTTAAGGGAGTTCAAGGGCATTTTGAAAAACCAGAAGAGGCTCTCGTTCGTTTTGGAGGCCATGCACGATACCAAGGTTTTGGGAGCTCTCATCCCAGACTTTGAGAGGTTGAGGGGGCACTTTCAGTATGACACGTATCACAAATTTACAACTGACATTCACTCAATCCTAACAGTCAGGGAACTTGAAAAGATTGAGGAAAAGGGAACGAGTGAAACGTCAGTTCAGGAGAAGGAGAAATTTTCACAGATTTTGAAGGATTTAGAAAACCCCCAAACGCTCTACGTTGCTGCCCTCTTTCACGATGTAGGAAAGGGAAAACCGGGGAAACACGAGGTTGTAGGTTCAAAACTGACAGAGAAGTACACATCGGTAATGGGATTTTCAGAGGATGAGGTAGAGGAAATCTCCTGGCTTGTTAGAAACCACCTTCTCATGTCCCACCTTGCATTTAGAAGGGACATAACAGACCCGAACTTGATAGAAATGTTCAAGGAGGAGTGTAAAACTGAAGAGAAATTGAAAAAGCTTTTCCTCCTAACCTATGCAGACATTAAAGCAGTTGGGCCCGGTGCTTGGGACAACTGGAAGAGCTCCCTCCTCTGGCAGCTCTACAACACAACGTACAACCTCTTTGTAGAGAACAAAACGGCAGAGGAGCTTATTGAGGAAAAGTTAAAAAGAAGAAGGGAGAAGGTAAAGGAAATTCTAAATGGAAGGATAAAGCCTGAATCGGTAGAGAGGTTCTTCAAAAATGCAGACAGGGACTATTTAATTACCTACTCCTCCTCAGAAATTTCAAAACACCTTCTAATGATGAAGAAAATCAAAAGGGAGGGAAAGGAGTACGATTTCTACCATGAAAGCTTTCCAAACATGGGATACACCAAGTTAACGATAGTAACAAAGTACAGAAGGGGACTCTTTAACAAAATTGCAGGAATTCTTTCGTACTTGGGTATAAACATTAAGGGAGCAAACATAAACAGGGCAATTGAGGATGACTGTGATTGTATGGTTTATACGATTCAGGTCTCAACTGTGGCTGAAGAAGCTCTTCCCTGCGATGCTGTTGAAAAGCTGAAGGAGAAGTTGGAGGAACTCTACAAAGGAAAATTGAACTTTTGGGAAATAGAAGTTGTTATGAGACCAAAGACGTTTAGGAGAAACGTTCCTATTCCCGAAACAAAAGTTAAAGTTGACAACAAAACATCCGAGAAGTACACAATAGTTGAAGTTTCAACCTACGACAGGTTAGGAGTCCTCTATACAATAACGAAAATACTGCTTGAGGAAAGAACAAGATTGAGGAGAGCTCTCATAACAACAGAGGGAAACAGGGTAATAGACAGCTTCTACATAACGGACATGGACTATAAAAAAATTACCAATGAGGAAAGAATAAGTTCCCTAAAAGAAAAAATAGAAGAAGCCATTAGACCCTAACGACAAAACCTCCCCTTCTTGGGTCTCCTCCACCTGAAAACTTAAAATCAACAGACTGAACTCCTCCAAAGAAGAGGCTTTTCTCCTTGAAGACTGTCGTTCTGTAATGCCTCCTTATCTCACCTATCGTACTCTCCGGAAATCCCGGTTCTACAAAAACCTCTCCATTTTCGTAGTGAAGCCTTGGAGCAGAAACGCTCTTCTCTACGTCCATTTCAAAGAAGAGGTAGTTTAGAATCGTTTGAACTACTGCACTCCTTATTCTGTTGCTTCCGGCACTTCCTAAAAGGAGGACGGGCTTTTCTCCTTTAAAAACGGCCGTTGGTGACATCATCGAAGGAAGCCTTACGTAGGGAGACCACTTGAAAAAGCCCAAGGGATTCAAGTCCTCCTCTCCCAACATGTTGTTTAGCATCACTCCCGTCTTTGGAATTAGAACTCCAGAGCCCTCGCCGTTTGTTGTTGTAACTGAAACACCGTTACCTTCAGAGTCCAAAATGCAGATGTGGGTAGTATTTCCCCATAGGTTTAGCTTGTTCTTAAAGAGGTTATAGTACGAATCTACAATTTCGTCACTACTCAGTATTTCCTCGAAATTTTCTTCGTGTAGGTGTCCGTTAACAAAATCCTTCCTGAACTTCTGGGTCGTTCTCATGGATTCAATGAGAGCTCCAGCATGAAAAATAGAGCCCCATCTATCAAAGTTGACCTTCGATAGGAGCTTGAGCGTAAACCCTATGAGAATTCCTCCGGAGGACGGAGGAGGATTTGTAAAAATATCGTAATCTTGAAAATTCACTTTAATAGGTTCTCTCTCAAAAACTCTATATCTCTCTAGGTCCTCCTTCCTAAGTATTCCTCCTCTTTCCCTCATGACCCTGTCTATCTCGTCGGCAATCTCTCCCTCGTAAAATGCCCACTGACCCTCCTTCGAGAGGAGCTCCAGAAAATCGGCATAATCGGGATTTCTAAATTCCCTTTCACTGTCTATGAGCTTTCCGTCTGGAGCGTAGAGTTTCCTTGATTCGGGAGTTGCAGTAAATATCGGTTCAAGGAGCTTAATGAAGGAAGCCTGAAGTTTTGAAAGCTTTACTCCCCTCCTTGCATAGTCAATAGCAACGGAGAGAACCTCTCTCAGAGGGAGTTTCCCCCTTTCTGTGTGAACCCTTAAAAGTCCTGCAACAAACCCGGGAACGGCAACTGAACCGGCTCCTATGTGGAAGGTCTGCTTAGTGTCTCCAAAGTCAACCTCGATTGAGTAGAAATCCGGCGATTCTAACCTTTTAGGAGGAACGTCTACGAAAAAGTCGTAAAGGAGCGGAGGTTCGAAGTTGGAAACGGCAAGGAGAAAACCTCCACCACCTGCCGATGTCAGTGCTGGCTCAGCAATCGGTGCAGCAAAGCAGGCTGCAACTGCTGCATCAAAGGCATTTCCTCCAGCCTTTAAGATTTCAGCTCCTGCCTCTGCTGTAAGTCTATCTCCGGCCGCAACTACTCCCTTCAACTACTCCTCCATTCTTACGAGGGACTTCTTCACAACAGATTTTAGGTCCTTTGTTCTTCTATACTCTTCTATCTGGTACTCTGCCTGAGTTGGAAGTGAAATTAAATCGAGCAGGACTTTTGCGCTCTCCTTTAACCTTCCAAACCTTTTTCCGTACTCCTTGACAATTTCGTGGAGCTCCCTTCCAACCGTCGTTGTTCCTTCCCTCTTTACAAATTTTCCCTTTAAACCGTGCCTTGCTGCATTCCACTTGTTCTGGAGGTGTATCTGGTGAAAGTCGACCTGAATCTTCTTTACAAGGGATAGCTCCCCTAAGATAACTGCTAACGCCGTAAGTCCCTCTATCCTCCTAAAGCTTGAAACGGAATCACAGACCCTGAGCTCAACAGTTCCAAAGTCAGGCCTCAACCTGACGTCCCACCAAATATCCTTTAGCGATTCAACGAGACCTGCCTCCTTTAACCTTTCGTAGAGCTCTACAAACTCACTGTAACTTGAAAACTGCTCCGGTATTCCTGCCCTTGGAAGCTGCTCGAAGATTTTAGTCCTGTAGGAGAGAATTCCCGTATTCCTTCCCTTAAAAAAGGGAGAGGAGACAGAAAGTGCGAGAAAGAGGGGTGAATATTTAACGTACAAGTTGTATGCATTTAAAGCCCTCTCTTCGTCGGGAAATCCGACGTGGATGTGGAGGCCGTAAATCAGGAAGTTGCGAAGGATTTCCTGAAACTCCTCCAAAAGTTTCAAGTACCTATCGTTCTCCGTAACTCTAATCTTTATCTTTGAAGGGTCTGCAAAAGGGTGGGTTCCCGAAGCAGAAAGAAAGAAGTTTTCACTATCTCCCAACTCTAAAACTTCCCTTACCGATTCTCGGAGCTCATCAACGGCTTCCTCTGGTGATTCGTTTACTCCGGTTACAAACTCGACCATAGATTGAAGGAATTCCTTTTGAACGTTGGGATTTTTGATGTTTTCAAATATGACTTTCGACTTGGGAGTTAACTCAAAACTTTCCCTGTCAAGAATTTGAACCTCAAGTTCAATTCCGACCGTAAAGGGCTTGGACTTTTTAAACTTCACAACTTCCTCAAAAGTTTAAATCTTAAAGATATCTTCCAAAATGTCCTCTTCAACCTCGTGGGGGAGCCTGTGGGAGATAACCGATGAGATTATGGATGTAGCAACAATTATTAGGAGAAGGGAAACGTAGGTTTCCTCATCTATAAGTCCGCTCTTTAGACCGAAGAGGGAGGCAACAATTCCAAAGGTCAGCCTCATGTTGAAAAATAGTCCTGCAAGCTTGTACACCGTTCCCCTGAAAAGGTTTGCTGTGGCATAAACTGTTCCAACGTACTTTGTAATAAAGGCAACAGAGCCCAAAAACAGGGAGAGAAAAATTACCTTCAGATTGATGACCGATAACTTTACAGAGTAACCGGCCTTAAAGAAGAAGAAGGGAGCCAAAAAGCCAAATATTATGGCCTTTATCTTCTTCTCTATTACGTGGTCCTTCCTAAAGAGCTCTGCAAAAAAAATTCCCGTTGTAAACGCTAAAACTGCCTCATTGATGTGGACGGTTTCAGATAGGAAACCAAGAGAAACCAAAACTAATAGAATGAACCTCGTTTTAAACTCAATCTGATTTCCCTCGTACCTCTTAAAGAGCCTCTCCCCCCACTTAGGAAGCCTTAGGAGTAGGAGAATCAAGGCAATTGAAAAGAGAATGTTGTAGATGTTTATCCCTTCAAAGAGGAAGCTCAGGGCCATCATACTTGATATATCAACAACCATTGCGGCAGACAGTAAAACTTGACCTGTAGTGTGCTTTAAGAGTCCCTTCTCCTTAAGCAGAGGGTAAACAAGTGCCAGTGACGTTGTTGAGAGAGCAATCCCTATTAAAAGGGAAGCTTCGAAGGAATAATTTAAGATGTGATGGGAGACGTAGAAGATACTTACAAGGGGGAAGAAGAAAGAGGAGAAGCCTATGAATATGCTCTTGAAAAAGTTCCTCTTCATAAGTTCCGGGTCCGTTTCAAGGCCTGCAAAGAACATAAGTCCCAAAAGCCCTACGTTAGACAGGAAATCAATCCATCTAAGGTCTCCCAACTTAAGAAAGTTTGAGGCAAAAACTCCAGAGAGAATTTCAAAGATAGCCGACGAGAATCCAAGTTCTAAAGCACCTATACCTGCGGCTATTATTAGAAGGCTTACAATTAAACTCTCTGTGTGAAGTTTCATAAAAACCTCCGTAGAAAGGATACCAGAAATGAGGAACGTTAAACTAACGTTGGAGTACTTGGGAACGAGCTACTACGGATGGCAGATTGTTCCGGGGAAACCGACTGTTCAGGGAAAACTTAAGGAAGCCCTCGAAAAAATACTCCAACACGAGGTAAAGATTACAGGAGCAAGCAGGACAGATGCGGGAGTCCACGCCTTGGGTCAGGTGGCAAACTTTAAAACAGTGAAGGAGATTGAACTCTACAGATTGCAGAGAGCTCTCAACGGCATACTTCCACCCGATATAAAGGTGATTGGTGTTGAGGAAGTTCCTTCTGACTTTGATTCAAGGAGGTGGGCAAGGGGAAAGAGGTACAGATACAGGATTTTTAACAGGGACGTTCCGAGCCCCTTTGAGTACAGAAGGAGCTGGTTCATTCCCTACGAATTGGACATAAAGGGTATGAGGGAAGCCTCAAGATTTTTGATTGGAGTCCACGACTTTTCTTCCTTCTGTAAAAAGGATAGGAAGAGGGAGGTAAATCCCTTAAGGGAGGTTAATGAAATAGAGATTTTCAGAGATGGCAACACGATTGAACTTGTCTTTTACGGCCGTTCATTCTTAAGGCACATGGTCAGGGTAATGGTTGCTACACTCGTTGAGGTTGGAAGGGGAAAGTTAAAGCCGACCCAGGTAAAGGAAATTTTGGAGGAAAGGAACAGAGAAAGAGCTCCCTTCTTAGCACCCCCAGATGGCCTTTACCTTGAAAAGGTCTACTACGGGAACTATCCTTATTGAAAACAATTTTCAATAAAAAGGGGTTAGAAA
Source organism: Thermovibrio sp. (assembly GCA_003978105.1). The sequence goes on from QOAO01000011.1 coordinate 7,535, forward strand.
TGGCAAAGTTTGTTACTCTCGTAATCTTAGACGGATTTGGATACAGCCCTGTAAAAGAAGGAAATGCAATAGCACTGGCAAACACTCCATTCTGGGACTACCTCTGGAGAACCTACCCAAAGGGTCTTTTGAAGGCTTCAGGTGAGGCAGTGGGGCTTCCAGAGGGTCAGATGGGAAACTCTGAAGTTGGACACATGAACATTGGAGCGGGGAGAATAGTTTGGCAGGACATAGTTAGAATAACGAAGGCCTTTGAGAGCGGTGAGATAGAGGAGAACCCTGTTTTAAATAGAGCTCTGAATACTGCAAAGGAGAAGGGAAAGAAGATTCACTTTATAGGTCTCCTCTCTGATGGGGGAGTCCACAGCCACATTAAGCACCTCTTTGGACTCTTAGAGTTTGCCAAGAAGAAGGGAGTAGAGAGAATCTGTATCCATCCGATTTTGGACGGAAGGGACACTCCACCAAAGAGTGCAGAGAAATACTTAAAAGAGCTCCAGAAGGAAATGGAGAGGTTGGGAGTTGGCTCAATAGGAAGTATGGGTGGAAGGTACTACTACATGGATAGGGATAAGAGGTGGAATAGGACAGAAAAGGCTTACAATGCAATGGTTTTAGGTGAAGGATACAGGTGCAGTGACCCAATTAGAGCTCTCCATCAGGCTTACAAAAGGGGAGAGACCGATGAATTTGTTAAGCCCTACGTAATAAACAGGGATTGCTTGATAGAGGACGGGGATGTTCTTTTCTTCTTCAACTTTAGGGCAGATAGAATGAGACAGATTGTTTCTGCTTTGGGACTTAGGGACTTTAACGGCTTTAAAAGAAAGAGGATAGTTGAGCCCTCCTACGTTGCAACAATGACTCTCTACGACGAGACATTTCCTTTTGAAGTTGCATTTCCCCCTCAGGAGTTGAAGAACGTTTTAGGTGAAGTAATCTCAAAGTTGGGCTACAGGCAGCTTAGGATAGCAGAAACAGAAAAGTACGCCCACGTAACCTACTTCTTTAACGGCGGTAGGGAGGAGCCCTTCCCCGGAGAGGACAGAATTTTAGTCCCTTCACCTAAAGTTTCAACCTACGATATGAAACCTGAAATGAGTGCTCCAGAGGTTACAGAAAATGTTGTTGAAAGGATAAAGAGCGGAGAGTACAAGCTCATCGTTCTTAACTTTGCAAACCCTGATATGGTGGGGCACACGGGAAACTTGCAGGCAACGATTAAGGCAATTGAAACTGTGGACAGTTGTTTAAAGCAGGTTGTAAAAACTACACTCGAGAGAGAGGGAGTTTGTATAGTTACGGCAGACCACGGAAATGCGGAACAGATGATTGACCCGAAGACTGGAGGTCCCTGGACTGCCCACACAACGAACCCCGTTCCCTTCGTTGTTGTAAAGGGAACATGCGGAAGCTACAAGGTAAAGAGGAGGGAGAAGAGGGACGTGGCGCTCCCAGAGGAGTTTGGAGGAGTTCCTGTTGTTGGAATATTGGGAGACATAGCTCCAACTGTCCTCCACATTTTGGGAGAGGAAGTGCCTGAGGAAATGACGGGAGACGTAATAGTTGAAGGATTTTTTGGAAGTTGTAAATTGTAAATTAAAGAAACCAAATTAGGAGGGAGAGATGAGCATTGAAGTTCTCACCGAAAACTTGAAAGAGGCAATCAAGGCAGACAGGGAAAAGGTTGAATTTGGGCACGTAAACGTTCGCAGGGCAAGGGAACTAATCAGGGACTTAGGAGCTTACATTCTTGATGTAAGGCCTCCACAGCACGTTGAAAATGAAAATGCTGAAGAGGCAGGAATTCCTGGAGCCATTTACATTCCATTTACTGAACTTCCGAAATCCCTTGATAGACTTCCAAAACCAAAGAACCACCCAATAATCGTTGGATGCAAACTAACAAGGCTTGCAAACAGGGTTGCAGGAATTTTAGAGGCTTTAGGATATATAAACGTTTACGTCCTTGACACAGACATAGACAACCTCATAGAGTGCCACAGAGCCCACACTCAGGAGTAGTCCCCAAGGGAGGGTTCTCCCTCCCACTTCCCATTCAAGTCTGATAAAATACCCCCGTTTCTCAATTTCTTAGGAGGACTCCTATGAGCAAGAAGGACTACAAGGAAACTCTCAATTTGCCAAAAACAGAATTTCCAATGAGGGGAAATTTACCCAAAAAAGAACCTGAAATTCTCAAGTACTGGAGTGAATTTAACATATACAAAAAACTCTTAGATGAACACAGGTGCGACGACCAGTTTACTCTCCACGACGGACCTCCCTACGCAAACGGCCACATTCATATTGGCCATGCACTCAACAAAATACTCAAGGATATTGTAGTTAAATCAAAAGTTTTACAGGGGTACAGAACTCCCTTTGTTCCCGGATGGGACTGCCACGGTCTTCCTATTGAGAGAGCAGTTTTTAAGGAACTCAAAAAGAGAAAGGATGAAGTTGACCCGTTAGAAGTTAGAAAGCTCTGTAGGGAGTATGCAGAAAGGTGGGTCAATACGCAAAAGGAAGAGTTTATAAGACTTGGCGTTTTTGGGGATTGGGAAAATCCCTACATCACTATGGACCCAAAGTACCAGGCAGACATCGTCAGGGAGCTCGGAAAGTTCTACGAAAAGGGGCTCGTTTACAGAGCTAAGAAGCCTGTTTACTGGTGTCCTTCCTGTGTAACAGCCCTTGCAGAGGCCGAAATTGAGTACTTAGACGAAACCTCACCATCAATATACGTTGCCTTTAAGGTTGAGGATTCAAAGGGGAAACTTCCTGAAAATGCTTATTTAGTCATCTGGACAACTACTCCTTGGACTTTACCTGCAAACGTAGCAATTGCCGCAAATCCAGAACTTGACTATGTAGTTTTGAAGAGCTCCGATAGGAACTATATAGTTGCCGAGAACCTCCTTGAGGACTTTAAGGAGAAAACGGAAATTGAGGGAGAAGTTGTTAAAAAACTGAAGGGAGAGGAATTTGAGGGAATTACCTACAAACACCCGTTTATAGATAGAACGGGAAAGGTGGTTCTTGCAGATTACGTTGCAGCCGATACGGGAACAGGGCTCGTTCACATAGCCCCAGGACACGGAGAGGAGGACTATCAGGTCGGTTTAAGGTACAACCTTCCCATTCTCGTCCCTGTTGACGACTACGGAAGGTTCACGGACGAGGCCCCAGAATGGTTAAGGGGAATGAAAATCTGGGATGGAAATAAAGTAGTAATTGAAAGATTGAAGGAATCAGGGCACCTTCTCTACAGCGGAAAAATAACCCATTCCTACCCACACTGCTGGAGGTGTAAAGGAAAGGTCATCTTTAGGGCTACTCCCCAGTGGTTCATAGCGATGGACAGGGGAAAACCTACGCTCAGGGAGGTTGCACTCTCGGAAATTGAAAAAGTCAGGTGGATTCCCGAGTGGGGAAAGATAAGAATAAGGAACATGGTTGAACAGAGACCTGACTGGTGTATCTCGAGACAGAGAATCTGGGGAGTTCCAATAGTTGCATTCTACTGTAAAACTTGCGGAGAGGTTATCTACTCAAAGGAAATTGCAGATAGGGTTGCCGATATTTTTGAAAGGGAATCTGCAGATGCCTGGTACAGTAAAACTCCTGAGGAGCTACTACCTGAAGGCTTTACCTGTCCAAATTGTGGTGGAAGGGAGTTTGAAAAGGAAACAGACATCTTAGACGTCTGGTTTGACTCAGGCTCGTCCCACGCCGCAGTTCTTGAAAGGAGGCCTGAGCTCTATTGGCCTGCGGACCTCTACTTAGAGGGTTCCGACCAACACAGGGGTTGGTTCCAGGCGAGTCTATTAGAGTCGTGTGGAACGAGAGGTAGAGCTCCCTACAAATCCGTTCTAACCCACGGCTTCACCCTTGACGAGAAGGGAAGGAAGATGAGCAAGTCCGTTGGAAACGTAGTATCTCCGTTGGACGTTACAAAGAGGTACGGAGCTGAAATCCTGAGGCTTTGGGTTGCAAGTGAGAACTTTACAGAGGACGTGAGGATTTCTGACAACATACTCAAAAAGGTAAGTGAGGTTTACAAGAAGATAAGGAACACTCTCAGATTTATGATTGGAAACTTGAAGGATTTTACACCTGACAGAGCTCTCCCCTACGATGAGCTATCGGAAATAGACAAGTGGGCACTCAATAGGTTCTACCAACTTAGGAACGAAATTGTTGAGAATTACAACAGTTACAGATTCAACAGAATATTTAGAAAACTCTACGAGTACTGTTCAATTGAGCTCAGCTCAATCTATTTGGACATAAGCAAGGATACACTCTACTGTGAGCACCCTGATTCGAAAAAGAGGAGGAGCTCCCAGACGGCTATTTACACAATTCTTTACGGTCTAAATACACTCATCGCTCCGATACTCTCCTTTACTGCAGAGGAGGTTTACAGGTACATACCAGGAGCAGACAAGGAGTCTGTCTTCTTGGAGGAATTCCCTCCTGCCTGTGATGATTTTGACTCAGAGATTTTAGATAGATGGAACAGACTGATAAAAGTCAAAGGAGTTGTGAATAAAGCCCTTGAGAGAGCCAGGAAAGAAGGAGTTATAAGCCACTCCTTGGAGGCCTCTGTCGATGTCTTTGCAGAGGGTAAAATTTACGAGCTTTTAAAGGGATACGAGGAAGAACTGCCCTTTATATTTATTACCTCACAGGCTACCGTTAGGCCTATAAGTGAAGCTCCTGAGGACGCAGTTTCAGATGAGGAGCTAAAGGGAGTAAAAGTCGTTGCAGGGAGAGCAGAAGGAAGAAGGTGTGAAAGGTGTTGGGTCTACAGTACGACTGTAGGCAAGGACAAGGAGTACCCTGACGTCTGCAGAAGGTGTGCAGAAGTTTTAAGGAATCTGGAGAAGTAGTTGTGTACTCGATTAAGGAGCTCCCAGAATCTGACAGGCCAAGGGAGAAGTTGGAGAGGTTAGGGGCTGAAAACCTCTCCGACTCGGAGCTCCTTGCAATTATCCTTAGAACAGGCACATTTGGGAAGAACGCCTTAGACCTCTCAAGGGAACTCATAAAGGAGTTTGGAGGATTGAGCAACCTCTCGGAAGCCTCCCTAAGCGAACTGATGAGGATAAAAGGTTTAGGAAGGGCAAAGGCCGTTACACTTTCGGCACTCTTCGAACTATGTAGAAGAATAAGGGTTCAAAAGTTTGATAGGAAAATATTCTCTCCGGAGGATGTTTTTAAACTCCTTGAGCCCATTTTTTCTGAAAGGAAAACGGAACACTTTGGAATTGTAACTCTCAACAGGAAGGGAGCGGTAATAAACATTCACACGGTTTCGATGGGAGGTTCGGGAAAGGTTGCCGTTGAGCCAAAGGAGGTCTTCAGGCCTGCAATAAAGGACCTGGCAGAAGCCGTAATTCTCTTTCACAACCACCCATCCGGTGACCCAAAGCCAAGCAGAGAGGACATAGAAGTAACTAAGAAACTCTTGGAAGTGGGAAATTTAATTGGAATAGAGGTCTTAGACCACATAATTTTAGGAAGGGAGAGATTCTTCAGCTTTAAAGGAGAAGGCCTTGTTTAGAAGGGAGCTCCTTAAAAAGTTCAGGAATAGGAAAGTTCTTATAATCGGTGACTTTATGTTGGACGAGTACATAGAAGGAAAGGTAGAGAGAATCTCTCCTGAAGCCCCCGTTCCGATAGTTGAGGCAAGGGAGACAACCTTCAGGCCGGGAGGAGCTGCAAACGTAGCCGTTAACGTAAAGAGTTTGGGAGGGAGCGTAACGATTCTTGGAGTTGTTGGAAATGACGAAGGGGGAGAGAGGTTAAGAAAAATCCTAAATGAGAAGGGTATCGATACAAAACTCCTTTTGGAGGATACCTCAAGGCCAACAACCAGAAAAACGAGGATAATCTCGGGCTCCCAACAACTTCTAAGGGTTGACTGGGAAAGTAAGAACTACATATCTAAAAAACTGAGAAGGGAACTTCTTACCTACCTTTTGGAAAACTACAGAAACTTTGATGTTATTGTTATCTCAGACTACGGGAAGGGAGTTGTAACAAAGGAGCTCTTTGAAATAACCGGAGAAATTAGAAGAAAGACTCCCGTATTTTTAGACCCAAAGGAGAGAAACTTTCCGATTTACAGGAACGTAACGGCAATGACGCCAAACATAAAGGAAACTTTCCAGGCAGTTGGAATTAAACCGATTTCCAATGAGGATGCAGAAAGAGCTGGTAAAAAACTGATAGAGAAGTTTAATTTAGAGTATGCAGTAGTAACGAGGAGCGAAAGGGGTATTTCGATAGTTACTGGAAAAGAGGTAAAACACATACCAACAAGGGCAAAGCAGGTATTTGACGTAACGGGAGCCGGTGATACCGTAATCGCCTCATTCTCACTGGCAGTTGCAGCGGGAGCTCTCCCGTTTGAAGCGGGAGAAATTGCAAATTTAGCAGCAGGAATTGTTGTTGGAAAGCTTGGAACAGCAACAGTTACAGTGGAAGAAATGGAAGAGGCATTAAATGCTCTGCAGAATCTGTAAGTCAAAAGGAGAAAGAAAAAAGGCCGTTGTATACATAAGACACCACAGACTTGCCCTGTGTAAGGAGCACTTCTTAGAGTGGTTTGAGAGGCAGGTTCAAAGGACCATAAAGAAATTTAATATGTTTAGCAAAAATGAGAATGTCTTAGTTGCAGTTTCTGGAGGAAAGGATAGCCTCTCACTCTGGTATGTTTTGAACAAATTGGGTTATGAAACGTACGGATTCCATGTAAGTTTAGGGATTGAGGGTTGGGAGTACTCAAAAAAGTCATTGGAAGTCTGTAAAAAGTTCTCAGAGAGGATAAATCGTCCGTTAATAGTTTTCGACCTTAAGAAGGAGTTTGGTTATTCAATTGAGGAAATAGCAAAAGGAGTTGGAAGGAAGGACGTCTGCTCTGTATGTGGAACCTTCAAAAGGTACCTGATGAACAGGATAGCCATTAAGGAGGAATTCAAGGTTGTTGCAACGGGGCACAACTTAGACGATGAGTCTGCCCTACTTCTATCAAACACTATGAGGTGGGAGGTTGGTTACTTAGGGAGACAGCATCCAGTACTTCCCGAGTTTGGTAGATTTGCAAGAAAGGTTAAACCTTTCTGTTTTTTAACGGAGAAGGAGATTGTCAGCTATGCAATACTGAACGAAATCGAGTACATGGAAACGGGATGTCCGAACGCCAAGGAAGCAACTTCGGCAGTTTACAAGAGAGCTCTCGCAATGTTAGAACACGAAATGCCTGGAACAAAACTCAGGTTCTACAAGGAGTTCTTGGAAAGGGCAAGGCCGACTTTTGAGAGGGAGTTGAAGGAGAATTTAGAACTCAACGAGTGTAAAGTCTGCGGTATGCCAACAACGGCCCCCGTCTGTTCGGTCTGCAGAACCTTGGAGAGGTTAAAGGGTAGATGTTGAGGGTTGGAAAGATAGAGTACTTAAACACAGTTCCCGTTTACTATGGATTTATAAAGGGAGTTGTCAAGTATAAAGAAGTTGAATTTGTAGAGGACGTTCCCTCTGAGCTCAACAGACTTCTCCGAGAGGGTTTCTTGGATGTATCGGTAGTATCCTCGTATGAGTACATAACAAACTGGGACAAGTACTTACTCCTTCCAGACCTGTCAATCTCTGCATACAGAAAGGTTAAAAGCGTTTTATTCTTTTCAAAAGTACCAATTCACCAGCTCCACAGGAAGGATGTCTGGATTACAAGGAGTTCCATGACCTCAAGGGAACTTTTAAAGTACCTTCTGAAAAACGTTTACGGAGTTGAGCCGAACTTCTACTACTACTCGATGAAGGAGGGAGGACTTCCAAAAAACCCCAAGGCCCTTTTAGCTATAGGAGACGATGCACTGAAACTCCTGCCAAAAAGGACATTCCCCTTTGTCTACGACCTTGCCGAGGAGTGGTTTAACTTAACGGGACTTCCCTTTGTTTTTGCAGTCTGGGCAGTAAGAAGGGACTCTTACGAGAAAAAGAGAGAGAAGGTTAGAGAATTTTACAGGAAGCTCATTAAATCAAGGGACTTTGGAGAAAGGACTTTCGATGAAATATGTTCTGCTTACGGTAAAAAAATTCCCCTAAATGAAAAGTCCTGTAGAAACTACCTTAACTGTCTCAATTTCCACCTTGGAGAAGAGGAAGAATCCTCCCTTAAGACGTTCTCTGAAAAAATAGGAAAACCTTTTAAACTTAACTACTTAGAGATTTAAGTTTTTTGGCAATTTCCTCCTTTTCTTTTCCCTCCAACTGTGAGGAGACTTCTCTGATAAAATCTTCAAAAGATTTATCCTTTATCCTTTCAAGAGCCTCCTCAAAAACAGAAAGTGCCATTATTCCAAAGTAGTTATTCAAAATTTCCAATATTTCATCTTTTAACTTTTCAAAAATTTCACCTTCTTTACCAAGGAGTTCTTCAAGTTTACCGTGGAGCTTTTCCCTCTCTTCTCCTGAAAGCTCTCCTAGGAGCTCCTGAATAAACTCCTCCTTGGATGAAGCTGATGAAAGGGCTTCATCGATGACAAACGTCGAGGCTACACCATAAAATGGAAAAATCAAATTTACAATTTCCTCGATTTCCTTATCAGTTAAAGAAATCTCTTCGTTTCCTCTCTTCTTAGTTCCTCCTTTCTTTGCAGATAGGAGCTTATTTACAACTTCCAAATGAAAATTCTTAACCTCCTCCTCAATATTCTCCTCCGACTCTATATCCTTTTCGAGTCTTTTTAGGGCTACTCCTTCTTTAAAGATGTTTGAAACAACTTTTCCGGACGAATGGTAAAACTCCGTTTGAACGTGAAACTTTGTACTTCCAATTACTACATCCTCATTTATGGATGTGGCCATTGTTCCTCCTTACTGAAATGTGTGTTATTATTTTATTAAAATAAAATCCATAGAGAGGATAAAAATGGAATTAAAGGGGAGCTTCCACTCAGAAGTAGAACTTTCCGACCTCTTTCAGGTTGTAACTCTAGGTAAAAAAACGGGGGAAGTAAAACTTTCCAACAATGGCAATACGAAAAATATAACCTTGTTTATAGAAAAGGGAACTATTGTCAACTTTTCCTCAAACTTACCAATTATTAAAGTTTTGAAAGATCGGATTGCCTCAGGAGATTTAGATTTTTTTGAAGCCCTAAAATTCGTTTTCCACTACATCAACCTCTGGAATGGGGGAAAATTTCTCTTTAAAGAAAAAAAACTAAGCAATATAGAAAAGCTTGGGAACCTCGATGCACTTAACGTAATTATGGATTATACAAAAGAAAAGGATGAAATTAGTAAGATTGACTTGGAAAAGATTTTTGATTTTAACTCTAAATACGTTTTATCAAAGAATGCTGAACTTCCCATAACGTTCGACAGGGATTCTTGGAATATTTTAGTCGATATTCTTTCTGGAAAATCCATTTTAAGTTCTATTTTTCTCAATGCCCACTCATTTAAGTCGGGTTTAGAGATAGTAAATTCAATGGTTCAAAAGAATATTTTGAAGAAGAAAACCGAAGAAGAAGTTATTTCAGAGGAGTCTGAAGAACTTAAAGCTGAAGTTAAAACAATTCCTAATGAAAAAATTAATGCTCTTAGGGAGCTTTTAACAGAAATCATGGGACCTATGGGAGAATTTTTAGTTGACGAGACCTTAGAGGATTTAGAAGTAAATGAACTGCCAGTTCATTTAGCTAACGAGTTCATAGAAAAATTGTTGGATAAAATTCCAGAGACATGCTTGATAGAAGGTGAAAGTTGTAAAGAGAGATTAAAGAACGATTTTGAAAAAATAATTGCTGAGGAAAAGGGAGGTTAAAATGAAGAACCTGTCCATCTTTCACAAAGTTTTAATAGTTTTTGGAATCGTTGTTCTATTGGCTTCATTTTCCTTTTTGCACCTAATCAATAAAACTTACGAGAAAGCTCTGATAACACAAGGTAGGAACATAGCTCAACTTGTAATCACTTTTAGAAAGTGGATTGCAAACTACGGGGCTGTCTGGACCAAGGACAAGTACGAGGAGGATAAAGGTTATCTTTTAGCCCTTGAAGGACAGAATGGAACTTTGAAAAGCTACGGAACTAATGAAGTTCTCGGTACTGTTCCCGCTTTCCACTTTTATGCTCACAACCCTGCCCTTGCCACAAGGGAGCTCTCTGGTCTAACGAGCAGTGATTACGGTTGGAGCTTTAGGGCCGTTTCAGACAGGTACCTTTCTCCAACGGACAAGCCAGATAAGTGGGAGATAAAAGCTATATCAAAAATAAAGGAAGAGTTCAAAAAAGGTAGTAAAACTGGGGAATTTTGGGGATGGGACGGAAACAAATTTAGATTTGCCAAGGCCCTGAAGGTTAAGAAAGGGTGTTTAAAATGTCATGGAACAGAGGATCAGATTGATCCTAAGTTTAAAAAAGCGATTATAGCTAAGTATGGAGAGGAGGCCTTTAGAAGAGCAACAGGCTATAAGTTAGGAGAACTTAGAGGAATCATTAGTGTTACAATTATTCCTCCAAGTATCTTGGCAATTGCTGTTTCCATAGTTGACATATGGAACGTTTTAGCTCTTCTAGTTGCATTTGGTATTTTCTGGTACTTTGCCAAAAATGAAATTGTTAAACCTATTGAAAAGCTAACAAAGGCTGCTCACGATATTAGTCTTGGAAAGTTGGATGTTGACCTCGGCGTAAGGGGACTTAAAGAGGAGAATGTGAGGGATGAAATTACAAAACTTGCCATTGCTATAGATAGGTTGAGGGCAAGCATTCAAATTGCTATGGAGAGGCTGAGGAAGAAAAGGTAATGTGAAGTAACGACATTCAAAAGCCGCCCTTAAGGGCGGCTTTTTATTTTGGAGGAATAATGGTTCCATTCAAAGAGGAGAGAAAGGAACTTATAAAAATTGGAAGGATAGCCTTTGAAAGTGGATTGACAGATACCCACGGTGGAAACATTAGCAGGAGATTGGGAAAGTACATCCTCATTAAAAAGTCGGGAAAGATGTTGGGATTTTTAAACGAGGAGGACTTCGTTCTAACCACTATCGATGTAAATTCCCGATTGGACAGGTTTGCATCCATAGAGCTTAAGGTTCACAGGAGCATTTACAAGGGGCTCCCCGAAGTTAATTCAATCCTGCATACACACTCTCCAAGCACCGTTGCCTGTTCTTTAAGATTTGAAAAAATTGTTCCTATGGATTCAGAGGGAAGGTTACTCTTGGGAGAGGTTCCCGTTCTAAGGGCTGAAACCGTTGTCTCCTCCGATGCGGTTGCAGAGAAGCTACCAAAACTTTTAAAAACGAGTCCCGTTGCCGTTATTTACAGCCACGGTCCCTTTGCCGTTGGACGTACTCCTGAAGAAGCTCTGATGTACATTTCTGCTCTTGAAAATTCCTGTAAAATACTCACTTACTATTACTCTTTGAGGAGTTAGAATTGGAATGGGAATTTAACGAAATTTGCATAGTTGGATTGGGACTTATTGGGGGTTCATTTGCACTCAATCTAAAATTGAAGGGGTTCCCAGGAAAGATAACTGCCGTTGATATCAACCCAGAGGCCGTTGAAAAGGGAATAGAACTTAAAATCATAGATAAGGGAAGTTTAAAGTACTCCATAGTTTCAAGTGCTGACCTCATTGTAATAGCTACGCCCGTTGGAGTCTATAGAAACGTTATTGAAAACTTAAAACCCTACATAAAAGAGGGAACGGTTGTAACAGACTTAGGTAGTGTTAAGGGAAAGCTTGTGTACACCTGTGAGAAACTACTAAATGGAGTAGCCCTCTTTATTGGAGGTCATCCAATAGCTGGAACTGAAAAGTCTGGTGTTGAAAATGCCGTTGAGAACCTGTTTGTAAATGCAAAATTCATAGTAACACCAACGGAGAGTACAGATACGGATGCCCTTGAAAAGGTAAAAAAACTGTGGAGAAATTTGGGTTCAGAAGTAATTGAGATGGAGCCATTCTACCACGATAAGGTCTTTGCAGCTGTTAGCCACCTTCCACACGTTGTTGCCTACTCGATAGTTTCCGCAATAGATGAGCTCTCTGCGGATTTGAAAACCAACTTATTCGATTACACCGGTGGTGGTTTTCGTGACTTTACAAGGATAGCTATGAGCGACCCTGTTATGTGGAGGGACATCTGTATTGAAAACAGCGAAAATATTCTAAGGTCTATAGAATCGTTCAAAAGGGCCATTGAGGAGGTGGAAAGGCTTATAAGGGCTAAGGACAGGGAGAAGCTCGAGGAATTCTTTGAAAAAGCAAGGGAGAAGAGGAGTTTAGTCAGATGAAGGAAATATTTCCAAAACTCTACTACAAATCAGAAGAACTTTTCTTTGAGGGTGTACCGCTAAAAGAAATCGCAAAAAAAATAGGAACTCCTGCTTACGTTTACAGTAAGGGAGCTCTCCAACACTGGTTTGAGGAGTTTGACTCAGCGTTTAACGAAGTCTCCCATACGACCTGTTTTGCAGTCAAGTCAAACTCCAACGTTCAAGTCTTAAAGGTTCTAAGAGAACTTGGAGCAGGAGCCGACACTGTTTCTGTTGGAGAGATTTTCAGAGCTCTAACCGCAGGAATTGACCCGAAAAAAATAGTATTCGCCGGGGTTGGAAAGAGGGAGGATGAACTTACCTATGCCCTCGAAAGGGGAATCTTAATGGTAAACGTTGAGTCTGAAGGAGAACTCCTCCTCCTCAACAAAGTAGGTGAGAAACTGAAAAGGAGAGCCCCGTTTGCCGTAAGAGTAAATCCGGACGTTAATCCAAAAACACACCCTTACATTTCAACAGGTCTAAAGAGTGCAAAGTTTGGAGTGACGTTTGATAGGGCTTTGGAGCTCTACAAAAAAGCAAAAGAACTGAAGTGGCTAAATCCGGTAGGAGTTCACTTCCACATAGGTTCTCAGATTACGGATGTTTCAGTATTTAGAGAGGCAGCCGAAAAGGTTGCCGAATTTGTAAAGGAGGTTCGCTCCTTAGGCATTGAGATTAAGTACTTCGATGCAGGAGGAGGTTTAGGAATTAACTACCACCCAGACGAAAGAGTTGTTCCTGCTAAAGAGTTAGCAGAGGAAGTAGTTCCAATTGTTAAGGAACTTGACTGCCACCTAATTTTGGAACCTGGAAGGAGAATTGCCGGAAATGCCGGAGTCCTTTTAACGAGGGTTCTCTACGTTAAGAAAAGGGAGGAGAAAACGTTTTACATAGTTGATGCAGGAATGAACGACCTTTCAAGACCGGCCCTCTACAATGCATACCACCATATACTGCCCCTCGAGGAAAAGAAAGGGAAAACGGTTGTTGCAAATGTTGTAGGTCCTATATGTGAAACGGGAGATATTCTTGCGAAGGAAAGAGAGTTACCGGTTTTGAAGGAGGGAGACTTACTAGCCATATTGAGTGCAGGAGCATACGGATTTACAATGGCCTCAAACTACAACTCAAGGCCAAGGCCCTCAGAAGTTATGATAGATGAAGATAAGTTTAGAGTAATAAGGGAAAGGGAAAAATTGGGAGACCTAATATCTCGGGAGGAAGTTCTTTAAGGCTTCCTTCCAACTGCTAAGAATAGAGGATATTCTTTGTTGTTTCTGTGAAACACCTTGATAACTCTGTAATCAACAGGTTCAATTCCTGAAAGCTTCATGAATTTGAAAATTTCCTCCCTATCAAATCCAAAGTGGTAAACCCCTTCGTTACTACTGTGAAACGTTCCATCCTCCTTCTCAAGGTCTGAAATGGCTAAAAAACCTTTTGATTTAAGGTTGGAGGAAAACCAATGAAATAGACTTTTTAAATCCTTAACGTGGTGAACCGCCATGCTTGAAACGATTAGGTCGAACGGTTCTTCAAAATTTATATCTTCAAAGCTTCCCAAGACTGGCTTAACCTTTTTAATTCCAAGCTTCTCTATCTTTTCTATTAGTACATCAACCATTCCCTTGGAATTGTCGAGTGAAACAACTTCAGAAACGAAAGGTTCTAAGTAGAGGGTTAGTAATCCCGTACCTGCCCCAAAGTCCAAAACTCTCCACTCCTCTGACACTGGAAGAAGGGAGACAATTGCCTCTCCAATCCGTCTTGTCGTATCAATTCTTTCCGGTTTTAAGTCCCAAGTTTTAGCAGCCTCATCAAAAACGCTCATCGTTCCTCCAAATAAAAAGCCCCCGTAAAGGGGGCTTCCTAAGAATAGAGAAGTTTAATTAAACGTCAAAGTAGAGTACAAACTCCATAGGTGTAGGTCTTAGTCTTACAGGGTCAATCTCTTCCTTCCTCTTGTACTCAATGTAGTCCTCAATGAACTGCTCTGTCATTACGCCGCCCTTTGTGAGGAACTCGTAGTCCTTCTCAAGGGCATCAATTGCCTCTTCGAGTGAACCAGGAACTGTTGGAATATCCTTGAGCTCCTCAGGTGGAAGGTCGTAGAGGTTCTTATCAACAGGCTCTCCCGGATGAATCTTATTTTCAATTCCGTCAAGACCAGCCATTAAAAGGGCTGTAAAGGCAAGGTATGGAGCTCCGGATGAGTCTGGGAACCTTACCTCAATTCTCTTTGCCTTTGATGAGGTAACAACGGGAACCCTTATTGCAGCAGACCTGTTCCTTGCAGAGTAACAGAGGTTAACAGGAGCCTCAAATCCTGGAACAAGCCTCTTGTAGGAGTTAACAGTTGGGTTTGTAAATGCACAGACGGCCTTTGCATGCTTAATGATTCCACCGATAAAGTAGAGAGCTGTCTCTGAAAGGCCGGCATAGCTGTCACCGTGGAAGAGGTTCTCTCCGTTCTTCCAGATAGACATGTGTGTGTGCATACCGGTTCCGTTGTCTCCAAACAGAGGCTTAGGCATGAATGTTGCAGTTTTTCCGAACATCTTGGCAACGTTTTTAATAATGTACTTAACCCATTGAATGTTGTCTGCAGCTTCAACTAATGTTCCAAACCTTATGTCAATCTCCCCTTGACCACCTGTTGCAACCTCATGATGGAGAGCCTCAACTACTAAACCGGCCTCCTCCATCTTCATTGCCATGATTTTCCTGATGTGGTCAAGTTGGTCGTTCGGAGGAACTGGGAAGTAACCTCCCTTGGGTTTAATCTTGTGGCCTAAGTTTGGATTTTCATCTGCTCCCGTTCTCCACCATCCTTCAACAGAATCAACCTCGAAGAAAGAGTAGTTCATTCCAGCATCGTACTTAACGTCATCAAAGATGAAGAACTCAGGTTCAGGACCACAGTAGACGGCATCTCCAATTCCACTTGACTTGAGGTATTCAATAGCTTTCTTTGCAATGTTTCTCGGGTCCTTATGGTAAGGTTCTTTTGTAACTGGGTCTACTATGTCGGCAATAACAACAAGGGTTGGAATCTCTGAAAGAGGGTCAACTGTTGCAGTTGTTGGGTCTAACTTAAACATCATGTCACTTGCGTTGATTGGCTGCCACTGCCTGATGGATGAACCGTCAAAAAACAGTCCCTGTTCAAAGCTCTCCTCAGAAATTTCATGGGCAGGAAATGTAATGTGGTGCCAAGTTCCAAACATGTCTGTAAATCTGAGGTCAACAAACTTAATCCCCTCTTTCTGAATGAGCTCTACAACTTCCTTTGCATTTTGTGGTTTCATGTGCTCCTCCTTATCTATTTTAGATTGCATTTTCTCCCCTCTCTCCTGTCCTAATTCTCACTGCCTCCTCAACGGGAATAACAAATACCTTTCCATCACCAATTCTTCCCGTTCTTGCGGCGTTTACAATCGTTTCAACCACCTTTTCCGCCATTGAATCTGGAACAACAACCTCAATCTTTACCTTCGGAATAAAGTCAACCACGTACTCTGCACCTCTGTAGAGTTCCGTATGTCCTTTCTGCCTTCCAAATCCCTTAACCTCAGAAACGGTAAGTCCGTGAACTCCTATTTCTGTAAGGGCGTCTTTAACTTCCTCCAACTTGAAAGGTTTTATTATTGCTTCAATTTTCTTCATACTACCCTCCCGCTTTTCACTGTAGTCTATTTTAACAAAGATTGTGCCAAATTAGAAAAGAGCCTAAGACAACAAGCTTCCTTTTAGATATGACCAATTTTTGTTCTATTTACTATTTTCCCTGCCCAATTTTTGTGCACATCTTTTACAAAGGCCGTAAAACTTGTACTCTATATCCTCAACAATGTAGCCTTTATCTTCTATCTTCTTACAGGTGTACCTACAGAGAGGAGTTTCTACATCCTCTATCCTTCCACACTCCCTACATACAAAGTGGTGGTGAAAGTCGGTTCTACCTTCAAAATGGGACTGTTTATCAACTATTATTTCCCTAACCTTTCCCTCTGAGGAGAGTTCCTTGAGAACTCTGTAAACTGTACCTAAACTGATTGATGGAAGCTCCTTCTTTGCCCTCTCGTAAACCTTCTCTGCAGTTGGGTGGTCCTTAGAATCTAAAACAACCTGATAGATAATAGCCTTTTGCTTCGTGTTCCTTCTTTTCCTTTCTTTAACTTTTTCCAAAATGCTCCTCCTTACAGGTTTTAAGACTAATTAATAATAATTATAACTTTTAAGAAAGGAAAGCCCCTTAAGGGGCAAAGGAGGAGCAAATTTAAAACTTAATACGTTCCTCAGGATAAGCAGTAATGTGGTGGATTGAAAGGTCTGACCCTTGGAATTCCTCTTCCTCAGAAAGTCTAAGTCCAAATACGACTTTAAGAACTCCATAAAGAATGTACCCGGCAAGCAAACCGTAAGCTGTTGTAAGGAGAGCCCCAAAAATCTGTGAAATGAGAGAAACTCCGCCAACTCCCCATAAAATCTTCTGCCCGAAAATTCCAGCTGCAATTCCTCCCCAGAGTCCGTTTAAACCGTGTAACGGAACAACCCCTAAAACATCATCAATCTTTAACTTTTCCTGCTCGTATACAAAGGCTTTCACAAAAATCCAAGCTGCGACTAAACCTATCACAAAAGCTCCAACCGGATTAACTATGTCTGAACCCGCACATATAGCAACGAGCCCTGCGAGAGCTCCGTTGTGAATAAATCCCGGGTCGTTCTTTCCAAAGAGAACTCCCCCTATAATTCCACCTGCAGTTGCCATGAGGGAGTTAACGGCAACCAAACCAGAAATTTCCTCAATGTTCTGTGAGCTCATAACGTTAAAACCAAACCAGCCTATGATGAGAATCCAGCTACCTAAGGCTAAAAACGGAATATTACTTATGGGAATAGGCCTCGATTTTCCCCTAACGTACCTTCCCATTCGGGAACCCAAAAGAAGAATTGCAGGAAGAGCAATAACTCCACCTAAGCCGTGAACTACCATTGAACCTGCAAAGTCGTGGATGGGTGCACCAAAAGTGTGCTTCACCCAACTTTGAAACTCCGGAGAGAATCTCTCACCCCAGATGAGAGCCTCAAATAGAGGATAAACAACTCCTGCAAGGAAAAAGCCTGCAGTGATGTAGGACTTAAACTTCATCCTCTCGGCAACACCTCCTGAAACAATTGCAGAAATACAGGCAGCGAACATTAAAAGAAAGAAAAACCTTACAAGCTCTAATCCTTGAGTTGGAAGATAATCTGTAACGGGCTTTAAGAGAAAAACCTTGTGTGCAATCGGATAACCTATCAAAAAGTAGGCAACTGTAGCTACACTTGCATCAACGATAATCTTTACGAGTGCATTAACTTGATTTTTCCTCCTAACGGTTCCGGCCTCCAAAAAGGCAAATCCAGCGTGCATACCCAAAATCATCACCGCACCAATGAGTAGATAGAGGACGTTGAGGGATTGGACAAGGTGGGAAAGCCCCTGTTCTGCTAACATTCTAAAACCTCCTTATAGAATTTTTAAATTCAATAAAGCAACAAGCATGCCAAAATTTCAAAGGAAACTGAGGGAGATTTGATATCATTTTTAACATAAATTCCTGCATTTGGAGACCAAAGATGAGGAAATTTGCCCTTTTAATACCCGTTCTACTATCCTCCTGTGGAATTGGAAGCCTCAATCCCTTTAAAAAGGAACAACCTGTATACACGCCTTACACTCCAAAGAGTGAAAGCCAAACAGTTAAATCTGGGAAAAGAGGAATTGAAAATGTAGTTTTCTACATGAAGAGGTACTTTTCTCCCCTTAAGGGGGAAATTGTTCTAAACAGTTACGATGGATTTATCATAGACCTTGGAAGTAAGGATGGTGTCTCTGTAGGGGATAGGTTTATCTCTGAAAGTGGCGCGGTTTTAAAGGTTAAAGAAGTCAAGAAGAACTACTCAATTGCACTTCCTACACTGGGGAATCCTTTAGTAGGAGAGAGTGTTCAAAAGATTATCTTTAATAAAATTGCCTACATAGACTTTACAAGGGAAAAAGGAAGGGAGCTCTACAGAAAACTGAAAGAGAATGTTAAAAACTTAAACCTTGCCCCCTATGAGGAAGGTGAAAAACTTAAGAGAATTTACCGTCTCAGGTATCCAAGCGACTTTAAGAGGAGAGTTCCTGTAGATAAACTAACAGGTTACGATGCCTACTTAGTTGTTTCAAGGGAGGGTGTCGCACTCTACGACACGACAAAACACTTGATTAAGTTTTTCCCTTGGGAGGGAGCTCCACAAACCTCCATTTTGGTCGCCATAGGTTCAGATTACACAGTTGTTTACGACTTTAAGGGACATGGAACAAGTTTGTTTGCCTTCAGTCCAGAAGGTCAGGTTGAATCAGAAATAGTTTCATTAAAGGAAAACAGTATTTTACTCTTCAAACCAACACCTTACGGAGTCAAACTTGTTAAGAAGTTTAAAAATCCCTTTAGGGGCTCATACCTGTTCCACACGTGTCCCGTTCAGATTAAGGGAGAAAAGCTTTTTATAGTTGATGGGTTCTATCAGGACAGTAAGAGCGTATCCTCGGGAGTGTTTAAATTTGTAAACGGAAAACTTGAGGAGGTAGCATCATCGAATTTCATTCTCTCGTGCTTTGATACAAACGGTGATGGGATTAACGATTCGATATTCGGACAGAATGTGAGCTCCGAAAGTGACAAGTTCTTCGGAAGGAACGTTTACAGAATGAAACTTGAAAACGGGAAAATTAAGAAGGGAAGTAAGATAAAGGTTCCTAAGGGATTTCAGGTGACAAGTGCTCAAATGTTTAAGACTGGGGGTAAGGAGTACTTTGCCTACTACGACCTCAACTACTTCTTCAACGTATCCGACGGGGAAAAGGTTCTCTGGCGTTCGCCCATTCGGATTGGGGCATCCCCCAACTCAATATACTGGTACGAGGAGGACAACTTAGTCAGCTACTACATAACACCAAAGCCAAAACCGATTGATATTGACGGAGACGGAAATCAGGAGGTTCTCTTCTCTCAAAACAAAAATGCGGTTCCGGGACTGCTCAGAAACATCTATACATTTGACGGTGGAAGGATTCTCCTCCTCTACAGAAGTGGAAACTCCTTTGACTGGGAGGAGGCGACAAATCCGATTTATAAAATGGGAGGAATTGAGGAGTTTGATTACCTTCCAGACCAGGACATCTTTGTAGCCATATTTACAAAGGTTAACATTTTAACGAATCCAAAATCGAAGTTACTGTTTAT
The DNA here is from genome assembly GCA_003978105.1 of Thermovibrio sp. The sequence goes on from QOAO01000011.1 coordinate 27,166, forward strand.
TAAACCTAAGATTTAGGAGCTCCATGAAGGCGGCAGAGAAAGTCTTTGAGTTAACCGGGATTTCAAAGTTTGATTTTGCCGTTGTAGGTGGTTCTGGGATTAATTTGGGGAGAGCTCTATTTGAAATTCCCTACTCAGAGATTCCCGGAATGCCAATTCCGAAGGTTCCCGGCCATAAAGGTATCTTAAAGGTTTACAGTTTAAATGGAAGAAATGTTCTATTCTTTGAGGGAAGGTTTCACTACTACGAGGGAAGGAGCGATGGGGAAATTAGGTTTATTCCGGAGCTCTGCCAAAGGTTAGGGGTAGAGGTTTTCATACCAACGTGTGCCTCTGGGGCAGTTTCAAGGAAGGCAGTTTCTGCTGAAATCGGGGTTATCTACGACCACATAAACCTACTTGGAAGAAATCCTCTTGTAGGACTCATAGGAGATTTTGGCAGTAAGGTTTTTGTCAATGGAAAGGAGTTTTATGATAAAGAGTTGGTTGATGAATTTTTAAAAAAGGGACTTGAGCTTGGAGTTGGTGTAACTCCCGTTGTCCTTGCATCGATGCTTGGTCCAAACTACGAAACCTTTTCCGAAATAAGGATGCTTGAGGTAATAGGGGCGGACTGCGTAAGTATGTCGACAGTTCCAGAAGTTATAACAGCCAAATTTTTGGGAATGAAGGTTGTAGGATTGACCGTAATTACAAACGATACGTTAAAAAGGGAGGCCAACCACGAAGAGGTCTTAAAGTTGTCAAATGAGAGGAGTAAAAAGTTGAAGCTCCTTATAAAGGAAACTTTATCCTCTTTAAATTACCCCTAATCTTTCCATTGAAGCTCTTAGTTTTTCACTGCAAATCTGGCAGAAATCCTCACCTTTAAAGTCTGTATCAGACAATGAGTTTGAAAAGTGCATTACACACCTTGGATTTGGACAGTGTTCTAAACCAAATACGTGTCCCATTTCGTGGGTAATCTCCTTTCTGACCCTTGATAGAAACGACTCCTCATCGTCCGAAATCAACCTTGCGTACGAGACAATACACCCCCTGAAGGGGTAGGCGACTCCAAAGACAAAGTTTAAGCCGTCAGAGTAGAGGTCGTAGGAAGTTAATCCTAAGGCAAAGAGGGAGCTCTCCGACTTTAAGTTGAGAATGTTTGAAAGTTGAACTTCTGCAAGTAGTTGATTGAACCTTTCTCCCCTTTCATCTGGAGGAATCGTACCCTCAAACTCAGGCTCTAAGTGAAACTTCTCCTTCAGTACCCCTTCCGTTTCCTCCTCAACTACATGAAGTGAAACCCCAACGGTGAATATAGAACACCTTTTCATCAGTTAGTCCCCTTTTCCTTCTCCTTTAAAATTTCATCTATCTCCTCAGGAGAGAAGAAGTATTCCTCACCGCAGAAGTTACACCTTATCGAAACGCCCCCTTCCTTCTTTAGACTTTCAAGCTCCTCCTTCGGCATTGCAAAAAGACTCCTGCCTGCAACCTCCTTTGAACACTTACACTTAAAGGAGAGCTCCTTAAGGGCTAAAAGTTCTGTTGTAAACCCGTTAAATATCATCTCTGCAATGTCCTCTGGCCTCTTTCCCTCCTTAATTAGGGAGCTTACAGGTGGTAAGCTCTTAACGTTCTTCTCCAACTTATCGATTGCCCTTTCAGAGGCTCCAGGTAACGGTTGGGCCAAAAATCCCCCAGCTGCTTCAACCTTTCCAGTTTCCCCTACCAAAACACCAATTCCGACGGCAGATGGAATCTGTTCAGACTTTAATAGGTAGTAAGCTATGTCCTGAGCTATTTCACCTGAAACTATAGGGACCGAACTCTCGTAGGGCGTCCCAAATCCCAAATCCTTAACAACGGTTAAGATACCCTTACCTACGGCTTTAGCTATATCGAACTTTTTTCTACCATTTTCCACTTTTGTAAATGTGGGAACATCGGGGTTTTGAACAAATCCCCTAACCTCCCCCTTAGCATTGGCCTCTGCAACAACAAGCCCTATAGGGCCATCTCCCTCTATTCTCAGTAAAACTCTCTGCTCGGTCCCGTGCTTTAAAAGTGAGGTTAGAAGGAGAGCTCCTGTTAAAGCCCTTCCTAAAACAGCGGTTGCAATGGGAGATAGCTTATGCCTCAACCTTGCTATTTCACACAGGTTTGTTGTCCTTACAACAAAAGCCCTTAGAGCATCCTCCCTTGTAACTGTAATTACACCGTAATCTCTATCCTGAAAGTAGTTTCTTAAGTCCCTCTTTACATCGTTTGTCAGCTCTTTTAAAAACTCCTTTCTTGAACCTAAATTTCTCATATCTCCTCCAGAATTTTGTAACTATAAATTTATGATATACTCAAAAGAAAGGTGATTAAGGGGAAAAATGCTAAGTGAAGTTGTAGTAAGAGAGATAGAGAGAAATATTTACGAACTATGTAAAAACTACTTTTCTAAAGAGGCCCTTCAGGAACTGCTCTCAGGCTATGATATAGAGGATTTATGTAGAAGACAGTCTAAAAGTTGCACTGAACTGTTGGTAAATTATTTAGATAATGAAGATTTTCTTAAAAATAGAAAAAAGGAAATAATTTTAAACGGCAGAAAAATATTTAGTTTGGGAGTTCCTATTGCCGTATTTTTAGACCTATTTGAGCAAATAAACAGTCGAATATCCAACATACTGGACTCAGAAAAGGTTCCAAAGGATATTTTAAAGAAATTCAGAAAATTAAGAAGGGATTTTTTAAATACAATATCTTTAGGATTTCTTTGGGCCTCCCTTGAAGAGAGGGAAAAGTTAGCGGAAAGCATTCCAAGTGAAAGTAGAATGCTTTTTATAGAGTTCATATCCTTTTTTAAGGAGATTACTGAAAATCAATTTAGTAAAGTAGAAAAAAAGCTTGAAGAACTGGAAAGGGAGATTAATAAACTCTTCGTTAATATCTTAATATCTTCTAACGAATTTAGATGTAACATATTTAGTTTGTTCAAGTTAATAAAACACTACATTTTTTTATTTAAAAAGTTCTACTCAAGTAATAACTTTACTGCATACATAATTTATGAACAAACTATGGATTTTATAGAGAAATTAATCAATTGTTACTACGTTTTAATTACAAAAAAAACAGTAACAGACCTTGAAGAATTAATAGAATTCCTCTTAAAAAACAGAAAGGAGAGCTGGAGATTAATTATAATAGATCCCTCAGAGATAAGCTTCATCAATAAAGTTTATGGATTTGCCGTCGGGGATGAAATTTTTAAGAAACTGTTAAAAGTCGTCTCTATGTCTTTTCATGAGGACGGGGGAACTGCAGTATTTAAGTGCAACGAAGGGATTGTATGTATTCTAACAAGAAAACTGTTGGAAAAGGACTTTTCAGACCTTCACCTAAAATTAGAGAGGAAAATCAGGAAAAAATTGGTAAGTTTAGATGTTAAAACACATATATTAGACCTTTTCATACCAAAAAATTGCCAAAACGTACTCCCATTAGAGGAACTAAAAGAAATTATACCTATTCTTATCAGAGAATCCAAAAAAGAGGAAAAGAGATACGCACGGTACAACTTGTGTAATTTAGAACTAATTAAAAAAGCAGTTCATTTCTTAGACTTCCAGAACTACATAGTGGAGAAGTTGAAAAATGGAGAGGTTAGTATAGCTGTCCAACCTATCGTTAACCTTCAAAATGGAAAAGTGGAACACTACGAAGTCCTATTTAGAATGATTGACAGACAGAAAAATATCATCCCTGCCCATGAAATTATAGATGTAATTTTTGATTTGAAGCTAATTCATCTGTTGGATATAGCAATCCTAAGGAAAGTTGTCAAAAATATAGACATATTTAAGAAAAATGACATTAACAATATCTTTGTAAACTTGAGTCCAAATACCCTAAAAGTAGAGAGAAACTTGAAAGAGATTTTAAACCTTCTATCTCAAATTTCAAAAGACCTAAAATTAGGAGTTGAGATTACAGAACAGGCCCTTTTGGAAGAGCATGAAATTTTGAAATCCCTCTTGGACAATATAAAGGTTCCCCTATCCCTCGATGATTTTGGAGCAGGTTACTCGTCTTTTTCAAGCTTACTCAAAATAATTGAATCCCTACCCCTAAAATTTTTAAAAATTGATGGCAGTTACGTAAAGAACATATCAAACTCCAACAATTCAAAGATTTTGGTTCAAACAATAAACGCAATGGCCCACTCCCTTAGCCTCAAAACAATTGCCGAATTTGTAGAGAATGAGAAAATACTTAAATTACTGAAGGAATTAGGAGTTGATTACGGACAAGGATACTACCTTGGAAGACCGGAGCTCCTCATCCCTTAACTATCTTTGCTTGACAACTGAAAGTGTATTTAAGTCTAAAATCATGTTATCGTAGGCAGCAATAACCTTTACTCCTAATCTTTTGGTCAGGTCTAAAGCAACCTCCCAAGGCTTTGCCTTAATCATTGTTCTTCCAAAGTGAGTGAGAATAGTCAAATTGGGTCTAATTTCACCTATTATCTCTTCTGCATCGGGAACGGAGAGGTGGTCAATTTTAGGGTTCGGATTTAAAAGAGTTACGTTCAGGATTAATAAATCTTTAGCTTCACTGTAAGCTCCTATTAACCTGTCAAAGAACTTCGTATCTGAAATGTAGCCAATTTTTTTCTCTCTCCAACTAAATATTAAACCGTAGGTTTCAACACCGTGAACGTGTTTCACCGGCGTTTTGAAGGATAAATCCTTTGAGAGTTCAGTCGAAAACCCCTCCTTTAAAATTGTTGTCTTTTCAATGTTGTTTCTCGTATACTTTAGAACAACAGGGTCCTTATCTATACAGTCTGAAGGGCAGAAGAGCTCTCCCCTCTTTTCCTTTCCCCCGAGTGTCATCGACTCTAAAATGTGGTTAACATCTGCACAGTGGTCCAAATGTCTGTGGGAGAGAATTACCACATCGGTCCAGTAAGGTTCTATTCCCTTTTTGTGGGAGTGGACAAAGGCTCCGGGACCTGGGTCGACGTGAATGTTTAACTCCGGAAATCCAAAGTAAAGACCACCAGCCTGTCTTTCAAATCCAAAGGCTACGTACCTTGCTCCTGCAGTTCCTAAAAAAACCAACTTTCCCTTGAGGGTTTCTTTCGTTAACTTCAAGCCGGACAGATACCCCTCTTTGAAGTCTTGATGAAGTTGACCATCTCCATTACTTCTGGAAAATCTGAAAACTCCTCCTCAACCTTTTGAACCGAAAGGTTTATTGGTTCGTCCGTCTTGAATAAAATCTCAAAGGCAGTTGTGAGGGCTCTTATCGTCTCCCTACTGAATCCCCTCCTCCTCAAGCCTACTATGTTAATTCCCTCAAGTTTTGCCCTGTTACCCTTTGCCACCGTGTAGGGAGGAACGTCCCTATGAACGGCAGATGCACCCCCAACCATTGCGTGCTTTCCAATTCTAACGAACTGATGAATTCCTGTAAGTCCACCTATAACTGCATACTCTCCAATCTCAACGTGACCAGCTATTTGAACGGCATTTGCAACTATTGCTCCCCTCTCTATCCTTACATCGTGGGCTACGTGAACGTAGGCCATTAAAAGGACGTCATCCCCAACAAAGGTTAAACCTCCTCCTCCCTCCGTTCCTTTATGGATTGTTACGTACTCCCTTATCCTTACCCTGTTACCTATGATTACTCTCGTATCCTCACCTTTAAACTTTAAGTCCTGAGGGTTCACACCGATGTGTGAGGAATAGATTTCACATTCCTCTCCTATCTCAGTTCTCCCCTCAATGACAGTTCCCTTTTTAATAACAGTTCCTTTTCCAACCTTTACGTTTCTTCCTACAAAGGCAAAGGGTTCAACGGTAACATTTTCGGAGAGGAAAGCCCCCTCCTCAACAACGGCAAGTCTATGAACAAATGCCATTACTTCCTCACTATCATCGCCATAATTTCAGCATCACAGACAAGACTATTATCTACAAAAGCCTCTCCCTTCATTTTTGAAAGCTTCGATTTAATCACTGTCGGCTCAAGAACAAACTTGACCGTATCTCCAGGCCTTACAGGCTTTCTAAACCTTGCCCTATCTATTCCCATAAAGTAAACCACGTAGTCCTTTGGGGACAGGTCAAAGGACTTGAACATCAAGATACAACCAACTTGAGCCATTGCTTCTATGAGCAGAGCTCCGGGAAATATTGGATGTCCGGGAAAATGTCCCTGGAAGAAAGGTTCGTTTATCGTTACGTTTTTTATGCCGACAATCCTCTTTTTTGGTTCAAATTCAACTATTTTGTCAACAAGCAGAAAGGGATACCTGTGGGGAATAAGTTCCATAATTTCAACTATGTCTATCACTAAGCCAACCTCCCTAAAGTTTCTTTAAGAGAGTAACCGCTTGGGCAGAAATCCCCTCCTCTCTCCCTTCAAAGCCTAAACCTTCAGTGGTTGTAGCTTTTACAGACACACTGTTGATGGGAACCTCCAAAACCTCTGAAATGTTCTTTCTCATCTCCTCCTTGTAGGGAGAGAGTTTCGGTCTCTGAGCAACAACTGTAGAATCTACATTGACAACCCGGTAACCATTTTTGTTGACTATTCTGTTAACCTCTTTTAAGAGAATAAGGCTTGAAATTCCCTTGAATCTATCGTCACTGTCTGGAAAGTGTTCACCAATATCGCCCAAAGAGAGGGCTCCTAAAATCGCATCACAAATTGCATGAATTAAAACATCAGCATCAGAGTGCCCTTTGAGCCCTTTAGCATAAGGAATCTCAACACCACCTATGACCAATCGGTATCCTTCCTCTAACCTGTGAACGTCGTACCCTATTCCTATCCGGTACATTAGGCAAGTCTGCTTTTTATAAGTTTCTCTACCTCTTCCCTTATAACTTTCTCTGCTACCTCTGGAATAACTTCCCAGGCAATTTCCCTAATTATTTCCTCAACTCTTTCTTCAGGAAGGGATATACCAACACCTTTTGATTTTTTCTTAACCTCTTCAACAGCTTTTTTTTCTATAGCTTCCTCCGGAACGCTTTTTTCAAGTTCCTCGGTTGAAACCTCAACAACGGGAATTTTCTCTTCTGGAAGTTGTTTTAATGTTGTTGCAGAAGTAGTTCTTTCCTCTTTCCTTGTCTCTTGTAAAACAGGAAACTCCTTAGGAGTCTCTTCTTCAATGACAGGAATAGTGGGAATTTCAGACTCTTCCGGTTGAAGAGTTACTACTTCAGGGGGTTTTTCCTCAGGCTCCTCTAAAGGTGAAACGACAAGTTCAGGCTGAACAGGAAGTGACTTCCCCTTTACTTCTCTCAAAGTGGAGATTAACTCATCAACGGTAAATGGCTTCCTAAGAGCTTTTAAGGCTCCTAAGGATAGAGCCTTCTCGGCATCAAATCCCTCTTTTTCATAACCAATAAAAATTGCTGGAACTCCCAACTTCACAAGTTCTGGAAGGAGCTCATATCCTGAAGAGAGGGAAATTGTTACATCAACTATTGCAACGTCGGGCTTTTCCGTAGAAACAACGTTTAAAGCCTCTTTCAGAGTTTTAGCATGAACTACATCAATACCTCTTAAAGAGAGAACAACATCGAACAGTTTATGCCAGGTTTCCTTGTCATCAACGAAGAGAACTTTCATTCTTAACCTCTTCTATCCTCTTTTTTCTATCCTCTTTTTTAAGTCCTCAAGCATCACGAGAAGCTCTTTTGAGTGCAGAGCTTGGTTATCAAGGTCTTTAACAATTTCAGTCCCATCATCACCTTTAATAGAGTGGGCCAAGGCAATAAGTTCATCCTTCACAAGAGTGGCATTTATCCTCTTTGATAGAGATATAATAGAATCAACCTTGTCAATCAAAGAGGCAAAGAAGTTGGAATAATCCTGAGAAGTGTTACTTTGAGATTTACATTTGGTAAGTATTGTTTCTAAGTCATTTCTGACAATTAGAAGGTTATCCTTTATCTTTTGAAGGAGTGAATTATCAATGTTTGGAATACTCAAATCTATTTTCTTCAAGGTATTTGTGATTTCGTCTAAAGTTTCCAAGGTGCTCTGGCTAACACCTACACCTTTAATCCCCTTTTTAAACTCCTCAACCTCGGTTAATAACTTTTTAATCTCATTTCTCATATCATTGATTTTCTCTTCCCTGAGAGAGTCTATCTTTACTTTAAGATTAGAAACCATATCCTCGACGTTATTTAGTAACCCCTCGATTCTTTCCTTCCCCATAGAGGAAATTAATTTAGCCTCTGATTTCTTACAGGATAACTTACATATAAGAAAACCTACTACAACTCCCATTGCTGAAAAAAGAATTGCAACAATTACGGTCGTTAAGGCCAAATCCATAATCCCCTCATTACTTTTATATTGCCAAATTGATTATATCATAAATCTTACTAATCGGAAGTCCCATAACGTTGAAGAAGTCCCCCTCTATGCGTTCAATCAAGAGAGCTCCCTTTCCCTGAACTCCGTAGGCACCGGCCTTGTCAAGAGGTTCACCAGTTGAAACGTACCAGCTTATCTCCTCCTTCGTTAATCTCTTAAACTTCACTTTTGACTCTTCAAAGGAGGAAACAACCCTACCGCCTATGAACAGTGAAAATCCTGTTATAACTGTGTGCCATGAACCGGAAAGCCTCTTCAGAATTTCAACTGCCTCACTTTCATCTTTAGGTTTTCCCAAAATTTCCCCTCCAAAAACGACAACCGTATCTGCAGAGAGGCCAATCTCATTATCGGAAATTTCCTCTAATGCTACCTCCAGCTTAATCTTAGAATTTTCAACAGCCGTTTCATAAGGATTGTCAGAAATAATTTCCTCTGCTCTCTTTTTTATAACTCTATAGGGAATTCCTACCATTTCTAAAATCTCCCTCCTCCTTGGGGAGGAGGAAACAAGGGCAATCTTAATTCTTTTCACCTATTACCCCCAGAGCTCTAAGCATCTCCTTTGCAGCCGACTGTTCTGCGGATTTCTTCGATTTTCCAGTTCCTTCCGTTTTTAACTCTCTGACTCTACACTCAACGTAAAAGGTCTTGTCGTGTTCTGGTCCCTCTACCCTGATTAAGCTGTACTCTGGTAGAACTTTAAAATCCCTCTGTGTAACCTCTTGAAGGTAACTCTTAAAGTCCTTGTAGGTTACAGCACTGTCAAGTATCTGCCAGAGTTTGTCTAAGAACTTCTCCTTAAAGACCTCCTTTGCCTTCTCGAAACTGGCGTCTAAGTAAAGAGCTCCAAAGACAGCCTCAAATACATCGCAGAGTATTGAACTCTTGGTTTTACCTCCGCTCCTCCTTTCTCCCTTTCCAAGGTAAAGAAACTCTCCCAAGTCTATCGTTCTTGCAAGTTCTGCCAGTGAAGGTTCGCTAACCAAAAACGCCCTTATCTGTGAGAGCTCCCCTTCGGTCTTATCAGGAAACCTCTTTATGAGCTCCTCACTGACTATAAGGCCTATAACTGCATCTCCTAAAAATTCTAAAACCTCGTAATTCTCACCAACCTCCTTCTCGAAGGAAAAGGAACGGTGAATGAGAGCTCTCCTGAGGAGATTCCTATCTTTAAAGGAGTAACCCAACCTCCTTTCAAGCTCTACCAGTTTACCCTCTCCTAAGGTTCGTACTTTTTGAGAATCAGACAAGCGTTCGTTCCTCCAAATCCAAAGGAGTTCTTAAGAACGTACCTAACGTCAGCTTTCACAGCCTTATTTGGAGTGTAGTCCAAGTCACACTCGGGGTCTGGTTCCTCGTAGTTAATTGTGGGAGGAATAATTCCGGTTTCAATGGTCTTAACACAGGAAACAACCTCTACTCCTCCGGCAGCACCCAAGAGGTGACCTATCATAGACTTAATACTGCTAATCTTAACTTTGTAAGCATGCTCTCCCAAGGCTTTCTTTATTGCCATTGTTTCAAATAGGTCGTTGAACTTAGTGGACGTTCCGTGGGCATTCACGTAGTCAATTTCCTCAGGGCTAATTCCAGCATCCTTAATTGCGTTCTCTATAGCCCTTGCAGCCCCTTCTCCCTCGGGTGCTGGAGCTGTCATGTGGTAGGCATCCCCGCTCGTTCCGTAACCTACAACTTCAGCAAGTATCTTTGCTCCCCTCCTCTTTGCATGCTCAAGTTCCTCTAAAACAACGATTCCAGCTCCCTCTCCCATTACAAAACCGTTCCTGTTCTTTTCAAAAGGTCTACTTGCCCTTTCAGGTTCATCGTTCCTCGTAGATAGAGCTTTTGCAGCTGCAAATCCGGCAACTGCCAAAGGAGTAATACAGCTCTCCGTTCCACCAGCAACCATAACATCTGCATCACCGTACTGAATCGTCCTGTAAGCTTCCCCAATGGCGTGAGTTCCAGTTGCACAGGCAGTAACAACGGAGATGTTTGGACCTTTAAAGCCAAACCTTATTGAAACAATACCAGATGCCATATTTATTATTTCCATAGGAACACAGTAAGGAGATACCCTCCTTGGCCCCTTCTCCATAAGAATTTTTAACTGCTGTTCTATCGTCGTTAATCCACCGATTCCTGAACCTATAAGAACACCAACCCTCGTTTTATCAACATCTGCCTTGTCAAGTCCAGAGCTCTCCACTGCCTGAACAGATGCTCCAACTGCAAATTGAATGAAGGGGTCTGTTCTCCTTATCTCTTTCCTGTCAAAGTAGGCCGAAGGGTCAAAATCCTTTACCTCTCCAGCTATTTGAACCGGAAACCCTTCAGCATCAAACTTTGTTATCCTCTCAATTCCGGACTTTCCTTTGGTTATGTTATCCCAGAACTTTTCAACTGTACTACCAACTGGAGAAACGACTCCCAATCCCGTTATTACAACTCTTCTTCCCATTTCTAACTCCTTAAAACTTTATTAGTGAAAATACAGGATATCCCCTCTCCTCTATCTTCTTTCTGCCGTTCAAGAATGTTAATTCAAGGAGAAAGTCGACACTTATTATGTTTCCTCCCAACCTTTCGACCAGGTCAATTGCAGCACTCATCGTTCCACCAGTTGCAAGGACGTCATCTATTAAAACAACCTTCGTCCCTTCCTGAATTGCATCCTCGTGAATCTCTATACTGTCCTCTCCGTACTCTAACGTATAGGTTGCACTGATTGTTTTATAGGGAAGTTTTCCCGGCTTTCTTATTATGGCAAGTCCTGCCCCTATTTTGTAGGCAAGGGCTGAGGCAAGTATAAACCCCCTGGATTCAATTCCGGCAACTATCTCGACACCTGCTCCAATGTACCTGTTTCCGATAAAGTCTATTACCTTCTGAAGCGCCCAAGGCCTGTGAAAAAGGGGCGTTATGTCCTTAAAGACAATTCCCGGTTTTGGAAAGTCTGGAACATCGCGAATTAGGGACTTTAGCTCTGTTATCTCCTTATGAATGTCTATGTCTGTTTCTTTAAAGCTCATTCCTCCTCCACTTTAAGCAGTTTTTTTACAATTTTAACAGCTTGCTGGGCATCACCGCCATAAATTCCACCTATCGATTCGGCATATTCGGGAGTTACAACTGCCCCTCCGACAATCACCGGAATATCAAGTCCAGCCTCCCTTATTGCTTTTATTGTCTCCTCCATCGAAGGAAGTGTTGTCGTCATAAGGGCACTCAGTCCAACTATGTCTGCCTCTTCCTTCTTTGCAGTCTCTACGATTTTTTCAGGAGGAACGTTCGTTCCAAGGTCTATAACTTCAAATCCACTGTTCTCAAGCATGGTTATTACAATATTTTTCCCGATTTCGTGAACATCACCGTGAACCGTTGCCATGACAATCTTTCCACCTAACTTAACGTTCCCCCCTTTCTTTTTCATCTCCCTCTTCAGTATTTCAAAGGCAGACTGAACTGCCTGAGCAGAACGTAGCATCTGTGGAAGAAAAATTTCGCCCTTTTCAAACTTCTTCCCTATAACGTCAAGAGCAGGTATAAGAGCTCTGTCACTAACCTCTATCGGCTCAAACTTAGCGAGAGCCCTTTCTGTAGGCTCCTTAATTCCATCCCTGTCTCCCTCTAAAACCTTCTTAAAAATTTCCCCTAAAATACCCTTTGGAGCTCCCTCATCTTCACTCTCCTTTTTTCCCTCCTTCTTCTCCTCCTTCTGCTCAAACTCAACAGAGAACTTTTCCCCCCTCAGGAAGGAACAGGATAGCTGACAGATTTTTGAAAGGAGCTCCCTACACTCCTTATCCTCTCCCTTAGGTCTGTAGTTTTGAAATCTCTCCGTAAACCTCTGGGCTCCTCTATCCTTTCCGACGATTACATCAGAGGAAAAGACCGTTTCAACCATTCTACTGTCGCCCGTATTCAGTATTCCGGAGTCGAGTCCGGAGTAAATAGCCATTGCCATGAAGGAAGAATTTATCAAGGGCCTTGCAGGAAGACCGAAGGATACATTGCTAACACCGAGGGTTGTAGCAATTCCCAACTTCTCCTTTACCAGTTTAATTGCCCTCAGCGTTTCAACTGCGGATTCAGGCATCGCACTTACAGCAAGGTTAAGGACGTCTGCTAAGGTGGAGTTCCTGTCTATACCAATTTCCTCACACTTTTCCAAAAGTCTTTCAACAATCTCTACCCTGTCCTCTGCACTCTCCTTTAGTCCCTCATCGTCAATTGCAAGCAGAAGAACGTTTGCTCCGTACTTTTTAACAAGGGGAAGTATGTTTTTTATATCCTTTTCCTCACCTGAACACGAGTTTACAATTGGCCTTCCATCGCACATTTTTAGAGCTTCTTCAACAGCCTTGGGGTCCTTACTGTCAATAACTATCGGTAAATCTGTGGTCTCTATTACAGTTTTAACTGCCTCCTTCATTGCTTCTGCTTCATCTATTCCCGGAACGCCGACATTTACATCCAATAAATCGGCACCCTCTTCCGTCTGTTTCTTTGCTTCCTCCTTAACTATTGAAAAGTCCCTCTTCTTTAATGACTCCTGAAGCCTCTTCTTACCAGTTGGATTTATCCTCTCACCTATCATTCTTGTCGGATGACCGGTTCCAATAAAGACAAGCTTCGTTCTACTTGCTACCTTTAAACCTTTAACAGGTTTTCTCTTTACCGGCTTTAAGTTCCTTACGGCCTCCTTTATTGCCCTTATGTGTTCCGGAGTCGTTCCACAACAACCTCCAACGATGTTTGCTCCAGCCTCAACCAACTTGACAGCATACTCCCCAAAGATGTTTGGAGGTTCAGGATAAATCGTTTTACCATCCTTTAGAACCGGTAATCCTGCATTTGCGTATACAACTATTGGAGTTTCGGTTACAGAGGCCATCCTCCTTACAAGGTCAACGAAGGATTCGGGCCCTAAGGAACAGTTTGCTCCAACTGCTGAAACGTTAAACCCCTCAAATATGGCAGCAGAGACCTCCGGAGGCGTCCCAAGGAGCGTTCTTCCATCTTCCTGGTACGTCATACTGACAAGAACAGGTAGGTCACAGACCTCCTGAGCTGCAACAACGGCAGCCTTTGCCTCCTTTGTATCGGACATCGTTTCAATCAAAATTAAATCGGCTCCGGCTTCAGCTCCAGCCTCTATCTGCTCCTTAAATACATCCTTAATTTCATCAAACGAGTAGTCCCCAACGGGCTCAACAAATACCCCTGTAGGACCAACAGAGAGAGCAACTAAAACTCTTCCCCTTGAGGCTTCCTTTGCAAGCCTTACTCCGGCTTCAGTTAGTTCCTTAACCCTATCCTCGAGTCCGTAGTGGGAAAGCTTTATTCTGTTGCTTCCAAAGGTATTTGTCTCAATTATGTCAGCTCCGGCCTCTATGTACTCGTTGTGTATCTCCATCAGAACTTCTGGGTGTTTTACGTTGAGGAGCTCCGGTGCATAGTTTACATCCATTCCCTTTTTCATAAGCATTGTTCCCATTGCACCGTCAAGAACCCAGATTTTCTCCTCTTTTAAAAAGGGATTTTCTGCCAATACCTCCTCCGAACTGTAAATAGGAATTATTAACGATAAGCTATTATAACAGGAGAGTTAAGACTTAAAATGGGAAATTACCCTTTCTGACTCCTCAACAATCTGATTCAAAACCCAGGAACTTTTAGGTTTACCTTTGGGACAGTACCTTTCCTTTTCAGAATAGATACAGCCACAGTACTGTTGTCTGTAGAGGCCTTTTTCCTTTGAAATGTCTATCCCTTCCTTCCAGCCTTCCCTAAAGTCAACGTTTAGGAACTTCACCCCAAACTTTTTAGAGGCATTTTCGGCAAGGGGAACCATCAACTCTCTATTCTGATATTTAGAATAAAAGAGAGTAGAAGTAAAAGCATCAAACTTTCCCCTTTTAGCGACTGAAGCAGCCATTTCTAAACGCATCGAGTAGCAGATTTGACACCTAATGGGTCTTTCCTCCCTAAATGCTACTGCCCTTAACCACTTTTCTGGTTCGTAGTTTTCAAAGTAGATAACCTTTATCCCTTCCAACTTTTCCAGTTTCTTTACAGTCTCCATCCTTTTAACAAACTCTGTACATGGATGAATGTTGGGGTTGTACCATAAACCAACAATCTCATAGCCTTTATCTTTCAGCCACTTAATTGGATAACAGGCACAGGGAGCACAGCAGATATGGAGTAAAACTCTCACTCTTCCAACTCCACGTCCAAATCTGTTTTTACTTGATTTTTACCTGAACGTTTTGCAAGGTATAAGGCCTTATCGGCCTGTTCTACAATAGAGGTTTCATCTATTCCCTCCCTCATCATTGCAACGCCAACACTTATTGTAACGGGAATTTCACGTTCCTTGTACTTGAAAAGGTGTTTCTCTATAGACTTCCTCAACCTTTCGGCAATCCTTATGGCCTGACTGAAGGTTACGCCGGGAAGAATAATGGCAAATTCCTCTCCACCGTACCTTGCAATAATGTCCCTGGCTCTAAGTTGACCCTTTAGAACTCTGGCAAGTTCCTGAAGAACGTAATCTCCCGCCTGATGACCATAGGTATCGTTAATCTTTTTAAAGTCATCAATATCAATCATAATGAGAGCAAAAGGATAGTTACGTCTGTAAAAATCATTTACCATGTCAGTTAAAGCCCTATCAAAGCTTGCCCTGTTCGCCACTTGAGTCAAAAAATCGATGGATGCCTCTCTGTTTTTCTCCTCAAGTTCCTCAGAAAGCTTTTTTATCCTCTCATTTGCCTCCTCAAGTTTTTTCCTCAATGAATCGTTCTGCTCTCTAATGAGTTTAACTTCGTTGAGAATTTGCCCTACCATACCCTTTACTGAGGCATCTTCAATATTCTCTTTAGCCTCTTCTATAGATTTTTCCTTCTTTGCAAGATTCTCATTATGCTCTTCTAAATTCTTTATGGCTTTGTCAATTTCTTCAAGAATTTCTCCAGATATCTTCCTTAAAAGTTCCTTATCTTCTGAATCTTTAGATTCAACTTCTACCAAAACCTTTTCCACTTCAGACGATGTTGGATACTTCTCCTTGAACAATCCCAATATTTCAAGGTCGGATAGTTTTAAATTGTTCTCCTTTAGATAACAGAAGATATCAAACCACAGTACGTAATTTTCTGGAATCAGGGGAATATTGTTTCTAACAAGAAACTGTAGTTCCTCCCTAGCTATCTCTGTAATTTTCCTAAGTTCTTCCGGTGTTAGCTTTTTCCTCTGTCTAACTTCCTTTAGTAACTTACACCCTACGTTTTTTTCTCCCATACTAACTCAACCCCCCCACCTTTAAAACTGTTCTGAAACGGCAAACTGAGTTTCACCGTTCTTATTCTAACAAAATTCGGATTCCAATTATCAATAATATTAGAAAGTAATTTATCCTGAAACTCCTCTAAGTAGGTAAATTCCTGAGAATTTGCCACTTCAACAACTGTTTTGTAAAGTTCCTCATAATCAACAAATATTTCGGAAGTTACCTCCACGGAAACAAGAACTTCGACTCCCAATTTCCTCTCTTCAGGATAAACGCCACACTTAATGTGAAGTTTTATCTCCTCTAAGAAAACCTTCCTCTCTAACTTCCCCTGCAATCCTTTCAACCTCCTCAACCAACCTCTCAAGGGCTTCTTCTTGTGATAGCTTATCTATAACCTTCCCCTTTACAAAGAGGATGAAGTAATCACCGGCCCCCGCTATCCCAACATCTGCAAATTTTGCCTCCCCCGGGCCGTTTACTGCACATCCCATAACGGCAACCTTAAGGGACTTTTCTATGTGCTCAAGCCTCCTCTCAACCTCCTCTGCCAGAGTTTCAACGTCAACCAAACACCTTCCACAGGTAGGACATGAGATGACTTCAACACCTCTTTTTCTAAGTTCTAAAGCTCCCAATATTTTATAAGCAATTTTTACCTCATCCTTTGGATGTGTAGAGAGAGAAACCCTCAAGGTATCACCTATACCCTCGTAAAGGAGAATTCCAATGCCAACTGCAGACTTAACAGCTCCAGAGATAAAGGTTCCAGCCTCGGTTATACCTATGTGAAGGGGATAGTCCGTTTTTAAAGCAAAGAGTTTGTTTGAGATAACCGTTGTTTTAACATCAGAACCCTTCAGGGAAAACTTAATGTTTGTAAATCCCCAGTCCTCAAACATTTTAGCGTAGTTAAGTGCAGTTTCGACTAAGGCCTCGGGAATGGGAGCTCCATACTTGTTTAAGACCTCCTTAGGTATGGAGCCTGAGTTTATACCAATCCTTATAGAAATTCCTCTCTCTGAAGCAAGTTTAACTATTTCCTTAACCTTCCACGTTTCCCCTATATTTCCCGGATTAATTCGTACACAGTCTGCTCCGTTCTCGATTGACAGGAGGGCAAGTTTGTAATCAAAGTGAATATCTGCAATTAAAGGAACGTTTATTCTCCTCTTTATCTCAGGAAGTGATTCGGCTGCTCTAACCGATGGAACTGCAACCCTTATAACTTCGCATCCGACTCTTTCAAGCTCCTTTATCTGAGCAACTGTTGCCTCAACATCCTCTGTAAATGTGTTTGTCATCGACTGGACAACGATTGGATAGGAGCTCCCAATTGGAACGTTACCGACCCAGACAGTCCTTGTTTTTCTCCTCTTTATCCATTCCAACGTAATCCTCCTGTGCTTATATTTTAACTGCCATGAAGGAAATAGTTAAGAGGAACTTTTCGTTAGCAGCAAAAAATTACAGTAAATATTCTCTCTTTCAGAGAATTGCCGGGGAAGAACTCCTTAAAAGAATTTCATTTTTTTACGTAAAGGAACCTATTTTGGATTTAGGAAGTGGGACAGGTGAGCTCCTTAATGGAAAGAATTTTATCTGTCTAGATATCTCCTTCAAAATGGCAGAGTTGTGCAGGGAGAGGGCTCTCCTGTCAATCTGTGGAGATGCAGAGGAACTCCCTCTAAAGTCGGAATCGGTACCAACTGCAGTTTCAAACTTTTCCTTACAGTGGACAGAGCTAAACAAGTCAATCCCTGAAGTTTATAGAGTTTTGAAAAAAGGAGGGCTGTTCTTCCTCTCAATTCCGGTTGAAGGAAGTTTAAGGACTCTGTTTTCTGCTCTAAGAGCGGCATCAGACGAGTTTCCTACTTTTAAGTTCCCTGAGGAGAAAGAGGTTTTTGAAGTATTCTCACGTTTCTTTGAGGTTTTAGAATTTGAGAGGCTCTACCTTGAAAAGAAATTTAAGAGTGCAAGGGAAGCTGTGAAGTCTGTTACAGGAATAGGAGCGAAAAACCCATTTGGAAACTTAAGGTACAGTGAACTGAAAAACTTTCGTGATATCTTCAACAGAGAGCCAAAGATTGAGTACAGAGTTTTAATAATTTCGGGAAGAAAGCTCCCGAGGGAGCTCTAAATCTCAGCCTCCTTGTGCCTCGAGGCATGGCACTGGATGTTAATTGCAACGGGAAGTGAAGCTATGTGACAGGGGTACCACTCTATTTTTACATCTAAAGCTGTAACCTTTCCTCCAAATCCTGAAGGGCCAATTCCCAACTTGTTTATCTCCTCTAAGAGCTCCTCCTCAAGTTTTGCATACCTTGGGTCGGGATTCCTATGTCCTATAGGCCTTAGAAGGGCTTTCTTTGCCAAAAAGGCCACCTTTTCAAAAGTTCCCCCAATACCAACTCCCACAGTTATAGGAGGACAGGGATTTGGACCGGCGTCACTAACTGTTTTCAAAATAAATTTTTTAACTCCTTCAACACCATCTGCAGGCTTGAGCATGGCCAACCTGCTCATATTTTCACTTCCACCCCCTTTTGCTGCAACGGTTATTCTAACCTTATCTCCAGGAACTATTGAGTAGTGAATCACTGCCGGTGTATTGTTTCCGGTATTTTTTCTATCAAAGAGAGGGTCGGTAACTATCGATTTCCTCAAGTAGCCTTCAGTGTACCCTTCAGCTACTCCTCTATTTATAGCCTCCTCCAAGTTCCCGCCGACAAACTTCACGTCCTGGCCTATTTCAACAAAGACAACGGCAAATCCAGTATCCTGACAGTAGGGAATTTCCTCGGTTGAGGCAATCTTCGCATTCTCCTCTAATATCTCAAAAACGTTCTTTCCAACAGGAGAGACTTCCCTCTCCTTTCCTTCCTTAAAGGCATTGAGAACATCCTGGGGTAACCTGTAGTTTGCCTCCACACATAGCTTTTTAACAACTTCCCTGACCTTATCTACACTAATCTCTCTCATCCTTCATCTCCTAAAGGGGCAATTTTTCAACCAAGTTCCTTACAGAATCAACAGACCTCCCCCAGGCCTTCCACTCCTCATCTGTAAGCTCAAGCTTGATTATATCCTCGACTCCTTCCTTCCCCAAAACTATGGGAACCCCTACGCACAGACCTGTAGCTCCATAGTACTCGCCTATTTCACCATCAAGATAAACACTTGCAGAGAGAATTTTTCTCTTGTTCCAGAGGATTGCAAGAACCATCTCTAAAATTGATGCAGCAGGAGCGTAAAAAGCACTTCCCGTTTTAAGGAGTTGAACTATTTCTCCTCCTCCAAACCTCGTTCTTTCAATTACCTCACTTAGTTTTTCTTCTGATAAGAACTTTCTTACAGGAATTCCTGAAACCGTTGTGTATTCGGGAAGTGGAACCATATCGTCTCCATGTCCACCTATAACGAAAGCCTTAATATTTTCAACGGAAATTCCAGTCTTTTCAGAAATAAAGTAGGCAAACCTTGCCGAGTCTAATACTCCAGCCATTCCTATAACTCTTTCCTTCGGAAAGCCCGTTACTTTTAAAGCAGTGTAGGTCATTGCATCCAAGGGGTTAGTAACAACAATAACAAAAGCTTCAGGAGAGTACTTCTTTATCTGTTCGGAAACGGACTTAACCACCTCGTAGTTCTTAAACAGTAGGTCATCTCTGCTCATTCCTGGTTTTCTTGGAAATCCTGCGGTAATGACAACCACATCGGAGCCGGCAGTATCCTCATAGTTTCCGGTTCCAATCACGTGGGCGTTAAATCCTAATATTGGAGAAGCCTCCATAATATCTAAAGCTTTACCTTTAGCAACACCTTCGTTAATATCAATTAACGTAATATCTGCTGTTTCTCTTCTTGCAAGGAGAAGTGCCAGAGTTGCACCTATATTTCCAGCTCCAACAATTGTTATCTTTTTTCTATCCAAAGTCTCCTCCCTTCACATTGAATTGCTGAAATTTTAACACAATTTTAACAACGAATTTAATTTGTGACAGAAGGAAAATAAGAATTAAATTCAATTAGAAAGTATAAAGGAGATTGCAATTGATAAAAAAAGCTATATATCCAGGAACCTTTGACCCTGTAACTCTGGGTCACATTGATATAGTAAGGAGAGGTCTTGAGCTCTTTCCTGAGCTCATTGTAGGAATAGCGGAAAATCCTAAGAAGAGACCAATATTTTCAATAGAGGAAAGGAGAGAAATGTTTGTTGAGAGTCTGAAAGAGGTGGGGCTCTTTGAAAAAGTGAAGGTAAAGACGTTTAACTCTCTCCTCGTTGAGTTTGCAAAGAAAGAAGGAGCAGTAGCAATTTTAAGGGGAATCAGAATAGTTTCAGATATGGATCACGAGTTCACCATGGCTTCACTCAACAGAAAACTTTACCCAGAGGTTGAAACTGTGTTCCTCATGCCTTCTGAGGAGTATGCGTACCTATCATCATCGGCAGTAAGGGAAATAGCCTCTTACGGAGGAAATATATCCCAGTTTGTTACAAGGTACGTTGAAAAAAAACTCAAGGAGAAATTTAAAACCCAGTATCAAAACAGATAGTCTTTATCTCCGTCATCTCCTCAACTGCAAACTTTGGCCCCTCCCTTCCTATTCCGCTCTCCTTAACTCCACCGTAGGGCATCTGATCCACTCTGAAAGTTGGAATCTCGTTCACCATGATTCCACCACATTCAACTTCCTCGGCAAACTTAAAGGCATTCTTTAAATTGTTTGTAAATATGCCAGCCTGAAGACCGTAGGAGGAGTCGTTTATGTTCTCTATTCCCTCGTCTAAAGAGGATACTGGGTTAACCATTATGACGGGACCAAAGACCTCTCCTCTAAAGAGTTTGGCTTTCCTTGAAACATTTGTAATAACCGTTGGCTCTATAAGTGTATCTGAAAGCCTTTTACCTCCACAAACTATTTCTCCTCCCAACTTTTTGGCCTCATCAATCCAGTCCATAATTCTGTCTGCAGCCTGTTTATCTATAACAGGTCCAACATCTGTCTCTTCAAGTCTCGGGTCTCCAACTTTTAGTTTTTTTGTAAAGGAGGAGAGCTCCTCAACAAACCTATCAAAAAGGGAATCGTGAACAAAAACCCTCTGAACGGAGATACAGACCTGACCTGCAAGGGCAAAGCCTCCCCTTGCCACCTTCTCTGCAACCAGAGAAAGCTTTTCAAACTGGTCAGAATCTATATAAACGCCCGAGTTTGAACCTAACTCCATTGCGTACTTCTTAAGCCCCCCGCGGCTCATAATTATTTTTCCCGTTTGAACGCTTCCAGTGAACGTGACCATCCTTACATCGGGGTGGCGTACCAAAGCATCTCCTGCCTCCTCTCCGTAACCAGTTACAACGTTAACAGCCTCCGGGGGGAAACCTGCCTCTATTAGGAGTTCTGCAAGCTCTATCACAACCAACGAGGTATTCTCTGAGGGCTTAATAACAACAGAGTTTCCAGCAGCTAAAGCTGGAGCTACCTTGTGGCAGGTAAGGTTTAGAGGAAAGTTAAAAGGAGTTATACAACCGATGACTCCCAAGGGAACTCTTCTGTAAAAACCTACCTTTCCTTTTATTCCTGGAGCTCCATCAAACTTAACCTCTTCACCTAAAACCCTCTTTGCCTCCTCAGCAGAAAGGGTTATCGTGTTAACAGCCCTTCCTACCTCTCCAAAAGCCTCCTTAACTGTCTTTCCAACTTCCTTAACTAAGAGCTCCGCAAACCTATCACTCCTTTTTGAAAGGAGCCTTGCAGCCCTCTCAAGTATTCTAAACCTTTCGTAGGAGGTTAAACTCTTCATCTTCTCAAAGCCTATCTTTGCAGACTCAACTGCAAGGTTTACATCCTCCTCACCTCCCCTTGGAATTGTTCCTATTGGTGAACCGTCGTAAGGAAACCTCTCCTCAATTTCCTCACCCTTAAAAACCCTCTTTCCAGCTATTAACATGTAACCCTTCATCTAAACCCCCACAATTAACCTTGCTGCAAGGAACTCCGGAAGTCCAGCTCTTAAAATCTCCCTTGCCGCAGTCTTTACAGGGTATTCTACTCTAAAAACGCTGAATTTTTCCCGTTCTGTATCATAAATCCCAAAGGAAGCCCTTGGGTCTCTATCCCTTGGCTGACCAACGCTTCCTGGATTTAAGAGGTAACGCCCTCCCGTAATGTTAACTTCTCTTGTAGAAATTTCGTCAATTAGAGAACTTAAAAGCCTGTAGGCCTTTGGAATGTGGGTATGGCCGAAAAAACAAATCTCCCTTTTCTGAGATAAAAGGGCTTTAAATGCTTCATTTTTTGTCAGGATGTAATCCATACTCCCTGGTGATACAGGTGTATCGTGAACCAACTGACAACAACCCAAGAGTTCCTGGATATTCAAGTTCTTTAAAAACTCTAAGTTTTCCTCACTAATCCTCTCTAAGCTCCATTTTATAACAGTTTGAGCGTAGGTGTTGAGAAGTTCCAAATCAACAAACCCTAAAAGTGCAAGCTCGTGGTTACCGAGTAAGACCCTACTGCAGTTTTCCCTGACCCAGTTAAGGCACTCGTTCGGAAAAGCTCCGTAACCTACCATATCCCCTAAACACCAAACCTCATCGACGTTCAATTCACTAAGTTTGGTCTCAACAGACATCAAGGCATGTATATTTCCGTGGATATCGGATACTATTCCAACTTTCATAAATTCCCCTAAAGGAGGCTTTATCGTGGTAGAGCTTCTAAATGTTAGAAATCTCCTTAAAAAAACGGTTAGAGAATTCTTCTACAACTTAAACTACGTTGAGGTGGATACTCCAATTTTATCACCCTACGAAAATCCCGACGATAACGTTGAGAACATTGAATCTTCCTTTAAGGACTTTTCTGGAAAAACGTACAGTTGGTTTCTCCATACCTCTCCAGAGTTCTTCATGAAAAGGTTTCTTTTAAACGGAGCTGAGAGAATATTCCAAATTTGTAAGGTTTTCAGAAACGGTGAGGTAACAGACCTCCACTCTGTAGAGTTCACAATGGTTGAGTGGTACAGGGTTGGAGAAAGCTACAGGATGGGAATTGAAGAAACAGTATCCCTCATTAGGGAGTGTGGAAGAGCTCTCGAAAAGGAAACTGGAGTCTTTAAAGGAGTTAAAGCAAACTTAAACGAAACGGAACTTATAACCGTAGATGAGGCATTCAGGGAATTTGTCGGAATCTCTGTCTTTGACAGAGAAGGATTAAGGGAATTATCGGGGGAAAAAAGCTACGAAACGGCCTTTTTTAAACTCCTTGTAGAGAAGGTTGAGCCGGGGATAGAAAAAATTGGGAAAATAGTCGTTCTCTACGATTATCCTAAAGAGTTCGGAGCCTTTTCAAAAGTTAGAGGAGATGTAGCTGAGAGGTTTGAGGTTTACGTATCGGGAGTTGAAATAGCAAACGGATATACCGAGTTAACCAATTTTGAGGAGTACAAGGAGAAATTTGAGGGCAGGAATGCCGATAGCGAATTTTTAAAAGCCCTGAAGGAGAAGCCACTTCCTCATTGTGAGGGTGTAGCCTTAGGTTTTGACAGGCTGTTGATGGTTTTAACGGGAGCAGAGAGCATAGAAGAGGTAGTACCCTATTCAACAAACAGCCTCATTAGGGAGACCAGCCCTTAAAGAGACCGAAATTTCTACCAAGGAGAAGTGAGAGAGCTCTGTCAACAACAAAATTAACAAGTTCCTCAATGGACGAAGGTCTCCCGTAAAATCCTGGAGAGGCGGGAAGAACTGTAGCTCCGGCATCTATTACCTTTAACATATTTTCAACGTGAACCCTGTTCAGCGGGGTTTCCCTCAAAACAAGAATTACAGGCCTTTTTTCCTTCAAATTGACGTCTGCAGCCCTGTGGATTAGGTTTTGAACTACTCCATTAGCAATGTGGCCCAACGTTCCTGTAGAGCAAGGGGAAACTACCATTCCCTTTACAGGGTAGCTTCCACTTGAAATAGGAGCAAAAAGGTCCGTTGGTTCATAAACGTTGACGAGGTCAGAGGGAAGGATTGAGATAAATCTCTCAACGCTCATATCTATTTCGTATTCAAAAACCCTCCTCCCGACTTCAGAAAATACCAAATCAACACCGTAGGAGTTTGAAACTAAAACCTCAATCAATCTCTTACCGTAAACAGACCCACTTGCTCCCGTTATTCCAACAACTACCCTTTCCAAAGCTTCCTCTCCTAATATAGTATGATTTCAAAAATATAGAAAAAGTCAGGAGGAGCAAATTGCAAAAGTCCATAGAGAAGGTTTCAATCCTACTTGAGGCTCTTCCCTACATAAAGGAGTTCTACGGAAAGACAGTCGTTATAAAGTACGGCGGAAATGCAATGGTCAACGACGAGCTTAAGGAGGCCTTTGCTCAGGATGTTGTTCTCCTTAAGTACGTTGGGATAAATCCTGTTATAGTCCATGGAGGGGGACCTCAGATTGGGGAGCTCCTTAAAAAGTTAAATATACAGACAAAATTTGTCGGTGGAATGAGGGTGACCGACAGGGAAACAATGAACGTTGTTGAAATGGTCTTAGTGGGAAAGGTGAACAAGGAAATTGTTAAGCTCATAAACTCCCACGGAGGGAACGCCGTAGGCCTTTCGGGAAAGGATGGAAACCTAATTGTTGCAGAGAAAATAGACTCAAGGAGATACCTAACTGAGGTAAGGGCTCCTGAAATCATAGACTTAGGCTTTGTGGGTAGAGTTAAGAGAGTAAATCCTGAAATTGTCAGGAGACTCTTGGAGTCTAAATTTATACCAGTAGTAGCTCCTGTAGGGATAGGTGAGGACTCTGAGGCGTATAACATTAATGCCGATTTGGTGGCAGGAGAAATGGCTGCTGCCCTAAAGGCGGAGAAATTAATAATTCTTACAGACGTAGAGGGGATTAAGGACAAAGAGGGGAAATTAATAAACTCTATTGAGAGAAGTAGAGTTTCAGAGCTTATAGAGGATGGAACAATATCAGGGGGAATGATTCCAAAGGTTAAGGCCTGTGAAAGAGCCCTTACTGAGGGAGTTAAAAAGGCCCACATAATAGACGGAAGGGTGAAACACTCCATTCTACTTGAAATCTTCACTCAGAAGGGAATAGGAACAGAAATATTATAATATACTGTTGGTTTGAAATAGTGAATTATTAGTGTACTTGTAGTATAATCGAAATTTGGAATTGAAGAAGAAATAAACCTTTAAGGGAGGTGTTGCAATGGACTTTGTACTACTTGTGTCGCGATTGCAGTTCGCGATGACAGCCTTCTTCCACTTCATCTTTGTACCCCTTACCTTAGGGCTGTCAACGATATCTGCAATCATGCTAACTCTCCACTACGCAACCGGTAAGGAAATCTACCGGGACATGGCAAAGTTCTGGGCAAAGCTCTTTGCGATTAACTTTGCACTTGGAGTTGCAACGGGTCTTGTCCACGAGTTTGAGTTCGGTATGAACTGGTCTGTTTACTCAAGGTTCGTAGGTGACATTTTCGGAGCTCCACTTGCCATTGAAGGTCTCCTTGCATTCTTCATGGAGTCAACATTCATGGGAGTCTTTCTCTTTGGTTGGGACAAGGTTCCAAAGGGAGTACACCTACTTGCCGCGTGGCTCTCTTCAATCGGTTCAAACCTTTCCGCCCTATGGATTCTCATTGCAAACGGCTGGATGCAGCACCCTATAGGAGCAGAGGTTTCAAACTTTGTTGCAGGAAAGAGGGCAGAACTTGCAGACTGGTGGGCTGTCGTGTTTAACCCAGTTGCAGACGTTAAATTCTGGCATACCGCAACAGCCGGAATGATTCTCGCATCTGTCTTTGTCCTTTCCGTTAGTGCATACCACCTTTTAAGGAAACAACATATTGAATTCTTCAAAAAGTCTGCCTACGTTGCACTCATCTTCGGACTAATTGCATCATTAGGAGAGATTGTTATAGGGGACATTCACGCCCACGAAGTTGCTAAAACTCAGCCAACAAAACTTGCGGCTATGGAAGCTCTCTGGGATACAAAGAGCGGGGCAAACGTCTTACTTGCAGCATGGGCTGACCAGAAGGCTCAGAAGAACGCAGTTGAAATCCCACTTCCTATTCCGGGTCTCTTGAGCTTCCTTGCAACACACGACTTCAACGGAAAGCTTTTAGGAGCAAAGGACTTACAGAAGAAGTTTGAAGCTCAGTTCGGTCCAGGAAACTACATCCCACCAGTAAACTTAGTCTTCTGGGCTTTCCATATAATGGTTTACTTAGGATTCTTCTTTGCAATTCTCTTCATCTGGGGACTTGCCAAGTACAGAGACCTTGAGAATGCAACAGGATTCTTAAAGGTTGCCCTCTACTCACTACCACTTCCCTACATTGCTTGCTGGTTAGGATGGGTTACAGCAGAGGTTGGAAGGCAGCCATGGATTGTTTATCCTCTAACTGACGATTACGGAAAAATTCTCCTTCCCGAAATTGGACTTAAAACTGCTCATGCAGTATCACCTTTAACAAACATTGAAGTCGTAATCACTTACGTAATATTCCTATTAACGTTCACAGGTCTTGCAATTGCAGACTTCTATCTTCTTTCTAAGTTTGCAACAAAAGGCCCAGAGAAAGAGGCTGAACTTTACTAAGGAGGAGGTGGGCAATGCACTTTGATTTACAAACCATTTGGGCGATTTTGGTAACAATTCTAATCGCCGGCTACATCCTTACAGACGGTTTTGACCTTGGAGTTGGTATTCTCCACGGATTTGTAGCAAAGACAGACATAGAAAAGAGGGTAACAATCAATGCTATAGGTCCTGTATGGGATGGAAACGAGGTTTGGTTCATTACAGCTGGTGGTGCTGCATTTGCAGCGTTCCCAGAACTTTACGCTGCACTCTTTAGCTCCCTTTACATTGCACTCTTTGTTGTTCTACTTGCTCTGATTTACAGGGCTGTCTCCTTTGAATTCAGGAGTAAGGAAGAGAGTGAAGGATGGAGGAAGTTCTGGGACCAAAGTATCTTTTGGTCCTCTCTATTGGTTACTCTCTTGATTGGTGTAGCTATCGGAAACATCATTGCAGGACTTCCAATTAAGAACTCAGCTATTGAGGGAGACATCCTTCACGGATTTGTCTATGCAGAGAAGTTTCCAATTAGCTTCATCAACTTGGTCAATCCGTTTACTTTCCACGGCCTCTACGGATTGTTGGTTGGAGTTACAACCGTTCTATTTGTCATGATGCACGGTGTTTCCTGGCTTCTCTGGAAAACAGAAGGTTCCGTAGCTGAAAGGGCAAGGAGCATTGGACTTAAGATTTGGCTTCCGTTTGTAATTATGTATGTTGTATGTACAGGAATAGCATACACAATCTCATACAAAGTCGGAGACGTTTCTAAGGTTAAGTACCTAAACCTTCCACAGGACATGGTTCAGCAGATTGCCGGAATGCTTCAAGGAAACGTTCTTCCCCATGCACTCTTTAGGTTCCCTGTAATTGAGTTTGCTCTAATTATCCTTGCTGCTCTCTGTGCAGTTTGGTGGTTGATAGCTGTTAAGAATGCCAACGGTGCTCAGGCGTTCTTTGCTACATTTTTCACATTTATTTTTGCTGGATTTGCCGTAATGTTTGGAGCCTATCCTTTGGCAGTTCCTTCAAGCTTGGGACTCGAACACTCAATCTCAATCTACAACGGTTGCTCCAGTCAGTTAACCCTCACTGTTATGCTCGTTGCCGCACTAATATTTGCTCCTATCGTTATCGCTTATCAGGCATGGGTTTACAAGATGTTCCTGTTCAAGATTTCTCCAGAGTCCCTCAAGAAGGAAATTGAGGCTGGTGGTGAAGAATACTAAGGAAGGAGGTAATTATGTGGCTTATCATAGCTTTTATTTGGTGGATTGGAGTTGCATGGTTGACCTACGTTCTTGCTAAGTCTAAGTTGGAGGGTGAGGGGGTCTAATCCCCCTCACTAATAAATTAGGAGTCGAAATGGGTGCAATAATTGGGCTCAAGGACAACTTCCTGAAGGGAAGAGAGGACTTAAAGGAAATGGTTTTTTCGTTAAAGAGGGAAGGAAAGAACTGGAATGAGATAGAGGAGTTTCTGAGGGAGGAGTTTAAAGGGGAGCTGAGCTTTTTAAGGCCAAACCTGTTTACCTACTTCCTGTTTATCGGGGGAATCTTTTTACTACCTCTCCTTTACCTCTGGAAATCGGTTTTTGAGCCCGAAACTTTCGGTTACTTTATCAGCAGACTCCTCTTTGCAATTTCTGCAATGCTTTCACTGAAAGGGATAGTGGGGCATTACGTTGTAGTATTTCTAAACAGAGATAGATTTGAAGCAGAGCTCCAAGCTCTCAAAGCAACAATTGAAGGAGGGAAAAATGGCAGCGGAAAACAATCCAATTAGGACACTTCTCTTTTACGGTGTTTTCGGAATATACATATTAATCGTTCTTATAACATCAATTGTTATCATTGCTAACCAGTAGTCCCTGCCCCCTCTGGGGGGCCTTTAAAAACCTCTCAAACTCCTCTGAACTAACGGAGACTGTTCTCTCTTCCCTGTAAGTTACAAATCCTAAAGGGGTTCCGGGAGGCTTCTTCAAATTCTTAACCTTTGTATAATCGACTAAAACCTTTCCAGACTCTCTTCCCTTGCTAAAGTAGGCAGCTGCCGATGCAGATAGGAGAATGTCCTCATCGGTTGGCTTCTCACCCCTCTGGAGTTTCAGTATTACGTGAGAACCGGGCGTGTCCTTTACGTGAAACCAAAAATCCCAGGGATTCGAAGCCTTTAGCGACAGGAACTCATTCTCCCTCCTGTTTCTGCCCACAAAGATTTTTCTACCAGAAGGAAGAGTAAAAACTTTAAACTGAGGTAAACTACTTTTCTTTTCTTCCTTTTCCTTTAAAAATTCTGAAATCTCATCAACACTTTTTGAACTTTCAACAAATTGCCTAAGTAGTTTTAATTTTTCAATCTCCTCCTCTAACCTTGGGAGCTCCCTTTCTGCAAACTCTGACCTCCTCAGCTTCTTTCTGTAGAGGTTAAAAATTCTCTCAAGGTTTTCCTTAGGGGAGAGGGAAGGGTCAAGGGAAACCTTAACTGTTCTTCCTGTGGAGTAATCGGGGAGCTCCACCTCCGAAACTCCTTGCTTAACTCGGTATAGATTGTACTTTAAGATTTCCCCCCAGTATTTGAGTCTATCAATTTCCTCCTTTAACCTATCAGTTTTTGAGAGTTCCTCTATTTGCTTTTCCAAGCTCTCAATTTTTTGATTGAGCCTTTCAATGAGCTTTTTCTTCTTACTTTCAAACTCCCTCTCCTCTACAACAACTTCGTAGAACTTTCTCCAGGCAGAGCTAAAGGGAAGCTCTCCTGAAAAGACTTCAAAATTTAATTCAGAGAGGGATTCGTAGGAAAAAGTTGTTAAATACTTGGGCTTTCTGTCTTTAAAGTAGAGGTAGGCCTTCATCGATTTTCTGTGTTTTTCAATAAACTCCGAATAGGCCTTCTCTAAGTCTCCATACTCTTTAAAAAGCAGTCCTATTTCCCTTGAGCTTAGAGGGGAGAGTCCCTCTACGAACCTGTAGAGGTTTTTCTCTACTCCCTCAGCCGAGACTTTCCCGAAACTTAAATCATTGAAAGGCTTTTTCTCAGAGGGAGGGAATCGATACTTCGCCCCTTTCTCTAAAGGCCTGACAGAGCTCTTAGGCTCCCTTAAGAGGTAGAGAATCTCCCTTTCATCATTTAAAACAAATAAGTTTGCATTCTTCCCGGTAATTTCAAATATAAGATAGATTAGATTGCTCTTCCCCGAAGGGAGGATTTTAACAAGCTCGGCAAAGAGAACCCTATCCCTTCTTGGTAGGAAGAACCTTCGGATAAAGAGTCCTCTCAAAAAGGAAAGAGGAGTAAATTCCTTTTCTGCTATAGGTTTTTCTGAAACGAAAAGTGCGTTTGGAGTGCCTGAGTAGAAGTTTAAATATAAACCGTCTATTTCAATTGAAACTTTTGAACCGTGAAAAAGGACTCTTCTTATCCTTCTTTTCCTAAGAGTCTGGTTGAGCTCCTCGCAGAGTTTCTCTACATAGAGGTAGTCCATTGTTCAATCTCCAGAAAGGGAGAAACTAAGGTTTGGTTAGCGTAGAGTGCTTTTGTGGCAGTTCCGACAAAGTCCCCTTTGAGCTTTATAAAGGGTTTCCTAAGTTCCTCAGACCGGAAGGCAAGTTCAAAGGCCCTTTTAGAAATATTCATTTTTTCAAGAAGTTCGTAGAATTCCCTCTCAGCTACCCTCTTGGCCTCAAAGAGCTTCATCTGAACTCTGCTTTTAACGTTAACTTCACTGTCACCGGAGGTTTCAACAGAGATGAAGATACTTTCAGGGTAATCGGAGAGAACCCTTGTCTGAGCTCCGTCGCTCTGGGTGGAAGGCATACATCCAAAGGGTTTAACGGATAGAACCATGTGAGCTTTTTTGTGGATAATACTGTAAACGTGTTTTCCAACTTCTAAGTGTCCCTCTCCACCAACAACAAAGTAGTCAAAGTAAGGTTTTGCAAGTTCTGCAAGCTCTCTCTGTGAGGGAAGTGGCTTTGGTCTAAAGTAGAAGATGGACCTTAAGAGATTGTAAAACGCTCTAAAGGCTAATGCCATCGATTTAACTGCTAAAAGCCTTTTTAGCCTTTCAGTTGAAAAACCCTTTACTTTTAAATTCCTCTTTGTCTTTTCCTCCTCTATAAAGAGCTGGTAGTCAATCCAACCCGCTATTGGCTCAGGCCTTACTTCAGCTCCCTCCTCCTCCAACCACCTATGGATAAAGTAGTTTCCTTCACTCTCTGTCGTGTGGGCCCAAAACTCCCCTATAACACTGACTACTGGCTTGATTCTTGTATAGTCAAAGGAAATTTCCTCAAGCTTCTTCCTCTGCTCCTTTAAAACAGAAAGGAGCTCTTTAATCGGAGCTCCAGATTTCAAGGCTTCATACACTTTCCCTGAGGTCTCAAAGAGCCACTCATCAACAGAACCTTTCTCAACCTCGTAAGGCCTTAGCTGGTATCCCAAATCCCTCAAAATATCCCCAGTCCAGACAGCCTTTACAAGGTTCCAGACAAGCGAAGGGGTTAGTTCAAAGTCCCCCTCTGAGGAGAGCTCAGACTGGTTGAGAATCGAAACCTGAAAATTTTTAAATCCTGCCTCCTTTAAGGCATGTCTATACTCGGCTTCGTACATTCCGAATCTACAGGGGCCGCAGGCTCCAACTGTAACGAAAAAGTACTCCTTTTCAACATCAATCCCCTTTTTTGACTTCTCTAAGAGAAACTTTATGAGGTTTCCGACCGTGTAGTAGGTAGGATTGCACATTCCCCTGTTGCAGAACTCCCTTCCCAACATTAGGGACCTTGAGTCAGGTTGGGGAAGAAACTTGGCCTTGTAACCTAAGCTCTCAACAGCTCCCTTTATGAAGAGTTCGTGAATGGGAGTTAGTCCACCGAAGAGAAGGGTTTTAGTCATTTCCACCCTCTTTTCTCTCCTCTGAGAAGAGGCCCTTTACAGGTTTTGAAGGAACTATCGTTGCAATTGAGTGCTTGTAAACAAGCTGCTGGTTACCGCCGTTTTCAAGGAGAATTGTAAATTGGTCAAAGAACGTTATAACACCCTGAAGCCTCGTTCCTCTTGCCAAGAATATGTTAACGGGAATTCTCTCCTTCCTCAGTCTGTTTAAGAATGTATCCTGAAGGTTCATCTCCTCCTCCTTTTGTTTTGTTTAACTTAAAGTTATCCCTTTTTAACTTACCTTCCAACTCTTTTAAGTCAGTCTTAATTCTTTCTAAAATTTCTTCCTCAGAAACTTCCGAAAGATTTACCCAGTCAAACCCCCTCTCCTTTCTAAACCAGGTAAACTGCCTTTTTGCAAAGTCCTTAGTCCTTGATTTGAGCGTTTTAACAGCTTCTTCTAAACTCTTTTTTCCCCCTAAGTAATCAGATATCTCTTTGTATCCCAAAGCTTGAAAGGCAGTAATTTCCTTTCCATACTTAAGGAGTTTTTTCGTTTCCTCTACAAGTCCCCTCTCAATTTGAGAATCTACCCTGTTCTCAATTCTCCTGTAGAGCTCCGGCCTGTTTCTATATAGGAAGTAGCCTAAAAAGGGATACCTCGGCTCCTCTCTCCAGACTTTAAAAGAGGTTAAGGGTTTCCCCGTAATTTCGTAAACTTCAAGAGCTCTGACGATTCTCTTCCTGTCGTTTTTCCCTACTTTTTCCGCGTATTTCCTGTCAACCTTTAAGAGTTTTTCGTAGAGCTCCTCTGTCGGCAGTTTTTGGAGCTCCTTCCTGATTTTCTCGTCAGAAGGCGGAGTTTCGGGCAAACCATATAGGAGGCTTTTAATGTAAAATCCGGTTCCTCCAACAACTATTGGATACTTTCCCTTTTCCCAGATTTCCCTTATAGCCTTGTCCGAAAGTCTTACAAAATCCGCAACAGAAAACTTCTCGTAGGGTTCAACAACATCTATCAAGAAGTGGGGAATTTCCTTCCTTATCTCCTTTGAAACCTTGTCGGTTCCTACGTCAAGACCTCTGTAAACCTGCATTGAATCGGCAGAAATTATCTCTCCTTCGATTTCCCTCGCAAGTTTTATTGAGAAATCCGTTTTCCCTGCAGCCGTAGGACCGGTTATAACGATTAAAGGTTTTAACAAAACTCTATCTCCTTAGGATTTGAAGTGATTTAACGTGTTTTCAATTCTCCTTAAGGTTCTTTCCTTCCCAAGGAGCTCTGCCAAAATAGGGAGCTCCACGCCGCTCATCCTGCCTGTAAGGGCAATTCTTATAGGCATAAAAAGGTTTTTGCCCTTAACTTTTAGTTCCTTACCAACCTCTTTTACGAGTTTTTTAAATGCATCTTGGGAAAATTCACCGTTGAAACTTTTGAGTTTTTCATAAAAGAGCTCAACAATCTTAATTCTGTTAGGATTTTCGTTAACGAAGTTTTTAGCCTCGTCGGATATATCAAAGTCGTCTTTTAAGAAAGTTTCCATGTACTTTGGGGCATCTGAAAGAACTGTAAAGTACTCCCTCGTTACTTCAAGGACTTTTCTTAGCCAGTCCCTCTCAAACTTAGAAACGTCAAATCCTGCTTTTTCCAAGTAGGGAACTACGAGGTCTAAGAGCTTATCAAGGTCGTAGTTTCTGATGTAGACCTGATTCAACCAGTTGAGTTTCGTTGTGTCAAAGACTGCAGGAGCACTGTTTACTTCTTTTATGTCAAACCTCTCTATGAGCTCCTCCATTGAGAGAACCTCTTTTCCGTCCTTCGGATACCAGCCGAGGAGGGCTAAGAAGTTCGTAAAGGCCTCAGATAAATATCCCTTTTCCTTAAACTCCCTAACGGAGGTTGAACCGTGGCGCTTTGAAAGTTTGCTCCTGTCAGCTCCTAAAATCATGGGAAGGTGGGCAAACTGAGGAGGATTAAAGCCTAAAGCCTTGTAGAGAAGTATCTGCTTTGGAGTGTTTGAAATATGGTCCTCTCCCCTTATTACGTGGGTTATTTTCATCAGAGCATCATCAATTACAACAACAAAGTTGTAAACGGGCATTCCGTTTGAGCGAACAATGACAAAATCTCCTCCTAACTGTCTGCTGTTTATCCTTATTTCTCCCTTTATCAAATCCTTGAAAACTATTTCTTGGTCCTCGGGAACTTTAAACCTGAGAACAGGCTTTCTACCTTTTGCCCTCAATTTTTCCCTTTCTTCTTCCGTTAAATTCCTACACTTTCCAGTGTACCTCGGAGGTTCTCCCCTCTCAAGCTGCTTTTTTCTCATTTCCTCCAACTCTTCAGGAGTACAGTAACACTCGTAGACGAGTCCCCTTTCCTTTAACTTTTCAATGTACTCCCTGTATATATCCAACCTTTCAGACTGTCTGTAAGGCCCGTAAGGTCCCCCGACATCTGGTCCTTCGTCCCAGTTAATTCCCATCCACTTAAGTGCCTCGTATATAACATTAACGGCTTCCTCACTGTGCCTCTCTAAGTCTGTATCCTCAATTCTTAGAACAAACTTTCCACCGTTGTGCCTTGCAAACAGGTAATTAAAGAGAGCTGTCCTCGCATTTCCAACGTGCATAAATCCGGTAGGACTTGGAGCAAACCTTACTCTAACGCTCATAAAACTCCTCCTAATAGAAATTGCTCTGGAATTTTATAATTAAACTTATGGAAGATGGAATTAAGAAGGCAGTAGCACTAAAGTATGAAAGGGAAAAGGGTAGAGCTCCCAAAGTTGTAGCAAAGGGAAAGGGTATTATTGCTGAAAAGATTGTTGAACTGGCAAACGAGGTAGGAGTAGAAATTTTAGAGGACAGGGATTTAGTGGAGTTTTTAGTAGCCCTCGATGTTGGAGAGGAGATTCCCCCAGAACTCTACAGAGCAGTTGCAGAAATCCTTGCCTACGTTTACAGGGTTAGCCACCGAAAATTTCCCGAATGATTGCCTCAGAAATTTTATGAGGATTGACCTGATACTTTCCCTCCTTTAGAGCCCTTTTTATCTTTTCAACCTTTTCCTTAGAAACTTTTGGAGTTTCAAAATCTCTAAGTTCCTTAGTTATTTCAACAGAGATTTCCCTAACAGAAGAGCTATCTGTAACACTGTTAGAGTATCTCTCTGAACTGTTATTTTCGCCATTTCTAACCCTTTTATCCTGACTTAAATATCTTAAAACTTCTGCAGAGAGCCTATCTATTTTCAATACTCTTCCTCCGATTATCCTCAGTAATATTATCGGAAATTTTTAGGGAAATTTTAATTCCTTTTCTATTAAAGTTACAATTCCTTCCAGGGAAAATTCCTCGGGAAGTTTATAAACAGGTAATCCCCCTTCTATCAGGGCTCTCTCTGTTGTAGTTCCTATTGGAATTAACTTGGTTTCTTTGATGTATTCCCTTGGAACTATTCTCAAAAAGGTCTTTAGATTGGAAGGACTTGTAAAGGCCGCAAAATCAACACCCTTTTTAAAGAAATCTAGAACCTCCTTAGAGAAGAAAAAGTCAGAAATCGTCTCGTAAGAAATAACCTCCTCTACAACAGCCTCCCTTTTCCTTAAGAATTCAATAAAACTTTCGTTCGCTACTTTTGGCCTAACGATTAAAAACCTTTTCCCAGCTAAACTTTTTCCTTCAAACATGGAAATTAAACCGTCAGCGCTGAAATTCTCAGGATAGATAGACTCCAAACCGTAACTCTTAAGCAGTTTTGATGTTGATTTCCCAACAGACACAATAGAGTTTTCTCTAAGTTTATCCGAATTAACCCTTGAGAGGAATGACTTTACGCCGTTCTTACTTGTAAAGACAATAAAATCCGGCTGGAATGCATCCAATATCAACGGATTAAAGTCCAAATAGTTAGTTTTAATTAGGGGAACATCAAGGAGTTCTACCTTACCGGGTAACCTTTCCTTTAGATTTTCCGGAAGTTTTGAAGAGATAAAAACCTTTACTGACACCTTAGGAGCCCCTCTAAAATTTCCCTTCCTCCTGCAGAGAGAAGCCTCTCAGCCACAGATACTCCTAACTTATCTGCTTCTTCAAGGTCCTTAACTTCAAAAACTCCCTCTTCCTTGTGGAAAAACTCCCCGTTAAGGTCTGAAATAAACGCCCTAACGTGAACTCTTTCTCCGTTAACAACTGCATAACACCCTAATGGAACCTGACATCCTCCCTCAACAGTCCTTAGAAAAGCCCTCTCAATAGTTGCAGCAACTTCAGAATCGGTTGAGTTTACTGCTTCCCTAACAATACTTTCTACCTCCTTATCACCCTCCCTTCCTTCAATCCCTAAAATACCCTGAGATACGGAGGGAATCATAACGCTTGGAGAGAGAATTTCATCAATCTCTTCCTCCCAGCCAAGTCTCTTTACACCCGCAGCAGCAAGTATTATCGCATCGTAATTTCCCTCTTTAAGCTTTCTTATCCTCGTATCAACGTTTCCCCTTAAATCCTCTACCCTTAAATCGGGACGAATAATCTTTAGCTGGGCCCTTCTACGCAAGGAGCTCGTTCCAACAACTGCACCTTCAGGGAGATTTGAAAGTGTGTACCTTCCATTTGAAAGTAGAGCATCCCTCGGATCCTCTCTATCTGAGAACGCCATAAGTTTTAAGCCTTCTGGAAGCTTAGTAGGAACGTCCTTCAGGCTGTGAACTGCTATATCAACCTTCCCTTTTAGCATTGCATCCTCAATTTCCTTTGTAAAGAGACCCTTATCTCCAATCTTTGCGAGGGGAACGTCAAGAATCTTATCTCCCTTTGTTGTTATTTTAACCAACTCTACCCTAACATCCGGAAATTTCTTCTCTATTTGGAGCTTTACCCATTCAGACTGCCACAGTGCCAGTTTGCTCTTTCTCGTTCCTATTCTTATAACCATTCTTTACTCCTTTCCAAGTCCGAATATTTCCCTGAAAACCTGAACTATCTGGCTCTTACTCTCATCCTCTACAGCCTTCCTCTTTACATTTGTAATAGGTTGATGGAGGAGTTTGTTTATTATTATTCTCGTTATGTTGTTTACCTCCTCCTCCTGCTCGGGAGTCAAGTTGAGTTTTTTCAGCCTTTTTGATAGAACCTCTAACCTTATTGCCTCAGCCCTCTCTTTGAGTTCTGCAATGAGGGGGGCTATCTCAAGCTCCCTCATCCACTTTAAGAATCTCTCTACATAACCCTCTATTATTTCCTTTGCAGTTTCAGCTTCCTTTAATCTCTCCCTTATGTTTGCCTCAACAACCTGTTGAAGGTCGTCAATATCGTAAACGTAGAGGTTTTCATAGTTGTTCAGTGAAGGGTCTATATCCCTTGGAACGGCTATATCTATCAAAAACGTCGGCCTGTTTGGCCTCTCCTTTACTGCAGGTAGAACGTTTTCAGTTGTTAGGACATAGCCGGGAGCTCCCGTCGAACTTATAACAATATCGGATACTTTCAAAACTGAGGAAAGCTCCGTCAGAGGAAAAGGCTTTCCTCCAAATTCCTCAGCAAGCTTTTGTGCTCTCTCAAATGTTCTGTTTACAACAAATACATCTGAAACGCCGTTTGCGATTAGGTGTTTTACGGCAAGCTCTGCCATCTCACCTGCACCAACAATTGCAACACTCTTGCCATTTAGGGAGCCAAATATTTTCCTTGCAAGCTCAACGGCCGCAAAGCTTATCGAAACAGCATTTCTTGAGATTCCCGTCTCTGTTCTAACCCTCTTTGAGACCTTAAGAGCAGTCTCACAGAACCTACACAGAACTGTTCCAACAGTTCCTAACTCCTTGGCTAATGAAAAGGCATCCTTGAACTGTCCCACAATCTGGGGCTCCCCAACAACCATTGAATCAAGACTTGAAGCAACGTAAAAACCGTGCCTTACTGCATCCTTATCAATTTTTCTATAGAAGTGTCTGTTTATTTCGTCAAGAGAGGAGTTTTTTGCCTCTATCAAGAAATCTATCAGTTCCTTAAAAGGCGTTTCTGAACGGGTGGCAAAGTAAATTTCAACCCTGTTACAAGTTGAGAGGATGAAGATTTCGTCAATAGAGTGAAAAGAGTTAAGCTTCAGCAGATTTCTCTCTAGGTCTTCCTTCTTGAAAGAGAATTTCTCCCTTACCTCAACAGGAGCAGTCTTGTGACTCACCCCCAAACAGCACAGTTTCAATTCTCCCATCTCTACCCCTTAAACGAATGGATATCCTTTGACGATAGAAAGTTTATCCCAAAGAAGTTTAACATTATCACAATAAAACCTAAAATGCTCAAATAACACAGTTTCTTTCCCTTCCACTGAGCGTACAGGTAAAGGTGAATAATTCCAGCATAGACGAACCAGGTTATGAGTGTAATAACTTGCTTCGGATGCCAGCTCCAGTAGGTCCCAAACAGTTTCTGTGACCAGACTGCTCCGGCAAACATTGAAATGGTAATAAATACAAAACCCAACGTGATAGAGTTGTAAACTATTGATTCAACCAGGGAAAGTGAGGGAAGTTTCTGAAAAAATACAGAGAACTTCTTCTTCTTCAGGTGCCTTTCAAATATCAGGTAAATTACCGAAAAAACGGCAGAAACTACAAAGGCACTGTAACCTATGAAAGCTGAAACTATGTGAATAAGTCCTACGTTCCCAACGGGAAGGAGTTCCCTTGGTATCCCTGAGGAAATTGAGGAAGCAAGCGACAGAATAAAAGCCCAGGGCATTAGAAAGGCACCTGAGAGTGAAATTCTGTGTTTAGTTGAAAAGTAGAGAAATACAGAAACAATGCTGAGGGAGAATAGGAGTAGAGCTCCCTTAGGAGTAAAGAGGGATAAAGTTCCCTTTTCAAAAAGGAGAAGTATCAAACCGATAAGGTTTGTCAGAAATCCAAACCTTGCTGAGTAAAGACCGACTTTAGATACCTTTTCCTTTCTAACTATCAAGTAGAGCAAGTAGTGAAGGGAGGAGATAAAGTAGAGAACTGCAGCTGAGTATATAAAAACGTTGGAATTCATGGCTTTAATTATATCACCTCAAGGAAATTTTGAGGGAAAAATTTCTCCCTCTGCTTCCTGTAGTCAGAGTAGAGGTTCGACAGGAGTTTAATAAGCCTTTCGGCCTCTATCTGACCTGGAGCTACTGGCCTGCCGAAGAACGTATAGGTTAGTAGAGAACCGAAGGAAAAACCTACAACCCTTGTAAAAGCTCCCAACTCTCCCATTACCATGAAGATTTTTGGAAAGTCAAATTTGGAAAGAAGACAACAGACCCTCGAAGCGTCATTCTTAACTCTTCCCATAAATGCAACCTTAACGATATCGGCCCCTTTTTCTCTTGCTCTTTCTAAGATTTCCTCTATTTCTGAATTTTCGGGGGTTTTTTTGAAATCGTGATAGGAAACTATCAGCTTTTTTTCCTTTTCTTTGCAGAGTCCTCTTACATCGTCAAGTATCTCACTTCTCAGTTCAACATCAACTGCTCCAGTAGCCGGGTGGGAAACTACACATTCAAAGAGTTTTAATCTTTCAGACTCAGTTCCTTCAAACTTTCCACCCTCCCAAACGGGCCTTAACGTGGAAACCGTATAAAATCCGTAGTCGGCAACAGAATCAAGGAACTTCTTAAATTCATCGGGAGTTTTCTCTGGCAGTAAATCCAAACGGGCTTCAATCAGGTCTATCTTTAACCTGAGAGCTCTTTCCAGTCCTTCAACGTAGTTTTCTCCCAAAGCAACTATAACTCTCGGTATACTTCCCAACTCAACAGTTCCTATCTGCATTAACTTCCCCTATGTCTGTAAGAGATTACTTCTACATCCTGAAGGACAATAAGTCCCTCTTCTATTATTTCATCAATGATATTTAGGAAATTCCTAATCCTCTCTTCCCTGTCAATTATTTCAATAACAACGGGAAGGTCCTGTGAAAGGCGCCAGACCGAGAAGGTGTGGAGCTCTGAGTGAGCTCCTATACCAGCAGCTGCCTTAAAAACGGTAGCTCCCGAAAGTCCGTTCTCTTTAACGAGAGTTAGTATGTATTCCCATAAGGGCTTTCCTCTATACTTATCTTCCAAACCTATAAAAATCCGAAGTAGTTTCCTCTTCCCTACTAAACCCTTCAACTTAGTAACTCCTTGTTACCCTGAGAATCTCCTCAGGAGTAGTAACTCCCTTTGCTATTTTTATTTTACCTATCTCCCTAAGAGTTCTCATTCCGTACTTCTTAGCAATTCTCCTTATTTCATCTGCTGTTTTTCCCTTAATTATTGCATCCTTAATTTCAGGAACAACCTCCATAACCTCGTAAAGCCCAATCCTTCCCTTGTACCCTGTATAGTTACACTTCTCACAGCCCGTTCCTTTGTAGGTCTTTAATCCCTTTATCTCTTCATCGGTAAAACCAACCTCCTTAAGAACCTCAACTGGGTAATCGTACGGAGCCTTACAGTAGGGACAAATCTTTCTGGCAAGTCTTTGAGCAACTACAAGTATAATCGATGAGGCAACTAAGAAAGGCTCAATCCCCATGTCCACAAGTCTTGTTACCGTACTGGGGGCATCATTAGTATGGAGGGTTGAAAGAACAAGGTGACCTGTTAGAGCAGCCTCTATCGCAATCTCTGCAGTTTCAGTATCCCTTATTTCACCTACCATAATTATGTCAGGGTCCTGTCTTAAAAAGGACCTTAAAACTCTTGCAAATGTTAAACCTATTTCAGGAATAACTTGAACTTGGTTTATTCCATAAATGTTGTACTCAACCGGGTCCTCAACCGTCATAATGTTCACTTCTGGCTTATTAATAGTCATAAGGACAGAGTAGAGAGTAGTTGTTTTACCGGAACCGGTTGGACCTGTAACTAAAATCATTCCATAGGGCGAATGGATGGCCTCCATTAAAAGCTTATATTCCCTGTCCTCTAAGCCCAATTCAGAGAGATTTAACTTCAGAGAGCCTCTATCAAGAATTCTCAAAACTATCTTTTCTCCAAACACCGTTGGAACTGTTGATACTCTAAAGTCTATCTGCCTTCCTTGAAAGGTAGCCTTCATTCGGCCATCCTGCGGCAACCTCTTCTCTGCTATATCAAGTCCACTTAGAACCTTTATTCTCGCAACGATGGCATCCTTTATATCGGGGGAATACTTTGCAACAATGTGGAGAATACCATCTATCCTGTATCTGATTCTCACTTCCTTTTCAAAGGGTTCGATGTGGATATCAGAAGCTCCTTTTTTAAGGGCTTCGAGAATAATTGCATTGACAAGTTTAACTATTGGAGCTTGAGAGGCTAAGCTCTTTAGGTCATCGAGAGTAATAACCTGAGAGGTTTTTGATGATAGAGAAAGAGTCTCCGTTTCTTTGCCAAGCTCAATCTCTTCTTTTATTTTTGAGAAGAACTCCTCCTCAGCCTTTCCGTAAATTTCCTCCAACTTTTCCTTTATTCTAAACGTCAGAGCAACGTAAGGTTCAACCCTAAATCCTGTTGTGAACCTTACCCTTTCCCTTGCTTGAATGTTAGAAGGGTCTGCCATTGCAAGTCTAAGAACAGGTCCCCTCTTTTCAAAGGGAAGAACAAGCAGCTTTTCCGCCGTAGCTCTTGGAATTACTTTAACTATATCTATTGGAATCTCTTTCTTCCTTAAATCCACATAAGGAACACCGTAAAATTCCGAGAGGAGTGAGAGGAGTTTTTCCTCAGAAATAACCTTCTTTTCTAATAATTTTTTTTCCCAATCTTCCCCCTCAAGAAGCTGAGGGGGAAGGCCTAATCTATCAATAATAAACTGCTTAAGTTTTCCCTCATCTAACCTGTTCATAAGCAGTTAAGATTCCTTTACAGAATTAGCCAATTTATGTAGCAAGTCTGCTGGGCTCTTAATGGGAAACTCTATTTTATCAACTAACTCTTCAGCTTGTTTATCTTTGACTTTAATCCCTTTTAAACGTTCCTTTAACTCCTCCTTACTGGACTCCTCAACGGGAAAGTCCATGCCCTTAATAGCCTTCAGTACGTAGACTGGCCAGACAAGACCTATATCTGGACACGTCTGTGCAGGTTGACCTGATTCAACGGCCTCCATGGGTTTCTTAACGTACTCCTCACATACAGAAGAGATAAATGCTATGTAGTCGTTACCGCTCTTCACTTCCTCGTATGCCTTCTTAGCAAGACCTCCAGCGGTATGTACTTTTACTTCTTTACCCTCAAGCTCTCCCTGGAGTTTTGCCATTACAAGTTCAGAGTCTGCAGAGAGCATATTCCTTACAGTTTGCTTTGTAATTCCTATAAACTCTGCAATTTCATCGTCCGTTTTCATCGCTTCGTTCTTTAAGACGACTGCGTATGCCGCTTCCATTAGACTCGGAACCCAAGTTAAGTTTCTGTACTCAAAGAGTGCCCTCGGACCACCAATCAGTTCCAAGGCCTTTAAGAATACCCTTAATGCAAGAGCATCGTAATCAACTTCCTTTGGTTGAACTTCTATTACCATGTCTCCCTCCTCTTTAGGTTTTGTCTTACTTTTTATTATAGCCCTAAAGAGTAAAAATTGTTAGAATTTCAGCCAATAAAGAGAGGAATGAATGAACAGAAGGGAGCTCCTTAAAGTTCTCCTATTGGGAAGTGCTCTTGAACTCTTAACGGAAGCAGCCTCTGCGAGAATTCGCAGAACTGTAATATACAGTGTTAGATACTCCTCAAATGGTGAGAGAACGAGAATTGTTCTTGACTGCTCCAGAGAGATTCCAAAGAGGAGAATAAGGGAGAAACTGAAGGGAAAGGAACTCTGGTTAGAGATAGAGGGTGCTGGAGCTGTTAGAAGACTTAAGAAGAAACTTAAAAGTCCTTTAGTAAGGGAAGTTACAGTTTATCCAATTAACGGGCGTAGAACAAAGGTCAGAATAACCCTTAGAAATTACCACAGGTTTAAGATATTTGGACTTAAACCCTGCAGAGGGAAGCCATTTAGGATAGTGGTTGATG
Source organism: Thermovibrio sp. (assembly GCA_003978105.1). The sequence goes on from QOAO01000011.1 coordinate 69,354, forward strand.
TTTTTCCTGAATTCATTCCCATAAGCTGTAAGGTTAGGAGAGTTCCAAAGAGGGTTGTTGTATTAGACCCGGGACATGGAGGGAAGGACCCGGGAGCTGTCTGGCCAGTTAAGTCTAAATATCCAACTATTGAGGAAAAGAGGATTACGTTATCCATTGCTTTCAAGGTAAGAAAACTCCTATCAAAGAAAAGTGACATAAAAGTTGTAATGACTCGAACGAGGGACGTTTACGTTCCACTACTCAAAAGGGCAGAGATTGCTGCAAAGGAGTGTGCCGACGCTTTTGTAAGCATTCACGCAGATTCAATGCCCAGATATCCACAATGGAATGGGGTAACCGTTTTCAAAGCCTCACCCCACCTCTTTGCAAAGGCAGAGAGAACTGCTATGGCCGTAGCAAGGAAGATAAGGATTTGCAACGATGTTATGTGCTGGAGTATAACACCAACTCTGATAAATCTCTCAACAACGGTAACCTTTGCCGAAAGCTCAAAACTGGCTGAGGCCATTGTTAGAGACCTAAAGGCACGTGTAAACGATGACCTTGTAAACGGAATAAGGGATATGCAGAGAAACATCGTTGTTCTTAAAACACCGGGAAGGCCGGCAGTTTTAATAGAAAGTGGCTTTTTAACCAATCCTTTAGACAGGAAAAGACTCCTTAGAAGTAGCTATCAGTGGGAGATAGCTAAGGGAATAGCAAAGGGAATTGAGGACTATTTATACTCTCTAAATAACGTTGCTTTGGTTGAGGGATAGATGGCTATTTTTCACTTTAGGGGAAAGAAATTAACTGGAAAACTTCGAACACCTTCAGACAAGTCAATTTCACACAGGGCTGTAATGCTTGGAAGTTTAAACAGGGGAAAAACCGTTGTAAGAGAGTTTTTAAGGTCTGAGGACTGCCTCAATACACTTAAAGCGTTTGTCGAATTGGGCGTAGAGATTTACGATAGTGGAAATGAAATTCTTATTAATGGAAAGGGAAAACGCTCCTTAAAGGAGCCCTTCAACGTTTTAGACCTTGGAAACTCTGGTACTTCAATACGTTTGATTTCTGGAATCCTCTCTGGCCAGCCCTTCTACTCCGTTCTAACGGGAGACCAGTACCTGAGAAGAAGGCCTATGGATAGAATCGCCGTTCCACTTAGAATGATGGGAGCTCAGATATTTGGAAGGGAAGGAGGAAAGTATCCTCCACTAACAATAATAGGAAGGAAGAAACTTAAAGGTATAGACTACAAAAGTCCGAAGGCCTCAGCTCAGGTAAAGTCTGCAATTCTCCTTGCTGGGCTCTTTACAGATGAACCCGTCTCTGTAACAGAACCTGCAAAGAGTAGAGACCACACTGAAAGAATGTTGAGGGCTTTTGGGGTAGATGTAGAGGTGGATGGCTTAACAGTGAAACTCGGAAGTAACAGGGAGTTAAATAGAAACATTGAGATAACCGTTCCTGCCGATATATCATCTGCAGCGTTTTTCATGGTGGGAGCTGCAATAACCCCAAACTCCGAAGTTGTTCTGAAGGAGGTAATAATAAACCCTACAAGGACCGGCATTTTAAAGGTTTTTGAGAGGATGGGGGTTGACTACGAAGTACTTAACGTTAAGTCCTCCTCAGGAGAGGAAGTTGCGGATATTAGAGTCAGATACTCTCCAGACATGAAGGGAGTTGAAATCGGTGGAAGTGACATTCCAACACTTATTGATGAGATTCCAGTAATCTCACTCCTTGCAACCCAGGCTGAAGGAGAAACGATAGTTAGGAATGCTGAAGAGCTCCGAGTAAAAGAGAGTGACAGAATAAAAACAACTGTTGAGAATATAAGAAGCATAGGAGGAGATGCTGAAGAACTCCCAGACGGACTAATTGTTAGGGGAAAAACGAAGCTGAAGGGAGGAAAGGTTTCATCCTACGGTGACCACAGAATTGCAATGACCTTTACCATTGCCTCGCTGATAACTGAAAATCCAGTCGAAATTGATGATGTTGAGTGTGTATCAACCTCTTACCCGGGATTCTTTGACGACCTTAAAAAGGTACTGAATGAATAGAAATCTCTTTTTCCTGAGCCTAACGAGCTTTCTTACAGACCTTTCGAGCGAAATAATTACAACGCTCCTTCCCCTTTTTCTTATCCAAATTGGAGGAGGGAGCGTAGCCTTAGGAACGTTGAGCGGACTAAGGGAGCTTGTATCAAATCTACTTAAGCCCATATCGGGAACAGTATCCGATAAAATTAAAAGAAGGAAAACCTTAGTAATTGTCGGTTATGCCACTTCATTAATTTTTAAATTTTTAATTGCAGTTTCAAGCTCCGTATCCCAAATCGTTCTATTCTCAGCCCTGGAGAGGGTAGGAAAGGGAATTAGAACCGCTCCAAGGGACGCCCTCCTATCGATTTCCAGGGAAAAGGGAAGAAGCTTTGGAATTCACAGGAGTGCAGATACGGCTGGAGCTCTCTTAGGGGTTATATCGGCACTCCTTCTCATAAAATTGGGAGTAACAATAAGAAAGGCCATTTTTCTCGGAGCTCTCGTATCAATCTTTTCCCTCGTTCCTCTCTTCTTTTTAAAGGAAGCTCAAGGAGAGATAGAAGAGAAAGGGAAAGACAAAAGTGAAGAGAAACCTACTGGCAAAATTATCCTTGTCTTGTCACTCTACACCTTTGGAGCTGTAAGCCCAATGTTTCTGATTTTTGAAACGGGTAAACTCCTATCAAACCAAAAGGCAGTCCTATTCTATTTGTTTCTAAATATCGCCTACCTAATTGTTTCCTATCCGTTAGGAGCTCTCTCAGACAGGGTAGGAAGGGAAAAAGTCCTTTTTTTAGGGTATACCTTTACAGGACTCTCTCTCTTACTGTTAGGATTTAAAACAGCAGAGCTCTTTCTTCTTCTCTCATTTTTCCTCTACGGGGCGGGGGCAGGAGTTACAGATGCTGTTCAGAGAGCTCTCATAGGAGACCTCTTTAAAAAAGAGAGGAGGGGAACAGGATACGGGGTATTTCAAGGGGCTATGGGAGTAAGCGGTCTCCTTGGGAACCTGTCCTTAGGGTATCTGTTAAACCCGTTGGATAACAAAGCTTTTATCGTCTTTTCCTCTGTTTGCTTTCTCTCGGCTATCTCTGTACTGAGGATAAAACAGAAGTTTTAACCTCCCTTCTCCTTAGAAGGGACTTTTCGGAAATTTCCACATTTTTATTAAACTTTATTAGAGCTCTCTGATTTGGATTTGCAGACTCTGAGGGAGTTAAATTTCCCTTCTTTTCAATGTAAATTTCTAAAACTTTAAGTTTCATCACGTCAGCAGAAGGAGTAAAGATTTCTACCTCATCGCCAACTTCCAACCTGTTTCTAACGTCCCAGAGGTCTCCTCTAAATATTCCCAAGAACTTGTAGTTCCTTATGTAGGAACTTGTTTCGTAGTGTTGGAGGAGCTCATCTCCTCCCTTTAAAAATCCAAGGGAGTATGGTCTGTGGCTAACCTTTTCAAGTTCAGAGTAGAGAACGGGAAGTTCACTTTTAAAGAGTCCCCTGTCCTTTAAAAGAAGCTCCAGAGCTCTCCTGTAAACACTTGTAACAACTGCAACGTAGTAGGATGACTTTACCCTTCCCTCAATTTTAAGGGAATCAACTCCGACAGAGACTAACTCGTCCAAAACAGGTAGGGCACACAAATCCTTTGAGTTAAATATGTACGTTCCCTTATCGTCCTCCTCAATAGGAATGAGCTCTCCGGGTCTTGTCTCCTCAACTAAGTAGTACTTCCACCTACAGCTCTGTGAACAGGCTCCCTTGTTGCTCTCCCTGTAGGAGAGGTAGTTGGACAGAAGGCACCTTCCCGAATAGGCCATACACATTGCTCCGTGAACGAAGACCTCTACCTCCATCTCCGGAACTTCTTCCTTTATTCTCCTTATCTCTGGAATTGAGAGTTCCCTTGCCAGAACAACCCTACTTGCACCTAAATCTCTGTATACCTTTACAGCTCTGTAGTTTGTCGTGTTTGCCTGAGTGCTAATATGAACATCGATTTCTGGAGCTCTCTCCTTGACGGTTGATAAAACGCCCAAGTCTGAAACGATAAAGGCATCGGGCTTTAGCTCCTTAACCTCGTCGATAAAACTCTCTATTGACTCAAAGTCATCGTTCCTTGCAAAGGCATTGAGGGTAACGTAAACTTTTACACCCCTTTTATGGGCATACTCAATTCCCTGTGCCATTTCCTCTAATGTGAAGTTGCCCGCCTTGGCCCTTAAGTTGAAGAGTTTCCCTCCTAAATAGACGGCATCTGCACCAAAGTCAACTGCAAACTTCATCTTTTCTAAATTCCCAGCAGGGGATAAAACCTCAGGTCTCTTCACGAATCCTCCTAAAAAGTTTCAGGATTTCAATAAATGGTTGAAAGAAAACGGATGTTGAAATCCTATTTCAACAACACTAAAATAAGAATCGGACATTTTCTTTGCAATTCTGATAAAGCCCGAAACGAACTAACGAGAGAGTCCAAAGATAGGGAGGGGAAGTAACATCAGAAAGAAAGATTCTTTGTAAAGGGTATTGGAGTGAAACTAAAAGTAACAGTAAGTTCTGAAAGTCCCGTACTTTTGCCGCTCCACTACAATTATGTACTTCAGTCTTTCATTTACAGAAATCTCGATAAAATCTATTCTACTTTCCTCCACAACTACGGGTTCCCCTATAAAAGCAGGCTTTTCAAATTACTCACTTTTTCTAAAATCTTCGGAAAGTCAAAAGTTTCAAAATCTACAAAAAAAATAACCTTTTTTCCGCCGATTCACTTTTACGTCTCTTGCGTTCTTAAGGAGGTTCTTTCGTCACACGCGAAGATGCTTATCAAGAGGGAAAAGTTACAGCTTGGAAGAAACAGAGTTTACGTAGAGGGTATAGAAGTTGTTGAGGAAAAATTTAAGGGAAATAAGGTTACTGTAAAAACTCTCTCCCCTGTGACAATCCACAGCACAACAATAGATAGAAAAACTATTTACTATAATCCATTTCAGGAGAAATTTTACGAGCTCTTAGGAGAAAACCTTAAAAAAAAGTGCAGCGCCGTTTTTAAGGAGGTTAGAGAGGTAAAAATAAGACCAGCGAGGGAGGCAATTTTCAAAAAAGCCGTTGTTCTTTACAAGGAAAAATTTGTAGTAGAAGCCTGGAAGGGAAAGTTTGAAATAGAGGCTAATCCTGAGGCCATTGAAATAGCCTTAAACGCCGGGATAGGAGACAGAAACAGTCAGGGATTTGGAATGGTTGCTATTTGCGAAAGTTAATTAAAGAGGGTCCCCATTATGATAGAAGCTTTATATGAATTTGGAAAGTTAATAAGTAAAGGAAAAACAGAAATTCCTTTGGAAAAAATTGATGCTGAATATCTTGTAATTTTAGATATTGATGAGGAAGGACATTTTAAGAATACTGATTTGACAAAGAATTTCTCAGTGATTGAAGATAAGTTGTTACATAAACCAATTACTGGAGGAAGAAATCCTCCTAATTTTACTCCCACTCTGAGATTAGGAGATATAGGAAAAAATGTAAAGAATCTCAACAACATACTGAAAAGTCTGAAAAAGTTTGAGAAGTCAATTCCTCTTTTACAAGATTTAGATGAACTTACAAACAAAATAAGAGGAAAATTAATAAAAGCCGGTCTACTTAGATTCAACCAAAAGAAACTTGGCTCTAAACAAAAAGTTTTTATTACCTTAAGAATAAATGGAAAGTTCATTGGTGAAATTCCTGAGTTTAAAAAAGCTTTTGAAAAATTCTATTTGAGTAAGTTAGGAAAGCTTAATAAGGGAATTTGTTCTGTTTGTGGAAAAGAGACTTTAGTTTCAGGGCAACGCTCGCCGTTCACTTTTTACACCTTAGATAAGATAGGTTACTTATCTGGATTTTCAAAAAAATTTCATCTTAGAGGTTTTCCAATCTGTGTTGTTTGTTATAAAACTCTTGATAAAGCTAAGTTAGAACTTATAAATCATCGCTTTAAATTGGTTTCTGGAATTGAATACTGGCTTATTCCTGATGTTATTAAAACGGAGATAGATTATGAACTTATTGAAAACATTTTTGATCTCCATTATCTAAAATCTAAGCTTAAGCTTAAGACGGAGGAAGAACAGAAGCTTTCCGACGCAGAAGAAGATATATTGGATTATTTGAAAGAATTAGAAGACTATCTAACATTCCACTTTGTTTTCATTGAAAAGAATAACTCTCAAGAAATAATAAGACTCCACATTCAGGATGTATACCCTTCAAGAATTAAAGAGCTCTTTGAAGCTAAATCTCACGTAGAAGGGAGCTTGAAGTTTAAAGAGTTTACGTTCAAAACTTTAGGGCAGTTTTTCTGGAAATGGGACAGGGAATCCAGAAACAGGGACTTACAGAAGCACTTTTTGGAGCTCTTAGACAGAATCTTCAGAAGAGCTCCCTACTCAGAAACACTGTTAGTTAAATTTCTCCTAAACGGTATAAGGCAGGCGTATAAGGAAGAAGTTGGGGAGGGGAAAGGTAAAATCTCTTATAAATCTTTGGATGCACTTGCTTCGTATCTCTTTGTTATAGCTACAACGGAGGGAAAGATGCCGGAGATAAAAAACGATGACATCGAAAGTTTACTTGAAAGTTTGCCCCTTTTAAAACTGCTAGAGTCAAAGGGACTGTTTCTCTTGGGAGTCCTAACTCAAAAATTACTTGATAAACAGGCTGGAAGCAGAGACGGCAGTAAACCATTTCTGAAAAAACTTTCAGACTTTAAGCTAAATGAAAGGGGATTTAAAAAACTGATGCCGGAGCTCCGCAACAAAATGGAAGCCTATGAGATTTTCGGAAAGTTTGAAAGGGAGCTCTTTGACTTGGCTTCCGAATACTTTGCTCGGTCTAACAACCCGTGGAAGCTAAGCTTAGAGGAAATGAACTTCGTTTTTGCCGTTGGAATGGGAATGAAAAACAGGGTTTACGGTAAACACTTTAATAACGAGGAGGATTAGACATGATTAAGAACCGTCGTGAATATCTGTTCTTTTACGATGTAACAGATGCAAATCCAAACGGTGACCCAATGGATGAAAACAGACCGAGAATTGACGAAGAAGTAAGTATCTGTTTTATTACTGATACGAGATTAAAGAGAATTATTAGAGATGAACTGGCAGATATGGGAGAAGAAATCTTTATCCGTGAAGAGAGAAAGGAAGACGGCACTTTAAAAACAAAGGAGGAGCTCTTAAAGCTCTACAA
>QOAO01000010.1 GCA_003978105.1 Thermovibrio sp.
CGGCCACCTCTCCTTATAAAGTGGTGAGCCCGGGAGGATTCGAACCTCCGACCTACGGATTAAAAGTCCGTTGCTCTACCAGCTGAGCTACGGGCCCACTGTGGCGGAGGGGGAGGGATTCGAACCCCCGGAGGGCTGGTTAGGCCCTCAGGTGATTTCAAGTCACCCGCCTTCAGCCAGACTCGGCCACCCCTCCAACTGCGTAAGAAAAAAATAAACCTCGTATATCCTAATGTCAAGTTGGTGTTCAAGTTCAATACATGGTGGACACCTTGATGACTTCTAATATAGTCCTCAAACTTTTCAGCGGGAGTCTTGTAATTTAAAGACTGATGAGGTCTGAGAAAGTTGTAAACCTTTAAATACTCAAACAGTTTCTTATTCATCTCATCAACCGTTGGTTCTGTTCCTTCTATCATCCACAGTTCACCTTCTGTTGTCTGAATAAACCTTTCTACGTGTGCATTAGTCTTTGGAGACTTTGGATAACTAAAGTAGTGTTCTATCCCTGTTCTGGTCAATACATGGTAGCTTGTATTCCAGCTATAATTTTCTAACTTTTTGAAATTCCTTTTGGAGGAACTATTGAAAAAAACAGTCTGTACGTACTGTGGTGTTGGTTGTGAAATAGGTTTTGATGGGTCTTCTGTAGTTCCTATTCATTCAGGAGTTGTCAGTAAAGGAAAGCTCTGTGTAAAGGGAAGGTTCGGCCATGAATTTGTCAACCATCCAGATAGAATAAAGGGAGCTCTTGTAAAAAAAAGGCTCTTAGACTACTTAAAAATGGATACTTCCTACTTTGAGAGGAAAGGGGAGTTTTTCTTAGTTCCCTACGAAACTGCCTATAAAATTGTAGCTGAAAAGCTTAAAGAAATAGTTTCTACCCACGGTTCCCGTTCCTTTGCAGCAGTTGGAGGAGCCAGAACCAACTGTGAAAGTGCATATCTACTTCAGAAATTTACAAGGGAAGTTGTGGGGTCTCCGCACGTTGATAACTGTGCAAGAATATGTCACGCTCCCTCCTTAAAGGGTCTAAAGGAGACGGTTGGGGAAGGAGCAGCTTCGGTTCCCTTTGACGAGATTTACAACTCTGAGTTTATATTTGTCTTAGGTTCAAATACAACGGAGGCCCATCCGATTGTCGCTCACAGGATTGTTGAACAGGCAAGAAAGGATATTCCTTTGGCTGTCCTTGATGTAAGGGAAATAGGGCTTTTTAAATTTGCCAAGTATAAGCTTGTCATACCATTTGAGTCTAATCTTCTATTTTTGAATGCAGTTGCAAGGGTAATAGTCGAAAACGGGCTCTACGATAGAAATTTTGTTGAGAAAAGAATTTCGAACTTTGAAGAATTTAAGGAGAAAATACTTTCAGATGAACTCTCTAAACCTGAAATGTTCAGGAAAATTCCCGGATACGAGTACTTAACTGAGGAGATTTACAGATTAGCAGAAGAAATTTCTAAGAAGAAGACACTCTTTATGTGGGGACTGGGGATAACTGAACATGAAGATGGAAGCGAGTCAGTTATGGCAATTGTAAACTTAGCCCTTTTAACAGGTAATGTAGGAAGAAAAGGTACGGGGCTTCTTCCTCTTAGAGGACAGAACAACGTTCAGGGTGCCTGTGATGTAGGGATGCTTCCATACTACCTACCGGACTATAGAAAACCAAAGGAAATCGGGTACATGACTCCAGATATCATAGACGGAGTATTAAGGGGAGAGATAAGAGCTCTCTGGGTAATGGGGGAGGATTTGGCCCATGTACATCCAAATTCAAACAAAGTGAAGAGAGCTCTTGAAAGTTTAGATCTTTTAGTTGTAAATGAACTCTTCCCCTGTGAGGTAACAAAGTTTGCCGACGTTGTATTTGGAGTTAAGAGCTGCTACGAGAAGACAGGTGTCTACATAAATGCAGAGAGGAGAATTCACCTTTCACAACCTGTTTTTGAATCTGAGCTTCCGGACGACTGGGAGGTTATTTCAGCCGTTTCTCGGGAGATGGAAGTTGACTTTGGATTTAAGACAAGTGAGGATGTTTGGAACGAGCTGAGGAAGGATGCTCCAGAGAGGTTCGGAGAAGCCTCCTACGAACTCTTGAGGAGAAACTTTGAGGAGGCTCCCCAGTGGCCTGTTAAGGATGGAAGAGGAACTCCTGTTCTCTACGAGGAAAATTTCTCAACTCCAGATGGAAAGGGGAGGTTGGTTTATAACAGGTACAGAGTAAGAGGAATGGTTAAGGAGCTCTTAGAAAAAAGGGAGATTAAAGGGTTCTACTTAACAACGGGCAGAGTCTTACCCCACTACAACAATGCGAATCAAACCTCCCGTTGCAAAACGTTAGAAAAGTTTAAGCTCTTTAAGGAGGATGTTGTTTACGCAAGTGAGGAGGACAGGGAAAGGTTAAAAAATGGAAAGAGAATAAAGCTCAAAACAGAAAACGGTGAAACTTCCTTTCTACCCCTTGAGTTCAACAAGCACGTAAGAAAAGGAACTCTCTTTGTTACATTTCACAGAGCTAAGAGTTCAATAAACTCCCTATTTGGGGATGAATCCGACAGATTTGTGAAAACTGCAAAGTTTAAGTCAATTAAGATTGATGTTATTGTGGAAGAGTAATGAAACTAAAGAAGAGGTTTGGCCAGCACTTTTTAAGGGACAGGAACGTAATAAGAAAAATTGTTGACTCTGGAAGTGTTTCAGAAGAGGACAGGATAGTTGAAATTGGCCCTGGAGGGGGAGCTCTCACTGAGGAAATACTGAGCAGAAATCCGAAGGAACTCCTCTTAATTGAATTAGACCCTGATTGGGTAAACTACCTAAAGGAAAAATTTGGCAGTAAGGTCAAAATTGTTAAAGGAGATGCAACGAAGTTTCCATTTTCAGAGCTCCCCGGAAAGTGGAAGTTCTTTGGAAACCTTCCCTACAACGTATCAACTGCAATAATAAGAAATCTTCTGAAACACAGGAAGGTTTTTGACTCCGGTGTCTTTATGGTTCAGAAGGAGGTTGCCGATAGACTGACCTCAAAGAGCGGAAAGGACTATGGCTACTTGCCGGCTCTACTCTCTCCCTTTTTCAAAATAGAAAAGCTCTTTGACGTTCATCCAAAATCGTTCATACCCCCTCCAAAGGTATTTTCAACAGTTATTAGAATAACTCCAACGGAATTTAGTATGGAGAACAGTGAATTAACAGAGTTTGAGGAATTTTTAAAAAGGGCTTTTTCTCGGAGGAGAAAGAAACTAAAGAAGAACGTTGAACTGCCGGACAAGTTTAAAAGTTACGGAGAGAAAAGGGCTGAGGAGGTCTCTCCTGAGGAGTTTTTAAGGATTTTCAGAGCTCTCAGGGAGGAATAAATTTTCTCCAAAAACTTTAAGGAGGTAGCCATGGAGCTCTGGGTTAGAGACGGAGGAAAGACCGTTAAAATTCAGGGTTCTCTAAGCGCTATCTCTGAGAAAATTTTAGAACAGTTCAAGGAATCTCCGGAAATCCTCGCCTTCAACGGAACAAAGAAGGAGAGAAGGAGATTTAAGAGGGAGCTCCGCTGCTCTAAAAGGGACCTGATAAAGGCTGCTCAGAACTACCTCAACTGGTACAGGAACTGTAAGAGACTCTTCAGCTAAAGGCCGGGAACTTCCCGGTCTTTTAAATTCTCCCTCCAATTCCCCTTTTTGTTTATAATTCCCTCCTATAAACAGAAGGAGTTAAACAAATGGCCGGAATTGAGGACCTTCAAAGATTAAAGGAAGAATTTTTCAGAAAACTCGACGAATCCTCAAACCTTCAGGATGTTGAAAACTTAAGGGTTGAGTACTTGGGGAGAAAGGGAAAAGTTACAGAGCTCCTAAAAAAAATCCCGACACTTCCTCCCGAGGAGAGGAGGGATTTTGGAAGAGCCTGTAATCAGCTGAAGGGAGAACTTGAGAGAGCTACAAAGGAAAAAATTAAAGAGTTTAAGGAAAAGGAAAAACTTGAAAGACTGAGAAAGGAAAAAATAGATGTAACCCTTCCCGGAAGGAGAGGACCTTTAGGAACTCTCCACCCTGTCACGAAAACACTCAAGGAAATAGTAAAAATTTTCACCTCAATGGGATTTTCAATTGCCGAAGGTCCCGAGATTGAAACCGATTTTTACAACTTTGAGGCACTAAACATCCCTAAAGGCCACCCTGCAAGGGAGATGCAGGATACCTTTTACATATCAGATGATGTTGTTCTGAGAACCCATACGTCCCCCGTCCAGGTTAGAGTTATGGAAAAGCACCAGCCTCCCATTCAGATAATTGCCCCCGGAAAGGTTTACAGAAAGGATGCAGACGTTACCCACACTCCAATGTTCCACCAGGTTGAAGGCTTAATGGTTGACCGGAGTGTTACGTTCTCGGATTTAAAGGGAGTTTTGGAAATCTTTCTCAAGGAGATTTTTGGCTCTGATACAAAGGTCAGATTCCGTCCATCGTACTTCCCCTTTACAGAGCCAAGTGCAGAGGTTGACATAGGTTGCGTTATATGTGGAGGAAAGGGCTGTAAGGTATGTAAGGGAACCGGCTGGCTTGAAATCTTAGGATGCGGAATGGTAGACCCTGCAGTATTTAAGTCGGTGAACATAAATCCAGAGGTTTATCAGGGATTTGCCTTTGGTATGGGGGTTGAGAGAATAGCAATGCTCAAGTACGGAATAGACGACCTGAGGCTCTTCTTTGAGAACGACCTCAGATTCTTAAGACAGTTTAAAGGAGTTTAGGAATGAAAGTTACGTACAACTGGATAAATGAATTCATTGATATAGATGACCTTTCTGTAAATGAGATTGCAGAGATACTTACAAACGTTGGAATTGAGGTTAACAGTGTAAGGTACGCCGGGGAGAACCTTGAGAAGATAGTAACGGGAAAAATTGTAGAGATTTCTAAACATCCAAATGCCGATAGGCTAAAGATTTGTCAGGTAGACGTTGGAGAAACCGTTCTTCAAATAGTTACAGGAGCAGACAACGTTTTTGAAGGGGCCGTTGTTCCCGTAGCCCTTCACGGTTCGAAGCTTCCAACAGGGGTGAGGATAAAGAGGAGCAAGCTTAGAGGGGTTGTCTCAAACGGAATGCTCTGCTCCGAGGAGGAGTTGGGTCTAACGGAGAGCTCTTCAGGAATAATGATTCTCCCCGACGATACACCGATAGGAAAGGACGTTAAGGAAGTACTTAACTTGGACGACTGGATAATTGAGTACGAGATAACGACAAACAGACCCGATGCTCTCTCCGTTTTAGGAATAGCAAGGGAACTGAAGGCAGTTTTAGGAAGGCAATTAAAACTTCCAGATACGTCATTTGACTTAGGGAACTTTAAGGCCGAGGATGAGGCCTCACTCTCCGTTTTAGACCCGGCAGGATGTCCGAGGTACGAGGGATTCGTTGTTAAGGGAATTGAGAACAGGGAATCGCCACTCTGGATGAAGGTAAGGCTCTACCTTGTAGGTCTAAGGCCTATAAATGCCGTTGTTGATGTTACAAACTACGTAATGTACGAACTTGGACAGCCACTTCACGCATTTGACCTTGAAAAGATTTCAAAGAGGGAAGTTGTTGTAAGGAGAGCAAGGGAAGGAGAGAAAATAAAAACCCTTGATGGAGTGGAAAGAGAACTAACAAAGGACGACCTCGTCATTGCCGATTCCGAAAAGCCCATTGCAGTAGCCGGCGTTATGGGAGGAGAGGAGAGTGGAACGGACTTTACAACGAGGGAGCTCTTTTTAGAATCTGCCCACTTTGACCCTATGTCAATAAGGAGAACTTCAAAGAGATTAGGCCTATCAACAGATGCATCCTACAGGTTTGAGAGGGGAGCTGACATAGAGGCTTGTAAGTTTGCGGCTGAGAGAGCCCTCCACCTGATTCAAAGGCTAACAGGTGGAAAAGTTGCTCAGGGGAACCTCTCCTTCTATTCCAAACCCTACACTCCAAAGGTTATTGCTTTTAACCCCGAAAGGGCTACTAAGCTCTTAGGGGTTCAAATCCCGGCAAGGAAATCGTTTGAGATTCTTTCAGGCCTTGGCTTTCAGGTTAGAAAGGAGCAGGACTACATAGTTGTAAAGGTTCCTTCCTGGAGGAAGTACGACGTTTCGAGGGAGATAGACCTAATAGAGGAAATTGTAAGAATTTACGGAATGAAGAACGTTGTGAGTACATATCCCCTCATGCACAGTGAAGTGGAGAGGAACTTTGACTACTTTAAGGTCTCTGAATTGAAGGAGTTCCTCTCATCTTTAGGACTTAACGAAGCTATAAACTACAGCTTTATAGGCGAAGGCCTCTACTCAAAGTTTGGACTTTCCGTTGAAAACCTGGTGAAAATCTCGAACCCGCTCTCTGAAGAGTGGGTCTACATGAGGAACTTTATCTTTCCAAGTCTTGTAAAAAATGCCGTAACGAACATAAACAGGAACGAGAGGGACGTTTTCCTCTTTGAGGTTTCAAAGGTTTTCAACCCTACAGGAAAGGAGCTCCCCGAAGAGGTCTTAAAGTTAGGGGTTTTAATTTCTGGAGAGGTTCTGGAGCTCTGGAAGAGAAGAAGGGTAGATTTCTACGACATTAAGGGAATAGTTGAGTCGTTAGGAGAATACCTGAAGTTAAGACTTGAATTCAAAGGAACAGAAAAGTTTCACTTCCTCCATCCAGGACAGTCTGCAGAAGTTCTTGTAGATGGAAAGCCTGCAGGTTTTCTCGGAAAGCTCCATCCCGACGTTAATGAGGCCTTTGATGTTGATGAGGAAATCTTTGTTGCTGAGGTTAACCTTGAAGAGCTCCTCAAACTTTCAAAAGAGATAAGAACAACCTTTAAGCCAATTCCCAAGTTTCCTCCCGTTAAGAGGGACTTATCACTGATAGTTGACAGGGATGTACCTGTTTCAGAAATCAAACAGGTGATAGAGGAAAGCGGAAAGTACCTTGAAAGATTGGAGCTCTTTGACGTCTACGAAGGAAAGGGAATTCCTGAGGGTAAAAAGAGTGTGGCATTTTCACTTACATTCAGAGCTCCAGACAGAACCCTTTCAGACGAGGAAATTAACAGAATTGTGGATGGTATAATTAAAGAGCTTTCTAAAATAGGAGCTACGTTAAGGGGCTAAGAGGAAGGAAGATTGAGCTTACCGCAGACCGTTGAAGTTGTAATAAATGGAAGGAAGTTTAATATAAAGACGGACAAGGACCCTGAGTACGTTAAGGGTCTTGCGAAGAAGATTGAATCAATGGTTGAGAGGATAAAATCTGGCAACAGCAGGGTTACGTTTGACAAGGCCTTGGTTGTTGCCTGTTTTTACCTATTGGACGAAAACGAGTCACTCAAGAAGCAAATCAGGGAACTTGGCGATGAGATAAAGCGCCTTGAAGAAGGTGCAAAACTCCTCGTTAACAATCAGAAGAAAATAGCTCCCTAACACTTCCTCTTGCCCCTTTAAAGGGGTAAACGTTGAAGTTTCAAATTAGACACAAAATCCGCCAGAGAAGACTCCTCCTTACTGAAGACGAAAGGGGAAAGCTCAGTAGAAGGCTAATTGAGAAGCTCTCGAATCTCCTATCCCTAATTCCACACGCTGAAAGATTCCTCTTCTTCTATCCAATAAAAGGAGAGCCCAACCTACTTCCCCTTGCAGAGAAGCTCCTAAGGTTGGGAAAAACTGTTTCATTCCCAAAGATTGAAGGGAAAGAGCTAATTCCCATTTCGATTTCTTCCCTAAGGGAGCTAGCTCCCGGTAAGTTCAACATTCCTGAACCACCTATGGACGTAAAGAGGGTCGTTGAATCAGTAGATGTTGTTTTTGTTCCAGGCCTTGCCTTTGACCTTTTCGGATACCGCATAGGTTACGGAGGAGGCTTCTACGACAGGTTTCTTTCAAAGGACCATTCATCTAAGAAAATCGGAGTCTGTTTCAGCTTTCAGCTATTTTCGGAGCTCCCTCACGACCCATTTGACGTCCCAGTGGACTACATTGTAACAGACAAAAATTGGACAAGGAGGAAAGAATGGAGACAATCTTAGTTGCCATATTTGCAGTTGTAGCCGGTCTTGCAGGGGGATACGTCTTTGGCTCCAAAAAGGGACAGGTTGTAAGGGAGGAGTTAGAGAGGAAAATCCTTGAGGAGGCCAAGAAGGAGGCTCAAGGAATTATTAGCAGGGCAAAGGAAGAGGCCGAGGAGCTGAAGAAAAGGGCAGAGAAGATTGAAAGGGAAGCCGAGGCCAAGTATGAAGAGATGAAGAAAAAAGCCATTATTGAGGCAAAGGAGGAGCTCCTTAGGGAAAAGGAAAAGTTGGAGGCCGAGCTAAAGGAGAAGAAGAGGGAGCTCTCTGAGCTTGAAAGGAGGCTGCTTAGAAGGGAAGAGTACATAGAGAAGAGGGAAGAGAACTTAGATAGAAGAGCTACCTTTTTAGACAAGGTTGAGGCAGAACTTGAGGAGAAGAGGACAGAGGTTGAGAAGTTGGAGGCAGAACTCCTTGAAAAGGAGGTTAAACTCAGCCAGCTTCTTGATGAGGAAATGAAAAAGTTAGAGGAAATTGCCGGAATGACCAAGGAGGAAGCTCAGGAAGAGCTCATGAGGAGAATGGAGGACGAGATAAGGAGGGACTTAGCAGTTAGGTACAAGCAGATTGAAGAGGAGTTTGAACAGACCGTAGATAGGAAGGCCAAAAAGATACTTGCAACGACGATTCAGAGGTTGGCAACAGACGTTGTTGCCGAAACAACAGTTTCCGTTGTTGATCTTCCAAACAACGAGATGAAAGGAAGAATTATAGGAAGGGAAGGAAGGAACATTAGAGCTTTTGAGCTTGCAACTGGTGTTGACCTCATCATCGACGACACTCCTGAAGCAGTAACAATTTCATCCTTTGACCCTGTTAGGAGGGAGATAGCAAGGATTGCCCTTGAGAGGCTCGTTGCCGATGGGAGAATTCACCCTGCAAGAATTGAGGAGGTTGTTGAGAAGGTTAAGCAGGAGATAGAACAGGAGATGATGAACGCCGCTGAGGAAGTCCTCTTTGAGTTGGGAGTAGAGAGGGTTCACCCTGAACTTAAAAAGCTGTTGGGAAGGTTAAAGTTTAGAACAAGTTACGGACAAAACGTCCTACAGCACGTTAAAGAGGTTGCATACTTAGCCGGAATGATTGCTGCAGAGATAGGTGCAGATGAAAAGCTTGCAAAGAGAGCGGGACTCTTCCACGACATAGGAAAGGCAGTAACCCACGAGGTTGAGGGTTCCCATGCAATAATTGGAGCGGAGCTCCTCAAGAAGTACGGAGAGCCTGAAGCAGTTGTCAATGCCGCTGCCGCCCACCACGGAGAGGTGGAATTTACAACTGTTGAGTCCGTATGTGCTGCAACTGCCGATGCTCTTTCGGCTGCAAGGCCTGGAGCGAGAAGGGAGAGTTTAGAGGCCTACATAAAGAGAATTGAGAAGTTGGAGAGCATCGCAGAGTCGTTCCCCGGAGTTATGAAGGCCTTTGCAATTCAGGCAGGTAGGGAAGTCAGGATAATGGTTGAACCCGACAAGATAACCGACGAGGAAGCTGAATTCCTGGCTCACCAGATTTCAAAGAAGATAGAGGAGGAGGTCCAGTACCCCGGTCAAATTAAGATAACAGTTATAAGGGAGACAAGGGCCGTTGACTATGCAAAGTAAGAAGTTTTTGGTTGTTGGAACTGCAGGACACATTGACCACGGAAAGACGAGCCTAATCAGAACTCTAACGGGAGTTGATACAGACCGCTGGGAGGAGGAAAAGAGGAGGGGGATGACTATCGATTTGGGATTTGCCCACTTGGAGCTCCCCAACGGCACTCTGGCCGGAATAGTTGACGTTCCAGGACATGAAAAGTTCATAAAGAACATGCTTGCAGGGGCTCACGGCTTGGACTTAGTCCTCTTTGTCATTGCGGCAGACGAGGGGGTAATGCCTCAAACAGAGGAGCATTTAACGGTCTGCCAGACCCTTGGAACAAAGAGGGGAATCGTAGTTCTTACAAAGAAGGACCTTGTGGATGAGGAGTGGTTAGAACTTGTAAAGGAGGAGGTAAGGGATTTTGTAAAGGGAACATTCTTGGAGGGAGCTCCTATAGTTTCCGTCTCCTCAAAAACGGGAGAGGGAATAGATGAGCTTTTAGAGGAGCTTTCAAAGGTCTCCTCACAGGTAAAACCAAAGAGTTCTGAGGGTTTACTGAGACTCCCTGTTGATAGGTCGTTTACAGTTAAGGGATTCGGAACAGTTGTTACGGGAACTCTACTTTCGGGGAAGCTGGAGGTCGGAGAAGAAGTTGAAATACTTCCGGAGGGAATCAAATCAAAGGTTAGGGGAATTCAAGTTCACGGTAAACCTGTTGATAGGGCATTTGCCGGCCAGAGAACGGCTGTCAATTTGGCCGGTGTTTCAAAGGAGGAGGTTAAGAGGGGAAACCTAATTTCGGCTCCCGGATACCTTAAACCCACGAAATTGGTAGATGTTGTCTTAGAAGTGTCAAGGAGCGCAGATGTAGTTGTTGAATCCGGTTTTAAAGTTCACTTCCATCACTTAACGAGTGAAACAGAGGGAGAGGTTTATTTAATCAATAAGGAGGAGCTCCTTCCGGGAGAGAAAGCCCTTGCCCAGATAAGGTTGAGGGATGAGGTCGTTCCCGTTTACGGCGATAGGTTCATAGTCAGGAACTATTCACCCGCAAGGGTTATTGGCGGAGGATGGATAGTAAACCCTCTACCTGAAAAAAAGTTTAGGAGGAGGTTCAGGGATAGGTGGATATCCTTTCTTACTCCCTTAACGGAAAGGGAAAAGGTTGAAGGGAAGTTAATTTATCTGGTTGGTAAGTTTCCAGGTAAGTTCTCCTATGGCGATTTTGTTCAGAGGTTGGCCCTATCTCCAAGGGAAGCTAAGGAATTAACGGAAAGACTCCTTTTAGAGGGTAAGATTAATGAATTCAACAGAAAGCTCTATCCTCCAACGTTTAAGGAGGAACTTAAAGGAAAAATTTTGGAGGAAATAGAGAGATACCACGAAACTTATCCTGTTTCTGAGGGAATAAACAGGGAGTCCTTGAGGACAAATTTAAACATTCCTCAGGAGCTCTTGGAAAGAGTAATTTCAGAGCTTTCAAGGGAAGGGAAGATTGAAGAAGTTGGCTCTCAGTTAAAACTAAAAGGATTTAAGCCAGAACCAAAGGAGGAGTTTTCAGAAATTGCAGATATACTGAGAAAATACTCTAAAAAAAGTTTGTTCTCTCCACCATCATTAAAGGAGATTTCTAAGGAAACTGGAACTTCTGAAACAAAGGTATACATGACTGCCGACTACTTAGTTAAAAATGAGGGATTTCACAAAATAGGCAACTTCCTTTTCTCTCCAGATGCCTTTAGGAAAATTGTCAAAATCCTGAAGGAGCACTTCTTAAGGGAAGAGACTCTATCGGTCTCTGAATTTAAGGACTACTTAGGGGTAAGCAGAAAGTTTGCAATTCCGATACTGGAATACCTTGACTCTCTCCAACTGACTGAAAGAAAAGGTAACGAGAGAATAAGGGGAAGAGCTCTCTGATGGAGGGACTCCTACTGAACGTCATTTTCCCCATTTACATACTAATTTTTTTAGGATACGCCTTTGGGAAAATCTGGAAATCCTTGGAAACAAGGACAATCTCAACGTTAGTCCTCTACATTTTTGCCCCAGCTCTCATCTTTGACTCATTCAGGGGATTAAAAAGCTTTGAAAACTTAACTTCTATTTCACTTTCTGCGCTAATTGTTTTTTTAGGTGTTTACTCTCTTTCACTCCTCGTTGAAGGTCTCCTTTTAAAGGAAAAAAACCCGGCTTTTGAGCTCTCCTCAACGGTGATGAATGCTGGTTATTTAGGAATTCCCCTTATTTACTTAATGTTTGGAGAAAAGTCATTATCCATAGCTTTAACTTACATGGTTGTAATGGCTGTGTACCACTTTACTTTAGGAATTGTCATTCTAAACAGGAACCTATCATCAGGCTTTAAGGAAGCATTAAAAATCCCCCTTATATATGCGGTTCTTTTGGCCTTTCTCCTAAGGGGAGTTTCACTTCCATCCGGTGTTGAAAAGATGATTAAACTTACGGGAAACGCAACAATGCCATTAATGCTTGTATCCATAGGTATATCTCTTTCAAAAATCAATTTAAAGGGATTGGAAGTAGGAGTGCTATCGACTTTGGTTAGATTCTTAGGAGGAACTGTTTTCTCATTATTTTCCGTTGAAATTTTGGGATTGAAGGGATTGACATCAAAAGTTTTAATTGTCCAATCATCACTCCCTTCGGCAGTCCTCAACTACGTTCTCTGTGAGAGGTTCAACAAATCTCCCGAAATTGCCGCTTCCTCAATTTTCATTTCAACCATTCTTTTCCCCATCCATCTGATTCTCCTGAAACTTCTATTGATATACTTATAGCTAACTGAATTTTAGAGGTAACTATGAAATGGATTTTCATTTTTCTTTTTAGTTTTCCACTAAGTGTTTTTTCTGCTGAAATTCCAAATAAAACAACAGTAATCAAGGATACCTTAAAAGTAAGCAAAAGTGTTCGGCCGGACGTGTATTCCCTTACATTTAAGGTCTCCTCAAGGGGAAAAAGTGAAGAGAACGTCCTTAAATCCCTCTCAACAGCAGATGAATACATTAGAGGGTTGAACCTCCCCTATTCTGGAGGGAACTTTATAATCTACCCTCTAAAGGAGTGGGACTCCGTTAGGAAAGTTTACAGAATAGACGGCTTCTCAGGAGAGGTGCTTTACAGATTTAAACTAAAGAATGTTCTCCAGCAGGAGGATATTTTTAGAGCTCTAAACATGGCAAGGGAGAAGTCTCCCATTTCTTACTCCATTCTATACTCAAAATGGGTCGTTTCTGAGAAGAAAAAGAGTGAAGCATTAAAGAGTTTAAAAATTGGAATTTTGAATACAGCAAAGCGGGAAAAGAAAATCTTTGAAAGGGAATTAAATAAAAGATGCTTGATAAAGTCTATAAGCTTTAGTTCTGTTAATCCTTTCCCAATATTAGAAAATATAAGAGCTTTTAAAACTACAGCTCCAAAACCGAAAATAGAGAGGGAAGAAATTAAACTTAGAGCAAGGGTAGTTTACATCTGTTACTAAGGAGGAATCTTTGATAAGTAAAGAAACACTTAAGGAATGGGATAAGAGGTACGTCTGGCACCCCTTTACTCAGATGGCAGAGTACGTTAAGTACGAGCCGATAGTTATTGAGAGGGGAGAAGGATGCTGGCTCATAGATGTTGATGGAAAGAAATATTTAGATGCTGTAGGTTCCATATGGTGCAACGTTCACGGCCACAACGTTAAGGAACTAAACGATGCCCTGTGTAAACAGGTTAACAAGATTGCCCACTCAACACTTTTAGGACTTGCAAACGTACCTTCCATTTTACTTGCCAAAAGATTAGTTGAGATAACCCCCAAAGGTTTAAATCACGTTTTCTACTCTGACGATGGCTCTACTGCAATGGAAGTTGCCCTGAAAATGGCCTATCAGTACTGGCAGTTGAAGGGAGAAATGAAAAGAACAAAGTTCGTAAAGCTTGAGGAAGCGTACCACGGAGATACAATAGGCTCTGTAAGTATTGGAGGAATTGACCTCTTCCACTCAATGTTTAGAGAACTCATGTTTGAAACCTATAAGGTTCCGGCTCCCCATCCCTACAGATTTAACGGAACGGCCGAGGAGTGTAAAGAGTACTCGTTAAATAGATTGAGGGAAATTTTGGAAGAACACGGTGAGGAAGTTGCTGCAGTTGTTATGGAGCCCTTAGTCCAGGCAGCTGCGGGGATGATTGTCCATCCAGAAGGCTTTTTAAAGGGAGTCAGGGAACTCTGCGACGAGTTTGGAGTTTTACTAATTTTAGACGAGGTTGCAACGGGATTCGGAAAGACAGGGAAGATGTTCGCATGTGAGTGGGAAGGTGTAGTTCCAGACATCATGGCAATATCTAAGGGATTAACAGCCGGATACATGCCGTTGGCAGTTACACTTTCAACCGATGAAGTCTACAGTGCTTTCTGGGGAGGGAACTACGGGAGCGGAAAAACGTTTTTCCACGGACATACATTTACAGGAAATCAACTTGGATGTTCTGTTGCCTTGAAAAACATAGAGCTCTTTGAAAAGAAGGGATGGCCAGAAAATTTAAGGGATAAGATTGAATACCTCCACAAAAAACTCCACGAGGAACTCTCTGAGTTAAAACACGTTGGGAATATAAGGGGAAGGGGATTTATGGTAGGCATTGAACTTGTGAAGAACAAGGGAACTAAGGAGAGCTTCAGCTGGAAGGACGACGTTGGAAGGAGGGTTTCAAGGAGAATAGTTGAAAAGGGAGTATTCACAAGACCCTTAGGCCCTGTACTTGTAGTAATGCCTCCCCTTGCAATAAGTAAAGAGGAGATAGACTTTATGGTTAGAGCCTACAGGGACGCTATTTTTGAGGAATTAGAACGTTAAACTTCCTCGTTTCCTTCCTCCTCCTTCGTTTTTACTATCAGAATAGGAGATTCAACCTCTTTTATTATGTCAAGGACCTTTCCGATCCTGAAAAATGAGAGGGATTCATCGGTTATTCCAAGAGCTATTAGCTTGATGTCGTACTCCTTTGCATACCAACTGAGGCTCTCAGCCAACTCCCCAGAAATTAAGGAAACTCTTGTTTTTATTCCCCTTTTATCAAACTCCTTAGCTAAATCCCTTAATTTTCTGTAAGTCCTTAAGAGAGCATCTACATAACCATCATCAATAGTTCCTCTTAGAGCCTCAATCTTTTCTTCAGAATCGTACTCCTCTTTTTCCAAGATTCCCCAGTCTGATGGAATCAAAACGTAAACAATGTGAACCTCCGTACAACCGGCCTCTCTTAACTTTAATATGTAGGGTTTAACGTTTATACTTGCCTTTCTTAAGTCTACCGGGTAGAGAATTTTTTTAAAAAGCATCACTCCTCCCTGCTCTTAACTATTAAAACGGGACATTTTGCATTCCTTATAACGTCTGTTGAAACGCTTCCCAAGAGAATCTCAGTTAAAAGGCCTTTACCGTGAGCTCCCATTACTATTACCTTGACCTTTTCTTTCTCAGCTACATCAACTATCTGTCTTGGGATATTTCCGTATTTTAGATAAATCTTTACCGATAAACCCTCTTCTTCTAAAATTCTCTTTACAGCCTCCAACCTTTCTACTAACGAGGTTACGTACTCCTGGTCAACCTCAGGAAGAATCTTGTAGAGCTCCTTATCGTTTAAAAGGTCTGCCCCCTCGGGGAGCTCTATTGAAAGGTCATCAACCACGTGAACAATAACAACCTCCTTTTCTCCGGCCTCCTTTAGTTTTTTAACGTAGTCTAAGGCAAGCTCGGCAAGCGGTGAAAAGTCCGTTGAGTAAAGAACCTTTTCAAATAGCGGCATCTCTCCCTCCTTATCCTGTTACAGAAAATTCCTTTGTATCAAATAGGGGTTCAACTGTTAATTCCTTAAATAGTTTACCATTTTTATACAGGGCTACTTTAACCTCCCTTTTACTCTTTGCATCGGAGTACCTTGCAACTATTCCTGCAGCTTTTTTTAGGACTTCTGTAGATGGCTCCTCATTACACCTCAAAATTGCCGTTGGGGATGGAACGTTTGGAACTTTTATAACAATATCACTTTCCCTTGAAAATTCTTCTAACTTTTTATTCTCCTCTCTATTTCTTCCTACAATTAACTTACACTTTCCGAGTCTAAAGTGCCTTCCTATTTTCAGCAACCTTACGTTTTCCCAGGAGAGCTCTCCGTGTTCCATTAAATCCTTAACCTTCCTTGAGAAGGAGGGTTCGGTTAAAAGACACCCTCCGGCCGGCGTTGGAAGTTCTTCAAGATTTACTCCCAATTCCTTTAAAATCTCAGGGTACCTTTTCCTTGAGCGTCCCCTTATGTCAAGGAGTTTTTCCCTGTCGACTATCCCTTTCTTCTCATAATCTGTCTCCGGCAAAAGTTTCCCTGAAAGTGGCCTTAAAACCCTACCTTTTAGACCTGAAAGCTTTTCAATTGAGTTAAAGGCCTGAAGGTGTTGAGACATGGGTCTCTGTCCTAAAACCTCCCCAGTTGCAACAATTCCATTTTCTCCTGCGACTTCCTTAACCCTTTTCAGCATGTAGGCTTTACAGTCAATACAAGGATTAAGATTCTTCCCGTATCCGTAAATGGGACTCTTTAGCATTTCAAGGTAGTCATCCCCCACTTTAACAACTTTAAGCTCTATTCCCAATTTGTTGGCTAAATCCCGCAGCTTTTCTAAGTCCTTTTCAAAGAATGGGGAAGTAATGTGGACACCTACTACGTCAAATCCAAGGTTCTTCAGCAGTTTTGCCGCAATTATACTGTCAAGCCCTCCTGAGAAGAGGAGGTAGACATTCCTTTTCTCCATAGACACTCTCCCGATTTGGCCTTAATTTAAAGTTAAGAGATAAAAGAAAAGGAGGAAGGGATGGCCCAACTAAAGCTCAATCTGATAGGTCACGGAATTGACCTAACGGGGGCAATAAAAAACACGTTGGAGGAAAAATTTAAGAGACTTGAGAAGTACTTGGGAAACGACAACAGGAGAGAGGTCTTTGCAGACGTTATTGTAAACAAGGAAAAGTACCGCTCCTCTGTAGAAATCGTTATCTACAACGTCTTTGACCACACGTTAAGGATAAAGAAGGAAACTGACGACCTCTACACTGCCGTTGACTACGTTGTTGACTCTGCGGAAAAGCAGCTACGCCGTTTAAAGGATAAGGTTAAGACGGCATCAAAAAAGGAAGCCCAAAAAACAAAGCAGTTAACCTTAGTTGAGGAAGAAGTGGTTGAGAAGCCTATAGAAATCATAGAGGTTGAGCCCGAGCTCTACAAACCTATCTCTGTGGAGGATGCAGTTGTCCAGCTCCTTGGCTCAAAGAGGGAGTTTGTAGTGTTCTGCAATTCCGAAACTGGAAATGCGGCCGTTGTTTACAAGAGAAAGGATGGAAACGTCGGTCTGATAGAGATGCCTTCGTGTAAGTAGGAGGGAAAAGTTTCCCTCCCTTACTCTACTTTTAAAACGGCTAAAAATGCCTCCTGGGGAACCTCAACCTTTCCTAACATTTTCATCTTCTTCTTACCCTCTTTCTGCTTTTCGAGGAGTTTCTTCTTCCTCGTAACGTCCCCACCGTAACACTTTGCTAAAACATCCTTTCTCAGTGCCTTAACGTTTGTGCGGGCAATAATTTTGTTTCCTATTGCAGCCTGAATAGCAACCTCAAAGAGCTGTCTTGGAATTATCTCCTTGAGCTTATCGACCAGCTGCCTTCCCCTCTGATACGCTTTATCCCTGTGGACTATAACAGAGAGAGCATCAATGGGCTTTCCGTTTATCAGGATGTCAAGTTTAACAAGATCTCCAGGCCTGTAACCTGCAAACTCGTAGTCAAATGACGCGTATCCCCTTGAGACGGACTTTAACTTGTCAAAGAAATCAAAGAGAATCTCTGAAAGTGGTATATCGTAGCGGAGCTCTACCCTTTGCTGGTCTAAGTACGAAAATCCCGTTTGGATGCCCCTCCTATCCTGACAGAGCTGCATAACTGGCCCTACGTACTCAGAAGGGGTGATTATTGATGCGGAGATATAGGGTTCCTCAATCCTCTCAATCTTTTCGGGAGGTGGCATCTGTGCAGGGTTCTGGACATCAACAGAACTTCCGTCCTTTAGGTAAACCTTGTATATAACACTCGGGGCTGTTGCTATGAGGTTAAGACCAAACTCCCTCTCAAGTCTCTCCTTTATCACCTCCATGTGAAGGAGTCCTAAAAATCCACATCTGAAACCGAAACCTAAAGCTGCAGAGGTTTCAGGCTCAAAGAAGAGGGCAGCATCGTTCAGCTTTAACTTTTCTAAAGCTTCCTTAAGGTTCTCATAGTCGTCCGAATCCACAGGATAGAGTCCGGCAAAAACCATCGGCTTTGCAGGTCTGAAGCCGGGACAGGGCTCATCTGTAGGATTTTCGGCATCGGTTATCGTATCCCCCACCTGGGTATCCTCAATGTTCTTAATGTTTGCAGCTATCCAACCGACTTCACCTGCAGAGAGCCTTTCCGTCTTGACCATATTCGGAGACTGAGTTCCAACCTCTACAACTTCAAACTCCTTGTCATTGGACATGAGCTTTATTCTCATTCCCGGCTTTATCTCTCCGTCAAAAACCCTTATGTAAGGGATAACACCCCTGTAGTTATCGTAGAAGGAGTCAAAAATCAGAGCCTTTAACGGCCTATTAGGATCTCCCGACGGAGGTGGCACTTTCTTAACAATAGCTTCAAGAATCTCCTTTATCCCTATTCCCTCCTTTGCAGAGGCAAGTATTGCATCGTCAGGGTCCAATCCCAAAACGTCTGCAATCTGTTCCTTTACCCAGTCGGGATTTGCACTTGGGAGGTCTACCTTGTTAATGAC
This sequence comes from Thermovibrio sp., assembly GCA_003978105.1. The sequence goes on from QOAO01000010.1 coordinate 18,531, forward strand.
GGGAATTATCTCAAGACCGGCATCCAAGGCCAAGAAAAAGTTAGCAATTGTCTGGGCCTCAACCCCTTGAGTTGCATCTATTACTAAGAGAGCTCCCTCACAGGCAGACAAGCTCCTCGAAACCTCGTACGTAAAATCGACGTGGCCTGGAGTATCTATTAGGTGCATTGTGTAGGTCTTCCCGTCATCTGCCGTGTACTTCATTCTAACGGCGTTGAGCTTTATCGTGATTCCCCTCTCCCTCTCAAGTTCCAAAGTATCCAACATCTGCTCCTTCAGCTCCCTTTTAGAAACAGTACCCGTAAACTCAAGAAGCCGGTCTGCCAACGTTGACTTTCCGTGGTCTATATGGGCAATTATGCAAAAGTTCCTTATAAGCTCCTGGTTCATTCAACCTCTCCAAATGATTTTGTCTAAAAATATACGTTTTTAGAGTAATGAGTACAGCTGTTTAGCTCCACTCAAGAGTATTGATTTTCTCCTGTACTCCTCTAAGAACTTTGAACTCTCAAGAAATGCCTCATTTAGGGTTTTTCCCTTTGCAAGTAGCGCCGTTAGTGAGGATGAGAATGCACACCCCGTTCCTCTCACAACCCTACCGTCCCTCCTGTGACAGACCTCAGAAATAAGTTCACCCTCAACAAACAACCTATCACAAACAAGGTCACCCTTCGGAATTCCCTTTACAACTAAATTTTTCCCTCTAACAAAATCTCCTATCAATCTGTATTCATCAACGTTCGGCGTTAAGATGGTTGCAACATCTATCAAAGGAGAAATTACAGAAATCCTATCTATAAATGACTTTCCAAAGGTAGGTGATAAAACGGGGTCAAAAACAACAGGAACATCCAAACTTTTCAATCTTTCTGCTATTTTTTTATTAACATCTCTATCCCTGTGAGGAATTCCGACTTTTACCCCCCTTACATCAATCTCATCAAAAATCAGGTCAATCTGCTGTAAAAGGAGCTCCCCATCTGTGAATGAGACCGACAGAACTCCCTTAGTATTCTGTGAGGTGTTTACCGTAATAACGGCAGTTCCTAAAAAGCCAAAGATGTTAAATGTTTTAACGTCCCTTAGTATCCCCGCTCCACCTGTAGGATCAAATCCCGCAACTGTTAAAAGGAAGTTCTTCATACCCTCTCCAATAGTATAATCTGGATTCAAAGCTAACAAATTAACTCTGGAGAGGCAATGAGAGAAATAGTAAAGGAGAGAGTCTTAAATGCAGTAAGGGAAATTTACGGAGAGGATGCTGTAGGAGTTCTTGAAAGGGCAACTTTTGAGAAACCTAAAAGGAAGGAGTTTGGGGACCTTGCTACAAATGCGTCATTTTTACTTTCAAAACTTTTAAAGCAACCTCCAAAAGCTATTGCCGAGGAGATAAAAAGAGTCTTGATGGAAAGTGGCGATTTTGAGAGCGTTGAGGTTGCAGGAGGAGGATTCATAAACTTCAGGCTCTCCCAAAGACTCTACAGAGAGCTCCTTGAAAAAATAGTTGAGGAAGATTTTTATCTATCAAATATTGGAAAGGGGGAGAGGGTTCTCTTAGAGTACGTTTCTGCAAATCCAACAGGCCCTCTACACGTAGGACATGGAAGGGGAGCCGTTGTTGGAGATGTCCTTTACAGAATAATGAAGGTTACAGGCTACAGTCCTGAAAGGGAATTCTACATAAACGATGCAGGAAGGCAGATAAGACTTTTAGGAATTTCAATTTACCTTAGGATAAAGGAGATAAAAGGAGAAAAGATAGAGCTCCCCGAGGATGCCTACTCCGGCGAAATTGAAATCTGGGGAAGGAACTACATTAAAGAACTTGCAGAGAAGCTCCTCAATTTAAAACCGGAAATTTTGGAGCTCCCCGAGGAGGAGGCTGTTAAGTTAGCTGCCGAATTTGGGAAGGAGGAGATACTTAAGTGGATTCAGGAGGACTTGAAGGAGCTCCGCGTTGAGTTTGACAACTGGTTCAGCGAGAGGGAGCTCTATAAAAATGGAGAAGTAGAGAAGGTTTTAGAACTCTTAAAGGAAAAGGGCTACATATACGAAAAAGATGGAGCCCTCTGGCTCAAGACAACCCTGTTTGGAGACGACAAGGATAGGGTTGTAAAGCGCTCAAACGGTGAGTATACCTACTTTGCCTCAGATATTGCCTACCACTACAACAAAATTAGGAGAGGTTACGACAGAGGAATAGACGTATGGGGAGCTGACCACCACGGCTACATTCCCCGTGTTAAGGCTGCAATAGAAGCACTTGGAAAGAATCCTGATTGGCTTGAGGTTATACTCATACAGTTAGTTAAACTCTTTAAAAACGGTGAAGAGATAAAAATGTCAAAGAGAAAGGGGAACTTTATTCCCCTGAGATGGCTTATGGATGAAGTTGGCGTTGATGCTGTCAGGTTTTTCTTCCTCCTCAAGCGCCACGATACTCCCCTTGACTTTGACATTGACCTTGCCCTTTCTCAAAAGAGTGAAAACCCCGTTTACTACGTTCAGTATGCCCATGCAAGGCTCTGCAGTGTAATGGATAAAGCAAGGGAGAAGGGGTTCTTACCTAAAAAGGAGAACTTAAACCTTCTTAAATCAGAAGAGGAGAGGGAACTGATTCTCAAAGCTTACGGATTCAGGTACGAACTTCAGCAGTCCGCCGTGAAGAGGGAGCCCCACAGAATTACCTACTACTTAATAGATTTAGCCTCATCTCTTCACAGGTTTTATAACAAGCACAGGGTTATTGATGAGGAGAATAGAGGACTCTCTGAAGCCCGCCTCTATTTAATAGAAGGGATAAAAAGAGTGATTAAATTAGGACTCGGAATCCTAAATATAAATGCACCGAGGAGGATGTAATGGAAGGGGATAGGAGATTTCAGGTGATTTTTGTCGTTATTTCAGCACTGCTTTTTGGATTTGCCTACGGAATAGGTTACTACGTTGGAAAGGGAAAAGGTATAGAAGAAGAGAAAAAGATATGTGAAATTGAGAAAAAACAGATTGTTAAAACACTATCAAGAATTGTCCCTGTATCAAGGCCAGAACCTCTTGAGGAGAAAGTTGTTAGTGAAAAAACAGAAGTAGAAGCAGAAAGTGAGAATAAGTCGGAAGTTGCTTCAAATGGAACAGGTTCAAACGGGACAGGAGAGGAGATTACTCAGGTTGCACAAATTACAAGTAATCAAACAGAAGTTGAAAAGACAGAAGAGATAGCAGAGGAAGAGGTTGAAAACAGAGAACCAGAAGAAAAAACTGAAGAGGTTAAAAGTAAAGAGGAGAAAATCGAGAAAGAAAGAGAGGTCAAACAAAACCAGTCTGGTAAGTACTATCTTCAAGTTGGCGTATTCAGAAGTAAAGAAAATGCCTTAAAGCTTGCTGAGCGTTTACAAAAATTAGGTTTTAAGCCCAAAACCATATATACCAGCCGTTATGTAAAGGTAGCAGTTGGTTACTTCCAGACTAAGAGAGAAGCTTTAAAGACCAAAAAGGAACTTTCCTCACATGGAATAAGTGCCATTTTGAAGAGGAGGAAATAGTGATAGACATCCATGCCCATATTCACTTTTCACAGTTCGATGAGGACAGGGAAGAGATAATAAAGGAGTGTGAGGAAAAGTTAGATGCCGTTATAACAGTAGGTTGCGATTTAGAAGACAGTAAAAGGGCAATTGAGGTTGCAAACTCAAGCAAAAAAATCTACGCATCCGTAGGAATTCACCCTCACGAGGCAAGGAACTACTCTGAGGGGGACTACGAAAGAATCGTTGAACTTGCAAGAAGTCCAAAGGTGGTTGCTTTAGGAGAAACGGGGTTAGACTTTTACAGAAACCTATCCCCAAAGGAAAAACAGTACGAAGTGTTCCACATGCAGGTTGAAATAGCAAAGGAGCTTGACATTCCTGTAATAATCCACACGAGGAATGCTGCCAAGGAGATGGCAGATTTCATAAGAAAACACTTTGATGGAGTTAGAGGAGTTATCCACTGCTTTAGCGGTGAAAAAGAGCTCCTTGAATCCGCATTGGATGCAGGACTGTTTATCTCCTACGCTGGCATAGTAACGTATCCAAAGAACAATGAATTGAGGGAGACGTTAAAGTACGTTCCCTCATCAAGACTACTAATAGAGACTGACTCTCCGTATCTATCACCCCAACCTGTTAGGGGAAGGAAAAACAAACCTACGTACGTTGCATATACGGCAATGACAGTAGCAAGAGAGTTGGGACTTTCGTTTAAAGATGTAGACAGGATAACAACGGTTAACGCAAAGAGGCTTTTTAATCTGCCTCTAACGGGTGAAGAAGAGAAGGAGAGGTTGGTTTATCAGGTTGGAGATAAACTCTACATCAATTTAACTTCTAACTGTCCTTGTTCCTGTAAGTTCTGTTTTAGGGGAATGGAAGACTACGTCTTGGGATACAACCTACACCTCAGAAGGGAACCTATTCCGGAAGAGTACATGTACAGAACAAAAAACCCGGGAGTTTATAGTGAAATTGTTTTCTGTGGGTATGGAGAACCATTTGAAAGGTACGAAGCCTTAAAGAAGGTTGCCGGGTGGATCAAAAAGTTTTCAAAGGATACGCCAGTCAGGATTGATACCTGCGGGTTGGGATACCTGATAACAGGAAACGAGAAAATTTTGGAGGAATTGAAGGGACTAATTGACTCCTTCAGTATAAGTGTTAATGCTTCCAACAAAAAAGAATATCTAAGAGTTGTAAGGCCCAAATTTGGGGAAAGAAGTTGGGACTCGCTGGTAAAATTTATAAAGGATGCAAAGAAGCTTGGATTCAATGTGAAGGTAACTGCTGTTGACTATCCGGGATTTAATAGAAACGACTTTGAAAAATTTGCAAGGGAGTTGGGGGTGGAGTACAGAGTTCGGTCTTTTAAGAGGTTTAAGAAATGGGAAGAATAGTAAGGTTGACGGTTTCCCTTGAGGAAAAGTTACTTGAGAAATTTGAGAAGTTTATCGAGGAAAAAGGATACCTCAGCCGTTCAGAGGCAATAAGGGATTTAATTAGGGCCGCCCTAATAGAAAAGGACTTAAAGCCCGAAAGCTTTGCCTTTGGAACGATAACCGTTGTCTACGACCACCATCAAAAGGACTTAGTAGATAGATTAACAGAAATTGAGCATAACTACTTGGGAAACATTATCTCTACAATGCACATTCACATAGACCCCCACCACTGTTTAGAGGTAATAGCAGTTAAGGGGAGAGTAAAGGAGATAAAGGAGCTTGCTGACAAGATAACTTCTCTGAAGGGAGTTAAGCACTCAAAGTTAGTATTTACAGGAATTGAACCTTAACTTCACAGGTTTATATTCTCTGTAGCAATCAATTGGGAGGTTAGGATGGCTGGACACTCCAAATGGGCAAACATTAGACATAAAAAGGCAGCACAGGATGCCAAGAGGGGTAAAATCTTTACAAAGCTTGCAAGGGAAATTACAGTGGCTGCAAAGGAGGGTGGAGGAGACCCTGAAAAGAATCCCCGTCTAAGGGCAGCAATAGAGAAGGCCCGTAAGTTTAATATGCCAAAGGAGAACATTGAGAGGGCTATCAAAAGGGGAACGGGTGAGCTTGCAGGAGAGTCCTACGAGGAGGTAACGTACGAAGGGTACGGTCCTGGAGGAGTTGCAATAATTGTTAAGTGTTTAACGGACAACAGGAACAGGACTGCAGCTGAAGTAAGGCATGCGTTTTCCAAGCATGGAGGAAACTTGGGAACTTCAGGTTGCGTTTCATGGATGTTTGAGAGAAAGGGAGTAATCATTATTCCAGCAGAAAGTTACGATGAAGAAACTGTTATGATGGCTGCAATTGAGGCCGGAGCAGAAGACGTCGTAAGGGAGGACGAAAAGTTTGTGGTTTATACAGAACCGTCTGAGCTTGAAACTGTTAAAGAGGGAATTTCAAACAGTGGAATAGAGATTGAAGAAGCTAAGTTGGACCTTATTCCAACAACGACTACAAAGGTGGAAGGAGAAACTGCACTAAAAGTTTTAAAACTCCTGGAAGTTCTTGAGGATTTGGATGATGTACAGGAAGTTTACTCCAACTTTGACATGCCCGAAGAGGTTATGAATAATGCGTAAACTTTTCCTTACTGCTCTTTCTCTTTCTCTCCTCCCTCTCCCCTCCCTTTCCCATAGCTTGAAGGACTCTGTTTATACCGAGTCTAAAATTCTCCTCGAGTGTTCACTTAACAAAAATTCCTGTGAAACGTTGTTGGACATTCCCTGGGACAAACCAACCTTTCAGTTTTGGCTCTCCTACTACAAAAACGGGTGGAATAAACTAAAACTGCTTTCACAAATTGACTCATTTAAGCTTTTCTATCCAAAAATTGTTGAAATTTTTAGGAAGGAGGGAATTCCTGAGGACTTAGCTCTCCTATCCATTGTAGAAAGCCAGGGAAACCCATCGGCCGTTTCAAAGGCCGGGGCTGCCGGGCTTTGGCAGCTTATGCCTTCAACTGCAAGAAGGCTCGGGCTCAAGGTCAACTGGCTAATCGATGAGAGATTTGACCCCATAAAGTCAACTAAGGCTGCAGCTAAATACCTAAAGGAGCTCTACTCCATCTTCCACAGGTGGGACTTGGCAATAGCTGCATACAATGCAGGTCCTGGAAGGATTCAAAACAGGCTCAAGAAGTTGGGGGATGCGGACTTTTGGGACTTAACGAAACTTCCCGATGAAACTCTCAACTACGTTCCAAAATTTTACGCAGTTCTTTCTGTTGTAAAGGGAAGTAACATACTGAGAAATGGAAGTAAGGAAACACTGGTTACGATAAAAGTAAAAAGTAGAACAACCCTTAGGAGAATAGCAAGAGCTCTAAACGTTCGCTATTCAACGGTAAGAAAGTACAACAGGTTTTTTAGGAGAAACATCGTTCCTCCAAACTACTACATATACCTTCCATCTAAATCAATAAGGAACTACCACATATTAAAGTATGCAAAGTCAAAAAAAATCTTTATCTATGTTCCAAAAAGAAGAGAAACTATTACTCTAATAGCGAGAAAGTTTGGAGTAAATCCAAAGCTAATTAAGGAGATTAACAGGCTCAGGAACAACAGAATCTACTTTGGAAAACCAATAATAATAGTTAAATTAGGTGAAAAAGGAAGAGATGGAAAGAGTTAAGGAAAACGACACAGTTATTCTTTTCGACCCAGAGAAGAAAAAGAAGTACTTCTTAAACCTATCACTGGCAAGGGGAAAGTTCAACACGGACAGAGGAGAGGTCCAGCTGGGTGAAATCGTAGGAAAACCCTACGGTTCAAAAATAGAAACCCACAAGGGATTTTCCTACGTAATTCTCCCCGTTTCCATCTATGAGTTCATAATGTACAAACTGAACAGACTGACACAGATTGTTTATCCCAAGGATGCAGGATACATCCTCTTGAGGCTCAACGTTAAACCCGGAGATACAGTAGTTGAGAGCGGTATAGGTAGTGGAGCTCTTACCTCAGTATTTGCTCAGGCAGTGGGAGAAAATGGTAAAGTTATTAGCTATGAGAGAAGGGAGGAGTTTATAAAGAACGCCCTGTCAAACCTGAGAAAGTTGAACCTTGAAAGTAGAGTTGAGGTAAGACACAGGGATATATCCGAAGGGTTTGATGAGGTTGAGTCTGCCGATGCCCTTTTCTTAGACGTTAGAGAACCGTGGCTATACGTAGATAAGGCCTACAGAGCCCTTAAAACGGGTCATTTTTTGGGAATTTTAGTTCCTACCGTGAACCAGGTAATTGAAACCCTTAAGGAACTTAAGAAACATCCATTTATGGATGTTGAGGTCAGTGAAATCCTACTTAGGAAGTACAAGAGGGTACCTGAGAGGTTGAGGCCGGAGGATAGAATGCCCGCTCATACTGCATACCTGATTTTTGCAAGGAAACTTCCAGAAGATGTGAGGATTGAATGGGAGGAATAGAGCTCTTAAACAAGGCGGGAATATCGGGCTATCTCATACTTCTTCTTTCCATTGTTTCATTGGCCGTTGTATTTGAAAAGCTGTACGTATTGAGATTAGGAAAGTTGGTTCCAAAGGACGATTTGAGGCTCTTGGTTGAGTTTTTAGGACAGGGAAACATAGGAGATGCTGTGGAGCTCTGTAAGAGAAGGAGGAGCCTCCTTTCGGCGGTTGTTTTCGATGCAATAAAGAACATGGGAAAACAGACGAGGGAAAACTTCCTCCACGCTTTTGAGGTTAGTGCAAGGAGGCGCTTTATTGAGCTTGAAAGGGGAATGGCGCTCCTTGCAATAACTGCAGCTACCTCTCCCCTTTTAGGACTACTGGGAACCGTTTTGGGGATGGTTAAGATATTTGGAGCTCTAACAGGCGGAACGGGGATGGGAAATCCTCAGGAGCTCTCTGCAGGAATAGCTGAAGCTCTCCTTACAACGATTATAGGACTGATTGTTGCTATTCCGGCAATTGCCATGTACAACATATTTAACAAAAAACTTGACAAAATAGCTGCAGAAATTGAGGCTGCAGGGGTTCTCCTTGCAAACAACTTTAAAGGCCTGTCATGAGAGTGGCTACGTGGAACGTTAATTCAATAAGGGTAAGACTTCCTCTAATTGTTAAGTGGCTTAAGGGTACAGAAACTGACGTTTTGGGAATACAGGAGGTAAAGGTAGAGGAAAACCTCTATCCTTTTTCTTACTTTGAGAAAATCGGATACAAGTGCTCCGTTCATTCACAGAAGGTCTACAATGGAGTTTCAACCTGTTCAAAATTTTCACCAAAGGAAGTTTTTAAGGGATGGCCGGACGGTGAGGATGATGAAAGGAGAGTTCTAATAACAAAATTTAACGGATTCTCCGTGATTAACGTTTACGTTCCAAGGGGTGGAAAGAGGGGAACGGAGAGACATGCCTACAAAATCTACTTCCTTACAAAACTAAAAGTTCTCATTGAGGAAATGTTCTCCCCCGATTATCCTCTAATTCTTTTGGGCGATTTTAACGTTGCCCGCTCAGAAATGGACATTTACGACCCGACAATCTGGAAGAACAGACCGGGATTTATGGACGATGAGAGAGAGGCTTTGGAGGAGCTCCTCTCCTTCGGACTTTACGACCTTTTCAGGGAAAAACATCCAGAAGAGAGGAAGTATTCCTGGTTCGATATAGAGACGGGAGGTTTTAACAGAAATCAGGGATTGAGAATCGACTACATTTTTGTAACGAAGCCATTACTTGAAAAGTGTTTAGAATGTGATATTGATTACGAGGCCAGGAAAAAGAGGGAAAATCTCCTCCCCTCAGACCACGCACCAGTCTACGCAGTCTTTAATATATAATTCAATTTCCACAAAACCTTGGAGGTAAAAATGGAAGAACTAAAGGAACTTATTGAGGAAGCTTGGGAAAATAGGGAACTTTTAAAGGAAAAAAAGTATCAGGATGCGGTAAGGGAGGTAATTGAACTTTTAGATAAGGGAAAGGTTAGAGTTGCTGAAAGAGTAAGTGTTGGAAATTGGAAGGTTAACGAGTGGGTTAAAAAGGCAATACTCCTCTTTTTCCCCATCTCAGAGATGAAGGTTATGGAAGTTGGCCCCTTTGAGTACTACGACAAGATTCCTTTAAAAAAAGGCTGGGATAAGTTGGGAGTTAGAGTAGTTCCCCCGGCAACTGCAAGGTACGGTTCCTACATAGAGCATGGTGCTATTCTGATGCCGTCCTACGTAAACATTGGAGCTTATGTAGGTTCTGGTACAATGGTTGATACCTGGGCAACCGTTGGTTCATGTGCCCAAATAGGAAAGAACGTTCACCTCTCCGGTGGCGTAGGGATAGGAGGCGTTTTGGAGCCACCGAATGCAACACCTGTGATAATTGAGGACAACTGCTTCATCGGTTCAAGGTGCATAATCGTTGAGGGAGCCGTTATTGAGGAGGAGGCAGTTTTAGGAGCCGGTGTTGTAATAACTGCTTCAACAAAAATCATTGACGTTACGGGAGATGAACCCGTTGAGTACAGAGGAAGAGTTCCTGCAAGGAGCGTTGTCATACCGGGAACGAGGATTAAGAAGTTCCCTTCAGGGGAGTACCACATTCCATGCGCCCTCATAATTGGAAAGAGAAAGGAATCAACGGACAAGAAGACCTCACTCAACGAGGTTCTGAGGGAATTTAACGTTCCCGTTTAAGGAGGAAGAGTTGGAGAAGTTCTACGTGACAACACCTATATACTATGTTAATGATAAGCCCCACTTGGGGCATGCCTATACAACAACAGCTGCAGACATTATTGCTAGGTTTAACAAGTTTTTGGAAAGAGACGTATTTTTCCTAACGGGTACAGACGAACACGGCCAAAAGATACAACAGGCCGCTGAAAAGAGGGGAATGACCCCAAAGGAGTTCGTTGATTCACTCGTTCCAACGTTCAAGGAGCTCTGGAAGAGGCTCAACATCTCCTACGACCACTTCATTAGAACAACGGACCCTTACCACGTAAAGGCTGTTCAACACATCTTTATGAGGTGTTACGAAAATGGGGACATATACTTAGGAGAGTACGAAGGTTGGTACTGTATTCCCTGTGAAACCTACTACACGGAAAAGGACTTAATCGATGGAAAGTTGTGTCCAGCATGTAAGAGGGAAGTCGTTAGGGTAAAGGAGGAGAGTTATTTCTTTAGGTTGAGTAAATATCAGGACAGACTTTTAAAGTTCTACGAGGAAAACCCCGAATTTATAGCCCCTGAGTTTAGAAGAAATGAGGTTATAAACTTCGTAAAACAGGGATTGAAGGACCTCTCAATCTCAAGGACGAGCTTTACCTGGGGAATTCCCGTACCGATTAACGAAAAACATGTAATATACGTTTGGTTTGATGCCCTAACAAACTACCTCTCCGCCGTTGGCTATCCCGATGATACGGAAAGTTTTAACAAGTACTGGCCTGCAGATTTACACTTGGTTGGAAAGGACATTTTGAGGTTTCACGCAATTTACTGGCCTGCCTTTTTAATGTCTGCAGGGATTCCTCTGCCAAAGAGGGTCTTCGCCCACGGGTGGTGGACTGTAGAGGGAGAAAAGATGAGTAAATCAAAGGGGAACGTTATTGACCCCTTTGAGATTGTAGATAAGTTTGGTGTTGACCAAGTAAGGTTTTTCCTCTTTAGGGAAGTTCCCTTTGGGCTCGATGGTGACTTTTCATACGAAAAACTTGTCAACAGAATAAACAGTGAACTTGCAAACGACTTGGGGAACTTGTTTAATAGAACCCTATCAATGGTAAAGAAATACAGGAACAGAATCGTTCCTGAACCGAAGGGAGAAGAGAGGGAGATTGACGTTGAGCTTAGAGAAAGGGCTCTTTCAACACTTGGTAGAGTAAAAGAACTTATTCCAAAAGGTGAAGTTTCGAAGGCTTTGGACGAAATTTGGGAGTTTGTAGGTTTTGTTAACTACTACATCGATAGGAGAGCTCCCTGGCAGCTCAACAAGGAGGGGAACGAGGAGCTTGACAGAGCTCTCTATAACATGGTTGAGTCCCTTAGATTCATAACAGCCCTTGTCTATCCGTACATACCGGGCTCTGCAGGGAAAATGGCTGAACTCCTGAGCCTCGGAAAAAAAGCTGAAGAACTTCGAATTAGTGATTTCAATTCATGGGGAGGCTTTAAACCGGGAACTGAAGTCAAAAGGGGTGGAATCCTATTTCCAAGAATTGAATACAACCCTGAAACAGGAGAGGTAAGGTTGGCCAAGACAAAGAAAGGAAATTAAAAGGGAGGGCACCCTCCCTTTTATACACTAAGTGCCCATCTCCCAGGAGTTTAGATATCTTATTTGTTCCTCTGTAAGTTGGTCTATCTCTATTCCTAAGGCTTTTAGCTTTAATTCTGCAACCTTCTTATCAATATGTTCAGGAACCACATAAACGTTAGGTTCCAAATTTTTTCCTTCCTTAACAATGTACTCAGCTGAAAGTGCCTGGTTTGCAAAGCTCATATCCATAACAGATGCAGGGTGTCCCTCAGCTGCAGAGAGATTGACAAGTCTTCCCTCGGCCAATAGGTAAATCCTCCTACCATCGGAAAGTTTGTACTCATCAACAAAGGGCCTTACCCTTCTCTTTTCAACTGCTAAGGACTCTAAGGCTGGAATATCTATCTCAACGTTAAAGTGTCCGGAGTTACAAACTATTGCTCCGTCCTTCATCCTTTCAAAGTGTTCCTTTCTAATTACGTGAATGTTTCCCGTTACCGTGCAGAAGATATCCCCTATTTCCGCAGCCTTTTCCATAGGCATAACCCTGTATCCGTCCATTCTTGCTTCAATTGCCTTGATAGGGTCAACCTCTGTAACTATGACCTCAGCTCCCATTCCCCTTGCTCTCATTGCAACGCCTCTACCACACCAGCCGTAACCGGCAACAACGAAGATTGAACCTGAAAGAAGCCTGTTTGTAGCTCTCAAAATTCCATCTATCGTTGACTGTCCCGTTCCGTACCTATTGTCAAAGAGGTGTTTCGTCATTGCCTCATTAACTGCAATAACAGGGTAGCGGAGAGCTCCATCCTTTGCCATTGCTTTCAGTCTAATAACTCCTGTAGTCGTTTCCTCAGTTCCACCAATTACGTTTGGAATCAAGTCCTGGTGTTTCATGTGGAGGGTTGATATAAGGTCGGCTCCGTCATCCATAGTTATGTGGGGCTTCCTCTTGAGAACCTCCTCTATGTGCATGTAGTACGTTTCCTCATCCTCCCCCTTTATTGCAAAGACGGGAATGTCGTAGTGCTTAACGAGTGCTGCTGCGACATCATCCTGTGTGGATAGGGGATTAGAGGCACACAGGTAAACCTCAGCACCTCCCTCCTTTAAAGTTCTCATTAGATTTGCAGTTTCTGTTGTAACGTGAAGACAGGCCCCAATTCTAATGCCCTTGAGTGGCCTTTCCTCAACAAACCTCTTCCTTATTTCCCTTCTCAAAACGGGCATGTCCATCTCTGCCCATTCAATCCTGTTCTTTCCCAAATCAGCAAGTGATAAATCCTTAACGTGAAACTCCACCTTTTCCTCCTAAAAGTTTCTTTATTTTTTTGTAGACTTCAGGAAGTCTATCTATGAGTACCTGCAACTTTCTCCACTCCCTGTAAGGTTTAGCAGGAAATCCTGCATAGACACCTGGCTCCTTCAGGCTTTTTGTAACTCCCGACTTTGCTGCAACGGTTATGTTGTTGCCAATCTCGATGTGACCCGCTACACCCACTTTACCAGCCAACGTAACGAAATCACCAATTTTTGCACTTCCAGAAATTCCAACCTGTGAGACAATAAAGCAGAACTTTCCAATTTTTACGTTGTGTCCAATTTGAACTAAGTTGTCTATCTTCGTTCCCTCTCCAATTACGGTTTCACCAAGGGTTCCTCTATCTATTGTCGTATTTGCTCCAATTTCTACAAAGTCCTCGATAATTACCCTTCCAACCTGGGGAATCTTGTAGATTTTTCCCTCCCTTTTACTAAAGGCATAGCCAAAACCGTCAGAACCTATAACAGTTCCAGAGTGAACTCTGACAAATTTTCCAATCTCAGTATTGTCATAAATGGTTACGTTTGGAAAGATTACCGTTCCATCACCTATGCTACAGTTTCTCCCAATAAATGTCCCTGGAAATATGAAAACGTTGTTCCCAATCTCCGTACATTCACCTATGTACGAAAATTCACCTATGTAACAGTTCTTTCCAATCTTTACACCCTGGGAAATGGTAGACCTTTCAGAAATTTTTGGCTTTGGAAACCTTTCAGGATAGAACCTCTGAAGAAGCTTGGCAAATACGACGTAGGGTTCCTCGCAGACAATTTGAGGAATTTCCAACCCCTCAATGAGACTACCTGTTAAAACTGCCGAGGCTTTTGTTTCCTTGAGAAACTTTTTGTACTTTGGGTTTGTTAAAAACGTTAAGTCACCTTTCTTTGCCCTATGAATTTCTGAGATTCCCTCTATTTCAACGTTACCGTTACCTAAAAGTTTGCAGTTGTACTCCTTTGCTATCTCCTCTAACTTCATTTTCCTGCCTGTTCATTGTAGAGCTTGATTATTCTGTCTGTTAAATCGTACTTCTCATCGGCAGCTATTACTCCCGCCTCCCTCACCTCAACAATCATAGGAATGTTTTTTTCCTTTCTGTAGTTTTGAATGAGTTTTACAACTTCCTTAATAATTTCGGTTGTGTACTTCCTTTCTAAGTTGGCAACCTCCATCTGAGCATCCTGCTGAAATCTCTGTAAATCCCTTATCTTCTGCTGAAGCAAATCCTCTTTCTTCTCCTTTTCCTGCTTGCTCAGAACTGGGCTTTGGAGCTCCTGCTTAATCTTCTCAATCTCCTTCCTCATCTTCTCTATTTTGCTCTTTGCCTGATTAATTTTTGACTCTATTAAGCTCTTTGCCTGCTTACCTTTATTTGATTCATTAATAATTTTCTGCATATCCACGTAGTAAACTGCGAAATTTTTTACATTTAAATTCTTTTTCTCCGCTGATAGAGAAATATTTGGATTTACAAATGTTGCCAGAAGTAGAGCTGTAACTGCTAAAAGCCCCTTTTTCATAAAAACCTCCATTGTTTAGAAGTAACTTCCCATTCCAAAGTGCCACTCCGAGGAACTCTCTCCACTCCTCCTGTCGAGCTTCCAACCTAAATCGAGCCTGATTGGTCCCATAGGTGTTAAAACCCTAAGTCCCACACCGGCAGACTTCCTCATATCGCCCAACTTGTACTCGTTCCACCAGCCTCCACCTATATCGATGAAACCTATCAGTCTCAGCATCCTCGTAACATCGTAGCCCAATTCAAAGTTAAAAATTAACTCCCTGTTTGCACCTTCAGGATCACCATTCCTGTCCTTAGGCCCGGCTTCACCCCACTTGAATCCTCTAACACTTGTATCACCTCCAACGTAGAACCTGTAATCAATGGGAAGTTTACTCGTATTTCCAAAGGCATCTGCATAACCTACTTTTGCATGGACCGATGCAATGAAGGGGAGCTCCCAATCAACAGGCAGGTCGTTAAAGTTAAAGTAGTAAGCGTACTCACCGACTAACTTGTAAAAGTCCTTATCTCCACCTAAGAAGTTTCCTGCCAACTGAGTGGTTAATTTAAAGAAATCCCCCTTGTGGGGTAAGAATTTATTATCCCTCAAGTCCCTTGAAACAAAGAATGTTGACATCCCTATTGTTTCCGTTCCTTCCTCATCCTTGACAATTTCAGGGGCATCTTCGTCGATATCTGTAATCTTGTCCCTCTCTATCAGGTATCCCAATCCTACCTTCCAGTCCTCCCACAGTCTCCTACTTACGAGAGCTGAAAGACCTGTCTTCTTCGAAGTGTACGTAAAGTACTCATACCTATTGTTGTAAGCACTCATAGAAAGAGTCTGCGGCCTATCCAGCCACCACCTGTGGTTGTAGTTGATGTAGAAATCCAAAACCTTCGAACCAAACTGTAGGTTAACAGAGCCTGAATCTCCCGTTCCAAAGAGGTTACCCTTTGAAACACTCACCATTCCAACAAGCTTTGAAACAGAACTGTAACCTGCTCCTACTGAAAATACTCCCGTCAATCTCTCCTTAACGTTAACGTTTACATCAACGTTGTTGCTCCCTCCTACTACTTTTGGCTTAACATCAACATTTTCAAAGTATCCTGTGTTGAACAATCTCCTAATAGACCTTTCAAGGCGTACCGTGTTGAATATCCCAGTTTCGTAGAGGTCCAACTCTCTTCTTATTGTTCTGTCTCTCGTTGCAACGTTACCGGTTATGTTAATCCACCTAACGTAGGCTCTTTCTCCTTCATAGATGTAAAAAGTAACGTCTGCTGTATGCTTTTCCCTGTTGAGGGAAACTTCTGGAGATACATTTGCAAATATAAAGCCAATCTCTCCGTACTTTCTAACAATTTTCCTTTTTATTTTCTCAATCTCCTTCTGGTTGTACCTCTTACCGGGGCGAATTCTCTTATCCAACTTTAGAAAGTCCTTTGAGGAAAACAGTTTGTTTCCAACAAACCTGATACTGCCAAACCTGTAAGGCTTTCCCTCTCTAAGTATCCTGTAAACTACCTTGTAGCAGGAGTTACCCATACTAACGACTTCCGGTTCTCCTACCTCAACGTCCAAGTATCCCCTTTCCTTGTAGAGCTCCTCTATTCTCTTAACGTCCTCCTCAAGGTTTTCCCTTGAAAGGGGTGCATTAAACCTCAAGTGGAGGAAGGATTTCTCCTTCGTTAGAAGGACATCCTTTATATCCCCAGAGCTAATCTTTTTATTTCCTTTAATTTCTACCTTACATACGTTTGCCTTTTTCCCCTCATTTATGACAAATGTAACAACAGCCCTTGTGGGAGAAATCCTGTCTATTGTATAGTAGACCTCAGTTCCGGGGAAACCTTTCTTAAGGTAAATCTCCTGGATTTTCTCCTTTAGAGTATCCAAATACTTGTAATTAAGAGGCTTTTTAAGTTTAGTCTCCTCTCCCTCTTCAGTTACAAGTCCAAGTTCTTCCTTCAGTTTTTTGCTCGATATTGATGAGTTTCCTTTAAATACAATATCCGTGATAATGGGTTTCTCCTTGACAAAGTACCTTAAAATAAGTCCCCTCTTCCCTTCCTTTACATCAACAGATATGTTTTCAAAATACCCCAATTTAAAGAGTCTCTTTATGTCTTCGGATACTGCTTTAGGGGAAAATTCCCTTCCGGGTTTTTCATATATGTAGTAAAGAATCGTACTTTTGGGGACGGATTCATTACCTATAATCTCAACTTTTTCTATAATTTTTTCCTTCTCTGTAGCTTGAGAGTATCCGGAAAAGGCAGTGATTAACGTTAAAAACATTACTAAGATTAGCCTCAATTCCACCCCCAATTCTAATCGTCGGTGCTAATAATACCACACCTCCTTGGCAGAATAATAGAAAAGCAAGAGCCCTTTCCCTCCTCACTTTCAACCCTTACTTTTCCCCCTAACTTTTCTACGGCTAATTTAACAATTGAAAGACCCAATCCTGTTCCTCCCATTTTCCTTGACCTTGACTTCTCTACTCTGTAGAACCTCTCAAATATGAAGGGAATGTGTGACTTTGGAATTCCAACGCCGGTATCGCACACTCTCATTTCATCCTCATTCTGGTGTTTTATGTAGGTTATTTCAACCCTTCCCCCATCTCTGTTGTACTTTACTGCATTGTCTATTAAGTTCTTGAGTGCTGCATGGAGGAGTTTTCTGTCTGCACAAACCTCAGTATTCTCATCAACGTTGACAGAAAATGTTATACCTCTTTTCTCAGCTATTTCCGTTAGATGGCTTGTAATACCGTTTATAATTGGTAAAAGTTTCAATTTCTTAGGATTTAATGTTAAATTTGTGCTTTCAAGGAGAGAAAGGGTTATAAGGTCTTCAATTAACTGCTCCATATATTCTATTCTCTCCTGAGCTTTTCTTATGTACTTTATCGCCCTTTCGTTTTTCCTGCAAACATCCTCTAAAGTTTCTAAGGATATCTTAAGTGCTGCAAGTGGGGTTTTGAGCTCATGGGAGGCATTAGCTATGAAGTCCTTTTTTAAGTTTTCGTACTTTTTCATTGGTGTCTGGTCAATTAGGAGGAGAACTTTTTCATCGAGGTCTGAACCAAAAATAACTTGAACGTATCTGTCGTTAATTTTCTTATCGTTCCATACTCTGTAACTTTCATTGAAGGCCTCGTTTATCAGTGATACTACGTCGAAAATTTTTATTGCCTGATAAAAAAATTTGCCCGTATCGTTCTCGTCTATCCCAAGAAGCTCCCTCGCAAACCTATTTGTAAAGACTATCCTACCGTAAGGGTCCATAATAACAATTCCTTCCTTTATAAGGCTGAGAGCTCTACCAAGTAACTTTGACCTATCTATGTATTGAGCCTTTTTTTCCTTTTTCTTTTCCTCTTTAATCCTAAAAAGGAGTTCTTCCCTCTTTCTCTTTTCCCTAACGGCAATTCCCATGAAAATTACCATGAGAAAAAAGGAAAAGAGAAAAAGCGCTAAAAAGAGCCCACTCAATACCAATACCTCTGTTTGTTATCGTCTAAAGAATAGTTTATCATTAACCTGAAAATTTTCCTTATTTTGGGAGGAATTATGACTGTTAAAGTGGCAATTAATGGTTTTGGAAGAATTGGAAGGAGTTTCTACAGAATCGTTCACAACGACCCTGAAATTGAAGTAGTTGCAATCAACGATTTGACGGATGCTCCTACCCTTGCACACCTCTTAAAGTATGACTCTGTCCACGGCAAGTTTAAGGCTGATATTACGTGCGATGGAGATGAGCTTGTTATAGATGGGAGGAGAATAAAAGTCTATGCAGACCCGAATCCTGAGGAGCTCCCATGGGGAGATTTAGGAGTTGACGTTGTTTTAGAGTCTACAGGAAGGTTTAGGGACAGGGAAGGAGCAGGGAAGCACCTCAAGGCTGGCGCTAAGAGGGTTGTTATTTCAGCCCCCGGAAAGAATCCAGATGCTACCTTTGTTATGGGTGTTAACCACAGGGAGTACAACCCTGAAAAGCACAGAATCGTTTCAAACGCCTCCTGCACAACAAACTGCCTTGCACCTATTGCAAAGGTTCTACTTGAAAACTTTGGAATAGTTTCCGGATTCCTAACTACTGTACATGCCTACACGATGGACCAGAGACTGTTGGATGCTCCCCATAGGGATTTAAGGAGGGCAAGGGCAGCAGCCGTTTCAATGGTTCCAACAACAACAGGAGCAGCAAAAGCTGTAGGTCTTGTCATTCCAGAACTTAAGGGGAAATTTAACGGAATTTCCATAAGGGTTCCAACTCCTGACGTTTCTCTTGTAGATTTTGTGTGCGTTTTAGAGAGGGAAACAACGATTGAGGAGGTGAACGGAGCTCTTAAAGCTGCTTCAGAAAATGAGCTAAAGGGAATTCTTGCCTACTCCGAGGAACCTTTGGTCTCAATTGACTACCTTGGAAACCCTCATTCATCAATTGTTGATGGACTATCAACGGACGTTATAAATGGAAACTTGGTAAAGGTAATTGCCTGGTACGACAACGAATGGGGATATTCAAACAGACTTGCAGACTTGATTAAGTACATGGCTAATGTTGGAGTTTAAGGGGGAATTTCCCCCCCTCTTAAATAACTTTTAAAAATAAAGTTTCTCCACAAGATTTCCCTTGCTATCTCCCACTTCCTTATGATTGGGTCTTCTTTCCTATGTTTCATTGGCAGGTAATGAATAATCTTATCCATTACAGGAACAGCAATACCACCTAAGGAACTCTTTTTAACAAGATAACTGTTTGGAGCAACAACAGATACTCCAAAAACAACTAAAGAACATATAAGAATTCCTCTAAAAATTCCAAATAAAAAACCTAAGATGTGATTAATAAATCCCAAGTTCGTTTTATTTACCAGTCTATTTATAGAAAATGCAATGTACTTTGTAATTAAGAATAGGATAAAAAAGATAAGTAATCCCGATACAAATACCTCTCCCGTTTGAGGTTGGGATTTTGAAACTATAAACTTCGCTACTGGATGAGCAAAAAGGTATGAAATGTAAATATCTAAAATAATGCCAGTTATTGAGATAATTTCTTCAACAAACCCCTTGTTAAATCCTCTTACAAAGTTCCATCCTAAAGTAACAATTATTAACCCGTCAAGGACGTTGAGGGGCGTTAAGTCCATTCTACCTCCAGGCTGAGATCTATCCACCTTGCAGCCGTTACGATTTTACTCGTTGAAATGAAATCTATAGGCAAATTCCTGATTTTTGGAAGTCTATCTATCGTTATTCCACCTGAGAGCTCTATTTTTACTTCCTCCTTCTTCTCCTTTATCCTCTTTATACCTTTCTCAACGTCATCATCCCTCCAGTTATCCAGCATAACTACATCAACGTACTCGATAACCTTAAGCAAATCCTCTATCTGTTCCATACTTTCAACTTCAACTTCTATTTTTGACGTTACAGGAATATTCCTAACAATTTCCCTAACAGCTCTTTCAATGCTACCAAAGGCTTTAATGTGATTGTCCTTTACCATAACTGCGTCGTAGAGACCAAATCTGTGGTTAAGAGCTCCTCCAATCTTAGTTGCGTACTTTTCAAGAACCCTTAATCCTGGAGTTGTCTTCCTCGTGTCAAGAAGCTTAATCTTTGAACCATTTAACCCATCTACATACCTCCTTGTCTCGGTAGCTATTCCTGAAAGCCTTTGAACAATATTTAAGGAGGTTCTTTCTCCCGTTAGAATTACCTTTAGGTTTCCCACCATCTCACAGATAACGTCACCCTTCTTAAAGGGTTTTCCCTCCTCAATGTACCACTTAAAAGAAACTTCCTCAGATAGAACCCTGTAAACCATTTCGAAAAACGGAGCTCCGCAGAAAATTCCACCTTCCCTAGCTATTAGACAGGCCCTACCTGAAGTGTCTGAAAGAGATGAAGTGGTAATGTCTCCCAAGTAGCCTAAATCCTCGTTTAAAAAGTTTAGAATTAAGTTTCTAACGTAGAGCTCATTCATTAAAACCCTCCGGAGGAAGTATGGTAAATATACCCAATATAATAACCTTAATCAGGATATTTTTAGTTCCGGTATTCATCATGTCCGTATTCTACGGAAAATTTAAAGAAGCTTTAGGTATTTTCTTCTTTGCAGCCTTAAGCGATGCACTGGATGGATTTTTAGCGAGGAAGTTCAACAAGGTAACAATGTTGGGAGTAATATTGGACCCCCTTGCTGACAAGGCACTTATAGATTCCGGCTATTTCCTTCTCTCCTACACGGGAAAGTACATTCCTATCTGGCTAACAGTTATAGTTTTAAGTAGGGACGTTTTAATACTAATTGGAAGCTGGATTCTTTCAATCTTTAACAAAATGGATAGGATTAAACCTACCTACTTAGGAAAAGCTACTGCATTTCTGCAGTTTTTCACACTTCTTGCAACCCTTCTAAAACTCAACTGTGGCTTTCCAAATGGTAGTATTTCAGGTGCACTGTTTTTTACCACTGCAATTTTTACAGTTGCTTCAGCTCTCCAATATACCTATAGGGGGATTAAGGAGCTAAACGGTGCGTAACTATCTTACCGAAGTTTATCTTACATCAACAGTAATTCTCCTTTTAATTTTACTATTTCTGTTCGAACCGGCCCTCTTTCCATTCTTCATTGCCTCTGCAGTAGCCTACGTGTTTTATCCGGTTTTCCTCTTCTTTAACAATTTAACGGGAGATAGAAGGAGATTCTCAGCATTTTTGACTTTACTCACAATGTTTTTAGTCCTTTCCTTTGCACTGTTTATTCTGATTCCATCGATAATTGAGCAGATTCAGAGTTTCTTAAATTTTCTCCCAACCCTGTTTGAGAAATTGGATTCATTTTTTATTAAATTTTTCGGCAAGCATTTTCCGCTTCTACACCCGTTCAAACTTACAACATTGAAGGAAATAATTAACGAAATTTATCAGAAATTTGGAACTATTCCAATAGCAAACTTAATTTCAAAACTCTTTTCTGGATTTTTTTCTGCAATATCAATTGTTATTAATCTGATTGTTATTCCGTTCCTCACCTACTACCTTCTCATAAATTCCAGAAAAATTGTTAGAATTTATCTATTAATCGCTCCCTGTTCAATTCAGAAGGAGTTAAAACTACTCCTCCAGAAAGTCCATAGCTCCCTTTCAAGCTATCTAATAGGCCAGATGGCAGTTGCCCTCTTTGTCGGTCTCTACATTGCAATAGGACTCCTTTTTGTCGGTATCAAGTACTCTCTACTCATTGGCTTTGTTGCAGGAGTCCTTAACATGATACCTTATGTGGGTTTCTTTTCAGGCCTTGTACCATCACTACTCCTGGCAATCTTTGACAACGGAACACTTGAAGCGGTGATTGGAGTTCTTACAGTCTTTTTAACGGAGGTGGGGCTCGAAAATCTCATATATCCGTTAATTATGAGCAGAACGACGGGAGTCAACCCTATACTTATCCTGCTCTCCATATTCTTAGGAGGTTACTTAGGTGGTCTTTTAGGTGTTGTAATTGGAGTTCCTTTAGCTGTTATTTTGGTTCCCATTTTTGAAAGCTTTATAGAAAAGAAGGAGAGGGTAAAGAGTGCTTGTGGGAGTAACGGGTAACATCGGTTCCGGGAAGTCAACTCTATGTAAATTTTTAGAACTTGAGGGCTTTCCGGTATTTTATGCAGACATCATTGGAAAGAGGGCCTTATACAAAGTGAAGGAAAAGCTGTTAGAAACTTTTGGTAGTGAAATTTTCAATGAAAAAGGGAAAATTGATACTAAAAAGATTTCAAGTATTGTATTCTCCTCACCAAAAAAGTTGAGAACTCTTACAGAAATAACACACCCGCTGATAAAAGAGGAAATATCGAGAATAAGGAACAAGTTTTCTGACGAGGTCGTATTTGTTGAAGCTGCAGTTCTAATAGAGGCAGGATGGATGGATATCTGCGATAAAGTTGTTTTGGTTTTTGCATACAGAGGACAGAGAATTCTGAGGGCTTCGAGGAAGTTTGGCTTAAGGGAAACTTTAAGGAGGGATTCCCTTCAAAAACCCTACAGTGAAAAGTTAAAATATGCCGACTACTTAATCTGCAATACAGGGGATTTAATCCACCTGAAGGAGCAGGCAATTTCCCTACTGAAGGAGCTCCAATGAAAATTTTACTGGTGGGAGATGTTGTAGGAAGGCCGGGGAGGAGAGCTCTCCACCTCTACCTTGAGGAGAATAAGGAAAAGTTTGACGTATGTATAGCAAACGGTGAAAACGCAGCAGGGGGATTCGGGTTAACAGAGAAGATTGTCAATAAGCTACTTTCCTACGGTGTAAACATTATAACTGGGGGAAACCACACGTTTGATAAGAAGGAGATTTACCATTTCATAGATAAATATCCGATTCTAAGACCGGCAAACTATCCTGAGGGAGCTCCGGGAAGGGGATTTCTAACCTTTGATTTTGAGGGTACAAAAATCTCAGTTATCAACCTCATGGGTAGGATATTTATGGAGTGCCTCGACAACCCATTTAGGAAGTTCGATGAAATTTATGAGAGTAACGAAGCGGATATCGTTATTGTTGACTTTCACGGTGAAGCATCATCTGAGAAACAGGCCTTTGGGTTCTACGTGGATGGAAGGGCAACTGCCGTATTTGGAACCCATACACACGTTCAGACCTCAGACCTGAGGAGGTTACCCTTAGGCACCTTATACATAACGGATGCTGGAATGTGTGGAGCTCTTAACTCGGTAATAGGGATAGAACCTAAAGAGGGAATAGAGAGGTTTGTTAAACAGTTACCTGTAAGGTTCAAAGTTCCAGAGAAGGCTGAACTTATTCAGTTCTGCGGTGTCCTCTTTGAAGTCGACGAAAGATTCAAAGTAGTTAGGTATGAGAGAATTTACGAAATATACGAGAGGAGAGAGGATGGCAGTTATACTAGACGGGAAAGCCCTATCTAAAAAAATAAGAAACTCTTTGAAGAATGAGGTTAAGGAACTGAAGGAAAAATTTGGAAGACCTCCATCTTTAGCAGTTGTACTAGTTGGAAACAACCCTGCAAGTGAAATTTACGTGAGGAACAAGATAAAGGCCTGCAGTGAAGTGGGGATAGATTCCATAGACAGAAGGCTTCCTGAGACGGTAACACAGGAGGAGCTTAACTCCATTGTAAAGGAGCTGAACGAAGACCCAAACGTTGACGGAATAATTGTTCAACTTCCTCTTCCCAACGGTCTGTCCTGCAGGGAGGTTGTCAACTACATATCGCCTGAAAAGGACGTTGATGGCTTCCACCCCGTTAACGTTGGAAAGTGTACTTTGGGGCTGTACGACCAGGGACTAATGCCGTGCACTCCCGCTGGCGTTATGAAGTTTTTTGAGGAGTACAACATTTCACTTCAAGGAAAGAACGCAGTAATGGTTGGTCACAGTAACATCGTCGGAAAACCCCTTGCCAACATGTTGGTAAATGCAAATGCAACGGTCTCTGTCTGCCACGTCTATACTAAGGATCTTTCCCACTACACAAGGTACGCAGACGTACTCTGCGTTGCTACAGGTGTTCCAGGTCTAATAAAGGCAGACATGGTTAAGGAAGGAGCTGTAGTCATTGATATAGGAATCAGCAGGGTAAATGGTAAGATTGTTGGTGATGTCGATTTTGAGGGTGTAAAGGAGAAGGTCTCAGCAATAACTCCAGTCCCTGGAGGAGTGGGACCTATGACGATTACGATGCTTCTCTACAATACGGTAAAAGCCTTTAAGATGAGGAACGGTATTTGAAGGTAATCCCCTACGTTGATAACGAAAAGTGTATCGGTTGTAAAATTTGTGAGGAGGTTTGTCCTCACGGAGTATTTGTCATGAGCGAAAGCAAGGCAGTGGTTATGTATCCCGAGAGGTGTAACGGTTGTGGTCTCTGTGTGGAGAACTGTCCTGTCGATGCTATAACGTTGAAGTGGACAGACCTGTAGAAGGAGAGAAAAATGATTTTTCTACTTAAGTCCATTTATCTCTACTCGATTTCTCTGTGGGTGGGAGCTCTCTTCTTCTTTACTGCAGTTGGAGCTCCATTGGCATTTAGAATACTTTCCAAGGAGGAAGCTGGAAAGTATACAGGAGCCGTCTTTCCGAAGTACTTCTCCTTAGGATACATTTTTGGAATTTTAGCCCTTCTCTCGTTCTACCTCTTGGTTAGGGGAAATTTAGGAGTTGTTTCTTCAGTAAACCTATTAATTTTGATATTGATGAACCTGTTCAACTTTATAAACGGCCTGCTAATCGTTCCAAAGGCGGGAATTTTAAAGGCTGAATTTTACATGACGAAGGAAAAATCCCTTTACGACAGATTTTTAAAACTCCATGCAGTTTCAATGGCCCTAAACGGAATAAATGTTATTTTAGGCCTTATGTCTGTCGGTTTAACATCTCTCTACTTGACATTTTAGGGGAAGCAATGACTTTAAAGCAGTACTTTTACTCAGTTGTTGTAACTTTAATTGTTTTGGCTGTTTCCCTCTTTGCCCTTCAGAACTTTCAGGATGTTGAGGTTACAATTCCCTTCGTCGATGTTTTTAAAACAAAGCTCTTTGTTGTTATAGTCTTTTCATTCTTCTCTGGATTTTTAACTGCCGGATTTCTCTCACTCATATTTAAGATTTTTTCAATTCCTTCAAACATAAAACGAAAAAGGGAAAGGAAAGTTGAGACTGGACCAGTTTCTAAAGGTGGCAAGAATAGTAAAGAGGAGAAGTCTGGCAAAGGAGCTCTGTGACGACGGTGTAGTCAAGGTTAATGGAGTTCCAGCCAAGCCTTCGAGGGAAGTAAAGGTAGGAGATGTTGTAGAGGTTGATACAATAAGCAGGTTTCTAAAGTTTAGAGTCCTTGAAGTTCCGATTTCAAAGTCAGTCTCCAAGAAAAAAGCCAGAGAATTAGTAGAAATTATCGAGGACAGAAAGAAGGATATAAGGGACATTATTGACCTTATATAGGAGTTACAGGATGGGAAGTTTTTTGGAAAGAGTCCTCGAAAATATTGAGGAGAGTCCTAAAAAATTAGCGTTTGTTAAAAAGGAAAAGGGAAATTATAAAGAGCTTACATTCAGGGATTTTGGAAACCAAATATCAACGTTGGAGGAGTTCCTAAGGGAAGTTTCACCTGAGGATAGGGTTATTATCTTTATGGAGAACAGGCCTGAGTGGATATCCTCACTCTTCTCAGTTCTTTTTTTAGGGGGAATAGCCGTTCCCGTTGACTACCTACTCACTCCCGAAGAACTCTTTAACATTTTAAAGGACTCACAACCTAAGTATCTGATAACGAGCTCTCAGAACCTAAAGACTACAGAGAGGGCAGTCTCAAACTTAGGCTATCACGTGAAAATAGTAAACGTTGACGAGGTTGAGTGGGAGGAAGGAAAAATCCACTACAGAAGGAGAAATTTGGATGAGGTAATTCTCATTCTCTATACATCGGGAACTACAGGAAACCCTAAAGGAGTTATGCTTACCCTTGGAAACTTAAACCACAACGTAAGAGCCGTTGAGAACTTAGGATTCTTAAGGGAGGACGATAGGTTTGTTGCAATTCTTCCCTTCCACCATACCTACCCCCTCATGACAACGGCGGTTCTTCCAGCTTCAATGAAACTCCCCCTCGTTTTCATAGAGAAGCTCTCCCCTACAGATATTCTATCAACGGTGAACGAGCAAAACGTTACGATAATGATAGGAGTTCCCAAGCTCTACCAGGTAATACACCACAGCATATTGACAGAAATAAAAAAACTGCCACCGGTAAAGAGGAAGTTGATAGAAGGAGCCCTTAAGCTCTTCAGGAAGGGAGTTCCAACTTCTGTTAAAAGGAAGTTCTTCTCAAAAGTTCACGAGAGGATAGGCAAGAACTTACGATTTATGATAAGTGGCGGAGCAAAGCTGAGTGAGGACGTCTGGAGAGACCTTGAAGCTATGGGATTCAACATTTTGGAAGGATACGGTCTAACTGAAACTTCCCCTCTGATATCTGTTAACAGGCCCGATAGGAAAAGGATAGGAACGGCAGGACCTCCTGTCGATGGGGTTGAGGTAAAGGTTACGGAGAAGGGAGAGATAATTGTAAGGGGCCCTAACGTTATGAAGGGCTACTACAACAAACCTGAGGAGACCAAGAAGGTCATAAAGGACGGCTGGTTCTACACGGGAGACCTTGGATTTGTCGATGAGGATGGGTTTATACATATAACGGGAAGGGCCAAGGAAGTAATAGTCCTTGAGAGTGGCAAGAATGTGTATCCAGAGGATATAGAGATAGAGCTTCTTAAAAGTCCCTACATTTTAGAGATAGGAGTTTTTTACTCCGATGGAAAGCTCAGAGCCCTCGTCAGACCCGACTTTGAACTTCTAGTTGATGAGGGGGTTTCGGACGTTAAGTCCTTTATAAGGAGGGAAATAAACAGGCTCTTGAGGGGATTTCAGCCCTACAAGAAGATTAAGGAATTTAAGATTGTTGACAGGGAACTCCCAAGGACGAGGATAGGAAAACTGAGGAGGTTTCTCCTTCCTAAAGTTTGGGAAGAGGTAGAGTGATGGAGTTTTCAAAGATTCAGGGAACGGGAAACGACTTCGTCATTATCGACAACAGGGACGGTAAGTTTGAAAAGTTCTGCGGAAAACTCTCTATCGACTCTGTAGTTAGAAAAGTCTGTGAAAGGAGGAGGGGAGTAGGGGCAGACGGTCTCATCCTGATTGAGAATTCGGAAGTTGCAGACTTTAAGTGGAGGTTCTTTAACTCAGATGGCTCCGTTGCTGAAATGTGCGGTAACGGAGCAAGGTGTGCATCGAGGTTTGCCTACGAAAGGGGAATAGCTCCTGAGAGAATGAGGTTTGAAACGCTAGTCGGAATTGTTGAATCTGAGGTAAGGGGATGTTCAGTAAAGGTTAGATTAACTCCACCTACCGATTTAAAACTGAACATAAATGCGGAGGGTTTAAACGTTCACTACATAAATACGGGAGTTCCTCACGTTGTTGTGCTTGTTGAAAGGTTAGACCAGATTGACGTCGACAAGTTGGGAAGGAAACTGAGGTTCTCTGAGGTCTTCTCTCCAAAGGGAGCAAACGTCAACTTTGTTGAAGTAATGTTGGATAGGATTAGAGTGAGAACCTACGAGAGGGGAGTTGAGGGAGAGACGTTAGCCTGTGGAACCGGCTCTGTTGCATCGGCGATTGTTTCCTCGCTTGTTTTCGGCCTTAAACCGCCGATTGAGGTTGAGGTGGGAACGGGGGAGAGGTTGATGGTTTACTTTGATGAAGAGTTAAGAAATGTATTCTTGGAAGGCCCTACAGTTTGGGTTTACGACGGTAAGCTGAGGGAGGAGCTCCTTGGAGGAGCTTAAAAAGTTCGTTGAATTTCTAAACCTCATAGGTTACAACGAAGTTAGATTAAGAGAGAAAATAGGAGATGGAACAATGAATCCGATTGAGGAACTTGAAAAGTTAAGGGAAGAAGCACTGAAATGCTGCAGGTGTAGACTCTGTAAACATAGAACTCACGTAGTATTTGGAGAGGGAGACCCCCAAACCGACCTCATGTTTGTAGGTGAGGCTCCAGGGGAACAGGAGGACCTTCAGGGAAGGCCCTTTGTTGGAAGGGCAGGACAGCTTCTTACAAGGTTTCTGAACCTTTACGGCGTTTCAAGGGAGAAAATCTACATAACAAACGTTGTTAAGTGCAGACCACCTAACAACAGGAATCCTGCTCCTGACGAGATAGAGGCCTGCTACTCTTTCCTTGAGAAACAGATAGAATTAATCTCTCCAAAGGTTATCTTCTGCTTGGGGGCTTTTGCTGCAAGAACTGTTCTGAACCTCCCCGAGAAAACTCCGATTTCAAAAATAAGGGGAAAGGAACAGAAAGTAAGAGTAGGTGATAGGGAGGTTACTGTTATACCTACGTTCCATCCGGCATACCTACTTAGGAACAGAAGGGGGGAGCCTGAATTTCAGAAGGATTTGGAGAGAGCCCTATCACTTGCAGGTTTTCTAAAGTGATGGAAAGGGAAACTTTAATCGAAAGGGTAAGGAAGGTTAAGGAAATTTTGGATAGGTACTTTCCCGAGGCCTACAAACCAAGGAGAACACCTTTAGAGCAGGCAATATTTACCGTCCTAAGTCAGAACACAACGGACAGACAGGCAGAAAGGTGCTTGGAAAACCTGGAGAAGCTGACAGAAAACAGACTCCTGTTAATCAAGGACCTCCCTGAGGAGAAAGTCATTGAGGCAATTAAGCCCTGTGGGATGTACAACCAAAAGTACAGAGCTCTCAAATCTCTACTTTCTGACTGGAAGGAATTAGAGGAAAAGTTAAGGGTTCTTCCTGAGAGGGAGGCAATAGAGCTCCTTAAGTCCTATCCATTCATCGGCTCAAAAACGGCAAGGGTTATACTTACGTTTGGATTCGGTAAAAATACTTTTCCAATAGATACTCACTGCAGGAGAGTGCTGAGCAGGTTGGGAATTTTTCCCAAGGACTGGAGTTTGGATGAGATTTCAGAGTTTATGGAGGAAAACTTTTCTGCAGAATTTAACAGGAAGCTTCACTACGACCTTATAAGAGTGGGAAGGATGTTCTGCAAACCTAAATTTCCAAAGTGTGAAGAGTGTCCCCTTAAGGAATTTTGTAAATTTCATAAAGCATAAAAGGAAAAGGATGGAGTTTTACATAGACTTTGATAGAGCTCTTGAAATTATCTCCTTACAGGAATTTTTACTTCCTTCAGAGCTTGTTTCCCTCTTTGACTCGTACGGCAGGGTTTTAAGGGAGACTTTAATTGCAGATAGTGATGACCCACCTGCTCCAGTCTCTGCAATGGACGGCTACGGAGTAAGGAAGGAAGATATTAGGTCAATTCCCTCAAAACTAAAAGTTGTTGGAGAGGTTCCAGCAGGAAAAATTCCTAACATTAAAGTTAACGAGGGAGAGGCTGTAAAGCTCTTTACAGGCTCCTTAATTCCAGAGGGGGTTGATACTGTTGTTCCCGTTGAGGAAATTGAAGGTTCAGGAGAATTTGTCGTTATAAAAAAATCGTATCCACAGGGGCAGAACGTTAGGTTAAGGGGTGAAAATTACAGAGCCGGAGATATCCTCGTAAAGGAAGGAGCCATTTTGAGAGCTCCGGAAATCGGAATAGCGGCCTCCGTTGGCAAACCTTACTTGAGAGTATCCTCTAAACCAAAGGTTGGAATTATCACGACCGGAAATGAGATTTTGGAGCCCTGGGAGAGTTTAAATTCCCCCTCTCAAATAAGGAACACAAATGCTTACACCCTCTACTCCCTCGTAAGGGAAGCAGGAGGGGAACCTGTCTACTTAGGAACGCTGAAGGACTCCAAAGAGGAGACACTCAAAAGACTTGAAGAGGGGATAGAGATCTGCGATGTTCTCATTACAACCGGTGGCGTTTCAATGGGAGACTACGACTTTGTCAAGCAAGTTGTTAAGGACTTGGGAGTAGAGGTCCTCTTCTACAAGGTAAGGGTAAAGCCGGGAAAACCCGTTCTTTTCGGAAGGAGGGGAAATAAATTTTTCTTCGGACTACCGGGATTCCCCGTCTCTACAGTTGTTAGTTTCAAACTCTTTGTTTTTCCGCTGTTGAGAAAGATCCAGGGAGCGAAGGAGCTGTTTAAACAAAGGATAAAGGCGGAGCTCTTAACGGACTTTAAGAGAAGAAAGGCAGAGAGGAGAGAGTTTGTTAGAGCAGAGCTCTTCAATAAAGATGGAAAATTCTCTGTAAAGCCCTTAAGAAAACAGGGTTCAGGAGTTCTAACTGCCCTTGTCGGAAGTAAGGTTCTCATGGTAGTTCCTGAGGGAGTAAAAGAGATAAAAGCCGGAAGCCAAGTTGAGGTTGTTCTAATTTAAGGAGGGTAAATGGTTCCTGTAATTTCCTTCATTGGTTATCACAACTCGGGTAAGACAACTTTTGCAACAGAAGTTGTGAGAATTTTAAAGGGGAAGGGATACAAGGTAGGAGTTCTAAAATCCACAAAGCACAGGCAGTTAATAACGGATACACCAGGAAAGGACTCTTTTAAGTACAGGGAGGCAGGAGCAGATACCGTGGGAATAGTGTCCCCCGATGAAATTGTTCTATTTCAGGACATAGATAGGGACAGTTTAAACCTTAAATTTCTTTCATTTCTACTTTTTGATGATTACGACATAGTTGTATGTGAAGGATTCAAAAATGCTGACATTCCAAAAATTGAGGTTCTAAGGGAGGGAAATGCAGAGGAACCTCTATTCAAAAAGGTTAAAAACGTAATAGCCGTTGTTACCGATTTTCCCGTCGAAGGAATTAAGAGGTTTAGCAAGGATGAGTACTCTAAAGTAGCTGAGTTTCTTGAAGAAAGTTTTATAGAGAAGAGGGAAGAAGGATTTGAGGATGAGGTGGAGCTCTTTATAAATGGAAAGAGAATACCGATGAAGTACTACATCAGAGAGACGCTGAGGAAGATTCTTAACAGTTTTATAAAGCCTTTAAAGGGAATAGAGTACCCTGTTGAAAGAATGGACGTTAGAATTGTTAAAGGGAAGGGAAAGAGAAATTAAACTCTGAAAGCAAATCTTGAAAGAAACCAACAAATTTAACCTTCCCTCTCTCTAAAAAGAGAACTCTGTCAGAGAGCTCCTTTATCTCAAATGGGTCGTGTGTTATGTGAATTACTGTTGTTTTACCTTTAAGACCTTTGAGAAAACTTATTAAAGATACCTTTGTAAAAAAATCAAGTTGGTTGAGGGGTTCATCAAAAATTAAAAGGTTGGGTTTTGAAAGAAGAGCTCTTGCAATGGCTACCCTTTGAGCTTCGCCTCCGGAAACTTTTGAAGGTTTTTCATCAAGAATATCTAAAATTCCAAAAAAACTTGAAATTTCCTCTATTTCCTTCAAGTTAGGCTTTTCACCTCTCACTCTAAAGGGAAAGGATAGATTTTCAAAAATACTCATGTGGGGAAAGAGAGAGGGATTTTGGGAAATGTAGGCTATTCTTCGCCTTTCAATAGGAAGTTTCGTAATATCTGTTCCGTTGAGTAGGATTTTTCCTTTGTCAGGCTTCTCTATCCCAGCAATTATCCTTGCAGTCATACTTTTTCCTGCACCACTTTTTCCGAAGATAAAGAAGTACTCATTCTCCTTTATCTCAAAAGAAATTGACAGCTCGAAATTGGAAAGTCCCTTTTTAAAGTCAACCTCAAGAAACACGTAAGTATCTCCTGTGAGGTATGGATAGAATAACGGAAAAGATTAACAAACTCAGCAGAGTTACGATAAAGGCTATCGGAGTTGAAGAGTCCAAGCCGTAATTTTCAAAACGCTCGTACATTAAAATAGGAACAGTCTTCGGATAGTAGGCTATTATGAGGAGAGCTCCCATCTCACTTACAGCTCTGGCAAAGGCAAGAACGGCTCCCCTTAAAATAAAGGGGGTGCTCAAAGGAAGAACAATCAGGCTGAAAACCTTAAAAGGAGAGGCTCCCAAAGTCTTAGCTGTCCAGATTAACTCTCTATCGATAGATTCAAATCCAGCAAGCGATGATGTTACAATGTACGAGATACTAACAAAACACGTAACAACGACTATTCCATAGATGGTATCTACAAACGTAATTCCCAACTTAGAAAAGATCTCTCCTAAGAGGGACCTTGAATTTAAAAGTTCCAAGAATATTATTCCAACAGCAGCGTGGGGAATTACTATGGGTAAGTCAAACAGCCCTTCTAAGAACTTCCTTCCCTTAAACTTGCTTAGAGAGAGTACGTATGCAGCAGGAACTCCTAACGTAATGCCTAAGACTGTTGAAAAGGTTGCTCCCTCAAATGTGGTGAAGAGGGCACTCCAAACTTCCCTGTCTTTCAGAGTTTTAAGGAAGTTTTCTGTGTTAAGGGAGAAAAACAGGTGAATAATAGGAAGGACTACAAACAAAAGCGATAGGGCAGAAAGGGTTAAGATTAGGGCTCTAAAGTAGTTTGTTTTGCTCATCTTTTGTTAGCTTGAATTAAAATAGGAGGACATATAGGTTCCTGATAGTTCCTCCTTAAAATTTCTGCTCCCTCCCTTGAAATTATAAAATTTTCCCAGAGATTAGCCTCTTTTGGGTGGGGAGCTCCCAATACGGTAGTAATTCCGTAAACTATTGGCTTTCCCTTAATCAACTTCCCGTTTGCCAACCTAACAGAAACTTTTGAATAGAGGTCCTTCAATTTGATGCTTGACAAGTTTATTTCAGGAGGTAACTCTACAAATTTTAGCCTATGCTGAAGGGCTACACTCTTATACTCAAAGGCGTAATCTATGGTACCATTTTCAAGTAACCCTAAGAGGGCAACTGCCTTAGGCCTTATAAAAATGTGAGGATTGGTCCTTAAGCTGTTTAGAACAGTAATTAAAATTCCATTTCGTTTCTTTGTTAAGGAAATATTGGAGCTTGATAGGAGATTTTCAAATACTGGCCTTTTATAGTAAAAATCAGCCAAACCTAAGGCCATAAGGGTTCTATATCCACAAGGGTCAAGGTTCGGATTTGAAAAACCCCATTTGACACCGCTCTTCTTCAGAATTTCGTACCAGTTGTTTCTTTTAATCGCCTCAGAGTATTTAGACCTATCGGTGTAGCAGAGAACGAGTTCGTTTCTTGCAAATGCATAAACATGGTCTGAGAACTTTGGAAACATTAGATTAGGAATTAAAGAATAATCGGCACTTGCAACAACATCACAGTTTTTTTTCAAATCTGTTACTTTTCTTATTGCCTGAACGCTGCCGCTCGGTTCAAGTCTTACGTCGATTTCGGGGTGTAAACGTTCAAACTTTCTCTTAGCCGCTTTGAAGGGTACAGTTAAACTGCCTGCGTGAAATACAATCAAATGCACTTTTTCTGCAGAAAAGGAAGGCAGAGGAAGAACAGAAAATATAAGAAAAGTATAAATTAAGTAGCTGAACCTCATCAAAAATTCCCTAATTCTCATAAAATTCAGTCTGATTGTACGTTTAATTTTTTTCTACCTTAATTAGGTGGTGAGAGAGCCCTGCCTTGTCCTTATCAATTCCAAAAGCATAGGCCATTATCTCGGGAAGGAAAGAGGATGGCACCTTTGGGGGATTTTCCATGTTCGTCTGATAAATATCAAAGGACTTAAAACACAAGGGACAGGGTGTAGCAACAATGTCCGCACCTACCTTCTTAACTCCTCCCAAGATTCTGTCAAGCTTTTTTAAGGTCATTGACTTATCTGTAAAGAAGGCGTGGTATCCGCAGCAGGCATCCTTACCCTCAAAATCGTCGGCAACCTCTGCTCCCAAAGCCTTGAGTATCTCCTGAAGGGAAGATGGGTTATCGCTGTTATCTATTGCTATCTCTTTAGGATATAGAACGTGGCATCCGTAGTAGGCTGCAACCTTCCATCCCTTTAAAGGTCTTTTTACAGCCTTCCTTATTTTTTCGTATCCTACAACGTCCCTGAAGAAGTCAAGTAGATGGTAGATTCTATTTGTTCCTCCATACTCAAGGCCTTCTTCCTTTAAAAGCTCGTTTATCTCATCCCTCAATTTTTTGTTAGTATCGAGAGCTCTCTTTGCCTTTGCAATAACCATGTAGCAGGTATTACACGAAACGAGCATGTCCAACCCTTTGGCTTCTGCGAGGGCAATGTTCCTTGCATTTATCGCATACGATAGTTTTCTGTTCTCCTCATCTATTGTATTTCCGCCGCAGCAGGTGGTCTCCTCTAAGAGAACAAGGTCAACGTCCAACCTCTTAAATGTCTCCTTCATTGTTTCAAACATATGGGCATCCTGCCCTTGAAAACAGCATCCCTGATAAAATCCTACCTTAATCACTATTCACCTCCAAAAAGTCCTTTTAACTTTGAAATGAGTCCCTTGGAGCTCTCTCCCTTCTCGTGAACCTTATCAACTATCGTACATATATCGGCCTTGAAAATGTCACTGACCATTTTGTCAATCTTTCTAACATGTGAGAAGTCCAAGTCAAGAGCTCTGTCCTCTTTAGAGAGAATTTCAAGGTATATGTCCCTAAACTTCATAAGTCCCTTTGTAGGCTTAGGAACTTCCCATACCTCAACTCCCATCTCCGTATAGGCTTTCGTGAGTTTTTCCCTTGCTTCCCTATTTCCGTAAACCTCTTCAGGAAGGTAGAGCCTGTTAATCTGTCCCGTGGCGTATATCCAATCAACAAAGTGTTTGAGTTTTTTAGCTCCAGGCTTATCAGTGAACCCTTTCTTAACAGCCTGTCCTCTTAAGTTCTGAATGTCCTCAGCAGGCTTCACTCCCTTTGGACAGACGTACAAACACTTCTGACACTGAACGCAGCTCCAAAGTCCTCCGGAGATTGAGTACCTTATTCTCTTTTCTTTTGCGGTTTCTATGTCTCTCCTATCAACCTGAAATCTATAAGCCCTTGAAAATGCAAAGGGTCCTCTGTATCTATCGTTGTCGGCAACAGCCTCACACTCTGAGTAACAGGAGAAACAGAGCATACAGTGAATCTGGTCCTTATAAGCCTCCAACTCCTCAGGATAGATGATGCTCTCGTGCATCGGGTCGATTGGAACAACCCTTGGGTCTGGAACGAGCCATGGAATTAGGGTTTTCATCTTCTCAATTGGCTTATCAATATCAACAACTAAATCCTTTATAACTTTCATGTGGTTGAGAGGTTCTACTCTCAGGGGCTTACCTTTCCAGGTTTCAACGAGCTCCCTCATAGGAGTTTTGCAGGCAAGTTTTGTTTTTCCGTTAACCTTCATGGAACAGGAACCACAGACCTCACTCCTACAGAAAACCCTGAAGGCCAAAGTTGAGTCAATGTTGTCCTTTATGTAGAGAAGGGCATTTAGTAATGTACCCTCAACGGGAACTTCATAATCCTTATAGTAGGGAGCTTGGTCCTTTTCAGGGTCGTATCTAAAAACTCTGAGTATTGCGGTTTCCATAACTATCCTCCTTAGTACTTCCTTTCCTCAGGTGGAAACTTCTTGATAACTACAGGTTTCCAAGAAAGTTCGTAAGAGCTATCCTCTTTAAGTTTAATTACAGAGTGCTTTAAGAAGTTTTTATCGTCCCTATTAGGAAAGTCCTTTCTTGCATGAGCTCCCCTGCTTTCCTTCCTCTCTATAGCAGGGACGGCAATAGCAGGAGCCAAATCGACCAAATTGAGAAACTCAAGGGCTGTGATTAAATCGGTGTTAAACTTTTTGCTTGTATCGTAAACTTTTATGTGTTTAGCTCTTTCCTTTATCTCGTAGAGTTTTTCCAATCCTTCCTTCATAGAGGACTCTTCCCTAAATACTCCAAAGTGTTTCATCATAACGTTCCCAAGCTCTTTCCTGAGGTCGGCAATTCTTTCCTTCCCATCAGATTCCATGAGCTCAAGAATCCTTCTCTCATCATCTTTG
Source organism: Thermovibrio sp. (assembly GCA_003978105.1). Next base: position 54,609 of record QOAO01000010.1, read on the forward strand.
ACCTTTGCCAGTGAAGGATTTGTCTCAGGAGCTTCATCGGCATACTTAACTGCTTCAAGAGCCGTTAATCTCCCGTAAACCAAAACGTCAAGAAGTGAGTTTCCTCCAAGTCTGTTTGCCCCATGAACAGAAACACAAGCACACTCACCTGCTGCATAGAGTCCCTTAATAGGGGTTCTTCCTAACTTATCCGTATCAATTCCACCCATTGAGTAGTGAGCCGTTGGAGCAATCGGAATTGGTTCCTTAACAGGGTCAACTCCCTCATAAAGAATTGCATGCTCTCTCGTTTGAGGAAGCCTCTCGTTTATCTTTTCCTCACCCAAGTGGGTTAAATCTAAACAGATGTAGTCACCCTTTGGCCCGCAACCTCTACCTTCATCAATTTCGGTTTGTATAGCTCTTGCAACAATGTCCCTTGGAGCAAGCTCCATCTTCTCCGGAGCATACCTCTTCATGAACCTTTCACCTTCCTTATTTCTCAGGTAACCACCCTCACCCCTTGCTCCCTCTGTAACTAAAATTCCCGTTTTTGCAAGTCCTGTAGGGTGAAACTGAATGAATTCCATATCCTTTAAAGGTAATCCAGCTCTAAGTACAGCTGCAGTTCCGTCTCCTGTATTTCCTAAGGCGTTTGACGTTCTGTTCCAGTAAACCCTTGCATGACCTCCGGTAGCTAAAATCACAGCCTTAGTCTTTATTAGGTGAACTCCTCCATTTCTAATATCCCAGGCTGTTATTCCCTCAACCCTTTCTCCGTTGTGAATAATTGAGAGGAGAAACCACTCGTTTAAAAAAGTCACATTGTTCTTTAAGCACTGCTCGTACAACGTTTGAAGTATGTAAAACCCTGTCTTATCAGCTGCATAACAGGTTCTTGGAAAGGAAGCTCCTCCGAAAGGCCTTTGAGCTATTCTTCCATCAGGTCTTCTTGAAAAAGGAACCCCCCTGTGGGCTATATCGTATATAACGGCAGCACCCATTTTGCACATTATGTCAACGGCATCCTGGTCGGCTAAGAAGTCGCTCCCTTTTACAGTATCGTAAGCATGGGCCTCAGGACTATCCCCAACGGAGTGAGTTAAAACTGCGTTAATTCCTCCCTCGGCAGCCCCAGTGTGGGAACGGGTAGGATAAACTTTTGTTATGACTGCAACTTTTAAAATCGTGTTTTCGGCCGTCCAGAGTGCAGAGTAGAGTCCTGCTCCTCCGCCACCAACTATAACTATATCGTACTCTATCATTAAAAAAACCTCCGTATAATTAGATTGTTTTTATTTTATGAATTTTCTCAATCAATACTAATTTTACAAAATTTTTACAATTTATTTAAGCTGACTTTTAGGAGGAAGTTTCAATTTCAAACATACTTTGGAATTCTAATTATAAAATTAACAATAAATTGAATTGATTAGAAAATAAGAGATAAAATTTCAGAATAAATGATAAAAACTCAGGGAGGTTGTATGCTTCAGTACGACATTTTAATAGTAGGTGCCGGTGGCGGTGGCCTCTATGCAGCTCTGGAAACGAGCAAAAGAAAGGGGCTTAGAGTCGCGGTAATAAGTAAGGTCTTTCCTACACGCTCCCATACAGGGGCAGCTCAAGGAGGAATAAACGCGGCCTTGGGGAACGTAGCTCCAGACAGTCCTGAAAAGCACACTTACGATACGGTAAAGGGAAGCGATTTCTTGGCCGACCAGGACGCTGTTGAGCTTATGTGTGAAATGGCTCCAAAAATAATAAGGGAAATGGAGCACATGGGTCTTCCCTTTTCAAGGTTAAACGATGGACGGATTGCCCAAAGACCATTTGGAGGAGCTTCCTTTCCGAGAACCTGTTACGCAGCTGATAAAACAGGACATGTCATGCTCCAAACCCTCTATGAGCAGTGTTTGAAGAATGAAGTAACCTTCCTAAACGAGTGGTTTGCACTCAAACTTATTCACAACGGAGAGAGGATTTCTGGCATTGTGGCTATAAACCTTAAAACGGGAGAAGTTGAAGGAATTAGAGCGAAGGCCGTTATTCTCGCTACAGGAGGGCATGGAAGAATCTACTGGAACAGGACATCAAACGCTTTAGGAAATACGGGAGATGGTCCTGCTATAGCCTTAAGGGCAGGAGTTACACTGAAGGATATGGAGTTTGTTCAATTTCACCCAACGGGATTGAAGAGAACGGGAATCCTCGTTACAGAGGGAGCAAGGGGTGAGGGAGGCTACCTGATAAACAAGGACGGCGAGAGGTTCATGAAGAGGTATGCTCCGGAAAAGATGGAGCTTGCTCCAAGGGATTTGGTCTCAAGGGCTATAGAGACAGAGATAATGGAGGGAAGGGGATTTAAAGACTCTGAGGGTAATGAGTTTGTTTACCTCGATTTGAGACACTTAGGAAGGGACAAAATATTAGAGAGACTCCCTCAAATTAGAGAACTTGCAATCGATTTTGAGGGAGTTGACCCTATAGAAGAGCCTATTCCTGTAAGGCCTACGGCGCATTACTCGATGGGTGGAATTGATGCAGATAAGTTTGGAAGAACTCCACTTAAGGGACTTTACGCCATAGGGGAGTGTGCATGTATATCGGTCCACGGAGCAAATAGACTCGGAGGAAACTCGCTCCTTGATATTGTTGTCTTTGGAAAGATTGCCGGCGAGGATGCTGCCAATTTTGTCTCCGAAATCGGTTTTTCAGAGTTCAGCGAATCTGCCGTTAGGGATGAGGAGAGGAAGATTGAGGAGCTCTTTGAAAATGAGGGAACGGAAAAGCTCCATAAGCTCAGGAGTGAACTCTCAGATGCAATGAGCAGGGGCGTTGGCATATTCAGGGAAGAGAAAAAGATGAAGGAGGCCCTTGAAAAAATAAGGGAGATTAAGGAGAGAGCCAAGAAGCTTAAAGTTTACGATAGAGAAAGAAGCTTTAATACAAATCTTCAGCAGACCTTGGAGTTCCTCAACATGGTTGAGGTTGCAGAAACCATCGCCTTTTCAGCAATAGAGAGGAAGGAGAGCAGGGGAGCTCACTACAGAACCGATTATCCAAAGAGGGACGATGAAAACTTCCTAAAACACTCACTGGTTATTAGGAAGGAGGACGGGGAGCTCTCAATCTCCTGGAAACCTGTGAAAATAACGAAGTTCCAGCCTGAAGAGAGAAAGTACTAAGGGGGAGTTATGAAAAGCAGAAAAGTTACGTTTAGAATAAGGAGGTTTAACCCTAAAAAGGACGAGAATCCCTACTATCAGGACTTTGAGTTGGAAGTTCCAAGGGGAATGACAATTCTTGAAGCCCTCCAGCAAATTAAGGATACTCACGACCCGACCCTTTCCTTTAGGGCATACTGCAGGAGTGCGATCTGTGGTTCCTGTGCAGTTAAGGTAAACGGTTTTCCAAAACTTGCCTGCAAAACTCAGGTATTTAAAGAACTTGATAAGTTTCAAACAGATACATTAACCATAGAACCCTTGGACAACATGGAGGTTGTGAGGGATTTAATCGTAGATTGGGACAAACCTTTGGAGAGATTAAAGAAGATGAGGACATACCTCATTCCAAATCCGGAGGTCGTTCCAAGTACACTTGATGAGGAGAGCAGGGTTTATCCTGAGGAGCTCAAAAAGTTTGACACATTTACAGACTGTATCCTCTGTACCTCCTGTTTCTCCTCGTGTACAGCCTCCCAGTTGGACGAGAACTACGGGGGGCCCTTCCAACTTTCAAGGGTCTACAGGTTTGCAGTTGACCCGAGGGATGCCTTGGGAAAGGAGAGGTCAAAGGTGGGTTATGCTTTTGATATGTGGAACTGTGTAAGGTGTAACAAGTGTGCAGATGTTTGTCCTAAGCACATCTCCCCTGTTGATGGAATTATGAAATTAAGGGGGCTCTCAATTGATGTTGGACTTAGAAACAATCCCGGTGCAAGGCACGTCATGGCATTCTACAAGTCTCTCCTTGATTCTGGAATGTTAAACGAGGTTCTGCTTCCACTGAGAACAAAGGGAATTAAGGGAATTTTGGAAAACCTTCCCGTTGGGATAAAAATGATTTTGAAGGGGAAAGCCCACTCTCCTATTCAAAAGCCAATCTTCGAACATGAGAACTTGGTTAAACTGATTAAATTAGCCATGGAGTTGGAGGTTTAGATATGAAGGAGTATGCATTCTATCCAGGATGTGCGGCAAAGGGGGCCTCTAAGGAACTCTACGAGTCAACTGTAGCAGTTTCAAATAAACTCGGTTTAAAACTTAGAGAGCTTCCTCAGTTTAGCTGCTGTGGTGCTGGAGTTCTTGAGGAGGTAAAGGAAGCCGTTGATTTAGTAGTCAATGCCAGAAACATTGCCTATGCGGAGAGGGAAAATTTAGACATCGTAACAGTTTGTAGCACATGCCTTTTGGTTTTGAAGAAGACGAAGTACCTACTTGATAACGATAGGAAACTGAGGAAGGAGGTAAACGAGCTCCTTTCTGAAGTAGGACTTGAGTATAGAGGAACGAGCCAAATTAAACACTTTCACTGGGTCTTACTTGATGAGTTTGGGGAGGAGGGATTAAGGAGAAGGGTAGAAAAACCCCTTTCAGGATTAAAGGTCTATCCCTACTACGGATGTCATACCGTTAGGCCCTACGATATTTTGGGTTTTGAACCATCAGAGAATCCTAATTCTTTGGAAAGGATTATAAGAGCTCTCGGAGCAGAACCTGTATCCGGAAGGAGAAACTTAGAGTGTTGCGGATTTCACGCCTTCTGGCCGGCTCCAAAAATGAGCATGAAACTAACGGGGCTAAATCTTAAGGATGCTAAAGACTTTGGCGCCGATTGTATTACAACTCCATGTCCTCTATGTCACATGAACTTAGATGCAAACCAAAAGAGAGCTCTTAGTGAAATTGGAGAAAACTTCCAGATTCCCGTTCTCCACTTACCTCAGTTGGTTGGAATTGCCCTGGGAATTGAGCCTAAGAAATTGGGACTTCACAGAAATATCATTCCTGTTAACTGCTAATGGAGGGATTTTTCCCTCCCCTTTCCAATATAATTTCCTCAAAATGTAAATGCCGGAGGATAGAATGGTTATTCTCCTCTTTCTAACAGCTGCCGTTATATTTGCAGTTGCTTATATAACCTACGGTAGATTTTTGAGGGACGGAGTTTTTAAACTGAAAAAGGAGAATAAAACTCCTGCCCATGAATTTAGAGACGGAGTTGATTACGTTCCAGCTCCAGCCCCCGTCCTCTTGGGACATCACTTTTCCTCAATTGCAGGAGCAGGTCCCATCGTTGGTCCTATAACTGCAGCATCGTCCTGGGGGTGGTTACCTGCCTATCTATGGGTTCTCATAGGAAACATCTTTATTGGCGGCGTTCACGATATGAGCTCCTTAGTTGCATCAATAAGGAACAGGGCAAAGTCAATTGCAGAAATAGGGGGAATGTACCTGTCAAAGAGGGCTGGATTCCTTTTTAAGCTCTTTATCTGGCTTGCACTCCTCTACGTCGTTGCCGTCTTTATAAACGTGGCTCAGATAACGTTTAACGCAAAGGTTCCCTTGGTTGAGGGTGGAAAAGTTGTAGAGCTCCTTCCTATAGGTGGAGGTGTAGCAACATCGGCACTAATCTACATAGTCCTTGCCGTTATTTTCGGGATTTTAATCTATAGGTTCAATCTATCCTTAAAAGTAACAACTACAGTTTTTGTCATTTTAGTCTATCTGGCAGTCTACGTTGGACAGCTCTTTCCGATTAACCTCCCTCCCAACGTTTGGAATGTAGTTTTACTCATATACGTTGCCGTTGCATCGGTTACTCCAGTCTGGATTCTACTCCAGCCGAGGGACTATCTATCAAGTTTTCTCCTCTACGGAGCTCTAATCGGAGCTGGCCTCGGTATCCTCCTATCCTTTGGAAAGTTTCAGCCCCACATTCCGGCCTTTTTGGGCTTTAACAGCGACATTGGTCCACTCTTTCCGCTTCTCTTTGTAGTCATTGCCTGCGGCTCAATTTCAGGGTTCCACTCGCTGGTCTCATCAGGAACAACCTCCAAGCAGCTAAACAGCGAGTCCGATGCCCTAACGGTTGGTTACGGAGCAATGCTCTTAGAGGGAATTGTTGCAGTAATGTCTGTTATCTTCGTTCTAATTCTTACCGTTCCGGAGTTTCACATTCTGAAGAAGAACGTTGCAGCAATCTACGGAACGGGTGTTGGAAGGTTCATGTCAATTCTCGGAATTCCTGAAAACATAGGTGTAGCATTTGGAATGCTTGCCCTCTCATCCTTCATCCTAACAAGTACGGACACGGGAACGAGGCTTGCCCGCTACGTTTTTACGGAGCTAACGGGAGTGACGAACAGATTTGTTGCAACGGGCGTTTCACTCATCATTCCTGCGGTTTTAGTTTTCTTAAAGTACAAAGACCCTGCTACGGGGAAGGTTCTTCCCGTCTGGAAGGCTCTCTGGCCTGTGTTTGGAGCCACAAACCAGCTCATAGCGGCACTTTCCCTGTTTGTCGTTATGGTTTGGATGATTAAAACTGGAAAGGGAAAGTACTGGTTTGTTACAGGAATTCCTTCGCTCTTCATGGCAGTTATAACGCTCTGGGCTCTAATCATGCTCTTTCTAAAGTGGAAGTTCACGGTAATAGGAGTTACAGCCCTCGTTCAGGTTTTCTTGGCCCTCTGGATTTTCTACGAGGGCTTCTTGGCACTTAAAAAACTTAGAGAGGAGACCTCCTAATGGCAGAGGCTAAAAGTTTAAGTGAAAAAGTCTTTTTCATTGCAACTGGAGTCAGACTCCATGTAAAGGAGTACTTTTTGAGAGCTACCGGACTTTTCAAAAAGTACAAATACTGTATTTCCTTTCCCTCAATCCCTGAGGGTCTAAAGGCAGAAAAGCACTTAAAAGAGTTTAAGGCCGTATCAATTCCAATTCCAAACGAGATTTTTGAAGGTTGTGGAGTAGGCATTTTGGTTAGGGAGGAAGACCTTGAAAATCTGTTAAAACACTTGAAGGAAAAGGGAATTTTAGTTTCCGGTGTATTTAAGAGGGAGGGAGAAAAATTTGTTGAGGTGAAGCGTTGAAAATAGCAGTTTTGGGCTCTGGGAGCTGGGGTTCTGCACTTTCTATCCACTTTGGAAGAAACGGATTTGACGTTGTTCAGTGGTGCAGAGAGAGGGAGGTTTCTGAGGAAATTAACTCCTTTAGGGAGAATAGAACCTTTCTCCCGGGATTTAAGTATCCGGAGAATGTAAGGGCAACTTCCTCCGTTGAAAGAGCATTAGAGGGTGTGGAGATTGTTTTCTCTGTAATACCAACTCAATTTACAGCTTCTTTCTGGAGGGAAAAGAGGAAACCCCTATCAGAAAAACTGCTAATCTGTGCAAGTAAGGGAATTGACATTGAGAATTTAAAGACGCTTTCGGAGCTCTACGGGGAGATATTCGGCTCCTTGGAAAACTACTACGTCCTATCTGGGCCTACCTTTGCAAAAGAGATTGCTTCTGGACTTCCCGCTGCAGCAGTTGTATCAAATGAAAATTTGGAGAGGGCTCTAAAGCTCGTTAAGCTCCTGAACACTCCATCGTTCAGGCTCTACGCATCAAGTGATGTTAAGGGGGTGGAGTTGGGGGGAGCTCTCAAAAACGTTATTGCAATTGCAACGGGAATTTCCGACGGAATGGGGTTTGGGAACAACGCAAGGGCGGCATTGATAACGAGAGGACTCCACGAAATTAAGAGATTGGGAAGGGCTTTAGGGGCCAGAGAGGAGACCTTTTATGGCCTTTCGGGAGTCGGTGACCTTGTTCTAACCTGTACAGGGGACCTTTCAAGAAACAGACAGTTTGGAATCTCAATAGCCAAAGGAGATAGGAGGGAAGGGAACTTTGTCGTTGAGGGTGTTTACACAGTAAAGGCCGTTCATGAGCTATCCAAGAGGTTAAAGGTTGAGATGCCAATCTCTGGGGCCGTATATAGAATTATCTATGATGGAGTGGAGCCGAAGGAGATAATAGGGGAGCTCCTCTCAAGACCTGTAAAGGAGGAAAGCAGTTAATGGGATGTTGCAATTTTGGAAGGGAAGATGAGGGATTTCCGTTTGAAAAAGAGGCAGAGAAACTAATAGAGGGAATAAATCCTCAGTGGAAGTTAAATAGAACGTTCAGAGTAAGAACAAAAAAGGAGGAAATCAGGAGGAAGCTTGAATCTGTAAGGAATGCACTTATAGGCTTTCCAGAAGAGGGGAAAATCAGCTATCTAATATCGCTAATAGAAAGACCTATTCCGGAGGGGAGTAGGGATAATTTTTTCTTTATAGTTAATAGATACCTCATTCCCTTTTTAAACAGACTGGTTTTTTACAGGGTTAACGAGCCGGAAGGGGCTGAAGAGCTTAAGTTAATAATCGAGGAAATTTTTAAAGAGGTTTCAACCTTTAAAAAGAGATTGAGGGAAAAGGAAATAGAATCTGCATTGGATGTACTGATTGGAGCTCTATACCAGCAGCTGGAGGAGGGAAATGATTGAAAAGTACGTTTTAGACCTTGATGAGCTTAAGAAGAGTTTTATTGAAATGGCAGATATGTCTAAAAAGATAATAAACGATGCCATGGAATCCCTCATGGAGAGGGATAAGGAGAGGGCAAAAGCCACGTACCAGTACGATAGACTCATCGACCTTAAGGAACTTGAGATTGAGGAAAGGTGCATAAGAATTCTTGCCCTCTATTCCCCCGAAGCTGCAGATTTGAGATTGGTCGTTTCCATTCTAAAGAGCATAGTTGACCTTGAAAGAATAGGTGACCTAGCAAGGGATATATGTGAAACGGCAATTAGACTTTCAGAGGTTCCACCAATAAAGCCCTACGTTGACCTTCCGAGGATGCTTAAAATCGTTTCAGACATGCTGAAGGACTCAGTAATGTCCCTTTTAAGGGGTGATGTTGAGCTTGCAAAGGAGGTTATTGACAGGGACGATATTGTCGACAGCTTCTACGAAAGGCTCTTCGATGAACTTGTTGAAATTTCTCAGAAAAATCCTAAAAACGGGGCAGTTGCAGTCAGACTGATACTCGTAATCAAGTCCTTGGAAAGGGTAGGGGACCACGCAACAAACATTGCAGAGTACGCAATTTACTACAAAACGGGGGACGTTGTTAAGCACAAAAAGGCTCAGGAGTACCTGAAAAAACTCAAAGAGAAGGAGAAGAATGAGAATAGAGGAGATTAAACCTCCAAAGAGCGATGCTCCAAGAATATTAATTTTACTTATCCTAATAATCCTAATTGGTATTGCCTTCTTTCAATCTGTTAAGGTTATAGAGACCGGTGAAGTAGGTGTAAGGTTAAGGCTTGGAAAAATTGATAGAGAGGAGCTCTACCCGGGCGTCCACTTCCTCCTTCCTATCATTGATAGAGTGGTTATCTTTTCAACTAGGGTAAACAAAATAGACTTTTTGAATGCAAAGGGGAATCCTGTTACAGCCCTGAGTATTGAGGGACTTCCTGCAAGGTTGGACATAACCGTTCTGTACAGAATAATTCCCGACAAGGCCGATGAAATATACAGGAACTTTGGAACAGACTACGCAGAAAAAATAGTTGTTCCAATTGTCAGGGAAACTGTTAGAAACGTTGTAGCACAGTACAAAATAGAGGACCTTTACTCAACGAACAGGGGAAAGCTTCAGAAGGAAATATACGAGAGGGTAAAGGAGAAGCTTAAAAGTTCAAACATCGATATCGTTGACGTTCTGCTCAGGAATGTAGCCCTTCCTAAAAAGGTTGTTGAGAAAATCGAAGAGAAGCTGAGGGCCAAGGAAGAGGCCGAGAAGATGAAGTACGTTATTGAGAGGGAGAGGTTGGAGGCTCAAAGAAAGATTACGGAGGCAAAGGGCATTGCAGAGTCAAACAGGATAATTTCAGACTCCCTCTCTGAAAAGTACCTCCAGTGGTACTACTTAAAGACTTTAAAGGAGCTCGCATCAAGCCCTAACAATACATTTGTAATAACACCCTACGACCAGAAGCTCATTCCTATGCTCAACTTAAACGGAAAAACAAAATGATTCAGAATCCCTTTATTTTCCTGAGTTACGACTTTGGAATTAACGCCCTAATCTCCTCCGTTCTTGCCGGTCTTTCCTGTTCTTTAATCGGTTCCTACGTGGTTTTGAGGAAGATGAGTTTTGCAGGAGCAGGGCTCTCACACGTTGCATTTGCTGGAGTAGCTTTTGGTTTTTTACTAGGAATATCTCCAATACTGTCTGCCTTCCTATTTTCAGTACTGGCCTCTTTTGTCCTGTGGTACTTTCAAACAAAGAAGGGACTTCATTTTGATACCACAATGGGAATAATTTTTGCTACAAGCATGGCTTTAGCCGTTATTTTTTTAAGTCTTTCAAAAACTTACGGAGCTGCAGTCCTTTCGTACCTCTTTGGAAGTCCGTTAGCGGTTGAGAAAATTGATATAACAGTTCTTGCTCTCGTATCGGTAACCGTTTTAATCTTCTACATTCTTTTCTGGAGAGAAATATACCTCATTAGTTTTAGTGAGGAGATTGCAAAGGCATCGGGTTACAACATTGAACTAATCACTCTAATTATGAGCTTTCTGGTAGCTTCCGTTGTTACGCTCTCTTTAAAGTCTGTTGGAGCTCTCTTGGTATTTTCCCTCTTGGTAATCCCTTCTGCATCTGCCTATAAACTTGCCAAGAGCTACTTTCAGTACATCATCTACTCAGTTCTGTTTGGCGTTCTGTCTGGAGCTTTAGGAATGTTAATATCCTTTTCCTTAGATGCACCTTCAGGAGCTACAATAACCTTGGTTTCCTTCCTGCTCTTCCTCTTAACAAACTTAAAGTCCCAATAACTCCTTTAATTTCAACGCATTAAAAACAGCACTTCCGTCTGCAGTGTTGTTGAAGAAGACGGCTTTTACCCTTGATTTGGCCTTCTTAATCTTTTCTGAAATTTCCCTCAACTCATCATCGGAGTAGCTACCTCTGTAGAGCTCCTTTCCGTGAAACCTGAAGTAGGAGAGCTCCTCCGTTTCCCAGCAGTCCCTCAACCAGTTTAAACCCACCGGAAAGTAAGAACAGACAACGGTTGTTTTTATTTCCTTTAGAAAGTCCTTCCAATCTCTGTTTCTCAACTCAACGGAAACCAAAATTCCCTCATTACCGAACTTGTCAATCAAGGAGTTTAGAAACTCCAAATTCCTTTGATTTGGTCTAAAGCTATTTGGAAACTGGGCAAGTAAGCAGATGAGTCTTTCACCTAAAATCTCCTTTACTTCAAGAAAGGAAGAAATGTTTTCGTTGGTCAGCTTCCTGTAGTGTGTTATTCCCCGATAGAGCTTAAAGACAAAGTTTAAAGTACTACCCTCCCTCGTTAGCCTTTTTATGGAAGACCTCTTAGGTAGTCTGTAAAAGGTTGAATTTACCTCTAAGGCGTTAAAGTAGTGTGAGTAAAACGAGAGCCACCTGTTGGAAGGTAAGCCCTCAGGGTAGAAAATTCCCCTCCACTCCCTGTAGAAAAAACCGCTGGTCCCTATAAAAACCATCACTGCAGTTAGGGAGGAGATTAAGCCTCTCCGAAAACCCTCTTGAATATGTAGTCTACATGCTTGGTGTGGTAGGAAAGGTCAAAGATTTCCTCTATTTCCTCCTCAGTTAAGACCCTTCTAACCCTCTCATCCTTTAGAAGGAGCTCCTTAAATTCAACTCCCTCCTTCCAAACCTTCATTGCATTCTCCTGAACAACTGCGTAAGCATCCTCCCTTGAAAGTCCTCCCTTTTCGATGAGCGTTAGAAGAACCCTCTGGCTGAAGATTAGTCCTTTAAGGAGATTTAGGTTCTTCATCATATTCTCTGGATAAACAACCAAGTTCTCCATGAGGTTTGCAAACTTCTGAAGCATGTAGTCAAGGGCTATGCAGGCATCTGGAAAGACCGTTCTCTCTGTTGATGAGTGGGAGATGTCCCTTTCGTGCCAGAGGGGAATGTTCTCCATACCGACTATTGATGCACTCCTTACAACCCTTGCAAGTCCACAGAGCCTTTCAGAGAGTATTGGATTCCTCTTGTGGGGCATTGCGGAAGAACCTTTCTGACCCTTTCTAAAGGGTTCTTCAACCTCCCTGACCTCAGTCCTTTGAAGGTGTCTAATTTCTGTGGCAAACTTCTCTATGGAGGATGCCGTTAGGGCAAGGGCATTAAGAAACTCGGCGTGTCTATCCCTCTGGACAACCTGGTTTGAGGCCTTTGCGTGTCCTATTCCTAACTTCTTACACGTAAGCTCCTCAACTCTTGGGTCAATATTTGCAAACGTTCCAACTGCTCCAGAGAGCTTACCTACAGCTGCTCTCTCCGTTGCGACCTTTACCCTCTCGTAGTTTCTCCTCATTTCGTCGTACCAAATCGCAAGCTTTAAGCCGAATGTTATGGGCTCTGCATGGATTCCATGGGTCCTTCCAACCATAACCGTCATTTTGTGCTCGAAAGCCCTTTTCTTTATGGCCTCCATTACTCTTTCAATGTCCTTTAATAGGAGCTCCCCAGCCTGCTTTATTTGAAGTGCAAAGGCTGTATCCAACATATCTGAAGATGTCATACCGAAGTGGAGGTACTTTGCCTCATCTCCAACAATTTCCCTTATGTACGTCAGGAAGGCTATAACGTCGTGGTTTGTTATTTCCTCTATCTCGGAAATCCTCTTTGTATCAAAATCCCTCTCCCCCTTTAGGTACGGTTCAACCTTTTCCTTTATCTTCTCAACGGCTTCCCTTGGAATTTTTCCAAGTTCTGACCAACTTTCTGCAGCAGCCACTTCAACCTTTAACCAGTTTCTCAGTTTGTTCTGCTCGTCCCATATAGCTCCCATCTCAGGCAGTGTATAGCGAGGTATCATTCTCTCCTCCTGAATTTTTGAAGGGAATTATATTTCACTCCAAAATCTTTTTAGCCGTCTCTTCTGCAAGTTTTGTGCAGTCGTTAACTCCAACTCCCCTGTAGGCATTTGAGCAAAAGTGAAGGTTTCCAATCCTCCTTCCTAATTCAAAAATCCTGTCAACCCTTTCAGAGTGTCCAAGAGTGTAGTGGGGAATGCCCTTTTCGTGCTTAAAAACTTTAATAAACTCCGGATAGTGGCGAATCTTCATAATTCTTCTCAGCTCCTTTAGTGAGATTTCAACGAGTTCTTCCTCTGAAAGCCCTGCAAGCTCAGGCTGTCTCGCTCCTCCCACCATAACCCTTATCAGCGCCTTACCTTCCGGAGCTCTGTTTGGAAAAACGGAGCTGTCCCAGAGAACTCCCAAAATTTTCCTTCCCTCCCTCCTTGGAATTAGAAATCCAAAGCCATCAAGGTCATGGCCCAACCCCTTTTTCTGAAATCCTAAAGCAACAACAGATATCGGGGAGTACTCTATCTGAGAAAGGAGGTTGGAAAGCTCCTCGTTAACATGTTTTAGGAGCTCCGATGCAGCATAGGCCGGAGTTGAAACAACCAAGTGGTCAAACTCCTCAGTTTTCTCCTCTCCCTTCTCCTCCCATGTAACAACCCAGTTTTTCCCCTTCTTCTCAATTTTCTTTACATTTACACCGGTTTTAAGGTCTTTCCCGAGCTTTTCAGAAAGGGCATTGATAAAGTCGCTGACTCCTCCGACAAAGGAGGTCAAAACTCCCCCGGGCCCTGCGGGACCAGATTTGTTAGAGCCTTTTGCCTCCTTCATCTTAACAATTAGACCCTTTATCAATCCTCCGTACTGCTTTTCAAGTTGGTAGATAGCAGGAAAGGCCGCCTTCAAGCTCATCCTCTCGGGGTCACCTGCAAATATTCCCGCAACCATAGGGTCTAAAAGTTTTTCTAAAGCCTCTTCTCCGATTCTCCTCCTTGCAAAGTCTGCCAACGTTTCGTCCGACAAATCCTTCTTTGGAGGAACAAAAAGTTCCCCAACCAACCTTAACTTTCCCCTCCAGCTTAAAAGGTAGGAGAAGAGAAAGGCAATAGGATTTTCGGGAAGCCTCACTAACCTCCCGTTTGTGTAGATAAACCTCTTTCTTGACTTATCGGAGCTCCTGTAGAGTTTATCCTCTGTTCCTAAGGCCTTTACAAGGTTTAAGGTGTAGGGTTTTCCGTCCAAAAAACCGTTTGGTCCCGTTTCAACGATGTATCCCTTCTCGTAAACGGTCCTCATCTTTCCACCGGGTCTCTCTTCCCTCTCAAGAACAGTAACATCAGCTCCGTTCCTTTTTAGGTAAAAAGCAACAGAAAGGCCAGAAACTCCTGCTCCTACAACGCAGACCTTCATTTCTACTCCAAATTAGTTTTTTCTTAATTTATTTATTTCTTCAGAAATTGCAGATATTAAGAGGGGATGTTTGTGGTCCAACTTAACTCTCCTGTAGTCTAATCCTAAATCCCTGGCCAGATTCCCGTACTCAACATCAAGCTCGTAAAGTGTTTCTATGTGCTCAGAGACAAAACTTATCGGAAAAACAACAACACTTTTAAATCCCTCCTCTCTAATTCTCCTTAACGTTTCCTCTGTTGAGGGTTCCAACCACTCTATGGGGCCAACTTTACTCTGGTAAGAGATTTTGTACTTGTACTCAGGGAAAGACTTCATGACTTCTGAAGCGGTTCTTCTAACCTCCTCGGGGTACGGGTCCTCCTTCTTCTCAACAAAGTACTTTGGAAGGCTGTGGGCGGAAAAGAGAACAACCGTTTTATCATAGGGCAGATTCCTCAATTCCTTTTTTAAGAGCTCCCTTATCCAGTTTAGGTAATTTTTATTTAGAGTCCACGATTTAACGTGTCTTATTTCCTTCTTTCCCTTTAGTAACTTATCCACATCCCTGATACAGGCCCCGACAGTTCCGTAGGAAAACTGAGGGTATAGGGTTATGTGGTAAAGCCTTTCTATTCCGGCTTTTAAGATTTCTTCTGCTGTCCTCTCAAGGAGGGGCTCTGAATAGAGCATTCCCACAAAAGTTTTTAGCTTTACCTTCTCCTCAACCAACCTTGACTGCTCTAAGGAATTTCTAACTAAGGGACTCCCTCCTCCTATTGCCTCGTACTGGGGTTTAACTTTAGGAGCTCTGAAAGTTGATATTAAATAGGCCAGAGGTTTCTGAAGAATCTCAGGGACTCCAAAGTTTATTAAATCTCTGTCGGAAAAGAGCCTGTACAGAAATGGCTTAATTTCCTTTAAGTTTGATGGAGCCCCCATGTACGTAATTAAAACGGCTTCTCTCATCTACTCTCCAATAATTTTGATGATTACCCTCTTGGGCCTTTGGCCGTCAAACTCTGCGTAGAAAATCTCCTGCCAGGGGCCAAGGTCCAACTTCCCATTTGTTATGGGAAGGACAACCTGAAGGTGAACCAACAGGTTTTTCAGGTGGGCATCGCCGTTGTCCTCACCCGTTCTGTGGTGTTTGTAGTCCAGTCTAAAGGGAGCTAATTTTTCCAGCCACTCCCAGATATCCTCGTGGAGCCCTTCCTCGTCGTCCTGAATTATCACAGCAGCCGTTAGGTGCATAGCAGAAACGAGACAAAGCCCTTCTTTTACTCCCGACTTTCTAACTGCCTCTTTCACAGTATCCGTAATCCTTATTAAATCTCTCCTCTTTTTCGTATTAAAGGTCAAGTACTCTGTGTAGCTCTTCATAGAGGCCTCCTTAAAAATTTGAAAATGATACTACATCGGAACAATTTAAATTAAAAACTTTCAGGAGGAGAAGATGTACTCTGTTGCCGTTATAGGAGGAGGGCCTGCAGGACTTTCCTGTGCTCTGACACTTGCAGATGGAGCAAGGAGGTTTGATTTTGCCAAAGGGAAGAAGTTTTTAGTTGTTGACAGCGGTTCTTCAGATGTCCTTAAGGCCGTTTTAAACAACGTTCCAGGAGTTAAAAGGGGAACAACAGGGGAGGAATATTTAGACTTTCTAAGGGCACAGGTGGAGGAGTTTGAGGACGTTAACATAGTTGATGGAGAGGTTTGTGAGGTATACGGAGAGAAGGGAAACTTTACAGTGGTTCTGTCAGACGGAAGGGAGTTTAAGAGCGAATTAATTGTCTTTTCCACGGGATTTCACTCATTCAATATAAAAACCGACCTTGTTGAAGTTATCCCTCACCCGAGGTCCCCAAGGCCTGGAAAAGTAGCACTCAAGCCCAAAGTTGAAGGGATTTTTGTTGCAGGGCTCTCTGCAGGAGAAATAACTATGGTAGCAACAGCTTCCGGAAGTGGAGTTGATGTGGCGTGTAGAATTCTCTCAGATTGGGCAGGAAAGGTTGTTGTAGGCCACGACTCCATCAAGTAGAATATCGGCAATTCCATTTAGGAGAGAGGAAATGAGAATAGGAACGCCTCTATCGCACAACGCTACAAAGATTCTCCTCTTAGGAAGTGGGGAGTTGGGTAAGGAGTTTACGATTGAAGCAATGAGACTGGGAATAGAGGTAGTTGCCGTTGACTCCTATCAGGGAGCTCCCGCCCATCAGGTTGCCCACAGGTACTACGTTGTTGATATGAAGGATGGAAAGCAACTCAGAAATATCGTTTACAGGGAAAAGCCCGACTTCATAGTTCCTGAGATTGAGGCAATAGATACCGACATGCTCATTGAACTTGAAAAGGAGGGTTTTAACGTCGTCCCTTGTGCAAAGGCAACAAAGATAACTATGGACAGAATTGGAATAAGGAGACTGGCAGCAGAGGAGTTGGGTTTAAAGACCTCAAAGTACAGGTTTGCAGAAACCTATGAGGAGTACAAAAGGGCAGTGGAGGAGTTGGGATTTCCCGTTGTTGTAAAGCCTGTCATGAGCTCTTCTGGAAAGGGACAGAGTTTAGTTAAAAGTGAAGAGGAATTAGAAAAAGCTTTTAAGTATGCAAAGGAGAACGCAAGGGGAAAGGGGAATGCCCTCATCATTGAGGAGTTTATAAACTTTGATTTTGAGATAACCCTTCTAACAGTTAGAACAAAAAATCAGGGAACTCTCTTCTGTGAACCTATAGGCCACAGACAGGTTGAGGGGGACTACCACGAGAGCTGGCAACCCCAATCCATGAGCGAAGTTGCCCTATCTAAGGCAAAGGAGATGGCAAAAAAGGTTACCGATGCATTGGGAGGATACGGAATATTTGGATGTGAGTTCTTCGTTAAGGGCGATACGGTCTGGTTCAGTGAGGTTTCTCCAAGGCCTCACGACACTGGAATGGTAACGATGGCAAGTCAGAATATGAGCGAGTTTGAGATTCACCTGAGGGCAATCTTGGGGCTTCCGATACACATTGAGCTGATTTCCCCGGGGGCTTCGTACTGCTTCCATGCGAGGACAAACTCAGTAGCTCCATCGTACGAAGGAATTGAGGAGGCCCTCAAAGAGCCGAACGTCTGGGTTAGGATATTCGGGAAACCAACGACAAGGCCAAAGAGGAGGATGGGAGTTGCAGTTGCGAGGGCCGAAACCGTTGAAGAGGCAAGGGAAAAGGCAAGAAGGGCTGCAGAGTCAATGAGGGTGATAGAGGAGCTCTAAATTGGAAAAGGTTGCAACCTTTGCAGGTGGTTGTTTTTGGTGCATTGAGGAGGCCTTGAGTAAACTGTCCGGAGTTGTTGAGGTTGTTCCCGGATATTCCGGAGGAAGTGTTGAAAATCCGACCTATGAGGAGGTCTGTACCGGTAAGACCGGACACGTTGA
>QOAO01000013.1 GCA_003978105.1 Thermovibrio sp.
ACAAAGCCGGGGAAGGGTGAGAGGAAGGCCGTAATAATTGATAGGGCTGATGAGATGAGGGAGGAGGCATCTAATGCCCTCCTCAAAACGTTGGAGGAACCTCCGGGCTATGCATTCTTGTGCCTAATAGGAAAGAATGAGGAGGCTGTAATCCCTACGATAAGGTCAAGGTGCAGAATCTTCAGGTTTGGCCCCCTTTCGGAGAGCAACGTTATCTACATCTTAGAGAGAATGGGAATAAAACCGAAGGATAAGGCCGTTAAAGTTTCAAGGGGTAGCGTCGGAACTGCCGTGAGAATTTTGGAGTCTCCCGTTGTGGAGCTCCTTGAGGAGCTCTTTAAACTTTTAAAGAGTCCAAACAAGCTGAAGTTGGTTACTACATACTCAGAAAAGTTTTCAAAACTTTCAAGAGAGGAGGCTTTACTGTTTCTGAACTCCCTTGAAGTTCTTGTATTCGAAAAATCGGGAAATCCAAAGTGGGAAGATGCAATAAACAGAGCAAGGAGCTTTCTGAAATTTTACGGGAAACCTCAATCTGTAATTGAGTGGCTGATTTTAGAAATTTTAAATATTTAATTTGTTACCATATCTCCTCTCTTACAATTGTCTCGTCCCTCTGTGGACCTGTTGATACAATTGGAACAGGAACGTCCAAGTAATCCTCTACGAATTTAATAAAGTTCTTAGCCTCCTCTGGAAGGTCTTTCCAGCTCCTTATGTGAGTCGTTTCCCTTTTCCAACCTGGTAGCGTTTCGTAAATGGGTTTTACCTGAGATAGCTCCTTCGCTGTCGATGGAAACCTGCCAATAACCTCCCCGTCTAACTCATAACCGACGCAGACTTTTATCTCGTCAAAGGCATCCAAAACGTCAAGTTTTGTTATGATTAAACCATCGAGGCCGTTTACTTCCTTTGAAAACTTAACTGCAAATAGGTCCAACCAACCACACCTTCTCGGCCTTCCTGTTGTTGAACCGTACTCATGTCCGCGGGCTCTGAGGAGCTCCCCTATGTTGTCCTTTAGTTCAGTCGGGAAGGGACCTCCTCCAACCCTTGTCGTGTAAGCTTTTGCAATACCTAATACCCTTTCTACCTTTTTGGGACTTATTCCTGCTCCTGCTGAGATTCCAAGTGCCGATGAGTTTGACGATGTTACAAAGGGATACGTTCCGACATCTATATCAAGCAGTGTTGCCTGAGCTCCTTCAAAGAGAACCCTCTCTCCAGAGTCAATTGCTCTATTCAGAAGGGACACCGTATCACAGACGAACTGAGAGATTTTTTCGTAAATCCTCATTGTATGAGAGAAAATTTCGTCAAAGTTGAAGTTTACGGGATAGTTGTAAACGTACTTAAGTGTTAGTTCCTTTTCCCTCAAATTCCAGCGAAGTTTCTCCTTAAAGCTAACCTCATCCTTAAGATCTGCTATTCTTATTCCTACCCTTCCGGCCTTGTCCCTGTAGGCGGGTCCTATTCCCTTAAGTGTTGTTCCTATTGAGCCGTTTCCCTTTAGCTTTTCTGATGCTGCGTCTAACTCCTTGTGGTAGGGAAATATTACATGGGCTCTCTCACTTACGAATAGCCTTCCTTCAGGGTTCTTTCCAACCCTCTTTATAAATTCAGTTTCGTTCCAAAGGGACTCAAGGTCTATAACCATTCCGTTTCCTAAAACGCACCTTTTATCGTCGTGGAGGATTCCGGATGGTAGAAGGTGAAGAACGTACTTCGTTCCATTTATAACAACTGTATGGCCTGCGTTGTTTCCTCCCTGATACCTCACAATGTAGTCGGCCTTTTCAGATAGTATGTCAACAATCTTTCCCTTTCCTTCATCTCCCCACTGTGTTCCAACTATTGCCAGAGTGGACATTAAACTTCCTCCAGAAAAAATTCCCGCCAAATGATACTATATATTTTCAACCATTATTAGCTTTTCTATAGAGTCCAATATTTCTTCGGTTGATTCTGGAAGAGGAACAAACTTTTCCTCAGACAGGAAAAGGAGATTCTTTGGTTCTTTTTCCTTATTTACAACAATTACGTATTTGAATCCCTTTTTAAAGGCTACCTTAACAGAAGTTTCGTAGTCCCTTTTGACAATGTCCCTTGAAACCGAGTATCCTCGATTCCTCAACTCCGAGGCAAGTTTGTAGGCAGTTTGGAGCTCCTTCCTTAAATCCACTATGTAAAAGTCCTTTTTTTTCTTAACGTTTAGTGAGTTCTTCCTCTCTAAGAGCTCCTGAAGGGCATCAACGTTAACGGCAATTCCGGTAGCCGGAAGTTTCCTACCAAACTTCTCTATGAGAGTGTTGTACCTTCCCCCACCTCCAAGTGAAAAGCCGTAGAGTGGATGGAATACTTCAAATGTAATTCCCGTGTGGTATTCCATTCCCCTTCTTTCTGAAAGGTCGAAAATAACATTTTTCTCAAATCCATAACTTTTAAGAATTCCATAAACTTCCTTTAGCTCATTGATGGTTCTCTTTACCCTCTCACTTTTAAAGAGATCCTCCGCTCTCTCAAAAACCTCTTCTTTTCCGTAGAGCTCCAACAAACTCCTCAGCTTTTCCCTTCTTTCACCTTCGATTCCATTCTGGTCGCAGAAGATTTCAAGTCCTGAAAAATCCTTGTGGCTCAAGATTTCAACTATCTCTTTTCTGTTTTCTATCGAAAGCTCTCCAACGGCACTGTTTAAGAATTCCGTGTGGCCTATGTCTATCTGGAACGATCTGAGTCCCAATTCTCTTAAAACGTTTACAACAACAGCGACAACTTCAGCATCTGCCTCCCTTTCATCTACGCCTATAAGCTCAAACCCAAACTGAAAAATCTCCCTGTCCTCCTCCGAGTCTCTGAATGCCTTTCCAGAGTAGTAGAACCTAAAGGGAGGTTCATCGTCCTTAAAGGAGGATGCAACGATTCTTGCTATCTGAGGAGTAAAGTCGGGTCTTACTGCAAGTAGTCTCCCTGTAAATCTGTCTACCAACTTGAAGGAGATGCCTTCAAGTTTCTCATCAACCAATTTAAAGGTATCCAAAAACTCAATTGTCGGAGGAACTATCGGCTCGTACCCCCAGAGCTCCACAATTTCCTGTATTCTATTTATTAAATACTCCCTCTTTCCCGCCTTTTCAGGTAGTAGTGTCTTAAATCCCTTTGGAATCTCCGATAGCTTCATCTTAAAATCCCAGATATTTAATTATTTCTTCTCTGTCTGCCGGAAGTGTTACCGGCTGAACTCCCATTGAAATCGCAGTATCTGGGTCCTTTAAACCGTGACCTGTTAAAGTGCAGACTATCACATCTCCCTTTTCAAAGATTCCCTTTTCCCTTGCACTCTTTATTACTCCGGCAATTGACGCTGCAGATGCAGGTTCACAGAAAATCCCTTCCGTTCTTGCAACCAACTTGTAAGCTTCAAGTATCTCCTCATCCGTAACCATGTCTATAAAACCGCCGGACTCTTCTGCTGCATTTACGGCTCCCTTCCAGCTTGCAGGATTTCCGATTCTTATTGCAGTTGCTATCGTCTCGGGATTTTTAACGGGATGTCCTAAAACTATTGGAGCAGCTCCCGCTGCCTGCCAACCACACATTTTAGGTTTTGAATCAACCTTACCTGACTCGTAGTACTCCTTGTATCCCATCCAGTAGGCCGTTATGTTTCCGGCGTTTCCAACAGGGATAAAGTGATAGTCGGGGGCTCTCTTAAGCTGCTCACATATCTCAAATGCAGCTGTCTTTTGTCCCTGAAGCCTGTACGGATTTATCGAGTTAACGATTGTTATTGGGTAGCTACTACCAATCTCCCTCACAATTTCAAGTGCATCGTCAAAGTTCCCCTTTATCTGTATAACCTCTGCTCCGTACATTACCGCTTGAGAGAGCTTCCCAAGGGCAATCTTTCCCTCTGGAATTAGAACAACTGCCTTAAGTCCTGCCTTTGCCGCGTAAGCTGCGGCCGAAGCTGAGGTGTTTCCAGTTGACGCACATATAACGGCCCTTGCTCCCTCCTCAACGGCCTTTGAAACGGCCATTGTCATTCCCCTGTCCTTAAAAGAGCCTGTGGGGTTGAGTCCCTCGAACTTGAGGTAGAGCTCTATCCCAGGTTTAATCTCCTTTGCCAGATTGTCTGCCTTTATGAGGGGGGTATTTCCCTCAAGGAGAGTTATTACAGGAGTTTTATCTGAAACTGGAAGGAAATCCCTAAACTCCTCAATTACACCTTTCCACCTTTCCATTAAATTTACCTCCAAAAAACAGTTAAAATACAGGGTTAGAAATTATAGCCTCTCTACTCAAATTTTGGAGGAGACATGTTCGAGGGAATCTACGTTGCCATTCCGACTCCCTTTAAAAACGGCTCTGTTGATAGGGAAGCACTTAAGGAGCACATTGAATTTCTCATTGAAAACGGCGTTGATGGAATCGTTCCCTGCGGAACCACAGGGGAGAGCGCAACTTTATCCTACGAGGAGCACGAGGAAGTAATTGCGCTGACGATAGAACAGTCAAGGGGAAGGGTGAAGGTAATTGCCGGAACCGGTTCAAACTCAACTTCTGAAGCCATAAGGCTTACAAAGTTTGCAGAGGAGGTTAAGGCTGACGGTGCTCTCCTCATAACTCCCTACTACAACAAACCGAATCAGGAAGGATTGTACCTTCACTTTAAAACCGTTGCAGAGACCGTTTCTATTCCGATTGTTCTCTACAACGTTCCGGGGAGAACGGGAGTAAATATGCTTCCGGAGACTGTTGCAAGGCTTTCAGAAATAGACAACATTGTTGCCATAAAGGAGGCAACTGGAAGTACAAACGTTGCAACTGAAATAATTAACCTGTGTGGAGATAAAATCTCGGTTCTTTCCGGCGACGACCAGACATTCTTTCCACTACTTTCTTTAGGAGCAAAAGGGGTTATATCTGTAACTGCAAACGTTGTTCCTAAACGGGTTGTTGAGATGTACTCCTCCTTTAAAAATGGAAACTGGGAGAAGGCTTCGGAGATTCACAGAGAAATCTACCCTCTTTCAAAGGTTTTGTTCATTGATACAAATCCTATTCCCGTTAAAACAGCTCTTTGGATGATGGGAAGGATGGAGAAGGAGTTTAGACTTCCACTCTGTCCTACAACTCCCGAAAAGGAAGATAAGATAAGAAATACTTTAATCAAATTTGGAGTTATAAGGTGAGCTTAACTGCCGGAGTTGACTATAGGGATTTAGAAAGACTCTTTGACTACTTTGAGATAAGGGACAAGGATGTTAAGAATCTAAGGTTTTTAGGAAACATCCTCCTTCCCTACAAGGAGGAGTTTGCAGATGCCTTTTATGACAATCTCATGAAGTTTGAAGATATAAAGGAATACATTCCTGAAGCTAAGCTTCAGAGGTTAAAGAAAACAATAAAAATTTGGTATGAGAAGCTCTTTTCTGGAAAGTACGACTCTGAGTATCTCCTGTATCTCTTGAGAATCGCAAAGGCTCATGTTGAGGAAGGTATTCCTCCTCACTACATAATCGTTGCAATGAACTTCGTTAGTCGTTTCTGTAGCCGACGCATAGCAAACTTTTTCTCCGAAAAGGCAAAGGTCTTCTTTGAGGACTACAGAAGAGAGCAGGAGAAGGTCTGTGACCCTTCAAAGGCCGAGATTGTTGAGGGATTTATTCTTGAGGAAGTCTTTGAGAGGATGGAGGACTTAAACAGGTCCTTGAGAAAGGTACTTGCCTTAAATGAGGACGTTTTAGTCTCCTACTACGTCGATGCAGAACTCCGAACCTTTTTTGAGGCCGGAAAAGTAGAGAGGGCTGCAATTAAGTTCAGCAAGAAGTTTGCAGTTTTTATGGACATAGCTATTCTTATAGGTTTAATGTTCCTTGCAATTTTCGTTATTGCGCTCTTTGGAATGGACATCTACCACTTCTTCCACGGAGACCTTGCTCATAGCCTCATTGCCGCAATGGGTGACCTCCTTATCCTCTGGACCGTTTTGGAGCTCCTCAACAGCGAGATAAAGTTCATGTTGGGTGGGGAACTTGCCGTTTCTGCATTTGTTAGCGTTGCACTGGCGGCAACAATAAGGGAAGCCCTTGTTGTTTCGTTGGAACACGGTAAACCTATAGAGTTCAAATTGGGAATTGGAGCCTTAATTCTAATCTTAGGAATAGTTTACGGGATAGTTAAGTGGTTTGAAATAAAGAGAAAAAAGAAGTTGGGAGAGTAGAAAATGGTAAAGCTTACCGTTGCAGGTGCTAAGGGTAGGATGGGTTCATTGATAGCAAATTTAGCCCTTCAGGACAGTGATTTTGAGCTTGTAGGGGTTACGGAAAGACCTGACTCTGAGTTCATAGGGAGCGAATTTTCAAAAGGGGTTAAATTTTACAGTTCTTTAAAGGAGCTTAAGGAAAAGCCAGATGTTCTCATTGACTTTACTACTCCTAATGCGACCTTAAAAAACGTTGAAGATGCAAAAACTTTGGGGATTTCCCTTGTAATAGGAACTACGGGATTTTCTGAAGAGGAAAAAAGGATAATAGAGGAGGCCTCCAAGGCTATTCCGATAGTTCTCTCTCCCAACATGAGTTTAGGGGTAAACATTTTATTTAAGATAGTTGGAGAAGTTACAAGAGCTTTAAAGGATAAGGGTTACGATGTAGAGATTTTTGAGATTCACCACAGGTTTAAAAAGGATGCCCCTTCTGGAACTGCCATGAGGTTGGCAGAGATAGTTGCGGAAAATTTGGGTAAAAACTTAGAGGATGTGGCCGTTTATGGAAGGAAGGGACTCATGGGGGAGAGAAAGCCCGATGAGATTGGAATTCTCTCCTCAAGAATGGGGGACGTTGTAGGAGACCATACAGTATTCTTTGGAACGTTGGGAGAGAGATTAGAGCTCACCCACAGGGCAACGAGCAGGGAGACTTTTGCAAGGGGAGCTTTGGTTGCTGCAAAGTGGATTGCCGATAAGGAACCAGGACTCTATACGATGTTTGACGTTTTAGGGATTTGATGAAAATGGTTGAAATCCTTTTTGTTCTATTTTTAATGTCTATAATTCTTTGACTGTTTTTTTATATGCTTAAGACAAGCCCAACCAAGTAAAGATGTAGCTTTTTCTTAGGAGGAAACAGGTGTTTGAGGTTATTCCGGCAGTTGATATAAAAGGCGGAAGGTGCGTAAGGCTCTATCAGGGAAGAGCTGATAAGGAAAAGGTATACTTTGAAAATCCCGTTGAGGTTGCCAAAAGGTGGGAAAGTTTGGGAGCTCGTAGAGTCCACGTAGTTGACCTTGACGGTGCATTTGAGGGTGTTCCCAAGAACCTGCCAATAGTTAGAGAGATAGTAGAGGAGCTCTCCATTCCTGTTCAGTTTGGAGGAGGGGTAAGGACTTTAAAAGCCCTTGAGGAGCTATTTAAAGCCGGAGTTGACAGAGTGGTTGTTGGAACAGTTACCGTTGAAAATCCAGAGCTCTTTAAAGAAATGGTTAAAGAGTTTCCAAACAAAGTTGTTGTTGGGATAGATGCAAAGAACGGTATTGCAACGACAAAGGGCTGGGTAGAGCTTTCCGGGATTCCTGCAGTTGAACTTGCAAAAAGAGTTGATGATGAAAACATATGGGGATTTGTGTATACTGACATATCAAGGGACGGAACTCTAACGAGTCCAAACTTTGAGGAAGTAAAGAAGTTTGCATCGTCGGTCACTCACCCGGTTATAGCATCGGGCGGAGTTTCAAAATTAGAGGATTTAGTTAAACTTTCCAAAATTAAAAATGTTTTTGGTGCAATTGTTGGAAGGGCTCTCTATGAGGGAACTGTTGACCTAAAGGAAGCCCTTGAGGTTTTTGAAAATTCAAAATAAAAGGGGTTGATATGAAGTTTAAAGTTTCTGTTCCAGCTTCTACAAGTAACTTGGGGCCGGGATTTGATGCTTTGGGACTTGCCCTCAGCCTCTACAACGATTTCTACTTTGAACCCTCAGAGCTCTACTCTGTAGAGATAGAGGGGGAGGGAAAGGAGGAACTCCCCAAGGATGAAAGAAACCTCTTTTTAAGGGCTTACAGAAGCACAATGGAGTACTTAGGTCTAAATCAACCTATAAGGGTTAAGCTCGTAAACAGGATTCCTTTGGGAAGGGGGCTTGGGAGCTCTGCAACGGCAATTGTAGGGGGAATACTTGCCGCTGAGAGAATTTCCGGAAAGAAACTTTCCCTTCCTGAGGTCATAGATATTGCATTTAAGTTTGAACCCCATCCAGACAACGTTCTGCCAGCATACACAGGTGGATTCGTTGTAGCCGCAACGAACGGAGACCTCCACTATATAAAACTTGACTGGCCTGGAGATTTAAAGGTTGTAATTGTTGTTCCTGAACTCTTCCTCTCCACAGAAGATTCCCGCTCCGTCCTGCCGGAAAGCTATCCTAAGAAGGACGTTATTTTTAACATCCAAAGGGTTGCTCTACTTTTAGGAGCTCTCCAAAAGAGGGACTACGGGCTTTTAAAGGAGGCAGTTAAGGATAGAATCCATCAACCTTACAGGTGCGACCTTATTCCTTCCTTCTGGGAGGTCGTATCGGAAGGGTATAAAGCCGGAGCTTTCGCAGTTTACCTGTCCGGTGCCGGAAGCTGTATTGGAGCTCTCGCAGACGGTAACTTTGAGGAGATAGGAAGGGCGATGTGTAATGTTTTTGACGCTCTTGGAATAGAATCGAGGTACCTCGTTTTAGATGTTGACAGGGGCGGGGCCAAGATAGAGGAACTCTAACCTATTCTCTCAACAGCTCTCAACTTTGCACTCCTTGAGGCTGGATTCTCCCTTATCTCCTCCTCTGTCGGCTGAACCGGCTTTTTCGTGACTACCTTAAAGTTTTCCAAGTTCTTCAGTATATTTTTAACAAGCCTGTCCTCCAAGGAGTGAAAAGTGATTACAACTATCCTCCCACCAAATTTTACAAACTCTGCTGCCTCAGGAATTCCCCTTTCAATCTCCTCAAACTCCCTGTTTACGTAAATCCTTATTGCCTGAAAGGTCTTTACTGCAGGGTGCTTTCTCCTTCCTGCCCAGAGCTTTTTAGGAATAACAGATTCAACAATCTCTGCAAGCTCCTTTGTTGTTTCTATCTTCTTTCTCCTTCTCCTCCTCACAATCTCCCTTGCAATCTTCCTTGCAAACCTCTCCTCTCCGTACTTGAAGATTAACTCTGAGAGTTCCCTCTCTGAAAGCTTGTTTACAACGTCCTTTGCCGTTAGCTTCTGTCTTCTGTCCATCCTCATATCCAGGGGCTGTTCCTTCCAAACTGTAAATCCCCTCTCTCCCCTTAGGTGAAAGTGCGAAACTCCAAGGTCGAAGAGAATGCCATTAACTCTATCTATTCCCTCCTCCTCTAACACCTTTCCAATTTGAGAAAAGTTTGCATGGTATATTGAAACTCTATCTCCAAACGATTCCAACCTCTTAAGAGCTCTCTCAATTGCCTCCTCATCTCTGTCAATTCCGATAACCTTGTTTTCAGGATTTGCTCTTAAAATCGCTTCTGTGTGCCCTCCTCCTCCCAAGGTGGCATCAACAAAAATTCCTCCTTTATCGGCCTTTAGGTAACCTAAGGACTCTTTCAGCAAAACTGGTGGATGGTAAATCTCTCCCTTCATTTTACCCTCTAAGTATGGTTAATTGATAAAATTAAATTTATTAATAAATTAATGGGAGCTAATTATGAATAGAAGAGATATTTTAAAACTCCTTTTTGGTTCACTATTTTCATTCGTCGTTCCTGTTTATTCGGAAGCTGAAATAGTAAAAGGGGATAAGTTTGTCACGTTCTGCAACCTTGCCATATCCCACGAATACGGAGCTATTTGTCAGTATATAAACCATAGTGGCATAATTCAAGATAAAAGCGTGAAAAAAATTCTTGAGATGAATATGATGGATGAGATTCTACACGCAAGAAGTTTAACTGAAATACTCGTTAAAGAGGGAGCTACTCCAACTGTAGCAATTTGGCCTCCACAGACAGGACTCCAATTTGAAAAGTTGATAGAGGAAGACATTAATGGAGAGAATCAGGCCATAAAGCTTTATTCAGCGATTTTAGATTTAAAGGAGTCCTCAAAGTGGAGGGATTCTATCTACTCGTTTTTGAAGAGAGAAGAGCTCCACCGTTCTCGCCTCGTGAGGATTTTGAATGCTAAAAAGACTAATAAGTAGTACTTATGGAAAACTACTTATCACATCTACTCTCCTATTTCTTGGTGCACTAATTCTTGTCTATTTTGGTATAAAAAATTTCTTAAGCGAGGGGATAGAAAGGAAGTTTAAAGAGAAATGTCACCTTGAAGCGAAGCTTCTTGCTTCTTACTCATGGGAATTAATAAAAAATTATGAATATACTCAACTCTACAAAGTTTTAGAAGATACTGTTAGACAGGACAGAAATTTATCCTGTTTAGGAATTTATGAGTATGGACTTCCTTTAGTTTCAGTTGGAAACTGCAAGAATAAAGAGATTTGTAAAGATTCTCTTTTGGATGAACCATGTTATTATAAAGTTACTTATGAATTTAACACAACTCCTGTTCTGGAGTTTTCAGCTTACTTTAATACTCAAGAAATTATAAATTTAATTGCAAAAATAAGAAAGTTTGTGTTTGTTCTTTTTTTAGTTGTATTTTTATCGATATTAACAATATTATTTTACGTTTACTTCAAAATAAATAAAAGAGTATTAGAGATTGTCACTGCTATCAAAGGATGGAATGAAGGAAAACTTAAAACTTTAAAACAAAAAAGTTGGCTTGAATCAGGTAATGAATTTAGTAATATTGTCAGGTCTGTTCTTGAAATGTATAGTAACTTGGAAAAAGGAAGGGAGATAGATAATAAGCTTTTCCTATTTTCTGGAGAACTGCTAAACTCCATCGTAGATTCGGATAACCTGGATGAGTTCTTAGGTAGAATTTATGCAACATTAAAAAAGTTTTTTGATATAGATGTCATCTTAGAATATTTGCCCGATGAAAGAAAAGTAAAAATCGAAATAAGAGAGTATGGAGATATTCCGGAAAATACTTTAAAAACCATTCTAAACATGATTCATCAGGGAATTTCTGTATTAGAAAAGAAGAAAGAACTTGAAGACCTCCTGATGGGGGCAGTTAGAGCTCTTGCTAATGCGGTTGATGCAATGTCTCCCTGGACGAGGGGACACAGTGAAAGAGTTGCAGAAATTTCAGTTATTTTAGGAAGAAAACTAGGACTTGATAAAAAGGATTTGAGATTGTTGGAGATTGGAGCTCTACTCCATGACATTGGAAAGTTGGGAGTTCCTCAGAGCATAATAGATAAACCGGGAAAGTTAACAAAGGAGGAGTTTGAATTAGTAAAGAAACATCCAGAGGTGGGGTACAAAATTTTAAAACCAATAAAGGAGCTCTCCGACGTTTTACCAATCGTTCTCTACCACCACGAAAGGTGCAACAGTTCCGGATATCCGAAGGGGTTGAAGTGTGGTGAAATTCCACTTTTAGCAAAGATTGTTGCAGTTGCCGATGTTGTTGAGGCGATGACCTCTGAAAGGCCTTACAAGAAATCTCACTCGTTAGACTACGTTATGAACTATATGTTAGAAAATGCGGGTGAGGATAAACTGTTCGATGGGAGAGTTGTCAGGGCTCTCTGGGAATCAAAAGAAGAAATAAGGGAAATACTAAGTAAACCCACTGAACAATAATAGTGCAGTTTTAAATCCCTTCTGTTCAACTAAAGTATTTTTAAGTCCCTCTTTTTGTTTCTAAATCCCCTTGTTTCAAGGCCTCTATTTGATTTTGGCATACCCCTTGCTATTAAGTATCCAAAAATGGTTAAAGGGAGGTCGAAATGAAAAAAATAGAGGCAATCATTAAGCCGTTTAAGCTTGATGAGGTGAAGGAGGCCTTAACAGAAATCGGAATATCCGGAATGACAGTTTCTGAGGTGAAGGGATTTGGAAGACAAAAAGGGCATACGGAGCTCTACAGGGGGGCTGAGTACGTCGTTGACCTAATTCCAAAGATAAAGTTGGAGCTTGTAGTATCGGAGGACTTGGTTGAAAAGGCCTTAGAGGTGATTGTTAACTCGGCAAGGACCGGAAAAATTGGAGACGGGAAGATTTTCGTAATTCCCGTTAAGGACGCGGTGAGGATAAGGACCGGAGAGAGGGGAGACGAAGCTCTTTAAAAATACTTTCAGGGAGGTTTCGATATGAAGAGGTTGTTGGGAATTCTGCCGTTAGCCCTAATGCCGGCAGCGGCGTTTGCAGGTGAAGCTCCAAAGTTAAACAGCGGTGATACCGCTTGGATGTTGGTTTCAACAGCCCTTGTAATGCTGATGACGCCGGCAGGTGTTGCTCTCTTTTACGGGGGAATGGCGAGGAGTAAGAACATACTGAACACTATTGGAATGAGCTTTCTTGCCTACTGTGTTGCAACTGTCGTTTGGGTTCTCTGGGGATACACGTTGGCCTTTGGACCTGACGTTGGTGGATTCATAGGAGGACTACAGAAAATATTCATGCACGGTATAGAAACGGACACTCTGAACGGAACGATTCCGGAGTTTGTCTTCGCAGCATTTCAGGGAACGTTTGCAGCAATAACCGTCGCCCTTGCAAGCGGTTCCGTAATTGAGAGGATGAAGTTTTCGACCTGGTTAATCTTTTCGCTCTTTTGGGTTACGGTGGTTTACGCTCCGATAGCCCACTGGGTTTGGGGTGGAGGATTTTTGGGAAACGACGGAGCCCTTGACTTTGCCGGTGGAACCGTTGTCCACATAAACGCAGGTATTGCCGGATTGGTTCTTGCCATGCTCCTTGGAAAGAGGAAGGGGTACAGGAAAACTGCATTCTTCCCGTCATCTGTTGTTCTGACCGTTTTAGGCGCAGCACTGCTCTGGTTCGGATGGTTCGGGTTTAACGCAGGTTCCGAGCTTTCTGCAGACGGGATTGCCGGTTCTGCATTCTTAGTAACAAACGTTGCCGCATCAATAGCAGCAATTTCGTGGATGGTTACAGAGTGGATTTTTGCAAGGAAACCCACACTACTTGGTGCTGCATCCGGCGCAGTTGCAGGACTTGTTGCAATTACTCCTGCTGCAGGTTTTGTTGATGTCTTTGGAGCTCTCGCAATAGGATTCGTTGCGGGAATTTTGGGATGGTTCGGAGTTTTTGTTCTGAAGAAGAAGTTGGGATACGACGACTCCCTTGATGCCTTTGGAGTTCACGGTTTAAACGGAATATGGGGAGCCGTTGCAACTGGAATCTTTGCAGTTAAGGCTATAGGCGGAACTTCCGGTGTCCTTGAGGGGAACCTTCCTCAGCTCTGGATTCAGCTAAAGGCCGTTGCTGTAACAATAGTTTACTCCGGTGTAATGACTGCAGTTGTTTACTTTGTCTCATCAATCCTTACAGGTGGTGCTAGGGTTCCCGAAGAATACGAAGTTGAAGGACTTGACTCCGCAATCCACGGAGAAAAGGGCTTTAACCTATAAAAATCGGGAGGGGGACCTCCCCACTCCCGTTTGAAACCAGAAGAGAAAAAAAGGAGAAAAAAGTGATGAAGCGCGCATTCATAATTCTAACATTAGCACTTTTAGTGGTATCGGCTGTCTCAAAGGCAGGCGAAATTAAGGTAAACCTACCGGAAGTAAAGTTGAGCGGTGGAATTTCCGCAACAGATTTCAACAAGTCAAGGGCCGAGAGTGATGGGAGTTCCACAAACAACATAAAACTGACAGATGCCGTTTTGGAACTCTCCGGAGGAGATAAGTTTGGAGGATTTGACATTGCCGTTGGTTCAATTCTTGAACCTACAGTTGTTGGTAGTGT
The DNA here is from genome assembly GCA_003978105.1 of Thermovibrio sp. The sequence goes on from QOAO01000013.1 coordinate 13,860, forward strand.
CAATAACGACAATACTGCCATAGTAGGAGACCACTACGGAATTCTATCGGGATACGTTTATGCCCTACCTTTAAAAGGACTTGAGATTGATGCCGGTGTTTTAACAACAAACGTAGGTTACGAGCTTGCAGCAACCTACCTGAATCCGAACGTTACGTACGGTTTGGTGTGGAACTCTCAACCCTTCATCTACAAAGGTGCAAGAGCCACATACAGTCTCACAGACGACATTCAGTTGTACGCCGAGTACAATAGGGGAGACGAGCTAAACGGAAACAGTAAGGACCATGCCTTTGCAGTAGGAAGCACCGGAATGGTTAAAGATGTCAGCTACACGTTTACCTACTTTGACTACGGAAACTATAAAAACCTTATAGACTTCACTTTAGGCTATAAGATTAAGAACGTCCAACTTGCACTGAATGGAGATTACCAGTGGCTTGATGAGGACAGCAGTAAAAAAGGTTATGGAGTTGCACTCTACGTTATTCCCGAATTCGGGAAAATATCTGTTCCCTTTAGAGCCGAGTACGTAAAGGACAAAGACAATTCGAGAATCTACGGGTTTAACAACAAAGGGACCTATTCCCTTACAGTTACCCCGACCTACAAACTCTCCGACCATACAACGGTTAGAGCTGAGTATTCCTATGTTAAGAGTAATTACGATAACGCCTTTAATGGCTCAGACCACAAAGGTACAGCTTCTGTTCAACTCTTCTTCACCTTTTAGGGCAACTCTTTTTTTTCTCCCCCCCTTTCTTAATGGAAGGGGGGACATATTAAATTTTGCTAAAATCTAACTCATGGAAGAATTAACGAAAAAATATCCTTGGGTAAAAAGGAAAAAAGCCTACTGGGTCTGGCTTCATACTGTTGCCCGCCTTTTAGGTTTTTTGTGCAGATTGAAAGTTACCGGTAGGGAAAACATTCCAGATAGGGGACCTGTTCTCTTGATGGCAAACCACAGAAGCTACCTTGACCCACCACTTGTTGCCTATGCAGTGAAAAAGAGGCCAGTTTTCTTTATGGCAAAGTCGGAGCTCTTTGAAATGCCGGTTCTTTCAAGTTTAATAAAACACTGGGGGAACGCCTTTCCCGTAAAGAGGGGAAGGGCAGATTTAACGGCCTTAAAGACGGCCTTAGAAATTTTAAGAAAAGGGGAACTGGTTTGTATTTTCCCTGAGGGACAGAGAGCCCCAGCCAGCAGGTTTGTTAGACCAAAGTGGGGAGCAGGAATGGTCGCCCTAAAGTCGGGGGCTCCAATAGTTCCATGTTTGATTGAGGGTAGTGAAGCTCTGATAGGTAAGGAAAAACTCATAGGAGGAATACCGAGAGTTACTGTTGCATTTGGTAAGCCCTTTCAATTAGATTTAGAGGATAGAAAAGATAACTATCAGAAGGCTGCTGATTTTATAATGGAGAAGATAAAGGAGCTGAAGGGTGAAAATAAAAGTAGCGAAGAGTGCAGGTTTCTGCTGGGGAGTTAAAAGAGCAGTAAATATGGCAGTTGAATCTATTAAAAAAGCAGAAGGAAGAGCTCTCTGTTTAGGGGAGCTCATTCACAACAAAAAGGAAATAGAAAGATTAAAAAATTTGGGAATGGTCTTCATTGAGGATATGAACGATTTAAAGGAAGGGGATACAGTTGTTATCAGGTCTCACGGTGTTTCTCCCAAAGTTCTTGAATTTCTAAAAAGAAAGGGAGCTGAAATCGTAGATGCAACCTGTCCCTTTGTTAAGGACGTTCACGAAAAGGCAATGAGGTTGGAAAAGGAAGGATATCCCGTTCTAATTTTAGGTAATGCCCGCCATCCCGAGGTTATAGGAATTGCCGGCCATGTAAAAAATCCAATGATAATTAACAGTTTAGATGAATTAAAAAAACTTCCTCCCATGAAAAGATTGGGTGTTGTCTGCCAGACCACATTAAATCTCTCCTTTTTTAAGGAGGCAGTTTCTATTCTCTCATTAAAGGTGAAGGATTTGAAAGTTTACAATACAATCTGTAGTGCGACTTCAGTAAGACAGAAGGAAACATTGGAGCTTGCTAAAGAAGTTGATGTTATGTTTGTTATCGGTGGGAAGAATAGTTCAAATACAACAAAACTCTACCAGATAGCGAAAGAGGTTAATCCCAAAACTTACCACATAGAATCTAAAGATGAAATTGAGCCCGATTGGCTTGAGAATTCCGAAACAGTTGGAATAACTGCAGGAGCCTCTACTCCGCAGTGGGTAATTGAGGAGGTAGTTAACTATCTTCTTCATCTTAAAAAAGGGGGAGTTTTAAGTGGAAGGGGAGTTTGCCAAACTACTTGAAGAGAGTTTTAAAAAGCTAAAGCGAGAAGTAATTACTGGAACCGTTGTTAAAGTAACGGATAGGGAGGCGTTTATTGATTTTGGTTGGAAATCGGAAGGTGTTGTTCCTTTGAAAGAATTAGGTTATAGACCTAAGATTGGTGAGAAAATTGATGTCTGTATTGTTGAACCTGAAACGGAAAATGGTTATGCCCTCCTGTCCGTTAATTGTGCAAGGTCAATTAAGGAATGGGAAAGGCTTGCAGACGAGATTGGGAAGAAAGGAACTGTTAGGGGGATAATAAAGCAGAAAGTGAGAGGGGGATACAAGGTTAAACTTGACAACGGTTTAACTGTTTTTCTTCCCATGTCTCAGGTTGACATAATGCCAGTTACAAGGCCGGATGATTGGCTTGACAGGGAGATAGAGGCAAAGGTTCTATCGATTGATAGAAAGAGAAGGAGCATTGTTATATCAAGGAGGAAACTACTTGAGGAAAGAAGAGTCGAAAAGAGAAAGGAAACGTTAAAGAGATTAAAAGAGGGAGACGTTGTAGAGGGAGTTGTTAAAAATATTGTGGACTTTGGAATTTTTGTAGATGTTGATGGCGTTGATGGTTTGGTTCACAAAAGTGATATTTCCTGGTCCGGTTTAAAAACACCCTTTGATGTAGCCAAGATAGGGGACAGAATAAAGGTAAAAATCAAGAAGATAGAAAGGGACAAGGAAAGACTAGTTCTATCGCTAAAGGATGTAAAACCTGACCCCTGGGAAAGAATAAATGAGATTTACGCTCCTGGAATGAAGGTTGAGGGTGAGGTTGTAAAGGAGGAAAAGAGAGGTTTCTGGGTCTACCTTCCTCAGGATGTTGCAGGATTTATTCCAAGTGAGAACGTTCCTAAAGGAGTAAAATTTAAGTATAAACATAAGTATAAATTCGTAGTTGACAGAATAGATAAAGAAAACAGGAGAGTTATTCTAAAATGGCCGGAGGAAGAGCACCAGAGATAAAAAACAAAAAGGCCTACTTTGACTATGAAATCTTAGAAAAGTACGAAGCAGGTATTGAGTTAAAGGGAACAGAGGTTAAATCCATAAGGGAGGGAAAAGTTAATTTAAGGGATTCCTTTGTCCGCATAGAGAATGGAGAAGCCTACCTTTTTAACGCCTATATAGCTCCATATACATACGGAAATCTCTTCAATCACGAACCTACAAGAAGGAGAAAGCTACTTCTACACAAGAGAGAGATAAAGAGGCTCTTTGGAAAAGTTCAAGAAAAGGGATTAACAATAGTTCCTCTTAGAATGTACTTCAATAAACGGGGAAAGGTAAAAGTAGAGATAGCTTTGGTTAGGGGTAAGAAGAAGTACGATAAGAGGGAGGCTATCAAGAGAAGAGAACTTGAGAGAGAGGCTCAAAAGGCTATGAAGTACTACAGATAATTTGTTTTGTTATTTTATTCCCCTTTTCAAGGGGAACTTTCTCTCTTTTCTATCTAAATCTAAAAATCAATGTTATTAACTGAAACTGATTGAAAAATCATGATTAACAGAACTAAAGAGAGATGTCTATTATTTCAACTATCATTCTTTTAAAACTTGACAAAATACAAGTACAAGTGTAAATATTGGCTTGCTTTCCCGCAGAAAAACATTAGGAGGTAGGTATGAAGGTAGTAGAACTAAAGGCTACCAAGAGGGAGAAAACAGGAAAACAGGTAGCCAAAAAGCTGCGCAGGGAAGGCCTTCTACCGGCTGTTATCTACGGCGGTGGAAGACCAGAGGCAACACCGATTGCCGTTCCTGCGAAAGAGGTCAAGAGAATAAAACACCACCATGGACTCATTAAGCTCCTCTTAGATGACGAGGAGAGGATGTGCATTCTTAAGGACATCCAGTACAACTGGTTAGGTGATGTTCCTATTCACTTGGATTTCCAAGAAATTAAATTTGGAGAAACAATTGAAGTAACTGTAGAACTTGAGTTCGTAGGAACTCCAATAGGAGTTTCGGAAGAAGGTGGAGTTTTAGAGATTCTTAAAAGAGAAGTTACAATCGAAACTCTTCCAAGGGCAATTCCTGAAAAAATTGTTGTTGATCTTTCAAATCTCCATGCTGGAGATGCCCTTCACGTTGGAGAGATTCCCCTTCCCGAAGGAGCAAAGTTGGCAGATAACCCTGAGGAAACCGTTGCAGTAGTTGTAGAACCTGAGGAAACAGCAGAAACAGAAGAGGAGACAACTGAGGAGTAATGGTTAAGCTCGTTGTAGGCCTTGGTAATCCCGGAAAGGAGTATGAAAAAACCCGCCACAACGTTGGATGGTGGGTTTTGGATGAGGTTTCTAAGGAACTGGGAATTTCCTTTTCAAGGGAAAAGTTTAACGGCCTCTACGGTGAAACAAAGCTTACCGAGGAGAAAGTTTTCTTCCTCAAACCGTTAACCTATATGAACAGAAGCGGAGAGAGTGTTTCTCGGTTTACAAAGTTCTTTAAAATTGAACCGAAAGATATTTTAGTTATTTACGACGACCTTGACCTTCCGTTAGGAAAGGTGAGGTTAAGGTTAAAAGGGAGCTCCGGAGGACACAGAGGAGTTCAATCGGTAATCGAAAGCTTGGGGACTCAAGAATTTCCAAGGATTAGAGTTGGAATAGGAAGGCCTGAGAGGAAGGAAGAGGTCGTTGACTACGTTTTATCACCTTTTAAAGAGGAGGAACTTCCCCTAATTGAGGAGGCTGTAAAGAGGGCAGCTTCTTGTGTTTTGGAGATTCTCCGGAAAGGAGAATTGGACCAGAAAATTCAGAGTAAATGTACTTAATGGAGGTAGTCATGAGGGAGTACTACTACGAAATGGTTTACATATTGAGACCAACAATGTCAGATGAGGAGACAAAGGCAGCAATTGAAAAGATTAACTCCTACGTTAACAGGTACAAAGGAGAGGTTCTACTAGTAGACGAGTGGGGAAAGAGACAGCTTGCCTATCCTATTAACGACTACGACAAGGGCTACTACGTTCTTGAATACATCAGAACGAACGAGAGGGACTTTGTAAAGAATATGGAAAGCTTTTTCAGAATTAACGAGGACGTAATTAGATTCCTCCTCTTTAGACTTAAACCTTCTGAAGTTAAGGAGCTAAAGGAGAAATTTTCAAAGAAGGAGGAGGAAAAGGTAGCTGTTGAAGAGAATAAGGGAGAGGAATAATGGCAAACCTTAACAAGGTTTTTCTCATAGGAAGGTTAGTTGCTGACCCTCAACTTCAACACACAAACAGTGGAACTCCATTTACAAGGCTGAGAATAGCTGTAAACAATCCCTACAGGGACAGGGACGGAAACTGGCAGGACAATACCCTATTTATAGATGTTGTTCTTTGGGGTACTGCAGCGGACAGAGCTGTTGGCAGATTCAACAAGGGAGATAGGGTTTTAGTTGAAGGGAGTTTAAGGCAGTCAACCTGGAAGACGGAAAGTGGAGAAAACAGGAGCAAAATTGAAGTTAGGGCTGATAGGGTTTCTGCCCTTGACCCAAGAAGGGAAGTTTTAGAGGAAGAAGAGGAAATTGACGACATTGAATTTTAAGGAGGTAAGAAATGGCAAATGGACTTCCACAGAGGAGATTTGTTAGGAGAAAGTACTGTAAGTTCTGTGCTGAAAAGATAGAAAAGATTGACTATAAAAACATTGACCTATTAAAGTCATTTGTCTCTGAAAGGGGAAGAATTATTCCAAGGCGTATTTCAGGTGTCTGTTCAAAGCACCAGAGACAGCTTGCAAGAGCTGTTAAGAGAGCAAGACACTTAGCACTTCTTCCATTTGTGAAGATTGATTAAATGGAAAGACTAAAACCGTTAATAGTTCTGTTTCTCTTAACGGTTTCTACAGGATTAATGCTAAGAAGTCCCAGCTTGATACCGTTTGGGCTGGGACTTTCAATATTTATTCCTTCAGTTTTTATAAGGGTTTTGAGGGAGTATAGTCTCTTCTGGAGCTCCCTTTCAGCACTTCCTGCGTTATTGTTCCTTTTCTTTCTGAACAAAGAATCACTCTTGGACATTTCTTCAGTTATAGTTTTAGGAGCTCTATTCTTCCTAATGAAGAACTTTTCCCCGAACATAACCGTTACAACTGGAGGGGTTTTCCTTACATTCGTAACAGTTTTAGAGGAGACCTTATTTGGTCTTCCTAAGGAAGTTGGTCCGTTGAAGGAATTACTAAGTTACAGGTACGGCATCTACTTCTTTTCATCTTCTCTCTTTTCTTATCTATCCTACGGTATCTCAAGGCTTTTCTGTAGAGAGCTCCGACCTTTAAGCAACCTTAAGTACGGTTTCTGGTTGGTTATTCTCTTTATCCTTTCTGCGTTGGGGGTTGTTCTAAAACTAAGTGGAGTATTGGGTAAAGTCTCAAAGAATCTTCTAGTTGTTTCCATCTCCCTGATTTCACTTCAGGGTTTAACCGTTTCACTGTGGTTTTGGTCAAAACTTTCCAACCTGTGGAAGTTGATAACGGGATTTTCAATTATTATTTTTCCAGCTGCACTGTTTGTCCTTTCGGCTATTCTTGGACTTTTGGACTACATGCTAAACTTTAGAAAACTTGAAGGAGGTGAGAAAAATGAAAGTAATACTAATTAGGGATATGGAAAACTTAGGAAAGGTTGGAGACATTGTTAACGTAAAGGACGGCTATGCAAGGAACTACTTGATTCCCGAAGGCATAGCTCTCCCTGCAACAGACAGCAATGTAAGAAGGGTAAAGAACGAACTTCAATCACTAAGGAAAAAGGCTGAAAGACAGATTCAGAGGTTTAAAGAAATTGCCGAAAAGCTCAACCAGACAAGGGTGACTATTGAACACGAGGCAGGTGAAGAAGGAAAACTTTTTGGTTCAGTAACAACATCCCAGATTGAGAAGGCCCTCCACAAGGCGGGATTCGAGGACGTAGAGAAGAAACAGATAGTACTTGAGAAACCTATTAGGGAGACGGGAACTTACGAGGTAAAAATTCACCTATTTAAGGACATTGAGGCAACTGTAACTGTAGATGTCGTTCCTCTTAAGAAGTAGTTAACCGTTCTTTCGGAGGATAAGATGGAGTTTGTTGGAAGACACGTAATGATGGATGCGGTTGTTAGCGACATTTCAAGGATAAATACAATTCAGCCTATTTACGACTACATGGAAGAGCTTGCAAGAAAGTTAGACATGACGTTGGTCTATCCTCCAATTGTAGCCAAATTTCCATTTGCCCAATCGGAACTTGAACAGTTTGTAAAGAAACTATCAGAGGAGAACGTTAAGAGCAGAACCCTTGAGTTTATGGAGGAAACTCTTAAGAGAAGAGCAACTGAAGATAGTGGAGTTTCCGGAGTCTCTATCTGGCTCGAGAGCCACTGTACAATTCACACATGGCCAGAGGAGGACTTCTTCAGTTTAGATGCTTACAGCTGTAAGGACTTTGACCCGATGGTAGCATTTGAATTCACAGTAAAGTGGTTTAAGGTGAAGTATGCATCCTTTGTCGATGTTGAAAGGTACATCGGAGGCCCCTGTGTAATAAAGGCCTACGAGTACAAGGACGGTGAACTTGTTGAATGTAAACCCTCAATCGTTAAGTAGTTCAACTACCCTTTTGTAGATTTCTCTTTTTGGGAGGCCTGTTACTTTAGAGGCCTCCTTTGAGACCTCCTTTGCAGAAAGCCCCTTTTTGAGAAACTCCAAGATTACTTCATCCAAATCTTTTTCCTCCTTTTCTACTTTTTGAGGAGGAAAGATGAGAACAAATTCTCCCTTAAACTTTCCTTTTTCCTTTAGTTCCCTTAGAATTTCATTAGGTTTTCCCTTTAAAAGCTCCTCGTTGGCCTTTGTTATCTCCCTGTAAACCCCCATTTCAATTTCAGGGTAAATTTCAGAAATTAGACCTAAAGTTCTCTCCAACCTATGGGGTGATTCGTAGAAAACAGAAGTAAAGTGTTTTCCAATAAACTCCTCTAAGGTTTCTCTTAGAGCACCCTCTTTTCTCGGAAGAAATCCACCGAAGAAGAACTTATCCGTTGGGAATCCAGAGGCCGAGAGTGCAGCAACAACTGCTGAAGGCCCTGGAACGGGAACAACATCTATTCCCTCTCTCCTTGCAAGAGAGACAATCCTGTATCCAGGGTCACTTATACAGGGCGTTCCAGCATCTGAAACGAGAGCAATGCTCTTTCCCCTTCTCAACTCCTCAATTAAACCCTTAACTCTCCTTTCCTCGTTGTGCTCGTGGTATGAAACGAGCTTTTTTCCCTTAATCCCATAATAGTTCAAGAGCTTTAAAGTCCTCCTGGTATCCTCACAGGCTATTAAATCAACTTCCTTTAAAACCCTAAGTGCCCTCAGTGTAATATCCTCTAAGTTTCCTATAGGAGTAGCAACAACAAACAGCTTTCCTATCCCCTTACTGCTATGCATTCAACCTCCAGGAGAGCTCCCAACGGAAGTTCGCTGATACCTACAACAGCCCTCGTAGGTTTAACTGGACAGTCCTTAAAAATTTCTCCGTATATTTTGTTAAACTTCGAAAAGTTTTCTAAGTTCTTCATATAGACAGTAATCCTCACAATACTACACCTGCTTCCCCCTCCTGTTTCAACTATTGAGATTAGATTTTTTAAAGCCTGTTCTGACTGCTCCTCAAAAGACTCTAAAAGTTTTCCGGTTTCAGGGTCTATTCCCAACTGTCCCGAAACAAAGATAAAGTTTCCGTACAGAATGCCCTGTGAATAGGGGGCTACGGGTTTTGGGGCTCTCTCCGTTTCTATTCGCTTCATGCGACTCCTCCAAATTTAGAAAGTAGTTGAAATATAAGTAACATAAATATATATTACACGGCTATAAATTTAAAGATTTAATTCAACTTGTTTTATATTGTGATTTTGATTAAAATTAAATGTAGATTAAAAACATTTTGAAATGGAGGAGTTATGGCTAAAAAGGAAAACGAGTTTATACTCGACGATGAAAGAATAGAGGAAGGAGCTGAGTGTTTAAAAGCTTTGGCCTCTCCTGTTAGGCTGAAGATTCTCTTTACCCTTAAGGACAAACCTATGTGTGTTACAGATTTGGAACAGATTTTAGGAATTTCCCAATCCTCACTTTCACAGCACTTAAGAACGCTCAGGTATAAGGGAATAGTTGCAAAGAGCCGTGAGGGGAATAAAGTTTATTATTCGATAGCTTCAGAAGCTTTTAGGGAACTGCTGAACCTTCTACCTGAAATTGCCTGCTTTAGAGGTTAGTTAATGCTTGAAAAGCTCTTTAGGAGAAAGAAACCTTCTAAAAAGGAGGAACAACTTCAGCTACCAAGCGGTCTCTGGCTGAAGTGTGAAAGGTGTAAAACTCTCCTATTTAGAGGAGAACTTGAAAGTTCCTTCTGGGTCTGTCCAAAGTGCGGATACCACTTCCCAGTTCCGGCTAAGGACAGGCTCTATATGCTCTTTGATAAAGGAACCTATGAGGAATTGGACGGGGAGCTTGCACCAACCGACCCTCTAAACTTTAAGGACAGAAAATCGTACAGACAGAGACTTGAGGAGGCACAGAAAAAGACAGGATTAAAGGATTCGGTAGTTAATGCGAGGGGAAAAATAGAGGGTAGGGAAGTTTTAGTAAGTTGCTTTGATTTTAGGTTTATGGGTGGAAGTATGGGCTCGGTGGCCGGCGAGAAGGTAACGAGAAATGCAGAAAGGGCTGCAGAGGAGGGAATTCCATTTATCTGCATAACTGCTTCAGGTGGAGCGAGAATGCAGGAGGGAGTTCTATCCCTAATGCAGATGGCAAAGACATCTGCAGCCCTTGCACGTCTTGAGGAAAGGGGGGTGCCGTTCATAACGATTCTTACTCACCCAACAATGGGTGGAGTTTCGGCAAGCTTTGCCTTTCTTGGAGACGTGATTGTTGCAGAGCCTGGAGCTCTGATAGGTTTCGCCGGTCCCCGAGTTATTGAACAAACAATAAAGCAAAAACTCCCTGAGGGTTTTCAGAGGGCTGAGTTTTTGTTAGAACACGGTCTAATCGATATGATTGTTGAAAGGAGAGAACTGAAGAAAACCCTATCGAAGCTACTGTTACACTTTGGAGGTTAGTATGGAAAGCTCAAAGGATAAGGCTGAAAGACTTGCAAGAACAATCGTCGCAGATTTTTTCCTTTACAATCAGGACAAGATAGATATGGGGCTTCAGAATGATGACTTCTTTGAGAGATTGAAGGATGAAATAGACGACTCTATTGCATTCTACAGGGAACATGTAGGTGGAAAGCTGGAGTTGCTGTGGGATACACTGTTTAACAAGCTTATGCAGAGAGAAGCACAGTTAATTGAAGAGAGCTAATGTTCAAAAGGAACGTTAAGTTAGTCCAATCACAGATAAAGGAAGGACAATCAAAAGCAACCGGTCTTCCCGGCAGCTCAAAGACACTTCTATTAAAGGAAATTGTTGAAAAACTTTCTCCGTTAGTTGTTTTTCTTCCTACAGAGCAGTTGGCAAGGGCATTTTCTGAGGATTTGAAGAGGGAGGGATTAAAATCCGTCTACGTTCCTTCGTGGGATGTTCCTCCCTTGGATGTCTCATCTCCACTTTCATCGGTTCAGTACGAAAGGCTCAGAGCTCTCTACGAAATATTTGACACCTCTCCTCAGTTTGTAGTTCTGACACCCTCCTCTTTTCTCCAGAAGGTTGTATCACCGGAGTTTCTAATAGATAGGGTTTTAGAGTTTAAAAAAGGCAGTGAAATCAACCTTTCGGAGCTTCCAAAAAAACTAACGGGTTTTGGTTTTAGAAGGGTGGATAGTGAACCTGAAAGTGGGGAGTTTTCATTGAAGGGAAGTTTTTTAGAGATAGTTACTCCTTTAAACGAAAGGATAGAGGTAGAGTTCTTTGGAGATGAAATTGAAACCTTAAAGGTGAACGACTTGGATACCAAATCTTTTACTCTTGTTCCGACACTAGAACTTCCGACGGATGAGGAGACGTTAGAGAAACTCTCAAGGATTGACAGGGAAATATCAGAGAGACACTCACTTTTGGGTGAGCTCAGTGGAGCTGAGAAATTCCTTCCGGATGTAGTTGAACTTGTTTCAATTACAGAGTACATAGGAAACTTTAAAGCTGTATTTATTGAACCCGAGCAGATAAGAACATCTTCTGAGAATTTTGTCTCGCAGGTAATGGAAAACTACGAAATTCTAAAGAGGGAAGGAGTAAGCTCATCATCACCTGAAAAGTTTATTGTTAGGGAGCTCCCCAAACCGATTCTTCTAATTTATGAGAAAAACGTTAAGAATTCTGTTGACTTTAAAATAACCCCACTTCCGTTTGTTGAAGATGAAAACTTAAAGGAAATTGTAAGGAGCCTCCAAGGTTACGAAGTAAAGTTAATCTATCAGACTGAAACTTTGAAAAAAGAGGCAGAAAAGCTATTTAACATATACAAAATTAAGTACTCGCTTGAGAGAGGAAGTTCGTTAGGTGGTTACAAATTTGAGGAGGGAAGGAGAGCTCTAATTGCAGAGGGAACTATAGAAATTCCTGTTAAAAAGGGAACTGACATAACGGAACTTGAACCGGGAACGTTGGTAGTTCACAGGGACTACGGAATAGGAGTATTTCAAGGAATAGTAAGCAGGGAAGTAGGAGGAAAGCTTTACGACTTTATAGAGATTGAGTACGCTGGAGGAGAGAAGCTATACGCACCGTTTACTCAGATTGATAGGATTTACAGGTATACAGGATACAGGGGAAAGAACCCTAAGTTGGACAGATTAGGGGGAACTTCCTGGAAAAACTTAGAGAGGAGAATTAAGGCCTCCCTTGAAAGGTTTGCAAGGGAACTTACGGAGCTCTACAAGAAGAGAAAGAGCTCCGTAAAGGAAAAAATTGTTGGAGATGAGAAGCTAATAAGGGAGTTTGAGAGAAGGTTTCCATACAGACTTACTCCCGACCAGCAGAGGGCAATAAGGGAAGTTTACAGGGATATGGAGTCTGAAAAACCGATGGACAGGCTTCTCTGTGGTGACGTTGGATTTGGAAAGACGGAAGTTGCAATGAGAGCTGCCATGAAGGCAGTTTCTGCGGGAAAACAGGTTGCTGTTGTTGTCCCCACAACGGTCCTTGCCGACCAGCACTACAGAACGTTTAAGAAAAGGTTTTCAGGATTTCCCGTTGAGATAGAACTCCTTTCAAGATTTAGGACGAAAAAGGAGCAGGAAGAGATACTAAGGAGGTTGGGGAGAGGAGAAATTGATATCGTAATAGGAACACACAGGTTAACCCAGGATGACGTTAAGTTTAAGGATTTAGGTCTCCTTATAATAGATGAGGAGCACAGGTTCGGAGTTAAAACAAAGGAAAAACTGACAAAGTTAAAATCGAACATTGATGTTCTGTACCTGTCGGCAACACCAATTCCAAGAACTCTTTATTCAGCCCTTTCGGGTTTTAGGGACATATCAAAAATAGAAACTCCCCCTGCAGGGAGAAGGGGAACGAAGGTTGTTGTTGGAAAGTACACAGATACCATTTTAAAAACGGCAGTTGAAAGGGAAGTCTCAAGAAACGGCCAGGTATTTATAGTTCACAACGATATATCGGCACTTCCTGAAATCAAGGAGAAGGTGGAGAAGTTCTTTCCAAATGTAAAGGTAGAAATTGCCCACGGCCAGATGAGGAGCTCCCAGATAGAGAAAACGATGCACCAGTTCTTTGAGGGGAAAATTCAGGTTTTGATTTCAACATCGATAGTTGAATCAGGTCTTGACGTTCCAAGTGCGAATACGCTGATAGTGATTGGAGCCGAGAGGTTTGGCCTTTCACAGCTCTACCAGCTTAAAGGAAGGGTAGGAAGGGGAGTTGAGAAGGGGTACTGCTACCTGCTGACTTCCCCGAATGTTAAGCTTACCCCCGAGGCGATTAAGAGGCTTGAGGCAATGAAAAAACTGTCCCCGTTGGGTGGAGGATTTCAACTTGCCCTTAGGGACCTAGAAATAAGGGGAGCCGGAACTCTCTTGGGACCTAAACAGAGCGGATTTGTAGAGTCTGTAGGACTTGAGCTTTATACGAAGCTCCTTGAGGAGATAACGAAGGAAAGGAAAGAGGAGGACGTTAAGATTAACATACCATTTGAAGCCTTCATTCCGGATACATTTATTGAAGACCCAAAGGAAAAGGTAAAGCTTTACTCTCAAATGGCATCCTCAGAAAATCCTGAAGAGTTCTTGGGCAATTTGAAAAAGCTTAGGGGATATCTACCAGACCCTGTTGTTAACCTCTTTAAAACTATGCAGATTAAGAAAATAGCTAAGGAGTTAGGAATAAAGGAGGTATCAGTTACTCCCTCCATGAAGGCCATAATCTCCTTCGGAGAAAGTCCAAACGTATCGCCCGAAACACTTGTCTCCTTTGTTAAAGAGAAGGGGACTGTTTTCACATCGGATAGGAAACTATATTTTGACGTGAAAGATTTAGATGAACTCATAGAAGTTTTGAGAAATCTCAGGGAGAGAGAAAATGAAGAGAGCTCTAATTCTATCGCTACTCATAGCAGTATCTCCGATTAGTTACTCTTTTGCCCAGAAGGCTCAAAGTATTCAAGTTGATAAAAAAATAAAGCGGGAGTTCTTCTTTTCATTAAGGAACTACGACTTTAAAAAGGCCGAAGAGCTAATTACTTCGGGAAAAATTCCAGTTGATATAGAGAACAAATTCGGCCAGACTCCTTTGTACTATGCCGTAGATGCAAACAGTGTTGATTTTGCAAGGTTCTTAATAAAACATGGAGCAAAGATTAACGCTAAGGACTACTTCGGATTCACTCCTCTACATGAAGCTGTTGTTAGAGGAAATTACGAGGTAGCAAAACTTTTAATAGAAGACGGAGCTAAAGTTAACGAAAAGGACAAGTACGGTTATACTCCTCTCCACCTTGTCTGTATATACAACAGACCTAAAACTGCAAAGCTCCTAATAGAAAACGGAGCTAAAGTTAACGAAAGGGACAACTATGGAAACACTCCCCTTCACTACTGTGGAACTTCTAAAGGAAGTTATGCCGCTACCAAGGTTCTCCTAGAAAATGGAGCAGACCCAACGATTAAAAACCAAAGAGGAAAAACTCCCTTAGACCTTGCAAATGAATCAAAGAACTATAGAGTAGCAAGGTTAATGGCTAAATATTTAAAAGTTAAGAGAAACGGAAGTTAGATTCCTAACTTAACAACCAACTTTCCTCTTTTAATCTCTATTCCCTTTACGAGTTTCGCTTTTTTTCCTTCTATTTTATAGACAGGGATTCCTTTAAGTACATCTCTAATAATAACGTTAACTGTCTTGTTTACTAAATCACTTTCAAACTTCTTTCCATTTAGTACAACCTCTTTGGGCTTTAAGTCAACAAGGTAGAGTGTCTTCGTTTTTGAATCAAACTGAAAGGCTCCAATGGCATCAACTTTAGCATCTATTTCTTTTCCCAAAAGTGGAACTACTTCTAAATCAAAGGAAAACTCCCCTTCATTGTTACCCAGTAGCTTTAAATCTGGATTTTTAACTATTACTTTTGATAGAAAAATTTCACTCTTCATAGGAAATTCCTTACAAACGTAGGACTCAAGTTTGCTCTCTGGGATTGAAAGTTCATAGGTACAGGAAACAACTAAAACTAAAGGCAATAAAAGTTTTAAAAGCTTTTTCAAGTTTACCTCCTAAATCTTAACACTTTCTTAACAATTAATAGGATAAACTTTCCGTAAGGGAAATTTAAACCTTTGGAGGAAAAAATGAGAAAGCTCCTTATTTTAACGTTAGCTCTAACATCAATCATTTCCCTTCAGTCAAGGGCCGACACTATTTTAATTAATGGAACTCCTGTAAATCACCTCTACGTTGATAGTGAGGGAAGGCTCTATCTAACTCCGGGTCCCGGAAGAAAACCTGTTGAAATAAAAATTCCTTCCCGTTCAGTTGAAACCCATATCCTTTCCTCTGAAAGGAGGATAAAAGTCGGCGGAGAGGCGTACCTGCATTACGATGCAGATTTAAAATCCCCGTCACACAGCAACGCCTTTAAAATTACGAGGAATTACATAGAGTTCCGTGGATACTTCAACGATAGAGACTATTTCAGAACAACGTTGGACGTCCACCAGGCAAAAGCCAAGAACGGAGACAAGGCTGGAGACTTGGACGGTTCCTACATTGCAAGAATTAAGTATGCTTACGTTTACTTTCACAACGTTCTTCCCCACACCGGAGTTGAAATTGGCCTTGCCCACAGGCCGTGGCACGACTGGGAGGAGCACCACGGCTGGCTCCACAGGGATGTTGAGGAGACCCTAATAGAGAACAAGGAGGGAGCAGGCCTAGAAAACTCGGCAGACTTAGGTGTTTCATTCAAAGGGAAATACTCAATAGCTTCATGGCAGTTTGGAATATTCAACGGTGAGGGATATCATGGAGAGGAAGATAGTGAGCACTTTGGGAAATCCTTGGAAGGAAGACTTTCACTTAATCTCTTCAGAGGCTTTATGCTTTCTGGACACACAGCTCACATCTTTGACCTTAAAGGGCAGGATATGGACAGACACATTTATCAAGTCCATGCAGTTTACAACAATCCATACTTTTTAGTTGCAGCCCAGTACATCTGGGATAGGGACGATTACTACAACAAGGACGATTTAGACCAAAAAGGATACTCGTTCAATGCAGACTTAAAATTAAAGCCCTTTACAGGGTATTCAGTTGGAATTTTAGGAAGGTATGACCACTGGGACCCTAACGATGATAAATCAAACGATGAAAGGGAGCACTTTGTTTACGGTGCTTGGTGGGACTACAGTAAATACGTAAGGTTCACTGTTGTTGATGATAGACTAATTGACAATGCTGGAAAGGATAAGAATACACTTATGGCAGTTACAAAAGTCAAATGGTAGGACATTCGGTTAAAATAAAAATACTTTAATTAGGAGGAAGGATGAAAAAGATAACTGCTCTATCCCTTTCTGCTACAGTTTTGGTTTTTGGGTGTTTCGGAGGAAAAAAGGAAGAAGGAAAAAGGACAGAAAAGAAAACAGTAATTAACGGTGCAGGGGCAACGTTTCCTTATCCAGTCTATGCAAACTGGGCAAAGGAATACGAAAAGGCAACGGGAGTTAGAGTTAACTATCAGGCAATAGGTTCAGGGGGGGGAATCAGACAGGTAGCCGAAAGGACTGTTGACTTTGGTGGCTCGGACGAAATGTTACCACCAAAGGAGCTTGACAAGAGGAAACTATACCAGTTCCCCGCAATAGTTGGTTCAATAGTTGTCGTTTACAATCTTCCCGGTGTAGGGGATACCGAACTTAAGCTCTCAAATAAGGAAGTTTGTGACATTTTCATGGGGAGAGTAAAGTACTGGGATGAGCCGGAAATAAGGAAGAATAATCCTAACGTAAAATTAATGCACCAAAGGATAACTGTGGTCCACAGAGCCGAAGGCTCAGGTACAACCTGGAACTTTACCTATTGGCTCAGTAACGTATGTCCTGAGTGGAAAAACAAAATAGGATATGGGAAGGTTGTAAACTGGCCAGCGGGAATTGGAGCAAAAGGAAATGCAGGGGTTACAAACTACGTTAAACAGACTCCTGGAGCGATAGGTTACGTTGAGTATGCTTACAAGCTTCAGAACAATCTAAAGGCTGCTCAGCTTCAAACAAAAGAAGGAAACTTTGTTAAACCTAACGAAGAAACGTTTAAAGCAGCAGCGTCCCATGCAAATTGGAATTTGAATGACCACTTCTATCTACCAGGAAACCTTCTGCTTCAACCTGGTAAGGAGAGCTGGCCTTTAACTGCTACGAGTGTTATTCTCCTTCCAAGGGAAAAGAAGGAGAAGAACAAGTTGGTTGTAGACTTCTTTGACTGGTCGTTTAAAAATGGAGATAAAATTGCTGTAAAGTTAGGGTACGTTCCACTTCCTAAGAATACCAAGGAGATGATAAGAAAGTACTGGAAAGAGGTGGTTTTGAAGTAGTTAAGGGGGAGCACTCCCCCTTACTTTTAAGATAGAATGTCATCAATTGTAACAACTGTTCCAACCTTTCCAGCAATGTCTGGACCAGGTTTGAGGGTCTTTTTACCAGGTCTCCAGTTTGCAGGACATACCTCATTAGGATTTTCGTAAACGTACTTCCAAGCAGAGAGCTGTCTTAGAAGTTCGTTAACGTTTCTACCAACAGGCGGATTGAGAACTTCCTCAGCAACGATTACGCCGTCAGGGTTGATGATGAACCTTCCCCTTCTTGCAAGACCTGCTTCCTCAATGTAAACACCGTAGTCCCTTGCAGTTTTCCCTGTTGGGTCTGCGGCAAGGGGGAACTTAAGGCCCTTTAGAAGAGGCTCTGTTTCACAGAAGATTTGGTGGCTGAAGTGTGTATCAGTTGATACAGCAAGAACGTCTGCTCCAAGCTCCCTAATTTCATCAATCTTTGCATTCACTGCTGCAATCTCTGTTGGGCAGACAAATGTAAAGTCTGCAGGATAGAAACAGAGAACTAAGAACTTTCCTGCATAGTCTGAGAGCTTAACCTCTGTGTACTCCTTTTTGACTGGGTCGTATGCGTTTAGGCTAAACTCGGGTGCTTTCTGGCCTACAAGTGCCATTTTTCCTCCTCCTTAGGATTTAATATTTTGTTACTAATAATGATAATTACTTGCAATTGAAATTTCAAGGCAAATGTATCTATACAGTGAAAGTAAATTAATAGAGAATCCCTATAAATAAATTAGGTGTTTCCTAAAGGAGAAATTTGTCTATCTTTTCAGGTGAACTCGTTAAGGAGCTCCAATGAAGGACAAAATCGTCGTTAAGGGTGCAAGGGAACACAATTTAAAGAACGTCGACATTGAGATTCCTAAAAACAAGTTAGTTGTAATTACGGGAGTTTCAGGTTCGGGAAAATCGTCACTTGCCTTTGACACTCTCTATGCTGAGGGTCAGAGGAGGTACGTTGAGAGTCTATCGGCCTATGCAAGGCAGTTTCTCCAGCTCATGGAGAAACCGGAAGTTGACTTTATAGAGGGACTATCTCCTGCAATATCGATTGAGCAGAAGACTGTCTCCAAAAATCCCCGTTCCACGGTTGGAACGACAACGGAGATTCACGACTATTTAAGGCTTCTCTTTGCAAGAGTTGGAACTCCCTACTGCCCTAAGTGCAACGTCCCTATAGAACCTCAAACTGTTCAAGAAATTGTGGATAGGATTTTGAAACTCGAAGGAAGCAGAATTTTGATAATTTCGCCTGTAGTGAGGGAGAGAAAGGGGGAACATAGGGAGCTTCTTGAGAAACTCACAAGACAGGGATTTAGAAGGTTCAGGATAGATGGAAATGAGTACAGGGCAGAGGAGGTTTTAAACCTAAAGCTTGAAAAGAAGGTAAAGCACTCAATTGATGTAATTGTTGACAGGATAAAGGTTTCAAGTAAGGACAAAACGAGGATAACGGACTCTGTAGAGATTGCAGTTAACCTATCTGATGGACTTGTAACAGTTCAGAATTACGATACTAAAGAGGAGGAAACCCTATCAACTAAGGGTTCCTGTCCGATATGTGGTTTTAGCTACAGGGAAATCTCTCCAAGGCTCTTCTCCTTCAATAGCCCTTTTGGAGCCTGTCCTGAGTGTGGGGGACTCGGTTTCAAACTTGCTGTTGACCCGGAGCTCCTTTTAGACTTTGATTCTCCCGTCGTTGAATCTGTGGAACTCTCTAAAAAGGCTAAGTTTGAGTACTTGAAGGATCTGATAGAAACCGGATGTAAGGAGTTAGGAATTTCCCCCGACACTCCCGTGAGGGAACTCTCCAAAGAACAGCTGGATTTTCTCCTCTACTCTGAAAAGACTCTAGTAAGGGTATTTAATACAGTTCCATTTAGCAGGGGAAACTACAGGCCCTACTACTTTGAGGGAATAGTAAGGCACTTGGAGAAGAGGTACAGAGAGACAGAGTCCGATTACGTAAAGGAGCTGATAGAGCCATATCTGAGGGAGATTGAGTGTAATGAGTGTAAGGGAAGGAGACTGAACAGGGAGGCGTTATCTGTAAAAATTGAGGGATTAAACGTAGCAGACGTTGAGTCCATGACAGTTGAAAGGTGCTACAGATTCTTTGAAAAAGTGAGGTTTTCAGGCCAGAAGGAGAAGATAGCAGAGAGGATTCTAAGGGAGATAAGGAACAGGTTGAAGTTTCTATTAGATGTAGGACTTGACTATCTGACACTTGACAGGAGAACATCAACCCTTTCTGGAGGGGAATCTCAGAGAATTAGACTTGCAACACAAATAGGTTCAAGGCTTTCAGGGGTTCTGTATGTCTTAGATGAACCGAGTATAGGTCTCCATCAAAGGGATAACAAGAAGCTCATTGAGACACTTAAAAACTTAAGGGATTTGGGAAATACGGTCGTTGTTGTTGAACACGATACAGAAACGATAGAGAGTGCCGATTACGTAATAGACATGGGACCTGGAGCGGGAGTTCACGGAGGAAAAGTTGTAGCAGAGGGAACGCCTGAGGAGATAAAGGAGAATCCTAACTCCCTAACAGGAAAGTACCTCTCTGGAAAATTAAGGATAGAAGTTCCAAAGGAAAGGAGAGGACCAAAGGACAAGTGGCTAAGGATAGTTGGGGCTTCGGAGCACAACCTTAAGAACGTAACAGTTGAAATTCCTCTGGGACTCTTTGTCTGCGTTACCGGAGTTTCGGGTTCCGGAAAGTCAACGCTGATTAACGAGATACTCTACAAGGCGCTTGCAAGGAAAATCTACAGGAGTAAGGTTATTCCCGGAAAACACGAGAGAGTTGAAGGGGTTGAATTTATAGATAAGGTTATAAGAGTCGACCAGTCGCCAATAGGTAGAACACCCCGTTCAAACCCTGCAACGTACGTTGACCTGTTTACGCTGATTAGGGAGCTCTTTGCATCAACGCCGGAGGCAAGGGCAAGGGGATACAGGAAGGGAAGGTTCTCCTTCAACGTTCCCGGTGGAAGGTGCGAGGCCTGTAAGGGGGATGGCGTTGTAAAGATTGAAATGCACTTCCTCCCAGACGTTTACGTAACGTGCGATGTGTGTCAGGGTAAGAGGTTCAACAGGGAGACCCTTGAAATTACGTACAAGGGGAAGAACATCCACGACGTTCTTGAGATGACAGTTGAGGAGGCAATGGAATTCTTTAAGAACCATCCAAAGATTTTCAATAAATTGAAGACGCTTTACGATGTTGGACTTGGTTACATAAAGTTGGGACAGCCTGCAACGACTCTCTCAGGGGGAGAGGCTCAGAGAGTAAAGCTTGCAAAGGAGCTCTCCAAAAGGGGAACGGGAAAGACTCTCTACATTTTAGACGAACCAACAACGGGACTTCACATTCACGATGTCAAAAAGCTGATAGACGTACTCCAGAGGTTGGTTGATAAGGGTAACACGGTAGTAGTAATTGAACACAACTTAGACCTCGTTAAGTGTGCAGACTGGGTTATAGACTTAGGACCCGAAGGGGGAGAAAGGGGAGGAAGGGTTGTTGCTACAGGTAGTCCTGAGGAGGTAGCAAAAACGGATACTTGGACGGGAAAGTTCTTAAGAGAAGTTTTATTTAAGTAGGCCAACAATATAGATTTAATCAATAACTCTGAAAATTTGTTAGAATTTTCTAAATTATCGGAATTTTAAAGGAGCAAAACTTGTTAAGCTTCTCAGCGAGAAGTTGGGGATGGAAATTTCTGTTCCTGAATATCCTCATTTTGGAGCAGCTTTAGCAGGACTTGAAATGCTTCAGGACGCCAATTTTTAGGGAGGTAAAGATGCAGAAGGTTCTTTTAATTTTGAACAGAGAACCCTACGATGGAACAGATGTAACGTGGAACGCCCTTAGGCTTGCAGGTAAACTCCTTGAAAAGGGAGCAATTGTCAGAATTTTCCTTATGAACGATGCAGTTGACCTTGCAAGAAATGAAACGGTAAAACCTGAAAACTACGACCAGGATTTGGTAGCAATGCTAAAGGAATTAATCGAAAGGGGAGTACCTGTAAAGGTCTGCGGGACGTGTATGGCGAGGTGTGGAATTCACAAAGGAAAACCCTACTTTGAGGGAGCTGAAAAGGCTACAATGAACGACCTTACAGAGTGGGTTTTAGACAGCGACAAGGTCTTAACGTTTTAATGGGAGCTCTAAAGGAGCTCCCTGTATATATTCTTTCCTATTCTCTCTGCAAGTCCTTTAACGCCATCCTTTAGAACAAACGTGTTTCTGAATCCTAATAGTCTTAGTACTATAACTACAGCGGTTGCCCTCCTGTCTGTATGACAGAGGACAACAATGGTTTTATCCTTAGGGAGTTTTTCTAAGTTTTCCTCCTTAAAAAGTTCGTGCATTGGAACGTAGAGAGTATCCTCTAATCTTGGAGCTATAAACTCCTGTTCAAGAGGTGTTCTAATATCCGGAATAACAAAAGGTTGCTTCTCCTTAATCATTCTGACGACCTGTTCTGCTTCAACAATACAGGGATTTCTCGTGAGCTTCTGAGGAGTAAACTCTGAAAAGATAGCTTGGACTCTCTTTAAAAGTTCCCTATCAAGCTCCATTTTTTATCCCTTTAGGATAGTTCTTTCATCGTTACCTCATGACACAATCTGCAGTCCATTTTTGTCTTCTGGCTACCCTTAACCTTATGTGGCTTAAAGTTGCCAAAGTGGTAATCGTTCAACATCTCAACAACCTTTGCAGCTACCGTTGCTGTAAGCCTTGCACATCTGTCAGAACGTTCCTTGCTGTTGTATAGAATTGGCTTTCCGAAGTAAATAGATGCATTTTTACACCACCTCTGAACTGAAACGTGGCAGAGTGGTGAGTGGGAAACACTTTTAGGAAAAGGTTGCTTGCACCAGTTACCCTTACATGGAATGTAGGTAGGAAGGGGAGTGATTTGGTACCACTCATAGAGTGTATCAATCATGGCTTTAAAGTCCTTTTGTTTACACGTTAGGTTGAATATAGCACCGGCGGCATTCAATGTTCCACAGAGAGTCCCCCATCCAGCTGCTCCTCCACCACCGTACCAGAACATGAGTGTTGGGATTCCAAGGTAAGGGCCACCTACTTTTTCCTGAAGTTCACCGATTACTGCATTAAAGACACCGTAGGCACACTCGTGCTCGTAGTAACCATCGTAAGCCTTTTCGGCAACTCTCTTTGGGTCAAGCTTAACGTAAGGAAGGGGAAGTTTAACTTTTCCCTGTGAGGCAAAGCTTAGAGCTGAACCCACCGTTAGGCCGGCAGCTACCCCTATTCCTGTTTTAAAGACGTCCTTTAGAAACTTTCTCCTTTCCACGGTACCCTCCTTAACCACTTATTGGTGGTGAATTCATTCTATTGTATCATAGAGAATATGGAGAAGGTAGTAAAACTTTTAAAAGAATTTGGTCTCAATTCGTACGAGGCAAAGGCTTACATTTCACTACTTGCCACTTCAAGGGGAACGGCTACCGAAATTTCAGGAAAGTCAGGAGTTCCCCCTCAGAGAATTTACGATTCACTCAAAGGACTTGAGGATAAAGGGTTTATTCACTCAATAAACGAGAAACCTAAGCTCTACATCCCTGTTCCTGTTAGGGAAGCCCTTCTTGGAAGAATTTACCAGCTAAAAACGGAGTTTGAAAAGAGGGAAAAGTTTCTAAGAAAGCTCGTTGGGGAAATAGAGGAGCTCCTTCCAAAAGGTGATGAAAGGGAAAGTTTTACCGGAGTGATAAACATAGTGGGAGAGGAAAGTATTGTTTCAAAGGCGGTAAACTTGATATCGGAGGCCAGAGAGTTTCTATGGATAGCCGGAGTTCGTCCACTTTTTAAGTTTGGATGCAGGGGGAACTTGGACAGATACTTAAACCCATCCGTTAAACTAACTGCCGTTGGAATTTTTGACTCTCCATGCAAAAATGAGATAAAGAAGTTAGGGGGTGTCTACATTGAAAGAGAGGTTAAACTCCCCTACCTGTTAATAGCGGACGGAGAAAAAGCAATGATTGTTTACAGCAATTCCTCTGCTCTGTTTACTGAGAACCCTTCGGTTATTGAACCTTTTAAGGTCTACTTTGAAAGCCTACTTCGTTGATGGAGCAGGTTGACTGTCAACTGTGTACCAGTTTTCGTGAACGTGGATAACCTTACCATCCTTTGTTTTTACATCGTAGTCCGTATCTGCGCTGACCGTATGGGTGTTCCGCTGGTCGTTCCCAAAAACGTAGCCTAAAATCCCACCGGCAACCGCTCCGTAGATGGCGGCATCCCTTGCCTTTGCCTTGTAGTGTTTATGTGTTGCAGCTCCTACAGCAGCACCTCCAAGTGCTCCAAGCATTGCAGCATCAGTTTTTGAAAGCTGGGTTGAAGTGCATCCGGAAGCCAAAAGTCCAAAGAGACTAAGTGCCAAAACTAACTTTTTCATTGTACTTCTCCATAATTCGTTTGTACTCATCAAGAACCTTCCTCCTTATGTGGAGGTAGAGCTCCTTACTCAAGGGATTAACTATCGGAACAAACTCCCCCGTTCTGCTCCTCTTAGAGGGCATCTGTATAAAGTAGCCCTTGTTTGAATATATAACCTTAATGTCCTTAATTTCCAAAATGTTGTTAATTTTTACTGTTGCAACCGCTTTCACATTTCCACCTATACCAGAGGTATCAAAGGGATAAATTTTTACTTCTGTAACCTCTAAATTCATAACAGGGAGTCTTTCAATCTCCTTACGGGTCATCCTATTGAGACTCCTTCCTCAATTCGTTTGTATATGGTACTTCCCATCTCCCTCCACCTGTTTAACCTCCTCTTAGATATAACCTGAAGTGGAATGTAAACCCCCTCTTCCTCGTATATCTTAAGGGCTTCTTCCATTGCAGGTTTTAAAGAGGAGGTTTCATCATCAACTAATAGAAAAACCTCAAATCCCTCGTCCTCTTCAACGACCTTTACATCAATGTAGCTTATCCTTTTCCTCAGGTTCAGTGAAAACCTTAGGAGAGCTCTTCTCTTCTCCTCGTCTACCGAAAGCTCATCCCACCATTTTGGTTTCTCTGCTTTCTCCTCTTTTTCCAAATAGACAACAATACCCTCGGTACCCTCAGGAATTGGTGCGGGCTCTAACGGAACGAACGTACCGTTTTTAAAAACAACCTTTAAGCTTTTCATTTTCTGTAATTCTCCACATATTGAATATGTAGAAAATTTATTTTGAGGAGGGAGAGATGGCCATATTTAAGGACAGGCTCCACGGGGGAATAGAGGTCTCTAAAAAGATAGAGCTCCCCAAAAACAGTGTAATATTTGCCATCCCAAGGGGAGGAGTTCCTGTAGGTTATGCAATGGCAATGGAAAAGAAACTACCTTTAGACATCATAGTTGTCAGAAAACTACCTATACCTTGGAATCCAGAGGCGGGTTTTGGGGCTATAACCCTTGATGGAGAGATTGTTCTAAATCCCGATTTTAAGGATTACCTGTCCCCGAAAACGATTAAGGAGATAGCAAGGGAGGTTTACAGGGAGGTTTTAAGAAGAAACGAGGTTTACAGAAGTGGAAAGGGTTATAAAAAACTAACTGGGAAGGTTGCAGTTGTTGTCGATGACGGATTTGCCTCAGGCTATACGGCAATTGCCGCCGTTAAGTTTCTAAGGAAATTGAACCCTGAAAAGGTCTTTGCAGTATCACCGGTGTGTCCCGTCCACACAAAAGAGCTCTTAGAGAGGTACTACGATGGTGTCTACTGTCTGATTGAGAGTAGGGAGCTTCCCTTTGCAGTTGCCTCATTTTACCAGGACTTCCACGATTTAAGTGATAAGGAGGTTTTAGAATCGATTGAGGAGTTAAAGAGGGAAAACCTCTTTTGGCCGGAGGTGAAATGAAGACTGTTGAGCTCTTAAAAGTAGCAAAAAAGGCTTTAGGAAACTCTTACTCTCCCTACTCAAGTGTTAGGGTTTCTGCAGTTCTATTCGGAGATGACGGAATCTATACAGGGGTAAACGTTGAGAATGCCTCCTACGGATTAACCGTCTGTGCAGAGAGGATAGCCGTTTTTAAGGCAGTTTCTGAAGGAAAGAGAAACTTTAAGAAGATGTTAATATACTCTCCTGACGTTTTTCCCTATCCATGTGGGGCGTGCAGACAGGTTCTATCGGAGTTTTTTCCTGAGGACTTTGAGGTAATAGTTACAGATGGAAGGAGTGAGGAGTCCTTCACGTTGGGAGAACTCCTTCCCTTCAACTTTAAACTCTAAGGAGGAGGAATGGTTGAAGTTCTCTTGGTTGAGGACGATGAAGTAATCGGAGAAATGGTAAAGGAAAGGCTTGAGGATAACGGGTACTACGTTGATTGGGTTACAGACGGAAAAGAAGCTTATGATAAGTTAAAAGAGAAAAAGTACGACGTCGTTATTTTGGACCTCATGATACCGAGAATTGAAGGAATAGAGCTCTGTAGGAGAATAAGGAAGGAAACGATTAACTTTGATACACCAGTAATAATGTTAACAGCCTTAGGGGATGAGGATACAAAGGTTAAAGGATTAACGACAGGGGCGGACGACTACATAACAAAGCCGTTTAGCATAAAGGAACTCCTTGCAAGAATTGAGGCAGTTTTAAGGAGAACGGGAAAGGGAAAGAAGGAGATTTTGGAGTTTGAAGGAATCGTTGAAAATAAGCGCTCAAAGTCTGTAACTGTTGATGGAAAACCGATTCAACTAACAAAAACTGAACTCCAGCTCTTAGAGTTCTTTTTGGAGCATCCCGAGGAACTATTTTCGAGGGAGGAGCTCCTTGAGAAAATCTGGGGTGCAGACCACGATGAAACTACAAGAACTGTTGATGTCTACATAAGCCGTTTGAGAAAGAAGTTGGGAGAGAAGGGAAAATATTTAAAAACTCTTCCAAGGCTCGGATACAAACTGACAAAAGAAGTTTGAGCTAACCCTCATTAATTTGAGGAGCTCCTTGCTCCAGCGAACTCTCGTACTTCGGGATTTTTAACCCTGCTTGGTTAAAACATTAAGGTTCCAGTAAGTAAACTATTCAGCTACAATTTCTTTAGCATCAATGTTTCCTAAAACAACTACGCTACTTCCCAGTTTTACCGTTCCTCCAGCCTTAATACCTCCCTTACCGGGTCCACTTCCAACAATAACTTTATTCCTAATTTTTACGTCCTGTAGAGAGGAAATTTTCCCGTAGATAAATGTCCCCTCATCTACCACAACATTCTTTGCAGAAACGTTACCCAATATTTTGCTATTTTTTCCTATTTTAAGATTACCACCAACCTCCACACTTCCTTGAATCAGCAGTCCATCGGAGAGTTCTAAGTCTCCATTACTCTTCAAACCGCCAGATACGGGAACTTCAGTTTCTGGAACTTTAGGGAGCTCCTCGTCCCTTATGGTATGAACAATAGGAGCCAATATTTTTCCTGTTTTAACATTCTTTTCAAGTTTTACGTACTTTTCTGCGGTTATACTTCCTGTTATTCTGGAATTGTTCTCTACAATAACAGAATCCTTTGATACTACATCTCCCGTTATAGAAGTGGACTCTCCTATAACTAATTTCCCGTAGGAAACTAAAATTCCTCCTTTTTCTTGAGTAAATTTTGCTTCCAGAACCTTCTCTTCCTCTATCGGGTTCTTAATTTGAGGTACTTCTCGAATTTCCGTGTTACTCTCTGTTTCCAAGCTTTCTAATTCTGTTTCACTATATTTTTCAGTTTCTTCAGAATCTTTAATACTTTCATCCTCCATTTGATGACTTACTGTTTCATTCTCAATGTGAGTTTTTTCCCTAAGTTTTTTGATTAGATATCTAATAATCATTAGAAAGATAATTAGAAAGACTAACAAAACAGCAATAACTTCAGAATTCATTCTCCCCTCCTTTTTAGTATTTAGTTTTGCTATTTTATGAATGTGAAGTGTACCGTTGCTTTTCTCTTCTTTAGTTTGACTTTTTCTATTAACTGATTTTAAATTACCTAGATAATTAATCGGAGTAGTGTAATTTATGCTTTGATAACTGTTTCCTTTTTTAAAAGAGTTTTTTTTGCTATTATTAACTTTATCAAAACTTTCTGAAGTAATATTATCTATTGTCTGAGTGGACTTTTTCCTCTTTTCTAAGTTCGAAGCTAAAACTGTTCTTCGAGGTTCGTAATTTATTAAGCTTATATAGCCTTTTCCTTCAAGATTGTGTTTTAGAATAAATCTTTTTGCTTCACCATAACTTTTAAAGTTTCCAATTCTTACTTTGTACCAGTTATTCACCTTATCTATACGCACAGGTAAGTTCTTTTTCTTTAACGACTCAAAAATCCTTACAGCATCATCCTTTGATTTAGTAGCTATAATTTGCAAAACGTACGTTTTCATTTCTAACCTATCTTAACTCCAATAATGACTTC
Source organism: Thermovibrio sp. (assembly GCA_003978105.1). The sequence goes on from QOAO01000013.1 coordinate 41,679, forward strand.
ATAGGTAGAATTCTAACCCAACTTAGCTACAATATGTTGAAATGAAATTTTTATAAGTTAAATTAACTCTAACATGAAACAGACCTTAAAGAGAATTAAAGAGCTCCTATTTTTAGTTACAAGGGACAACTTTAAGTACTTTAACAGGGTAAAGGATCCAGATACAGTTCTAACAAAGCTCTTTAATGAACTCCTTCCTTATCTTGATAGAAAGAGAAATTCTTGGCTAAACAGGGTTTTAAAAGTTTTGGAAAACTACAAAGAACTACCTGAAGAGAGAAAAAAGGAGCTATTAAAGGAGCTCCATACAGTCTTTACACTAAAGTTCCTTCCCGAAGAGATTGAAAGGGCAAGGGAAAGGGAAATTCCAAGGGAGAGAATAATATCCAAAAGGGAAAAAATAGAGAGGAAAAAAAACTATCCTATTGAAGCATTCTTTCAGGAAGTAGAAAAAGTAAAGGGAATTGACAAGAGGAGGTTAAACAGGTTTAAGAAGTTAGGAATTGAAAGAGTAATAGACGGAATTTACTACCTTCCCTTCAGGTACGAGGACAGGACAACTGTAACTCCGATGGCATACCTAAAACCAAACGGTGAGTTCTTAGTAAAGGGAAAGGTTGTAAACATCTCAGAGCTCCAAACCTCCAAAAAGAAGAAGAGAGTTTTAAAGGTAGTTCTATACGACAGAACCGGCTCTGTAACACTCCTCTTTCTTCAGGAGAGAGTCTTAAACTACTACAAGAGCCTATTTAAAAAGGTAAAAGAACTAAGGAGAGAAGTCCTCGCCTTTGGAACGGTTAAGAGAAGAACTTCTGGATACGAAATTGTTCATCCAGAGGTTGAGATTCTTGACCCTCACAAGGGAAAGCTTGAGAAGTTGGGAACGATTCTTCCCGTATACCACTGTGCAGAGGGAATAAAGCAGACAACGGTTAGAAAGGACATTCACTTTCTGATAAAGAAGGTTCTTCCCTACTTTCCCGAGTACCTCCCTGAGGAGATTCTCAAAAAGTACAACTTTCCAGAAGCACACGAAGCATTCTGGAGGGTTCACTTTCCTCAGGATGAGGATGTCGAGGAGCTCCAGAACTTTAAGTCTCCTTCACAGAAAAGAGTGATTTTTGATGAGCTTTTCCTGTTTCAGCTTGCAATAGGTCTTTACAGACAGAAAGTAAAGAAGGAAAAGGGTATCTCTTTTTCAATAGATGAAGGGTTGATAGAGGAGTTTAAAAAGGTTCTTCCGTTTAATTTAACGGGAGCCCAAGAGAGGGTTTTAAGGGAAATTGTTAACGATATGAAAAGCCCTGAGCCGATGAACAGACTCGTTCAGGGGGATGTTGGAAGCGGAAAGACCGTTGTTTCCGCAGCTGCAGCCTTCTTTGCAGCAAGGAGTGGCTATCAAACTGCTGTTATGGCTCCAACGGAAATTCTGGCAAATCAGCACTTTAAAAAGTTTAAAGAGTTTTTAACTCCCTACGGGATAAGGGTAGGTCTTCTAACTGGAAGCCTTTCAAAGAAGCAGAAAGAAACAATGTACAAGGCAATAAAGGAAGGTTACTTCCAGGTTGTTGTTGGAACTCATGCCCTCATTCAAGAGGATGTTGAATTTAAGAACTTAGGACTTGTAGTTATAGACGAACAGCACAGGTTTGGCGTTAAACAGAGGGCAGAACTTAAGAAAAAAGGGAGGATGCCCGACGTTTTGGTTATGACGGCAACACCGATTCCAAGAACCCTTGCAATGACTGCCTACGGAGACCTTGATGTTTCTGTAATAGATGAGCTTCCTGCGGGAAGGAAGCCGATAGAGACGAAAATTGTTTTTGAGGATGAGAGGGGGAGTTTGGTTGAGTTCTTGAGAAAGGAGCTTTCGAAGGAAAACAGAGTTTACATAGTCTATCCACTCATTGAGGAATCGGAGAAGTTAGAGCTAAAGGCTGCAACTGAAATGTTTCACTACTGGAACGAAAAGCTAAAACCCTATCCCGTGGGACTTCTCCACGGTAGGATGAAGCAGGAGGAGAAGGACAGCGTAATGGAGAAGTTCAAGAGAGGTGAGTTTTCCGTTTTGGTCTCAACAACTGTAATTGAAGTTGGAGTTGACGTTCCAGAAGCAACAGTGATGGTAATCGAACATGCCGAGAGGTTTGGACTTGCTCAACTCCACCAGCTTAGAGGAAGGGTAGGAAGAGGAGATAGGAAATCCTACTGTTTTTTAGTAACCTCTAGGGGAATCGGTGAAGATTCGGTAAAGAGACTAAAGGTTTTAGAGTCAACAAACGACGGATTTAAGATTGCAGAGGCGGACTTTCTCTTCAGGGGGCCAGGTGAAATCTTTGGAACGAGGCAGTCTGGACTTGGAGACTTCAAAGTAGCAGACCTCAGGAGGGACTACGAAGTCCTAAGGTTGGCAAGGGAAGCAGCTGAGGAGCTAATATTGAAAAATCCCGAGCTTAAGGGACTCGATAACCTAAGGAAACTGTTGAGTTTAAGGTTCGGTAAAAAGTTTGACCTTGTAGGGGTTGGTTAGTAGGTTCTCTCAACTATAAAGTCGGCAACCTCACAGAGAGCTCCCCTGTACTCTGATTCGGGAAACTGTTTTAGGAGTTCCTTTGCCCTCTCAACGTATTCCCTTGCAAGCTGAAACGTTTTCCTGTCTCCTCCCTTACTTAGAACAATCTCCCTTACGCTGTCTATCTCCCCTCTGCTCGGTTCTACTTCAGAGAAAACCTTTCTAATAAACTCCCTTTCCTTATCTGACAGTTCGCTCCAAACAGAAAGGAGGGGATACGTAACTTTCCCCTCTCTAATATCGTTCCCTGCAGGTTTTCCTATCTTCTCAGAATAGGAAACGTAATCGAATGCATCGTCAACCAACTGAAAGGCATAACCTATAAATTCACCAAACCTTTTCAGAGACTCCCTCTCCTCGTCTGAGGAATTTCCCAAGAGAGCTCCGCACTCACAACAGGTAGAAAGCAGAGAAGCCGTTTTCCTGTATATAACATCAAAGTAGTAGTCTTCGTCAACATCAATATTTCCAACATTTTCAAGCTGAAGGAGCTCTCCCTCAGACATGTCCTGAACAGTCTTTGCAGCTACCTTTAAAACTTCCTCTCCCCCATAAACTGCCAGTACGTAAATTGCCTTTGCAAACATGTAGTCACCGACCAAGACGGCAACATCGTTTCCAAAAACGTCGTTTGCAGAAGGCTTTCCCCTCCTAAGCTTTGCTCCATCAACTATATCATCGTGAAGGAGTGTTGCGGTGTGCATGTACTCCATGACGGTTGCAACGGGAATTAACCTCCCAAGGGAAGCTCCAACCAACTTTCCAGAAAGAATCGTAAGTCCCGGCCTTACTCTCTTTCCACCGCTATCTAAAATGTACCCACCGGCCTTTAAAACGAGGGAAACCTTTGTTGAAAGGAGCTCCCTTGAAAACTCTTCGCTCTTAAAGAGTTCTTCCTTTATAATTTCAAATGGTTTAAAAATCTTCATCTCTGTTATTTTAACCTACTTTAAGGGTATGTTTCTACTTCCTGGTTTGACCAAAGGTTCCTCCCCTTCTTTACATAGGGGACACTCGTCAGGTTGGTATACGGGAACCTCCAACCTCCAAAGGGTTTCAAATGGGACTCCAAAATCCACCTTTCCACCGCTCCTGTCAACTAAGCTTCCAACTGCAACAACCTTTCCACCGTGGGATTTAACAACTTCTATAGTTTCCCTCGTTGACTTTCCCGTTGTAACAACGTCCTCAACAACAACAGCCCTTTCTCCCGGTTTTATCTCAAATCCCCTTCTCAACATCAACTCTCCATTTACCCTCTCTGCAAAAATTCCCCTCACCTTTAGGTGCCTTGCAGTTTCGTAGGAAACTATGATTCCACCTATGGCAGGAGCTATTACGAAATCGTAGTCAATTCCCAATCCCTTTATCCTCTCGGCAAGCTCCCCACATAGAACTTCTGAGTACTCTGGATACTGAAGAACCTTTGCACACTGAAGGTAGTAAGGGCTGTGAAGACCACTTGACAGCAAGAAGTGTCCCGTTAGGAAAGCATCTGCCTTTAGGAATATCTCCTTTATCTCCTCCTCTGTAAGCATATCTCCTCCGACAATTCTTAAATTTCTGTTTAGTCAAAATTTATCCTAAAAAGGAGAGTTTGGAATGGAATTAGGGGAAATTATTCTGAAGAACTCCGAGGAGATAAAGGAAGAGGTCACATCCTGGAGAAGACACATCCACATGTACCCGGAGCTCTCAGGAAGGGAGTTTAACACGGCAGAGTTTGTCTCAAACAAGTTGAGGGAGTTCGGAGTCGATGAGGTAATTGAGAACTTTGCAGATTCCACCGCAGTCGTTGGACTAATAAAGGGAAAGAAGGAGGGAAAGACCGTTGCTCTAAGGGCGGATATGGATGCCCTACCGACAGAAGAAAAAACGGGAAAGACTTATTCTTCTAAAGTCAAAGGGATTATGCACTCCTGCGGTCACGATGCCCACACTGCAATGCTTTTGGGAGCTGCAAAGGTTCTGTGCCAACTAAAAAGTTACATAAAGGGAAATGTAAAGTTGATTTTTCAACCCTGTGAGGAGAGGCACGACTGTAAGGGAGCAAAGTGGCTGGTCAAAAACGGAGTTTTGGAAAATCCAAAAGTTTCAGCCATATTTGGCCTACACGTTTATCCGGAGCTCCCAACGGGATTTGTAGGGACAAGGCCTGGAGGTCTCCTTGCCTCATCAGACGTTTTCAGAGTAAGGATAAAGGGAAGGAGTTCCCATGCTTCCCGTCCCCACTTGGGGATAGATCCTGTAGTTGTTGCATCGCAGGCAATAAGCTCACTTCACCACATCGTCAGCAGGTACGTTGACCCTTTGGAACCGGCAGTTTTAACGATAGGTAGGATTAAGGGGGGATTTGCAGAGAACGTTATTCCCGACGAGGTTTACTTTGAGGGAACGGTAAGAACCCTCTCAATCAAGATGAGGGAAAACTTTCCAAAACTAATAGAGAGAGTCCTTTCGGGAGTAACATCTGCCTACGGTGGAGATTACGAGTTTAAGTTTGAGGAGGGAACACCTCCCCTAATAAACGACCAGGAGACAACGAAGTTTACCCTTTTAAAAATGATAGAGCTCTTGGGAAGCGAGAGGGTAGTAGTTCTTGAAAAGCCGTCAATGGGTGGGGAGGACTTTTCCGTTTACCTCCAGTACGTTCCTGGAACCTTCATAAGGCTTGGGACGGGGAACGAGGAAAAGGGGACAACATATCCACTCCACAACTCAAAGTTTGATATAGACGAGGATGCTCTCCCTGTAGGTGTTGCCGTTGAAACTTATTTGGCAGTTAAGTGGTTGGAGGAAGGAAAATAAATCAATTTTATTGAAAATTTTTCTCAATAATATAGAATTAATAGTGCCGCGGGGGTGGAGCGGAGCTCCTGAGACCTGCGATGCAGGAACCCCTGGAACCTGATCCGGGTAATGCCGGCGTAGGGAGCGGCAAAGGTTCCCCTTTCCCTCCTTACAGTCTCCCTCGTGGTAAAAACAAACTTAGGAGGCAGAAGTGGAAAACTTAAGCGAAGTAACCATTTCCCAGGCCATCATATCCTCTTTTACGGAAAAGCTCCAAAATCACTTAGAAAATGACGTTTCAATTGTTGGGGGAGGTCCTTCTGGACTCGTTGCTGCCTACTACCTGGCAAAGGAAGGTTACAAGGTAGCCCTCTTTGAGAGAAAGCTCTCAATCGGTGGTGGAATGTGGGCCGGAGGAATGTTCTTCAACGAAATCGTTGTTCAGGAGATGGGAAGGGAAATACTTGACGAATTTGGAGTCAACTACAGGGAGTTTAAACCTGGTTACTACGTTGCTGATGCCGTTGAGGCCGTAACAACAATTGCATCAAAGGCAGTAAAGGCTGGAGCAACTGTATTCAACGGTATAACTGCCGAAGACGTTGTTCTGAAAAGAGTAAACGGTCAGTACAGAGTATGTGGCCTTGTGATAAACTGGAGTACTGTTGATATGACACACTTGATGGTTGACCCTTTAGTTGTAACGTCAAAATACGTTATCGATGCAACGGGACACGATGCAACGGTCGTTTCAACCCTCCAGAGAAAGGCCGGAATAAGGCTCGATACGGAAACGGGATGTGTTGTAGGTGAGAAACCCCTCTGGGCATCCGTAGGAGAGGAGGACACTGTCAAGAACTCTCGTGAGGTTTTCCCGGGAATATTTGTCAGCGGAATGGCAGCAAATGCAACGTGCGGTTCCCACAGGATGGGTCCCGTTTTTGGAGGAATGTTAATGTCGGGTAAAAAGGTTGCCTCTCAAATATCAGAGAGGCTTAAACAGAATGAGGAGGAGTAATGGCAACATTAGTTGAACTTGCTAAAAAGGGAATTGTTACAAAGGAGATGGAGTTTTGTGCAGACTATGAGAAGAGGCCTGTTGAATACATAGTAAACGGACTTATAGAGGGAACAATAGTAATTCCTGCAAACATCTACCACAGGGAGAGGAGTGATTTTACGCCGAGAGCAATAGGTAAAGGACTTAAGACAAAGGTAAACGCAAATATCGGAACATCCGGAGATATAGAGAACATAGAACTTGAAATCGAAAAGCTCAGAGTTGCAGTGAAGTACGGTGCAGATGCTGTTATGGACCTATCTACTGGAAAGTTCATAGACGAAACGAGAAAAAAGATTGTTGAAAATTCACCTGTCATGGTTGGAACAGTTCCAATATACCAGGCTGCAAGGGAGGCAGCAGAGAAGTACGGATTTATAGGAAAGATGACCGTTGACGACCTCTTTGACGTTATCGAGAGGCACTGTAAGGATGGAGTTGACTTTATAACGGTCCACTGTGGCGTTACACAGAGCTCCTTGGAGAGGTTGAGGAGAGAGGGAAGAATAATGAACATCGTTTCAAGGGGTGGAGCTCTAATGGCCGAGTGGATGGTCTACAACGATGCTGAGAACCCACTCTACGAACACTACGATAGGTTGTTGGAGATAGCCAAGAAGTACGACGTTACGCTCTCTTTAGGAGATGGAATGAGACCTGGATGTATAGTAGATGCAACGGACAGGTGTCAGATAGAAGAGCTCATAACGTTGGGAGAGTTGGTTGATAGGGCAAGGGAAGCGGACGTTCAGGCAATGGTTGAGGGTCCCGGCCACGTTCCCTTAGACCAGGTGGAGGCAAACATACTCCTTCAAAAGAGACTGTGCCACGGAGCTCCTTTCTACGTTTTGGGACCGATAGTAACTGACGTTGCACCGGGTTACGACCACATAACAGGTGCAATTGGAGGGGCCATTGCGGCAAGGGCAGGAGCCGATTTTCTGTGCTACCTAACTCCAGCAGAACACTTAGCCCTTCCAGATGTTGAGGATGTTAAACAGGGAGTTATAGCTGCGAGAATTGCGGGACATGCTGCAGACATTGTCAAGGGAGTTCCGGGAGCCCTTGAGTGGGATATTGAGATGGCAAAGGCGAGGGAAAACTTGGACTGGGAAAGGCAGTTTGAACTTGCAATAGACCCTGAAACTGCAAGAAGGTACAGGGAGGAGAGAGTTCCTCAGGAGGATGAAAAGACCTGTACAATGTGCGGAAAGCTCTGTTCGATAAAGAGGGTTGAAGAGTACCTTAAGAGGAAGTAGGGAGCTCCCTGCTTCTTCCCTTCCTAAAATTTAACTTCTTCGGTTTTATAATTACACCTGTAGTTAATTTTAAGCTCAGAAAAAGGTGGAAAATGAAGAGATTAGGGATTCTCCTGTTAACATCAATTTTCATTGGCTCCTGTGTAAACTTCTCAAAACCAAGGGTAAATCCGAAGGAAGTAAAAAAAGAAATTAAGTCTGAAAAAAACTCTCAAAGGAAAAAGGTAAGGGAGATAAAAAGGAAGGGAGCTAAACCTGTAAGGATAAAATTGGATTACACTTACTACTACGCCCTTTACTTAAATTTTGCATCAAAGGGAGACAACTTAAATGCCTACAAGGCAATAAAGAAGGCCTACGAACTGAGTAAGAGAAGGGATTTAGGAATAGAAACTGCAAGGCTTGCAACCTCCCTGCACAAGTTTGATGAAGCAAAGGAGATTCTACAGAACATTCTAGAAAGGGAACCGAGAAACGTTGAAGCCCTTAAGCTCCTTGCAGGAATCTGCGTGGTTGATAGGAACTTTAAGTGTGCAGAGGAGCTCTACAGGAAAGTTTTAAACGAGAAGAAAGATAGGGATACGTACGTATTCCTCTCTAACCTATTTATAAATGAAAAAAAGTACGACGAAGCCTTAAAGTTTTTAAAGGAGGCAGAAAAAAGGTTTAGGAATGACTATCTAATCGACTACTTCTTGGGTCAGGTTTTCTACCTGAAGGGGGAAGTTAAAAAAGCTGAGAAGTACTTAGAGAAGTCAATTTCAGAAAACACGGACTTTGAGAGCTCCTACATCCTCCTTGGAAAGGTCTATCAAAAAACTAAAAACTACAAAAAAGCAGAGGAGTTCTTAAAGAAGGTTCTCAAGGACTCTCCAGACAACGTTTATGCTCTAAGGGAGCTCCTAACGGTCTACATATCTGAGGGAAAGACAGACGAGGCTGTTAAACTGATAAACAAATTGGTCTCCCTTCACCCTTACAATCTTAAGCTTCTATCGTGGGTTGCTGCAAATCTGTTTCAGATGAAGGAGTACAAAAAAGTAATTCCGATAATTGAGAGGATTTCTAGACTCAATCCCGACAATCCTAACGTTTACTTTATGTTAGGACTTGCTTACGAAATGTCAGGAGACCTCAAAAAGGCAGAAAAAGCCTACGAGACTTCGCTAAAGTACTACCGTAAAAATCCAACAGTTCTTGAGAGACTGGCACTGGTCAAGTACAAACTTAAAAAATTGGGTGAGGCGGAGGAGGTTTACGAGGAGCTCTGGGAACTTACTGGAAATCCCGACTACCTCATAAAGGCAGCCATTTTAAAGGATAAATTGGGAGATACCGAAGGAGCATTTGAGCTACTTTCAGATTTTAAAAAGGATTTAGGAAACAATCCCGATTTCCTATTCTACTACTCATTCTTTGCAGACAAGCTTGGAAGGGACAAGGAGGCAGAAGAGGGTTTGAAGAAACTCTTAAAACTGAAGCCATCTCCAGACATTTACAACTATTTGGCCTACTTCTACGCCCTAAGGAATAAGAACTTAAAAGAAGCTCTAAAGTTGGTTGATAGAGCCCTCAAGTCAAAACCTAACAGTCCTGCCTACATAGATACAAAGGGCTGGATACTCTACAAAATGGGGAATTACAAACAAGCCTGCTCCCTTTTGAAAAGAGCAATTTCAATGAAGCCAAACGACGCAGTTATCATGTACCACTACGGAAGCTGTCTCTTAAAAACTGGAAGTAAAAAGGAAGCGAGAAAGTATTTGGAGGGAGCCCTTAAAATTGTAAGGGAAAATCCAGATGTCGAATCTGAAGAGCCGGGAATCTTCGAAAAGATTGAGGGAGCTCTAAAGGAAATAAAAACTAACGAATCGGGGAGGAAAGAGTGAACTGGCAGATGCTTCTCTGGGGATTGATAGCCTTCTTGGTAATTTCACTTCCTACAATTACAGGGCTAATGAGAATACTTTCTGCCCTTAAGTTCTTAGAAAGGACGAAGACGGATAAGTACAACCCTTTAAACGCAATAAAACCTGGAGGATTTGCTTACGCATTAACATTTAGCTTCAAAATAACCTTTTTAACGGCGGTTATCCTTGACTACGTTGAGTACGTAAAGCAGGTCTACTACATAATTTCCCTCTACATCTTTTTCCTAATGATTGACTTCATTGTCCAAAACTCCGGAAAGGAACTATTTGCACTATCTATGAACATAAAGAGTGCATTTGTAGGTGCATCACTTCCCGTATTTACAATATTCGTCCTCAATCTCCTCATTCAGAGAAAATTTAAAAAGATACTTCCCTCAGAATTGGAAAACTACAGGAGGGGAAGGAGCTCCCCAGCACTTAAAACCTTTGACCAAAGGGGATAGTTGTGGAATTTAAAACTTTAGAGTTTGACCTAAGTAACGAAAGGGTAATCTTTAAACCCTTTGAAAAGGAGGGAATTTACGGAGTAATAGATTACGGAATTTACCTTCACAAAAACGTTCTTAAAAGTTACAAATTTCCTCCCTACGATAAAAAGAATGCAGTTGTAGTTGGAATTGGTCCTTTTGCAGGTTCAGTTCTACCGGGCTCTCACAGGTTAACCTTCTTCTTCCGCTCTCCACTCTACGGAACCCTCTATCCTTCAACGATGGGAGGTGCAGCCTATACGTTTTTGAGAACCGGTATAGACATCATCTCAATTGTGGGAAGGTCTGAAAAACCTGCTGTTTTAGTCATAAACGGAAGTCTATCAAACGTTTCGGTATCGATAGAGTTTGTTGAGGAGGAGCTCCTTCACAAAATTTGGAAAAACTACAAGGAAAAGGAAGGCGTTTACGCCTTCAGCCACTATCTATTGGACAGATTTTCTGACTTGTTTGACGGGAAGAAATTTAGAATAGCCTGTGTAGGGCCTGCTGCATACACGACAAACTACGCCTCAATCTTCTCTCAGGACGTCAGGGATGGAAAGTTCGTTGAAGGAGCTGAGGATTGGGCAGCAAGGGGAGGAGGAGGTTCAATCCTTGCAAGAGCCCACAACGTTGTGGGAATCGTCTTTGGGGGAAATTGGAAAGGAAAGAGATTTAAGGCCTTAGACCTTTCAAACTACGACTTTGTTAAAAAGCTCTTTTCTGAGGTCTACGATAAACCCCTCTTCAAGGTAATTGCCGAAAAGACGGAGAAGTACAGGTACAATCCAAAACTCAAAACTGGAGGAACCTTTGGAGGGGATTACCTATCAGAGAAGGATAAGACTCCCGTTCTCAACTGGCAGATTGCCTACATGGACAGGGGAGACAGGGAAAAGCTCTACAGAGTAATTGAGAAGTTTTACGTTAAAGTCTTTAACTCTGAGAGTATTGAAACTAAGAAGTGGACAACATGTGGAGAACCCTGCCCCGCAGTTTGCAAAAAGGTTAGGGAGGGTTACAAGACAGACTACGAACCCTACAACGCCAACGGTCCGCTGTCCGGAAGTTTCTGGTTGAAAGCAAGCGACAGGGCAGTTAAAAAGGTTGACTCTTTGGGCTTTGATGCTATCGAGTTTGGAGGAGTTGCAGCCTGGATATTTGAAGTTGTCCACAGGGGAATTTTAAAACCTGAAGAGGTCGGAATATCGGATAAGCCCGATTTTGACGTTAGTTCAATCTTAAACGACCCTGTAAGGACGAGTGAAAAGAATGCAGACCTCCTCTGTCAGCTTGCAGAAAAGGTTGCCTATGCCGATGGTGAAATACCAAAACTCCTTGGACTTGGAAAGAGAAGGGCATCGGAGCTCCTTGATGAACGGTTCAAGGATAGACTCCCAGAAGGAAAGAGCTTTAAGGACTTTGCCGTTTTCATTCCACTTGGAAAGGAAGGAGAAGTTAACCCTACAATGTACTGGGCTATGGGGAACTTTATTCCGCTTCCAGTTCAAGGAAAGTACTGGACCTACTACAAGTTTGGTGTTTTTCCAGAACCAGAGGAGCTTGCAGAGAGGATTGTCGAGAGTTCGGTAGGGGAGTACTGGTACGACAATGTAGGGTGGTGCAGGTTCCACAGAAGGTGGATGAGAAGTTTAGCAAGCGTTGAGTGTGAGCTTTCAGAGGGAAAGAACTGTAACGTTCCCGTCAAGTGGACAAAGTCTGTAGTTGAACTTCTCTTTTTGAGGGCCTACGGGGAAAAACTAAACGCAGAGGAGCACGGAAAGAGAGTTTTAGCTGATCTTGTTGATTATGCACTAAAGGTAAACTGCTATCCTGTGTTTCCTGACAGTGAAAGGGTAGTTGACCTCATTGTTTATGCAAGTAAGGAATTTGAAGGGAACAAGTGGCTGGAGAAGTTTAGCGAAAATAAAATAAAGTTTGTCCGTGAATACATTTCAAGAACACTTGAGGAGTACAGCAGAATTTTAGATGTAAACTGGAACATTTAGGAGGTAGAAGATGAAGATAACATATTCAACAGAGATAAAGGGAAAGAAAGCAGATGCCCTCATAACGGGAGTCTATGAGGATTTACAGGATGTAGAGGAAAAGGAGAAACTCAAATCCTTAGGCTTTTCAGGTAAAAAGGGAGAGGTTGCTGTCCTGCCTGGAGAGGGATTTAAGGCAGTTGTATACGTAGGACTTGGAAAAAAAGGAGAGATTTCCGAAGATGTTGTTAGGCTTGCCTCTGCCAAGGGAATCCAAGAGGCAAAGAGGAGAGAGTTTAGAAGGGTTGTTTGTGAGCTTTTAGGAGTTGAAAAACTGAAGGAAAGGTCTGCGAAGGCAGTTGCAGAGGGATTGATTTTAGGAAGTTACGAGTTTAAAAAGTACAAATCTGAAGAAAAAGGTAAGAAAGAAGTGGAAAAAGTTTACGTAGCAGGCGTTAAGGAGTACAAGAAACAGTTTGAGTTGGGAAGAGTTCTTGCAGAGGCTGCAAACTTTACAAGGGACCTGGTAAACGAGCCCGGAAACGTTATCACTCCAGATGTCTTGGCAAGAAAAGCGAAGGAGCTCTCAGAGGAGTATGGCTTTGAGTGTAAGGTCTTTGATGAGAAGAAGCTTGAAAAGAACAAAATGGTCGGAATACTTACTGTTGGAAGGGGAAGCAAAAACTCACCAAGGTTTATCCACATAGCTTACAAACCTAAAAAAGCAGAAAAGAGGGTTGTCTTAGTAGGAAAAGGTGTAACGTTTGATAGTGGAGGGCTGAACATAAAGCCTGAACAGTACATGAAGACGATGAAGTCCGACAAGGCCGGAGCCTGTGCAGTGCTTGGAATAATGAGGGCGGTTGGAGAGTTGAAGCCAAACGTTGAAGTCCATGCCCTCATTCCAACCGTTGAAAACATGCCCGACGGTAACGCCTACAGACCAGACGACATAATTGTGTTTAGAAACGGAAAAAGCGTAGAGGTTCACTCAACAGATGCCGAGGGAAGGTTAATCCTTGCAGATGCTCTCATTTACGGTTCGGAGCTCTCTCCAGACGTAATGATAGACATGGCCACCCTTACGGGAGCGTGTGTTGTTGCCTTAGGTCACTACACTTCAGGCCTCTTCTCCAACAGTGAAAAATTGGCCAAGGAGCTCCTTTCCCTGTCTGAGGAGACGGGAGAAAAGATGTGGAGAATGCCTCTGGATGAGGACTTGAAAGAGGACATAAAAGGAAAGTACTCGGACTTACAGAATGTAGGGAAGAGTCGATACGGTGGGGCAATAACTGCAGCACTGTTTCTACAAAACTTTGTTGATTCAAAGAGTGTTAAGTCTTGGGCTCACATAGACATAGCAGGACCTGCCTTTCTTGATTCACCCTGGAAGTACTACACCAGTGGAGCTACAGGCCAGCCTGTTAGAACAATTACAGAGCTCCTAATAAAAGAATAGATGGAAAACTTAAAGAGACTATTCTTCTTTTCTATTGTTGCAGGCCTCTCAACGGGGCTTGCCGTCTCATTCTACGTTCTTCTGTCAAAGGGGTTTTCCTACGCCTTTTACTTGGGAAATCCCTTAGAAACGGTACCGAAGCTTCCATTCTGGTATGTTGCATTTATAACAACATCGTCGATTTTTATCGTGAACTTGATAATACTCAACAACGAAAAGGCAAAGGAGTACGGAGTAAGGGAAATTGCGAGAGCTCTCGATGAAAACAGAATAACGTTTTCACTCGGAGACCTTGCACAGAAAATCGTTGCCTCTGCTCTTTCTATT
>QOAO01000012.1 GCA_003978105.1 Thermovibrio sp.
TTTCTGAAAAAACTTTCAGACTTTAAGCTAAATGAAAGGGGATTTAAAAAACTGATGCCGGAGCTCCGCAACAAAATGGAAGCTTATGGGATTTTCGGAAAGTTTGAAAGGGAGCTCTTTGACTTGGCTTCCGAATACTTTGCTCGGTCTAACAACCCGTGGAAGTTAAGCCTAGAGGAAATGAACTTCGTTTTTGCCGTTGGAATGGGAATGAAAAATAGGGTTTACGGTAAACACTTTAATAACGAGGAGGATTAAGAAGCGCCGTGAATATCTGTTCTTTTACGATGTAACAGATGCAAATCCAAACGGTGACCCGATGGATGAAAAAAGACCGAGAATTGATGAAGAAGTAAATATCTGTTTTATCACCGATACGAGATTAAAGAGAATTATTAGAGATGAACTGGCAGATATAGGAGAAGAAATCTTTATCCGTGAAGAGAGAAAGGAAGACGGCACTTTAAAAACAAAGGAGGAACTCTTAAAGCTCTACGACAATGGAGACTACAACGAAATAATCAAACGCTGTATAGATATAAGACTCTTCGGTGGAACATTTGCAGTAGGAGACAACGCAAAAAGCTTCACAGGAGCAGTCCAGTTTAAATTCGGAAGATCTCTTCACAAAGTTACAGTTAAACTCATAAAGGGAACCACTGTAATGCCTTCAAAGGAGCAAAAAGGACAGGGAACAATGACAGACTTCTACGTTATTCCTTACGGATTTTTCTGCTTTTACGGTATAGCAAACGAGAAGGCTTCAGAGGATACAGGGTTAACCGATGAGGATTTAAACAAGATGACAAAGGCTATGTGGTACGGAGTCAAGATGAAAGCCCGCAGGTGCGTAAGCATCTAAGATATGCTATAATGACAGCATCTTCCCTGCGTTCCCGATGAAGCCTGCGGGTAGGGTGAAAGCCCCGCCAAGTGGGCAATGCCCTTAGACTGCCTGTAATAAGGTGGGTATCCCACCTCTGGCAAGCAAGTCCGAAGCAGGTGGAGGGTAAACGGCCAAATAGCAGGGAAGACATTGGAAAAGAAATGTCGGGATGAACATCCTGACAGAAGTGTAAAGGTATCTCCAAGTCCCTGCAAATAGCAGGGATAGGAGTAGAGGGTGGAGTGAGACCGCCCGGAGGGATAAGGGTAGGGATAACCTACCAAACTCCCTCAGAAGCTCCGTCCGTGAGAGCGGAGTAGTTCACTAACTTTCCAATAAAAGGCAAACCAAAATCTCAAACTTCCTATTAACGAAGAAGGTTTAATTTTGTTATTTTCCTGCCATGCATCCCCTGTCCAGAGAGGAGTTATCGTTTTAAATGTTACTTCTATCTTTTTCCTATCTCCCACCCCTCCTCCAAAAAAAGGTTATTGTTTTCTGTAGTCATATTCTATAACAACGTTGGGCTCTGGAGCCGGAAGGGTTTCTGCAGGCTCTGATATTTCAAACTTTCCGCTTTTTATCCACTCCTTTAGCATCTCTGCAATCTCCTTTGCCTTATAGTAGGATGAAACTGGGGAGGTCGGAACCTTTTTCCCTTCTATTTCTATGAATCCCCGACGGAGCTCCCCGTAACTTACATACTTTATCGGCTTTGGATTTCCGGACGGGTAGTCAACAGAGTAGTCTATAACCGGGGCAAATATCTCATCGTCCCTAACCGAAGTGTAGTAAGCAATCCTCTCGTTCAGGATAGGAATTGGAATTCCAATTCCAACAAACATTGAAACGCCGTAGCCCAAAATTGAAGCCGCTTTTACAAAGTCCGTTGACATCTGCTTCATATCGCCGACAACCATCAACGTTCCAGCTCCCTCCATCGGTTGCCCCTTCTTACTCCTCCTAACGCCAAAGGGAGAGTGCTGAGTTCCGTGAAAGGCTACATATCCAATTCCACCGCCTAAGAATATTCTCGTTCCAATTCCTATTGTTTCGAAAAAAGGGTCGTTCATAAGGGGAGAGAGCTGCCCCGCTCCGGAGTAGGTTGCATTTCCAAAGTTTGGCTTCAGCGTTCC
The DNA here is from genome assembly GCA_003978105.1 of Thermovibrio sp. The sequence goes on from QOAO01000012.1 coordinate 2,023, forward strand.
CATGTACGTGTAAATAGTTCTGGAGGATTTATTGACTGTAACGTTGTAGTTCTGATATGCATTCCTCGGACTGCACAGAATTGCATCGTTTATTGTTTTTATGTTTATGAGCTTCTTAATCTCCCTCCTTGGGTAACAGTCGGTTCCGTAGGCGTAGGCCTCAAGTTCAATATCCTCTCCAGCAATCAACTCCTCTATAACGTGGGCTCCGCCGTACTCAAACCTTCCGGGATAGACCTCGTTTCTCGGGTCGTTTTCGGGAAGGGCAGTAGCCCCGATGTAGAGGTCTACGGCAGCAATTCCTCCGTAGGCCGGAATGCCGTTTAGATAAATCTCCTCCATCTTCATTCTCGGCTTTGTATGGCCGACATTCAGAAAGGCACCCGAGGAACACATCGCTCCAAAAGTTCCCGTTGTAACAACGTCAACTTCTTCAGCTGCCTTAACAACTCCGAGCTCCTCAACAATCTCTATCATCTCTTCGGCTGTAACAACTACAGCCTCTCCCTTCCTTATCTTCTCGTTAATCTCCTTGTAGGTTTTATTAACCTTGAACTTTTCCATCCTAATACTCCAACTTCTTACTTTCATTTATAGGTTCCGCAATTAAATCAACATTACTTGCAAGTTCTGTAACTTTACCTTTAACAATCTGTCCGGGCTTAAAGTTGCCCTTAAGGTAAATTATTCCGTCTATCTCGTAAGCATTCCTGTAGCTCCTTGCCTCTAAAAATCCCGGCATCTCTTCACTTTTCCTGTCAACTATGAGGTCAAATTCTTTTCCAAGGAACTCCCTGTGCTTCTTTTCGTAAATCCAAAACTGGGTTTCCTCAAGGAGAGATAGTCTGGACTCCTTTATTTCTTCGGACAAATCTCCCATTCGGTAGGCAACGGTTCCCTCTTCCCTATAATATTTAAAGAAACCTACCCAATCAAGTTCATAGTCCTTTATGAAGGAGTGGAGCTCCTCAAACTCCTCTTCACCCTCAGTTGGAAATCCCACTATGAAAGTGGTTCTTATGGCTATTCCCGGAATTCTCTTTCTCAGCTTGTTTATCAGGTCCTCCGCTTGTCTTCTTGTGTACTTTCTTCCCATTGAGGAGAGGACTTTGTCACTCACGTGCTGGAGGGGAATATCCAGATATTTAACAACTTTCTCGGAATCCGATATGAAGTCTATGAGTGAATCGGAAATATGGGAAGGATAGGTATACATGAGCCTTATCCACTCAATTCCATCTATCTTTTCAAGTTCTTTAAGGAGTTTCAAGAGTCCTTCCCTCTCCCCTCTGTCGAAAAGGTAGGCCGTTGTATCCTGCGCAATTACGTAAAGTTCTTTGACTCCTAAGTCTGAGAGCCTTTTTGCTTCCTCAACAACTTCATTTGTCTGCCTGCTTTTTAGCTTTCCCCTTATAAGGGGAATTGCACAGTAAGTACAACCGTTGGAACACCCTTCTGAAATTTTCAAGTAAGCAATGTGTTTTGGGGTTAAGACTTCTCTCAGTAAGTACGGCTTCGTATACGAAACTTTTCTGTTCAGTATCCTTTCAACGCTTTCAAGGATTTCGTTAACACCTATAAAAGCATCAACTTCCGGAAATTCTTTTTTTAACTCTTCCTTGTATCTTTGATAGAGACAACCTGCAACGAAGATTCTTTTCTCGGGTGAACTCTTTTTCTCCTCTACGGCGTTGAGTATTTCGTCTATTGACTCTTCCTTTGCCGGTTGAATAAAACCGCACGTATTCACGAGGATTATGTCGGCATCTTTAAGGTTATCAACAAAAACCACATCACCGGTTGACTTTAAAAGGCCAACCATCGTTTCGGTATCAACCAAATTCTTAGGGCATCCAAGACTTATAACGGCAACTTTCTTCTTCAATTCACCTTACCTCTATTCTGTTTCCTCCCGTAATTCTACCTACCACCCTGCTCCAGAGCTCCCCTCTCTCCTTCAACTTTTCAAGGAGCTCCGATAATTTTCCCTCAGGTACAGAGATTAAAAGCCCTCCAGAGGTTTGAGGGTCAAAGAGAAGCATTTTCAAGTCATCGTTAAATCCATCGGGAAAAACTACACTATCTCCAACGTACTCCTCGTTGTCGTAGGTAGCAGCAGGAAGAAGCCCCATACCTGCGTAGTTTAGAGCCCCCTCTAAAATAAGAAACTCTGAGGAGTAAACCTCAGCTCCAACACTGCTAAATTTAACCATTTCGTATAGGTGTCCCAAGAACCCGAACCCTGTAACGTCGGTACATGCATTTACTCCTACCTCTACCATTACCTCTGAGGCGATTTTATTGAGGTGAACCATGACCTCTGTAACTCTCTCAACCTCTTTCTCTGTTGCCACGTCTGCCTTTACTGCAGTCGTTAGGACGCCAATTCCTAAAGGCTTTGTATAGACTAAAAAGTCCCCAGGCTTTGCAGTTGAATTCCTTACAATTTTTTCTGGGTGAATAGTTCCCGTAACTGAGAGTCCGTACTTCGTTTCTAAGTCGTCAACAGTATGTCCTCCCACAAGTGAAACTCCTGCTTCCCTTAACTTATCAGCTCCTCCCCTTAAAATCTCAGTTAAGAACTCCTCGGGGACTCTACACGTGTCAAACATTAAGAGGTTTACAGCAGTAATAGGTTTTCCTCCCATTGCATAAACGTCAGATAGGGCATTGGCCACGGCAATCTGTCCGTAATCGTAAGGGTCATCAACAACCGGAGTAATGAAGTCTGCAGTCTGAACAAGGGCAAGTTCATCACTCAGCCTGTAAACTCCAGCATCCTCAGAAGTATCCATCCCAACTAAAACGTTCTCATCCTTGGGAAAACTTATCCGAAATAGAGCTCTCTCAAGCCCGACCGGGCTGAGTTTTGCTCCTCAGCCGGATGCCCTGACGGTCTGAGTTAACTTAAACTTCCTACTCAAGTATTTTTCCCTCCTCTTTCAACCTCTTTATAAGGTGGTCCTCCTCTCCAACTTCTGCCCAACCCTTGGCCCTCAGTATACAGCTATCGCATCTCATACAGGGAATTTCCTCTCCCCTGTAGCAAGAGATGGAGTAGGAGTAATCGGCTCCAAGTGAAAGCCCAAGTTTTATTATCTCACCTTTTGTTAACTTTATTAAAGGAGCATGGATTTTCCAATCTTTCCCCTCACTTCCTAACTTCGTTCCCCTGTTTAAGGCCTCCTCCATTGCAGAGAGGAATTCAGGCCTACAGTCAGGGTAACCGCTGTAGTCGACGATGTTCCATCCTCCAACGATGTTAGTAGTTCCCCTACTTTCGGCGTAAGACGCAGCTATAGATATAAAAACCCCATTTCTAAATGGAACGTAAGTTATTGGAATTCCTCTCTCCTCTATTTCCTCAACAGATTTAGTTTCAGGAACCTCCAAGTTCTTATCCGTCAGGGCAGAACCTCCAAACTTTGAAAGGTCCACCTCAAAGAGGAGGTGTTCATCAACTTTTGCCCTTTCAGCCGTTCTCTTAGCCATTTCAACTTCTATAGAGTGTCTCTGACCGTAGTAAAAGGTTATGGCGTAAACTCTTTTGAACTTTCTCTTTGCCCAGTAAAGAGCGGTTGTTGAGTCGAGTCCACCTGAAAAAATCACAACAGCAGAGTCCATCTTTATCTCCTTAAACGGGTTTGACTGGTAATTGATAACTAATTAAAATTACGCCGAAAATTATCATACTGTGGAGAGAAACGTTGACGTTTCAGGAATTGATATTCACACTTCAAAACTACTGGTCTAAACAGGGTTGTATTATAGCCTCTCCGTACGATGTTGAGCAGGGCGCAGGGACGATGCATCCATTTACATTTCTAAAGGTTCTTGGAAGGAAACCTTGGAAAGTTGCATACGTCCAGCCGTGCAGGCGTCCTGCGGATGGAAGGTACGGGGAAAATCCCAACAGACTCCAGCACTACTTCCAGTTCCAGGTAATTTTAAAGCCGTCCCCTGAAAATTCACAGGAGCTCTACTTAGGAAGTTTGGAGGCCTTAGGATTTGATCTTAGGGAACACGATGTAAGGTTCGTTGAGGACGACTGGGAATCCCCGACACTTGGAGCCTGGGGATTAGGCTGGGAGGTCTGGCTTGACGGGATGGAGATAACCCAGTTCACCTACTTTCAGCAGGCAGGGGGAGTAACGTTAGACCCTATTTCGGTAGAGATAACCTACGGACTTGAGAGAATCGCAATGTACATCCAGAACGTTGACAGTGTTTACGATATAGAGTGGACGAAGGGAGTTAAGTACGGAGACCTTTACAAGGAAAACGAGTACCAGTGGTCGGTATACAACTTTGAAAAATCCGACCCTAAGATGCTCTTTAAACTCTTTGAGATGTTTGAGAAAGAGTCCGAAAGGCTCGTTAATGAAGGCTTAGTACTTCCTGCCTACGATTACTGTCTAAAGTGCTCCCACATTTTCAACCTCCTTGATGCAAGGGGAGCAATTTCTGTTGCAGAGAGGGCAGCCTTTATAGGAAGGGTTAGGAGATTGGCTGCAGCCTGTGCAAAAAAGTATCTTGAGATTGAAGAGGTAGAAGGTGAAGGTGAAAAACTTACTACTTGAAATAGGAACTGAGGAACTCCCTGCCTCTTTTATAGAGCCTGCTCTTAATTACATAGAGGAAAAACTAAAGGAGAAACTGTCAGCTGAACACATTCCTCCAACATCGGTTGAAACCTTCGGAACTCCGAGAAGGCTTATAGCCATTGCCTACGATGTACCTGAGGAGCAGCCAAAAAGGGAGGAATTGATAGTAGGTCCTTCGTACAGGGCAGCCTTTGATGAGAACGGAAATCCAACAAGAGCTGCACAAGGATTTGCAAAATCAAGGGGAGTAACGGTAAATGACCTTATAGTTGTTGAGAATCCTCAGGGAAGGAAGGGAAAGTACGTAGCTGTTAGGAAAGTTGTAGAGGGAAAAAGAACAGAGGAAGTTTTAAAAAAAATACTTCCTGAAATAATTCTCTCCATTCCCTTTAAGAAAAGCATGAGGTGGGGAGAGAAGAACGTAAGGTTTGCAAGGCCTATTAGGTGGATAGTTTCCGTTTTTGGGGATAGAACAGTTGAATTTGAAATTAACGGAATAAAGAGTTCAAACGTATCCTACGGACACAGATTTCTCTCCCCCGAACCTTTTCAAGTTGAAAGTCCAAACGAATTTTTAACTCAGCTTGAGGACAGGTTCGTAGTTGCAGACTTAGAAAAGAGAAAAGCTATTATCCTTGACGGCTGTAAGGATTTGGCCTCGTCAATAGGTGGAAAGCTCTTAGAAGACGAGGAACTCCTTGATGAGGTTACAAATTTAACGGAGTTTCCTTATCCCATTTTGGGAGAGTTTGATAGGGAATTTTTAAACCTTCCAAAGGAAGTTCCCATTACGGTAATGAAGGACCACCAGAAGTTTTTCTCGGTAGTCGATGGGAAGGGAAATCTAAAAAACTACTTTATAGGCGTATCCAACATAAAGCCAACGGACGACCTAACAGTTAGGTTGGGATACGAAAAGGTTTTAAGGGCAAGATTGAGCGATGCCCTCTTCTTCTTTAAAGAGGACAGGAAGAGGAAGTTGGAGGATAGGGTTCCAGAGCTCCAGGGTGTTGTTTTTCACGAAAAGCTAGGAACCATGCTTGATAAAACTAAGAGACTGGAAAAGCTAACTCCTTTTATTTCGGAAGAACTGAAATTTGACGTTGAGAAAAGGGCAGAGAGGGCTGCCTACCTTTCAAAGGCAGACCTATTAACGGAAATGGTCAACGAGTTTCCTGAGCTCCAGGGAACGATGGGCAAGTACTATGCCCTTTTAGACGGAGAGGATGAGGAGGTAGCTCTATCCATAGAAGAGCAGTATCTTCCAAGGTTTTCAAAGGATAGAGTTGCAGAAACAAAGACGGGAATTTCCCTTTCCTTATCTGAAAAGATAGATAACTTAACGGGATTTATAGGAGCAGGACTTAAACCTACAGGTTCTGCAGACCCCTTTGCCCTCAGGAGAAACGCTTTAGGTCTAATACAGACGCTAATAGAGAACGAAATCTCACTCAACCTAACTCCTACACTGGAGAAGTCTGAGAAGCTTTATGAGGAACAGGGAATTGAACTATCCCTTAGTACAGTTTCAGAAACCCTTCAGTTTATAAAAGATAGACTGAAAAACTACTTAAGAGAAAAGGGATTTAGACCTAACACAGTGGATGCAGTTCTCTCAGTATCTGACAACCCTTACGATTCCCTTTTAAGGGTAAGGGCTGTTGAAGTTTTGAGGGAAAACCCCGAGTTTGAAGCAGTTCTTTTTACGATGAGGAGGGTTGTAAACATTATTCCCGAAGGATTTGAACTGGTTCCACTCTCTCCCGAGGGTAAGTACGAGGAAGAGCTCTGGAATGCCTTTTTGAAACTCAAAAGTGAACTTGACAAACTCATTGAGAAAAGGGACTACAAGGGAGCCCTCTTAAAAATTGGGGAGCTAAAGCCCTTTGTTGATAGATTCTTTGACAACGTTATGGTTATGGATAAGGATGAGAAAGTTAGGAATAGGAGATTGAGCCTTTTAAAGAACATAGCAGATAAGCTTTTAGAGCTCATAGACTTTTCAAAAATCGTTTTTTAGGGAGGCCCGGATATGTCTAAAAAAATGGTTTACTACTTCGGTGGAGGTAAGGCCGAAGGTAGTGCAGAAATGAAGATGCTCTTAGGTGGTAAAGGGGCGAACCTTGCAGAGATGACTAACTTAGGTCTTCCAGTTCCGCCTGGAATAACAATAACAACGGAAGTTTGTAAAGAGTACTTTGAATTGGGTCAAAAGTTCCCCGAAGGAATGTGGGAACAAGTCTTGGAAGGTTTAAGAAAAATTGAACAGGAGATGGGGAAAAAGTTTGGAGACAAGGATAATCCCCTCCTTGTTTCTGTGAGGTCTGGAGCTCCCGTCTCCATGCCTGGAATGATGGACACAATCCTCAACTTGGGTCTCAACGATGAAACTGTTGAGGGACTGGCAAAATCAACGGGAAATGAGAGGTTTGCCTGGGACTCCTACAGAAGATTCATTCAGATGTTTGGAAACGTTGTAATGGGAATTCCCCACGAAAAGTTTGAGGAGATTTTAGAGAAGAAGAAAAAGGAAGTTGGAGCAAAGCAGGACGTTAACCTCACTGCAGAGGACCTAAGGGATGTTGTAAAGAGGTACAAGGAGCTTGTAAAGAGGGAAACAGGAAGGGATTTCCCTCAGGACCCTTACGAACAGTTAAGGATGGCAATAAAGGCTGTTTTTGATTCATGGAACAACCCAAGGGCTATTAAGTATAGGGAAATTAACAAGATTCCAGAGAACTACGGAACTGCTGTAAACATCGTTGCAATGGTATTTGGAAATATGGGAGAAACCTCGGGAACGGGAGTTGCATTTACAAGGAACCCCTCAACGGGAGAAAACGTCTTCTACGGAGAGTACCTCAAGAATGCCCAGGGAGAGGACGTTGTTGCAGGGATAAGAACTCCACAGCCACTAACAAAGTCTCAAAAGACAAGTCAGGAGCAGACATCCCTTGAGGAGGAGTTTCCCGAGGTCTACGAGCAGCTCTTAAAAATCAGGGACATTCTTGAAAAGCACTACAGGGACATGCAGGACATAGAGTTTACAATAGAAAATGGACGTCTCTGGATGCTTCAGACAAGGGCAGGAAAGAGGACTGCAAGGGCTGCAGTGAAGATTGCAGTTGATATGGTCAAAGAGGGACTAATAACGAAAGAGGAAGCCATTCTCAGGATAGACCCATCCTTAATAAACCAGCTTCTTCACCCTATGTTGGATGAGGAGGACAGGAAGAGGGCAATAGAGGAAGGAAGGCTTATTGCTAAGGGACTTCCTGCTGCTCCAGGAGCGGTAAGTGGAAAGATTGTCTTCTCAGCGGATGAGGCAGTTGAACTTGCTGAGAAGGGAGAGAAGGTAATCCTTGTTAGGCATGAAACCTCTCCTGAGGATATCCATGGAATGCATGCAGCAGAAGGAATACTGACTGCAAGGGGTGGAATGACATCCCATGCTGCCGTTGTTGCAAGGGGAATGGGTAAAACATGCATCGTTGGAGCTGAGTCAATACACGTAGATTACGAAAAAGAGGAGTTTAGAGTAAGGGACGTTGTAGTTAAGAAGGGAGACGTAATAACGATTGATGGAAGTACAGGAGAGATATTCCACGGTGAATTAAGGACAATTCCTGCACAGATTTCCGGTGAATTTGAAGAGTTAATGAAATGGGCAGATGAGATAAGGGACCTCCAAGTAAGGGTTAACGCCGATACCCCAGAGGATGCCAAGCAGGGAAGGGATTTTGGAGCAGAAGGAATCGGCTTGTGTAGAACGGAACACATGTTCTTTAAAGAGGAAAGAATTCCCGTTGTTAGGGAGATGATACTTGCAAAGACAGAGGAAGAGAGGGAAAAGGCCCTTTCAAAATTGCTTCCAATGCAGAGGGAGGACTTTATAGCAATTTTTGAGGTTATGAATGGGCTTCCTGTCAACATAAGGTTATTAGACCCACCTCTTCACGAGTTCCTTCCTAAAACCGAGGAGGAGTTTGAAAGAACTGCAAGGGAAATGGGACTTCCTGTTGAGGAGATAAAGGAGAGGGCTGAGGAGCTCCACGAAATCAACCCAATGTTAGGTTTAAGGGGTTCAAGGCTTGGAATTGCATATCCTGAAATCTACAAGATGCAGGCAAGGGCAATTTTAGAGGCTGCGTGCCACTGTAAGAAGAACGGAATAGACGTTCTCCCTGAAATAATGCTTCCTCTCATTGCTGATGATAGGGAGCTCTACGAGCTCAAAAAGCTGATAGATGACGTTGCAGCTCAAGTTTTCCTTGAAACGGGAACCGAGGTTGAATACCAAGTTGGAACAATGATTGAAGTTCCGAGGGCTGCTCTAATAGCTGACCAGCTCGCCCGCTACGCCCAGTACTTCTCATTTGGAACCAACGACCTAACACAGATGACATTCGGCCTTTCAAGGGACGATGCCGGAAAGTTCATTGGAAAGTATGTTGATATGGGAATACTGAAGGGAGACCCGTTCCTCCACATCGATGAGAACGGTGTTGGAAAGCTCATTGAAATAGCAATAGAAAAGGGGAACTCTGTAAGGCCAAAAATGAAAACAGGAATTTGTGGAGAACACGGGGGAGACCCAAGGTCAATTAACTTCTTCCAGAAAGTTGGTGTTAAGTACGTCAGCCCATCTCCATTCAGGGTTCCAATAGCAAGACTTGCAGCAGCTCAGGCTAAGATTAGACAGCAGAGAGGAGAATTGTAGTAGGGGGCTCTGCCCCCTTAACTTTTAATAGGGAGGGAGAAGTTGAGAATTTTAACGGCTTTGATATTGGCTTCTCTATTCGTTAACGGCTGTTCTCAGGCAAACGAAAAGGCAAATAGAGTAGAGATTAAAGGAGAAAAAATAGGCACAGCTCAGGATGAGAAAATTATTAGGTCAATTCTCTCTCCTCTTAAAGTTCAAGGGGTAGAGGTAAAAAACATAAATCCTGCAAATGTTCAGGTTCCTGGTTTTAAGGTTTATGAAGTAACGATAGACGACAGGAGAAACCATAGGGAAATTAAAAAGTACGTATTCTTGAGCAAAGAGGGAAATTATTTAGCACTTGAAATGTTTAAATACGAAATTAAAGGGGACAAGGTTTTTCTAAAACCCATAAATCCAAAAAATCCCGTGAAGGAACTAAAAACCAACGTTTCATTTGTTAGGAAAATTGATGAAATTTTGACAAGGGCAAACATCCCCCACGTTGTAGGAAAGAGTGACAGAAAAGTCTACATCGTTTGGGACGTCTTCTGTCCGTTCTGCTCAGCCCACTTTAACCAGTTGGAAGAGATTGCAAGGAAGAACAATGTTGAAATCCACATGATACCCTTAGCAGTTCACGGAGAAAACTCAATTAAGGGACTCATTTACTACACACAAATTGCAAGGGAAAAGGGAGCAGCAGAGGCATTCAAGGAGCTCTACAGTCTCGGAAACGGCAACTTTATGAAGTACGCCAAGAAATTGGAGGAAAAAATCAACAACGGAGGAATAAAACTCTCTAAGGAGGAGCAAAACAGAATTAAGGAAACGTTGAAAAAGGTTGAAAAAGAGCTCCTCAAGAACGGGGTAAGGGCTACACCAACAATAATCTACGCTCCACCGGGAGAGAAGAAGGGTTACATTCACGTTGGATTTAAACCGATAGAAAAAGTTTTAAAAGAGAAGTAAGTGGAAGGAATAGAGCTCCAAAATCTCAGCATAGGATACTCTAAGGAAATCGTCTCTGGATTGAACGTTAAATTCAACGAGGAGGAGTTCTGGGTAGTTGTTGGACCAAACGGAGCCGGAAAGAGCACATTGATTAAAACAGTCTTAGGGATAATTCCACCCTTAAAGGGAAAAGTACTCATTCACGGAGTTGACTGTACAGGAATGTGTGATGAAAGGAGGTTTCTCAGCTACGTTCCCCAGATGGAGAACTACTCCCACTCGTTTCCCGGAACGGTTCTTGAGGTTGTCCTCTCCGGACTCTTTCCAAGAAAGGGAAGATTTGAAAGGATAAAGGAAGAGGAGGTCCAAAGGGCCATAAATTGGCTAAAGCTTTTGGATTTGGAGGAAAAGAAGGATGAGCCGTTCAACAAGTTATCGGGAGGACAGCAGAGAAAGACGCTGATAGCAAGGGCACTTATTAGCAATCCCCACTACATATTTTTGGATGAGCCTACAACCGGTGTTGATTTAAAGAGCTCAAGGAGGATTCTGGAGCTCCTCAACCGACTCCACAAGGAGGAGAGGTTTGGAATATGCATGGTTACACACGACCTTAACTCCGTCTGGGATTATGTAGACAAAGTTATTCTAATTGGATATGGAGGAAAGTTCTTCGTGGGAAGCAAGGAGGAGCTCCTTAACGAGGAGCTCCTATCGGAAATTTACGAAGTAAAGGTCAAAATCATTAAAACCAAATTTACTCCAATCATCTTGGTCGGAGATAAGCATCTTTAACCTAATTTTTCTTGGAAAGAAATTTTTTCATTTTAAAAATCACTGCAACAACAGTCCAGAGAACCGTTACAACAAAGAAAAACCAGAAAAAGATGGTTCCTACCTCAGAGTTCCTTATCAATCCTACTCCCTTATCTGCCCGTTTCCAAAGATTATGTACTTGGGAATGGTCAGGTCCTCAAGCCCCATAGGTCCCCTAACGTGAACTTTATCTGTTGAGATTCCCATTTCAGCACCTAAACCAAAAACGTTTCCGTCAGTAAACCTCGTTGATGCGTTAACATAGACTGCAGCAGAGTCTACCTTGCTGAGAAACTTCATTGCATTTGTGTAGTTCTCGGTCACTATAGAATCGCTGTGGTGTGAACCGTAGGTGTTGATGTGGTCTATTGCCTCATCTAAGGAGTCGACAATTCTTACGGCGAGGATGAGGTCCAAGTACTCGGCGTACCAGTCCTCCTCGGTAGCAGGCTTAACGTAGTCGGGGTCATAGGAAATAGTCCTCTCGCACCCGCGAAGCTCCACCTTAACCTTTTTAAATATTTCAATCATGTTCGGCAGAAATGCATCGGCAATTTTACTGTGAACCAACATGGTCTCCATTGCATTACAGACACCGGGCCTCTGAACTTTAGCATTAAAGCAGATGTTCCAGGCCTTTTCCAAATCTGCAAACTCATCGACGAAGACGTGGCAGACCCCCTTGTAGTGCTTAATGACGGGCATTCTGGCATTCTCTGCAACAAACCTTATGAGTCCCTCTCCTCCCCTTGGAATTACAACGTCGATGTACCCATCAAGGAGTAAGAGCTCCTTTACAGCACCTCTAGCGGTTGTATCTACAAACTGAATGGCGTCTGAAGGGAAACCTTCGGACTCTGCAGCTTCCTTTAGAATATTAACGAGAACCCTGTTTGAGTTTATTGCCTCGGAGCCTCCCTTCAAGATAACGGAGTTGGAACTCTTTATACAAAGCGAACCTGCTTCAACTGTAACGTTTGGCCTTGATTCGTAGATAATTGCAACTACCCCAAGGGGAACCCTCATCTTTCCAATTTTAAGCCCGTTTGGACGGGTCCACATCTTTATAACTTCACCAACGGGGTCGTTGAGGGAGGCAACATCCTTTAAAACTTGAACCATACCGGCTATTCTCTTTTCGTTTAAAAGGAGCCTGTCAAGCATAGCCTTTGACAGCCCCTTCTCCTCACCTGCAACTAAATCCTTCCTATTTTCAGCCTCTATTACATTCCTCTTTTTCTCAATAAGTTCGGCGGCCTTTAGGAGGGTTCTGTTCTTAACCTCTGTTGAGATATCAACGAGACCGTAGCTAACGTTCTTTGCTCTTTTTGCAATCTCTCTAATATTAAACATTTGAACTCCTCCAAGAGAGGTTTAAATTAAGTTTAAACGGATTACTGAGGAAGCTATGAGAAAAATTTTAACATTAGTAACAGTTTCAAGTCTGCTCTTTGGGGGGTGTGCAACAACTCAGCAAGGAGGAAGCCAGCCGAGCAAGACTGTAACTGGAGCTGCCATTGGAGCTGCCATTGGAGCAATTGCAGGGGCTGCAACGGGGCCAAAACACCACAAGGGAAAAAGGATACTGATAGGGGCAGCAGCTGGAGCTCTAATAGGTGGAGCAGTAGGGTACATTTTAGACCAGCAGGCTGAGCAGTTAGGTAACGACTTAGGAGTTAAGCCAGTTGACAATACAAACCCCGAGGTTAAACCCACGGAACCTCCCATAAGTGAGGAAAAGCCTGTTGCTGTTGTGAAGGAGCCAAACAGAGTAAAGGTTGTAATGAAGGACACCGTTCTTTTTGACTTCAACAGCTATCACCTTAAATCTGAGGCAAAGGATGTATTAAGGAGAGTAGCAAAAACGCTAAATCGGGATCCAGATACAGTGATAATGATAATTGGTTACACAGATAGCGTAGGAAACTTTAACTACAACGTTAAGCTCTCAGAAAAGAGGGCAGAAGTCGTTAGGAATGAGTTAGTTTTAAACGGAGTTGACCCGACGAGGATAGTAACCTTCGGATGCGGCCCAAAACACCCTATAGTCCCGAACAACACACCTGAGGGAAGGGCCCTCAACAGAAGGGTAGAAATCCTTGTCTATCCGAAGGGGGTAACAATACCAAATCCCTGCGATTAAAATTATATTTTGTTTAAACCACTATTTTGGAGAGAAATGGCTAAGAAGTACTACATAAAGACCTTTGGCTGCCAAATGAACGTAAACGACTCTGAGAAGATGGGTGGCCTTTTAGAGTCAATGGGCTACGAGAAGGCTTCCTCTCCCGAGGAGGCAGACGTTATCATCGTTAATACTTGTTCGGTAAGGGCTAAACCTGACAACAAGGCCTATTCGTTCATAGGAAACTTGAAAAGGGTTAAGAAGAAAAAGCCGAAAACAATAGTTGCAGTTGCAGGATGCGTTCCCCAAAAGGAAAGGGAGCAGATTTTGAAGTTCAACCACGTTGACCTTGTCTTTGGGACGTTCAACTTCGTAAAACTTCCGCAGCTTTTAGAAAGGGTTAAAAAAGAAGGAAGAACAATCGAAATACTGAACTCAAAAATTCCTGAGGAGGAGAAAATTCCACTCATTGAGAGCTCCCTTGAAAACCCTTACGTTGCCTACATAACGGTTCAGAGGGGATGTAACAGGTTCTGTACCTACTGCATAGTTCCATTTACAAGGGGAAGGGAGAGAAGTGTAAAGCCTGAATTGGTTGTTGAAGAGGTGAAAAGGTTAGCAGAGAGGGGAGTAAAGGAGGTTCACCTTTTAGGTCAGAACGTCGATTTTTTCAACTATGGAGGTGTGGACCTTGCAGACCTCCTCTACATGGTATCGGAGGTTTCTGGAATAGAGAGGGTTAGATTTACAACCTCTCACCCTGCAGGATTTAACGAAAAGATAGCAAGGGCGATAAGGGATGTAGAAAAGGTCTGTCCGTACGTCCACCTTCCTCCCCAGAGCGGTTCAAACAGGATTTTGGAGAAAATGAACAGGGGATACACGAGGGAGGAGTACATTGAGAAGGTAAAAATGTTGAAGGAGACAGTTCCAAACGTTGCCCTCTCTGGAGACTTTATAGTTGGATTTCCGGGAGAAACAGAGAGGGACTTTGAGGATACCTTATCCTTAGTCGAGGAGTGTGTCTTTGACCAGGGATTTGTCTTTGAATACTCTCCACGGCCGTTTACAAAGGCCTCAACGTTTGAGGACGACGTTCCGAAGGAGGTTAAAAACAGGAGGTTAAAGGAACTTCAGGATTTAATAAGGAGGCAGGCTGAGGAGAGAAATAGAGAAAGAGTAGGAGAGGTTGAGGAAGTTCTCATTGAAGGATTCAGTCCCAAGGGAACAGAACTCTACGGAAGGACGAGGGACAACAAGCCGGTTGCCGTTACTGGAGGAGAGGAGCTGATAGGAAAAATAGTTAAGGTGAAAATAACTGAGAGTTCCCCATTCTTCTTAAAGGGAGAGCCTGCAGTTGAACTTGTGGAGGTTAAATAAATTAAAGGGGTTCTGAAATGGTTGAGGTATCTGTAATAGGAATAGCCCAGGACAGTTACACAGGAATGCCCATAATAATCTTGGGAAACGAGGAGGAGAGATTTGCCGTTCCGATTTGGGTAGGCAACTGGGAAGCAGAACTCCTCGAAACAGAACTCTTAGGAGCTGTTCCTCCAAGACCATTTCCCTACGACCTAATAAGGGAAATTCTCTCAGTATTCGGTGGAGAGATTGAAAGGGTTGTTATTAACGATTTTGACAGGGGAATCTACTTTGCCCTGATAGAGGTAAAGAGGCCCGATGGAGAGGTGATAAAGATTGATTCAAGACCAAGCGACGCAATTAATTTGGCAGTGAGAACCAACAAGCCGATTTTTGTTAAAAAGGAAGTTATAGAGAAGGCCTCTGTTATTCCTCTCGACAACTGCGAGGGAGAGGAGTGTAAGGAACAGTGGGAAAGACTTATAAGGGAACTCTTTGGAGATTGATATGGCTATAATGGAAATTGTTGTTATTCCTTTAGGAACAAAAAGCCCCAGTGTCAGCACTTACGTTGCAGACTGTGTGAAGGTTTTAAAGGACATGGGGTTAAAGTTCCAAGTTACTGCTATGGGAACGATAGTTGAAGGTTCTGTAGAGGAACTCCTTGAAGCTGCAAGGAGGATGCACAGGGTACCGTTTGAAAGGGGAGCTCCAAGGGTTGTAACGTCAGTAAGGATTGATGAAAGGGTGGATAAGGAGCTCCACATTGAGGAAAAAGTAAAATCGGTAGTAGAAAAGCTTTAATGACTAAGGAAGTAAGAACTGAGGATGGTTCTGTAACCCTCTTTTCTGAAAGGTTCAATGAGCCCTTCCACTCCGTAACGGCAGGTGCATTTACAGAGGCTGTAGAGAAGTTTTGTAGGCCTACAAGGGTAAGGGAAAAGGTAAGGAGGGGAAGGGTTAACCTCCTTGACGTCTGTTTTGGACTCGGCTACAACACAGTTGCATTTCTTGAAGAGGTCTTCTCCGAAAATCCAAGAGCAGAGGTTAGTATAGTTGGATTTGAGTTTGATTTATCCGTCATAAAACGTTCCCTCTCCATAAACTGGGGAAGTTACGAAAAGTGGAAGTGGGTTTTAAGGGAGATACTAAAAAATAGGGTTTGTGAAAAGGGAACGTTAACGCTTAACCTATCAACGCCTAAAATTAAATTGAAGGTTTATATAACAGAGGGTAGGGAATTTCTAAAGAGATTCTCGAAAAAGTTTGAGAAGTTTGCAGACGCCGTTTTTCACGACCCGTTCTCCCTCAAGGTCAATCCGGAGCTCTGGACGTTTGAGTTCTTTAAGGAGATAAGAAAGGCCGTAAAGGAGGATGGAATCTTAGCAACCTACTCATCCTCTACTGCCGTTAGGAGAGCCCTCCACATGGCCGGTTTTGGAGTTGTAGAGGGGGTAGCTGTTGGAAGAAAATCAAAATCAACAGTTGCATCCCCATCGTTCAAAACCAATTCAAAAATACTGAAAAAGTTTAAATTTATTAGCTCCATTCCTTTAAGGGACCCTAAACTTTCCGACCCTCCAGAGCTCATAAAGTCAAGAAGGGAAGGCTGTATCTGGATTTTAAGGAGAGAATTAGGACTGGAAGTTATCTACTGAAAGGAATTAATTTAAGAATAGATACTAAAAAGTGAGGAGGGAAAGAATGAAAAACTACGTACCTGCAGGAAGGAAGGAGTACACATGGGAGAGTGACAATCCCTACTACGAAAAGAGGAAATATCCCGACCCAACGGTTTGTGAGGAGTGTGGAGCAGTTTTTAAGGATGGAAGGTGGCAGTGGCCTGAACAACTCTCAGAACCCGTTCCAGAGAACGCGAACAAAGCACTTTGTCCAGCATGCAGGAGAAAAAGGGATAAGTATCCCGGAGGTTTTGTCTACCTAAGTGGAAAGTTCTTCAAGGAGCACAAGGAGGAAATTTTAAATAGAATAAAAAACGTAGTTGATGAAGTTATGTCTTTAAGACCTCTTCAGAGAATTCTATGGGTCAGAGAGGAGGACGGTCAAACTGAAATAGCAACAACGAGCGAGCACCTGGCAAGGCACATAGGGGAGGCTGTCCAAAAGGCATTCAAAGGAAACTTTGAAGTTAAGTACAACGAGGGTGAAAAGTTAGCAAGGGTTTACTGGAACAGAGAACACTAATAAAAAAAGCCCCCTTTAAGGGGGCTTCACTTTTAGCAGATATCTCAGAATTAACCAGCAAGCGGATTGGCGTAAAGAAGAATAAGCGCAATAACGAGACCGTAAATGGCAAGAGCCTCGATAATAGCAAGACCAATGAACATTGTTGTTGTAAGTTTTCCTGCCATCTGAGGGTTTCTTGCCATTCCCTCACAGGCTCCCCTAACTGCCTGACCCTGTCCAGCACCGGCACCACCAGCTGCAGGTCCGATAGCCAATCCAGCTCCAATTGCTGAAAGACCAAGTATTAGAGCCTTTCCTGACTCAGCTCCTCCTTCACCGGCCAATGCAGGTAGAGCTCCAACAACCATCAGGAAGAGCGTGAAGAGAATGCTCTTGAGATAGCTCTTTTTCATCAGTAACCTCCCTTCTAAGTTCTATTAATATCCTACATGCTCCTCTTCGTGTTCTTCAATAGCTGTTGCAATGTAAACTACTGTCAGAATACAGAATATAAAGGTCTGCAGGAAACTGTTTGCAAATACAATGAACTCTCCCGCAGTCGGCACCAAGAACGGAATCAACATGAGGAGAACCAAAACAACCATTTCATCGCCGAACATGTTTCCAAAGAGACGGAAGGAGAGAGAGAGAATCCTTGAAAGGTGGGATACAACCTCAATTGGGAACATCAAAGGAGCCATCCAGGGAATCGGACCGGCAAAGTGTTTGAAGTAGTTAACGACACCGTGTTTCTTAATTCCCTCATAATTGTAGACCAAAAACGAAATTATTGCAAGAGCAAGGGTAGTATTGAGGTTTGCAGTAGGTTGAGAAAGTCCCGGTATCAGTCCCATTAGGTTTCCACACAGAATGAAGACTGCAAGCCCAGAGATGAGGGGGAAGAACTTTCTTCCATAACTTCCCATTGCATCTTCAAGTGTATAAACGATGAATGAAGTTAAGGCTTCAAAGGTATACTGTACCCTATCGGGGAATTTTTTGAGGTTCTTTCCAAGAATGTAGGAGAATGTAAGTACAACTGCCATCATGAGCCACGTCATTGTTATGTGGTCGGGAATTCCCACAATCTTTATTACGCTTCCTTCCATTTCCTCCACTCCTTACGATGGACTAAGACTGATAAAAAGAGTCCTATTTGACTGAGTATGACCGCGGAAATTATAGCAAAGAAGTCAACAGGAGTAAACAGAGAAAAACCGACCAAAATCAAGAGAACCGATAGGTATCTCCACATAAAGCCGCTCTTAGGAAAGACACCTAATCTAACGAGCTTCGGTAGTTTCCTTGAAAACCTAACTAATTGGAAATAGTCAACAGCAACTACAGCATAACCTAAAACAAAAGATAGGGAAAAAACGGAAAATCCCTTTAGCAGAACAGAAACAGTAACCCCCAAGACAAAGAGAAAGGCCTCTATCTTGATAAATAGGGATAAAAAGCTCTCAAACTCCCTCATTTGGAAATCTTCCTAATTTCCCTATAAACGTTCTTAAATCCAGCAGCTAAACCTATAAAGAACCAGAAAATTGTCAACCACGGAAACGTTCTCAGTTTCTTATCAAGCCAGTAACCTATACCAAGACCAATAAAGATGGCGAGGGCAAACTGGACCCCCACCATCATATAGGACGTTCTCTCTATGTAGTCCTTTAACTTTCCCAAGTTAACCCCGAATTAGAGTATTTCCCTTACCTCTTTAAAGGCAACTTCAGCTGCCTTTACCGTTTTCTCAATATCCTCGTCCGTATGGGCAGTTGAAACAAAGGCTACCTCAAACTGGGAGGGAGCTAAGTAAACTCCCTGTTCCAACATCTTCCTGAAGAACCTTGCATAAGCTTTCGTATTTGAGGTCAGTGCATCCTGATAGTTCTTTACATCAACTGGGGTAAAGTAGACAATAGAGATACTCTCAATACTCTTAAAGCAGAGCTTATCGTAAACCCCTGCGGCCTTTGCAGCTTCTTTCATTCCCTCTGAAAGTTTTTTTCCTCTCTCTCTTAGCTCCTCGTAAACTCCCGGTTTTTTTAACTCTTCAAGGGTCTTGATTCCTGCAATCATTGCAAGGGGATTACCAGATAGCGTTCCTGCCTGGTAAACAGGTCCTTCGGGAGCCAGGTAGTCCATTATTTCTGCCCTCCCACCAAAGGCTCCAACGGGAAGGCCTCCTCCGATAATCTTTCCAAAACAGGATAGGTCTGGAGTAACTCCAAAGTACTCCTGAGCTCCCCCGAGGGAAAGCCTAAAACCTGTAATAACTTCGTCAAATATGAGAACTATTCCCCTGTCAGCAGTGAGTTCCCTGACGTTTTCTAAGAAACCGGGCTCTGGAATTATGAGTCCCGCATTTGCCATTACCGGTTCCATTATAACTGCTGCAATGTCATCCCCGTACTCATCAACAACCCTTTTTAAAGCATCAATATCGTTAAAGGGAACTGTAATTGTATGTTTTGCAAAGTCCTTGGGAATTCCAGGACTTGTAGGAACGCCAAAAGTTGTAAGTCCAGAACCGGCCTTTACAAGTAGTGCATCAACGTGGCCGTGGTAGCCCCCTTCAAACTTTACAACCTTGTTTCTTCCCGTGTATCCCCTTGCGAGCCTTATTGCAGACATGGTTGCTTCCGTTCCCGAATTGACCATTCTAACCTTTTCTACAGAGGGAACGGCTTCAACTATCATTTTGGCAAGTTTAACTTCAAGTTCTGTTGGAGCTCCATAGCTCGTTCCCTTCTCAGCCTGTTCCTTTATTGCCTCAACCACACTCGGATGGGCATGACCCAAAATCATGGGTCCCCACGAACAGACGTAGTCTATGTATTCATTTCCATCGACATCCCAGATGTGAGAACCCTTTGCCCTCTCGATAAACCGCGGAGTTTCTCCTACCGATTTAAATGCCCTAACGGGACTGTTTACTCCTCCTGGAATGTACTTTTTGGCCTCCTCAAAGAGCTCCTTTGAACGGCTAACTTTCATACTCCTCCTCCTTCTGTAATTTGACTAAGTAAGTTTAACAACTGATTGAACTATAAAGGCAATTCCAACAAAGATTACAATTAAGGGAGATAAGAGAAATGCCAATTTTCCAAACCTATTAAACGCATCTTCGAGAAACTTAAAACCTAAAAGGGTAAGTGATGAAATCAAGAAGAGGGTTAGAGCAATTCCAAAGCTGAAGAATACGATTACGAACAAACCCAAAAGAACCTTTTTGAGGGCAATAGAGACCAAAAGGATAACTATTGCAGATGGACAGGGAACAATTCCACCTGTAATTCCAGAAATTAGAAGGTCTTTGTAAGAAGGTGAAAAACTAGGATAATGATGACGGTGGTGATGGCCAAAAAGAGCTTTACTGTTTCTCACGGTCATCCAATAGCCAACGAGAACTATTGTTACTCCTGATAGAAGCTGAATAAAGTTGTAATACTTTTTTACATTCAGGTAAGGTTCTAAAAAGAAAATTAGAAGTCCAAAAACTAAAACGCTAAAAACGTGAGTAATGGCAGTAATAATTGATAGAATAAAAGCATCCTTTAATCTTGCTCTGCTTCCAACGAGAAAGGCGGAAATTAGGGTTTTACCATGGCCTGGACTTAGAGCGTGAACCATTCCCAGAAAGAGGGCAACGAAGAAAAATAGAACTTCAAAATTCTGAGATTTTAAATTCCCTATTAGTTTTTTCTGCGGATATTCCCAAAAAGTCCTGCTACGTAAGGGAAAAGAAGATTTGGAAGGACTGAGTTGAGCATAGAGCTCCCATGGATGCTTCCCCAAATGGGCTGTTGGATTCAAAGAAGCATCTATGAGAAATTCTATTCTATCTTTAGGACCTTTTTTTAAAAAATTGTTATCGGAAAAGAAATAGTTTCCTGCCCCGTCCAATACTACAGAGAAAGAAGCTGTTACACCGTATATCCAGCCTAACGGATTGGGTTTTATATCCGATGCAACAATCCTATATTTGAACTGCTGGCCATCCTTCAGAATAACAATATTCTTAAACAATGTATCCTTGAGCTTATTGAGTAAGAGGTTGAGTTCATAAATACTTAGTTTTCCATCTCCATTAATGTCTGGCTTTAGAATCAAAATTCCAGAATCTGTTGTAAGTTTTATTTTTAATAGAACCTGCTTATTAAAGGATTCAAAGTAGCAAGTTTCATAAACTTGCCCAAAAGTATGGGAACAGGCTGAGGAAAAGGAACTAATAGAAACGCTTATAATTAATAATAATCTGGTAAAGATGTTCATTTACTTTCCCCGCATTGTGGGAGCTCTGAAGTTCTAATCGTAGCATATCCCCATGAAAAAGTTCTCCCCCTACTCCTCCCGAAATATTGAATCCCCAACCATACTTAGAATTGTGAAGAATTGAACCACTTAAAAAAGGTTTCCAATCTCTCGTAAAAGAACTTACTCTACTATAGCCGATGTTACCTTCCAACCCAAGAGTTGTTGAATCCTCAGGAACAGGGCTTCCTACATGTGTCATTATATTTCCTATGTTACCGAGCTTTCCCGTTGCTCTATACTTTCCAAGTAAGAAAAAGGGTCTAATTGAAATATCAGGATAACCAGACTTCAAGGTATATGTAAATCCAAGAGAAGCTTCCCTTCCATAACCAACTGTACTACCACTTTGGGATTTATACTTCTTATAGTTCAGTCCTAAATCCAAGCCATACCTTGTTCTCGAAAGGGAGAGTGTTGTTGTAAACTTATTCTCCATTCCACCCAGGTAGAGATAGACCGTATCGGAGCTCTCTTTATTAAAATCTCCTGAAAAGGATAGACTTAACTCATTAATAACGTGTGACTGAAGAGAAAAACCAAAATTTGTAAATGTTCTATCCTTTATATAGTTTAGAAAGTGAAATTCGCAACTTCCCAAAGAGAATAATTTTTCCACCTTTAATCCCAAGAAATTTGTTTTGAAAGATTTTAGTAAAGTAGTTTTATCTTTATTAATAGGACTGCTAACACCCACGTAAGTCCAAAGGTTTATTCCTTTTTCAACCAGCGAATTTTTGTTAACAAAATCCACTTTAAATTCTCTGTATCCACTTCTTGAAAGGATTTTGGGGGATATTGAAACATAACTTGAGTATGAGTTAACGAGCTGAACGAATTTGTGGTAAAGCTTAACGTTAAATCTATTATTTTCCAAACTATTAAACGTCCTACTTATCGCATCTTTTATTCTACCAATTTCCTCTTCAGCAGTTACCAAATCCTCAACAGATAAGAGACCAGAATACTTTTTAATTGTTCTTTTTGTTTGGTACATATCAAACTGGTCAAGAGCTATGCTCAATTTCATCCAAGGAGAAAGTTTATACCTCTTTCTATTCCATAAGAACATAACTTTTGCTTTTTCATCCATATTTAGCAGATAACTTAAGTATAATTCTCTGTATTCTTTCTCTGCCAAAAAAGAAGATGCTTCTTGTAATAAACATTCATACTTTGCAGGTGGATAGAAGTAAGAAGCTAAGTAGAGAAAATCGTAAATAAAATCCCTCTTCTTTAAAAGAGATGGATTTTTCTTAAGTTTTTCCTCCAATTTTTTGAAAATGAAATATCTTAGTCTCTTTGCTTCCTCTTTCTTTCCCGAAAGAGAAAGAACTTCCGCATAGAGTAGTGGATTTTTCTCCCTTCTTCCCTCTAAGAGTTTTAAAGCCATCTGGGAATTTCTTAGTTTTAGATAAGCTAAGGCGAAAGGAACTGGTATCTTACTTTCGTACCTCTGATATTTCCTTACTAATTCCTTTAAACCTTTAAAGTCGTTCAAGTCTGATTTCATATAGATTAAGTATGTAATAACTGAAGGAGAGGGAGAATTTTTTAATCTATCCTCTATTAACTTGTTAACCAAAGAATATTTTCCCATTTTAGATAAAACTTTTAAATAACTAACAAAAAGATAATCGTTTCGTAATAGTTTCTTTCTATCATTTTCTCTAAGCTTAGAGATTATCTTTAAAAATTCTTCATAGTTCTTCTTTTGAAGCAGATAATCCAGAATCGTAGGTATTACTTCCAGCGAATCAAACTTTCTGTAAAACTTCAGCCCCAAAGAAACCATTCTTTGAGGACAACAAAATTTATAAATGAAAATAAGTCTGTAGAAATCTTCCCATCTACTCTGGTTTAACTTTATGAGAGTTTCTGAAGCTTTCCTAACAGAGGAAAAATCGTTGAGCATCCATCCTAAATCTGAGAGATTCTGAAGAAGCTTGACAGCATACTTATCCTTAAGATTAAGATGTTTGAACCCCTCATTAAGAATAAGGAGAGATTTCTTAAATTTTTTCATTGAATAGTATATTGAGGCTTTTAATAGATAAGCTCTCATATTTCTAGAATTTAAAATGAGAACTCTGTTAATATCCTTTAGAGCCCCCTTCCAATCCCCTATCATCAACCTTATGTCTGCAGCCATAAGAAGATACTTCTGTTTACCCTTCTCTTCCAAGAAGGAAAGCAACGAACCAATGTCTCCAACTCCTCCGTAGATGGAAATAACAAGATTATCAGGAACATTTTTTACGTAGGGTAACAGGGACTTAGCCAAATCAAATCTATTTGTTTCTATTGCTAAATGAAAAAGTTCCTCTGCAATTTTCCTGTCCTTAGAAAGTTCAAACGCTTTTTTAAGATACGGAAGAGCCTCTGATGCTCTATTTGTCCAAACAAGAATCTTTCCTAACCATTTGTACCAGTAAGAGTTGTTGGGATTAATAGCTATTCCTTTCCTAACTACTTTTTCTGCAAGGGATAAATCACGGGAACTTAGTGCTGCATTTAAAAGTAGTTTCAGTATATCCTCTAATTCTCTTCTATTTTTATAATTAATTTCACACGATTTCGACCTATTTGAATGTTCAGAAGAAGCAATTACAACTTCCACAGGTAATACAAGTAAAATTAGTAAGACTATAAATTTCTTTAGCATTTTTCTACCTTAGAAAAGATTTCACGGGATAACCAATCTACAAAGGAAGAATCTCCAGTAGCTAATGCGGAATTCAAAAGAAATTTTATAAATTCAGGAGTATTTGATAACTGTAATCCATACCTTCTTATTAAAACCTTAACCTTCTTATAATCTGAATTCCAAAGTGCACGCTCTATTGCTAATTTTAACACCTTCTGCTTCATCCTTAAGTTCTCATTTCCTTCAAGAACTTGCTTAACAAATCTGTTGAATTTTCTAGTATTTTTCGTTTTAAGATAAAGAAAAACCAAAGTTTTCCAATACTTTTTCATCAAAGTAGGACTAGCTTCTAAACAAGCTATGGCTAAACTGTAATTCTTTTTGGAAAAGGCAATTTGATAAGCTACAACTTTATATCTATCTGGTAGTTTTTTAATAGAAATCTCCTTAAGAATACTGTAAGCTAAATCAATTTTTCCAATTTCAACTGCCTTTACAAAAGCTTTTATTTCCCAATTATTGTTAAATCTTGACAGCAATAGAGCTATTTTCAATGACTCTTCAGGAAAATACATTTTTTCAGAAAATTTATAAAGATACAAGAGCTTTTGAAGATTATCTTTATATCTTTGAAGTGCTAAAATAATTAAGTCTTCTATTCTTTTTCTTATTAAAGCCTTCCTCTCTTGACTTTTACAAGAAAAAAACAGAGCTTCATACAACTTAAAAGATAAAAATAAAGCTCTATCTTTTAAATTATCCGGTATGAGGCTGAAGTTTACCGTATTCATTTCTTTCAAAGCTCTATCTAACTCACCCTTTTTTGTAAGTTCTATAGCTAATTTTAAATGTATTAACGGGTCATCACTAACTTTTTCCAGGGCTTGAAGATAGGATATTAATAAATCAGTATTTATATTTTCCTCCTCTAAAATCTTTTCTTTGAGATTCCATGGGAAAAGAATAACAGATAGAAAAACTACTATAACTACAAAAACAAAAAGCTCCAAATTAGATACTATATCACTTAGAGCAAATGACCTTGAATTCAATACCCTTTTCTCCTAATAATCTGTACAGAGTTTTTTTCCTTTTCTCAATACGTCCTTTAAGCAATTTTATTCTACAACTGCTTTCTAAATTAGCATAAGTTGGTTTTTGGTATGATTGGAGCTCTAAATCTAAAAGAATAGAATCATCTTTCTTCTTTTCTATCCACTTCTTTACTCTCCCATTTGAACTAATAAGTCGAAATTTGGGTTTTTTATTAGAAAACAATAACTTATAGTTACCACTTCCTGATAGATGAATATAATAATAATTATTTATCTTCCTATAACCTATTACTCCAACACTCCTTAAAACATCAGGATATCCCCAAGAAATGGGTACTCTTAGTGTCCTACAAAATCCCTGATTTTTTACTGTAAAGCCTTCCTTCCTATTGCCATAGATAACTGTATTTCGAGCATCTAAAACAATCTGTGAATATTGGGAAGGAAAGAGAGGAATAACCTCTTGAGATAGAGCGTATTTGTAAACTCTTTTTAAAGCATTAAGAGATGATAATTTCTGACAAGAATAAAAGTGATAGTAAATATCTATTGGTTTCAGTCGTCTCGGCTTATCTGTAAGTTTGAACGTTTGAATAACCCTAATAAATCCCCAATAGGGACCGTGCCAATCGTTGGTGTAGTACATTTCATTCGATATTGGAGCATAAATCTGATAAAAGTTTCCAAAATTAACTCCAGATGGAGCGACACAGGATAAGAACGGTTCTGAATAATTTATAGTTGTATCTCCCCCATTCATGTTATAAACCTTTGCCTTATAAGTAAGTTCAACAGCATTCCTGTCGGGGTCACAATTTCCTGACCAGAATAAATCTATTGTTCTTTTTTTACCATCTGGAGATAGATATCTGTTAATAAAATTAACAGAACCAAAAATTTCCCTTTTAACGTTAAATACATATCCCTTTATAGGAAGATTGTGAGCAGCTGGTAGTACTTTTGATTCCTTTCCTACAATTCTCCAATCAAAAGGATGAGAGAACGTATGGGACGCCATTTCAACGTTTGGAAGAGCAAAAATTTCTTTGGCTATTTTCATAAGTTTCTTCGATTCATTCGGATAGAGTCCCCAAGGAGCAATCTCCCCCTCTATTACACTTACCCCATGAGGAATCTTGAATTTTGTGAGGATTTCTTCTTTTAAAACTTCCCCTAAGTGTTTTTTTGGGTTAAAGTCAGCAACTCCAAAAAAGGCATCCCCATCTATATGAGCAATTAAAATCCTATTACCATTTTCAGTAGTAATATCTGGAGCTGGAAATGAAGGATTAAATACTTCTCTAAATAGTTTAAATGGGTCATAACTCCACAGTTCCTTATCTTCATCTAAAAAGGCATTATCCAGTGAATATCCACCCCATTTGGTTATAGCGAAAGGAACGTGAACAAGTTTAGGGGAGAATACCTCCACTACAAGCGGTTTTAGTATACTATTCCCATAGTTAATTAAAAAAGATGGAGGTTTTAAAGTTAAAGGTTTCTCAAATCCAAACTTTACAAACTTTTTTATTTTAGGAAAGGTTAAAGGAACATTAGTAACAACGTTTAATCCAAACTCTTTAAATAGTTTTTTTTTAGAGGAAGATTATTAAAAAAGAAAATTTTCAACCCATTCCTCTTTGCTTTTATCAGCCAGCTATCAAGCTTTGATAAGTTTTTTTTACTAACTTGTGTTACTATTACTCCTAAGTAACCCTCAGATTTATAGGGAGGAGGTAGTTTTTCTCTGTTTATATCGTAAATTTCCGGTTTAAATCCTAAGTATTCCACGGGTAATTGCAGAAGTCTATTAGCGGCACTAACCTGTCTTATTTTAGAAAAAGTAAATGTTGAATCGTAGATAAGGATTATTTTTCGCGGTATTTCTATACCACAGGAATATCCAATAATACATAGATTTCTATTTGAAATGTATGGAATAAAACCTAACTTCCTTATATTTATTAAATCTCTCCAAATTAAGTCAATTCTATAGGGAGGAATATAGTCTATGACAATAACAGGAATGCCATTCCTCTTAATATAGCTAAGTTTATTTATTAAATAATTTACTTCATCCTTAGAATTTTTCTCAATATTTCCCTCGGAATCAATATTGTAAAATAATTCTTCCACTACAAATCCATCTATATAGGACTTAATATTATCAAAAATATTGAAAGCTCTGTTAACAAGTATGAGAGAATCAGGATATTTTTTCCTAAGAGTTTTTATAAATTTTACTTCGGCACGTTCGTATTCTTTCCATTCATTCTTTGTAAGGACTACTTGATAAGAATCTATCGTATCAAGAAAAAATCCATCAAATGCCTTATTATGAATAATCTTTGCTTTTTTCAAAAGTTTGTTAAAACAAATATCCTTTCTTAAGTCAATAATGTAAGAGTTCCACTCTTTATTTTTGCCAAGTATACAGTCTTTAAAAAAACTTTTTTCTGACTTTTCCACCTCTCCTATACTTAGATAACCTATTAATTTCGGTTTCTTTTTCATCCAAAATTGTTCTCTTATTTCCTTTAGAACACAGTTTGCGTTACTATCTAAAATTATCCAATCAAATCTATTGAGCTGTTCATTAGTTAAGGGTCTACTTGAGTAATAAAAAAGAACGGAATTAGGATATTCAGCACATACAGCATTACTTATCAAGAAGAACAAAAGTTCTATAATGAATATCACGGAGAAACCTCCTTAATATATAAATTCCCAACAAACTAGAGATTAAGAGAGAGTAAACAAAGCCGTAACCATAATAGTAAGGCCCCAGATTTATTGTCAGATAGGTTAAAGTCAAATTCAGAAACGCAAAAGAGAAAGTTACTAAAAAAACTTCTCTTCTTCTATCGAAGTATTCTAAGATAGCTACTATAACCATAAATATCAATTGAATGTATGTCCCTAACAAAAGGATATTTAAGACAATAGAATAAATACTGGGAAATTTTAATAGTTTAAATAGGTAACCTTCAGCAAAGAGAAAGAATATTGTAAATATTATTTGTATTCTCATAGTATCAAAAATAGTTTCCCTCCCAGTAGAGATAAGTTGATTGGCCAACTTGTAGAGCTCCGGCAAACTTCCCCAGTTTCTCACAGCACTATAATAGTCATTATAAGCAACGGAAAAGTCAATTTCCAACTCCAAGAAAAATACAGCAATTCCTACTACTATGGCCAAATAGGCAAATATAACAGGTGTATCATAAATGTAGGAAGCTCTTATATTGCCAAAAACTTTCATTCCTGTAAGAGGATGAAACCAAAATATTATCTTGTCTATCCATATCCCCAGATTGTAGAAGAAACCTATAAAAGCCAAAGAATAAAAACTTCTCTTTGGTTTAAGAAAGTCAAACTCAATAAGTTTCATTGAAAAATACTCTTTTGTTATCAGAAAAAGTAGTAACGCTAAGAGAAGGGATTGACTAAAGTAAAATGCTATCATTAAGTACAAGATACCCTTTTTGGAAAAAACCAACATTAGTATACCTAACGTTAGATATGACAAAACATAGGAAAATAAAACGTATTTAAATTTCTTAATACCAATAAGTAAGGAATTTAGAATCCACACAGAGGATAATGCAGAAATGGTAAAAATAAAAATTAATTTATAATAGATTGAAAATTCGGAAAACAAGTAGTTGGAAATAAAAATCCCCAAAAATACAGAAACCAAATTAGATAATAGTAAGCTTCCCATAAGATTAGGGAATACTCTCTCTTCTTCCATTTCAAATAACCTATCAGCTATATATCTAGTAAATAAAAGCTGAAAGAAACCAGAAATTATTAAGCTTATAGCTATACAATAGGTTATATAAGTATCGAATTTTACAATAACTTGTGGGTTTGATGATATTTTTTGAGAAATAATTGAAAATAAAAAGAGGAAAACAACTGCTATAATCCAGTTTCCCGAACTTAACGCTGCAGAGTAAGAAGTAGCAATGATAACTGAGAGTAAACTCTTCTTTTTTAAAAATCTCTTTAATTCAAAGGATATTCCTGCCATTTCGTATCCATCAGTGAGGAGTAAAGCCGTTTATAGTTAAGTAAAAATTTATCAAAACTGTAATAGTACTCCACTCTCTTTCTTCCTACTCTACTACAATTTGTCCAAAAATCACTATCTGTTAGAAGTCTTTCGTAAGCTTTTGCAGTTTCAAAAGGACTGGCAACAGGAACAACAATACCAGCCTTTCCTAACTTAACATCTTCTTCATCTAAACCACCATAAATTAGCTGCCTACATGCTCCTACATCTGTAGCTACAAACGGAATACCTCCAGCCAACGACTCGAGAACTACAAGAGGCATTCCTTCACTAATAGACGTTAGCGTAGAAACCCCAACCTCTTTCAATACATCTATAACGTTTTGAAATCCAAGAAACTCTAAGTTTCCCTCCAATCCTAAAATCTCTACCAAGTTTAAGCACTCCTGGTAATACTCGGGGTCCTCATCTGTAGGTCCTACAACCCAACCTTTCACATCAATTTTAGTATTCAACAGTTTTACTGCTTTTATAAAGGTCTTTACATCCTTTATTGGAACTACCCTTCCAATTAAAGCCACTACGGGCTTTGGCAAAGCCATTCTTAAAACAACATTAAACTTTTCTATTTTAATGCCATTTGGGATTACTTCTGTTTTTTCAGGTAGAGCTCCAAGAGATATCTGAACTCTCCTCGCATCCTCGTACAACGAAGTAATTTTATCTGCACAACCATAAGAAATCTTGCCTAAGTTGATAAAAAAGTTAACCCAAAGAACTTTCAAGGGGTCGATACCAAAGGGATTTGTAGAAAAAATATCCTTACTTCTGAATATATCACTGTTCAAAATATCTATCTTTCTTTCCTTAACATATATGCCATGCTCCGTTAATAAAAATGGAACATTCAATTCCCTCTTCAGTAGAGAAGACATAAATCCTGCATATCCTGTAGACGGAGAATGAATAAGTCTGGGAATCTTTTTTCGCTTTACAAAATCTTCAGCTATAGAAGCTACCTTCCACAGAGGTAAAAAGAGATTCCTTATAGTCCAGAAAAACTCTATAAAGGGGAGTTCTAAATTATTTTCCAAATAAATATCTTCAAGAAAATACCAAGTTTTTCTTCCATATAAAAACTTTTCCAAAGTTACTTTTTCAGTATAAAACTGAAGAGTTTTTAACTCTTTGGATATGTTTTTTTTCACAGATAAAAAATACTTTAATTTATATACCTCATCACTTCCCTGCAGTTCCTTAGATTTAGGCAAATTTGATTCTTCAAAAAGATAGTTTATATCCAAAAAAACTAAATTATCTGGAAGGTCATAACGAATTCCTTCATAATCATCTTCACTTGAACCAATAAAGATTACACCAAAGTTTATATCTTGATTTCCCAGTATCAGTTGAGAAATCCAATCTGCTACCCCTCCCCGAACCATGGGATAAGTTCCTTCATTAATAAATAAAACGTCAATCTTTTTGTTCCTATCAAGCACTACCATTAAAGCCACACCCTTAGCATAGAGTTTGTCTTTAAATCAGAAGCTAAAGGCCTATAAGAGACTTCCCTTCTAAGTTTTAAAATTTCATTCCTTCTTCCCAATTTAAAGAGGCATTCAATCATGTACGGCAAAATTCTCTCTGAGGGAAATCCAAAATCCAAGCTCTGTTGGTAATAAAAAAGAGCTTTGTTAAAGCTTTGATTTC
This sequence comes from Thermovibrio sp., assembly GCA_003978105.1. The sequence continues at coordinate 32,520 of QOAO01000012.1, forward strand.
TATGATATATTCTACCCAACAAAAAAAGGGAGCGTTCATCGTAAGGAAAGTACTTTAAGTAATTTTCTAAATAGAATTTAGCCTTTTCTAAGTAAATTTTCTCTAATTCCTCATCAACTATTGAAGAATAAACGAGTTCCCAGTACAATTTCCCTAAGTTATAAAAGAAACGGGGGTTACTATTAACTTTATCAAGATAATTTTTAATATGTTCCAAAATTTCCTTTTCTTTTTTTTCCAAGTAGGTAAAGGTAAGTAACCGAAACTCATCATTCTTGCTTTTAAGAAATTTTTTTAATATCTTTAAATACGAAGCTTTTCCTATATTTATTAGGTAATAAATAAACCTTTCATCTGGATTTAGTACAGCAGCTTCACCTAAAGAACGTTTGAAGTATTTAGGAACTCTAAACTCACTAAATTCTAAGTGCTTATATTTAGGAGTTGGTTTCTGAAATTTAAGAAAAACTGGATGAAAAAGAAGAACAAAAATACCAAAGGGTCCCAACAGTAAAAGTGCAAGTAAATATAGAGGGAACTGTTTATCCTGTTTAAATCTTGCCGGAAGAAATATCCAGTTAAACAAAATGAGGGAAATAAAAATTATTAATAACTCATTTAAACTATTCATTTCTCTCTATTTGAAATAAAATATTTTATTTTTCCATACATTGACTTTAAGTCTGAATTAACATTGAAAATTTCAAGAGTTAAAATCTCTTTTCCAAAAGTTTTTCCAATTCTATTAGAAAATGCCTTTGCTCCTGCTCTTCCGGTTAAAGGAAGCAGAATTGCTACATAATTATTTTCAATCCGACAAGGAACATCGAGAGTTCTCAAATTTTCCTTCAGCTTCTCATAAATTTCATCTGAATAATTAGAAAGTAACTTCATAAGAACAACAGTAGACTGTGTCCTAAACTTCTTGTAAAGGTTGTACGCTTTTTTATATTCCTTCATAAAGTCAAAGGAGCAGATTTTCACTTCCTCTTCTCTTAGTTCTCTTCCGTAGAAAAGGTCCTCAATTATGTAGGAAAAAATAACGTATATATAGTGAATTATCTCCTCAGACAGATTACTGAAATCAATATCCTGAATGGAGAGGAGATACTTTCTATCACCAACAATTTCTACAAGAGCTACTACTGAAGTTCCAATTTTGTCCTCTGCATCCTTCGGAGTCAGAATAAAGTTCTCCTCTTCACTCAAAGCTTTTTCAATAAGTGGATCTTCCAACGAGAAATCTGAGGCATTTCCAAGTTTATAGGTACTTAGCAATCGATTGTCCTTTGAAAGCTCATAGACTGCAGCTCTGAAAACTTGAAAATTCTGGGATAACAGAGACAGAAAAAATCTAATTAACTTCTCTTCCATAGCAGAACTCTTTAGGAGATTCTCCTTTAAATCCTCCAAAATTCTTCTAATACTTAAAGGCCTGGATATGTAAATGTTTTCAAGTTGGTCATGGGATAGCTTTAGTAAATACAAATTTTTTCTTAACGTATCCACCTGTTCACTGTAGTAAATTTTAACAGCTTCAGCTTCCTCAATTTTTCTATTCCAGTAGAATCGAAATTCTCCACAAATAATAACAATAATGAGATACCAGAGTATAATACTTAATGGATAGGTACTGTATAAAAATAGTGCAGATAATGATAGAAGAATTAGAAAGAAAATACCAATACTAAATCCATAATATAGAGTAAAAACTATTAAGATTAATAAAACGGGAGAAATTACAGAATTTAAAAATAGGATATCATTTGGATTAAAGAAGTAGCCAACTACAAAAAGGAATGTAACAAAAACTAAAACCTCTACAATTACTATACTTAAAATCTTTTCTGTAATTATTTCCTTCTCAAGAAACTTAAACTTCATAGAAAAATTTCCTTACTTAAAAATTTTGTCAAACAACTCTTGAGAAACTGTTCCTAAAGATTGAAATGAAAGACCTGATTTCGAAAGAGTTGCACTCCAAACAACTTTTTTCGTATTTACGTTGTAAAAGTATACTGTTACGCTTACTGCAGGCTCCCCGTCAATACCTGTTTTGTACCTAAACTCATTAACGCTTCCATAAACTATCAGTGTTGCTCCCTCCTTTGTAGCCTTGTTCCACCACTTTTTAAAGTCTGCTTCAGTTGGCTCCTGGTCGGAATAACTCCAAACTCTATTTAAAACTTTAAACCCTTTACTTCTTAAAACCCCTTCCAGTATTGAAGCAACTCTATAGCCTGCAAGAGGAGTAACTGTATAGTTTTCAAAAGGAATAACCGCTAAAGTATTCTTTTTGGTAGGCAATATCTTTACTCTAGTTACTTGTGTACAACCTAAGACGAAGAAAAAGGAAAGTATCAAAACAAAAATTTTTGATTTCACAATCCCCTCCTCTTTTCTTCCCAAAGATAGGTTCTCTTAAGTCCTTCATTCAGGGAATATCCAGGTTTAAAACCCAAATTTGAAAGTTTTGTTATATCGGCATACGACCTTTTTATATCACCCTTTCTTGGAGGTTTGAAAATGACAGGAGGAGAAATCCCCGTTATTTCCTTTAACGTTTTAATCAAGTCTAAAAGGGATGTCTCTCTTCCCGTTCCTACGTTAAAAACTTCTCCAAAGGCCTCGTTGGAAGATTCGCATAGGAGTAGAACTCTAACAACATCCTTTACATAAACAAAATCCCTCGTTTGTCTTCCATCCCCAAAAACATCAACTGTTACATTCTCTCCATTTTTAAATCGAATGAACCTATCAATAAAAATTGAAATAACTCCTGAATAAGGAGAACTGGGATCCTGCCTTTCTCCATAAACGTTGAAAAATCTCAGTGCAGTTGCTTTAAGACCGTAAAGAAAATAACTGTTAACTACAAAACGTTCCGATGCATACTTATCAACACCGTACGGAGTAACAGGCTCTACAGGATGGTCTTCCCTTTTAGGGAGTTCAGGCCTATTTCCATAAACGGCTGCAGACGATGAGAAGATGAACCTACCAACTCCACTTTTCTTAGCTTCCTCTAACAAGTAAATAGTGCCATTACAGTTAACCTCGTGAGTGTTTAGAGGTTCTCTAACAGAAAGTTCTACAGATGGAACTGCAGCAAGGTGAAAAACAGTTTTAAATTTAAATTCCGAGAAAATCTCTCTAAGGAGTTTCCTATCAGTAATAGAACCTTCTATGAATTCAAGATTTTCCGACTTGGGGAGATTTTCTAACTTTCCAGACGACAGGTCATCCAAAACAACAACTTTCCTTCCCTCTTTTAGTAACTCCTCAACTAAATGTGAACCTATAAAACCTGCTCCTCCTGTTACAAGCGTAGTTTTCATTACAAGACTCCCTTTGTAGATGGAACACTATCGTTATTCGTTAAGGAAACTGCCATTTTAAGAGCTCTCGCCACACACTTAAACGTTCCCTCGGCCATGTGGTGAAGATTTAATCCGTAGTGGCAGGTAATGTGAAGATTGCACATTAGTGAATTTGTAAAAGACTTCCAGAACTCCCTGAAAAGGTCAAACTCTATTCCCATAAGCGTTTTAAACTCTGGAAATCCCCTGTAGACAAAGAAAGGCCTTCCGGAAAGGTCAACGGCAGATGAGATTAGAGTTTCGTCCATGGGAAGGGTGAAAAATCCATACCTGTTTATTCCCCTCTTTTCTCCAAGAGCCCTCCTTATCCCATCTCCTAAAACAATCCCAACGTCCTCTATAAGGTGGTGATGGTCAACCTCAACATCTCCCTCTGCCTTCAGCTCAACATCAAATGAGGAGTGTCTTGAAAAGAGTTCTACCATGTGGGTGAGAAACGGGATGTCTGTTTCTACACTGTACCTTCCACTTCCATCAAGGTTTATAGAGAGCTCTACTCTTGTTTCCTTAGTTTCCCTTTTAACTTCTGCTCTTCTCATCTTCACTCCTTAAATCCTGTTGGGTAAGAGCCTAAAATCTTGAAGAAGCTACACCCTCTCTCAAGCTCAGAGAGTGCCTTGGAAACCCTTTCCTCCTTCCTATGTCCCTCAATGTCAACAAAGAATACGTACTCCCAAGGCTTCTTCTTTGTAGGTCTTGACTCTATTTTGGAGAGATTCACATCGTAAATGGCAAAAGGTTGAAGGGCTTTGAAGAGAGCTCCAGCCTCGTGCCTTGTGCTGAACATAACGGAGGTTTTGTCCCTACCTGAAGGAAATTCTGAATCATTCTTTCCTATTATTAAGAACCTCGTGAAGTTCTTGGAGAGCTCCTGAATGTTCTTTGCAAGTATGTTGAGGTCGTAAAGGAGAGCAGCAGCCTCACTTGCGATCGCAGCCGAACCAGGTTCTCTACTTGCAATCTCCGCAGCCCTTGCTGTACTAGAAACCTCCTCAACTTCAACGTGAGGTAAGTTTTCCGAAAGCCACTTTCTCGACTGGGCTATTGCATGCCTGTGGGAATAGACCTTCTTTATCCTGTCTAAACTTCCCTCCTTGCTCATAAGGTGAAGGTTAACTGGAACAAAGACCTCACCGCTTATCTTTAAATCGGTCTCCAAGAACATATCTATTGTGTAGTTAACGATTCCCTCTATGGAGTTTTCAATCGGAACAACTCCGTAATCTACTCTGCTCTTTTCAACTTCATTAAAAACATCGTCTATTGAATCCTTAGGTCTCAAGTCAGATGAGGTTCCAAAGTGCCTTAGAGCTGCCAGATGGGTAAACGTTGCCTGTGGACCCAGAAATGCAACTTTTGTAGGCTCTTCAAGAGCTCTACAGGCAGATATTATCTCTCTGAAGATTGCCCTTATGCTCTCTGGAGGAAGTGGTCCTTGATTTAGCTCCTCTAACTTTGAGAGTATCTTAGCCTCTCTCCCAGGAACGTAAAAGGGAAGTCCCTTTTCCCTCTTTATTTCTCCAACCTTTTGGGCAATTTTTGCTCTCCTGTTTAAAAGGGTTAGAATTTCCCTGTCTATCCTGTCTATTTCTTCTCGGAGCTCTGAGAGATTTTCCATACCTCTACCTCGTTAGAAAGTACATAGCTAATGAATTATACCTATATTATTAGGCCATAGAGATTCTATTCGGGAGGAAGGAATGCCGATTTATGAGTTTAAGTGTCAGGAGTGTGGAGAGGAGTTTGAAAAGTTTGTAATTTCAGCTTCTCAGGTTAGTCAGGTGAAGTGTCCAAAGTGTGGAAGCGAAAAGGTTGTTAAGAAAATTTCTGCCTGTGCCATTGGAGGAAGCGATTCAGGTTCATCCGGTACTTGTACATCCTTTGGCTGAGGAATCTAAAGGCGGGAGTTTCCCGCCAAATCAATTTCCCTTCCGCACACTACTACCTTTCCCCACTCGTTAACAATCATGTTGAAGGTTAGACCAACTCCCATCTCCTTTAAGGAAACAGCTATTCCTGTTGCTAGTTCCAAAACTGTTTCTTCTTCACTCAAAGCTTTAAATCTGTTGCAGGTCTCCTCATCAACCTCCCAGGATGCTACCTCGTTTCCAGCCTTATCAAATATTTCAATCTTCATTCTTCCGCCCCTTAAGTTTTTTAATAATCTCTAATTCTTCCTTTGAGAGTTTTCCTTCCCTCATTAACTTTTCAATCAGTTCCGGTTTTCTCTCAAGGGTTCTCCTTAAACTCTGTTCCTTTCTCCAGAGCTCTATTTTCCTATGATGGCCTGAGAGTAAAACGTCGGGAACCTTCATTCCCCTAAACTCTGAAGGACGGGTGTAGTTCGGATATCCAAGAAGTCCTCTATCCATGAATGAATCTGCACTTAAACTCTCCCTATTTCCCAAAACCCCTGGAATCAGCCTGATTACAGCGTCCATTATCACCATAGATGGGAGTTCCCCTCCCGTCAGAACGTAATCCCCTATTGAGACTTCCCTGTCAACAATAGACTTAACCCTCTCGTCAACTCCTTCGTACCTCCCACATATTATCATTAGCCTCCTCTTTTTGGAGAGCTCCAAGGCCATATCCTGGTTGAAAACCTCACCCCAGGGCTCTGTTAGAATGACAAATGGCTTTTCCCCCTCCTTAGTTAGTTCATCGTAAGCTCTAAAGATTGGTTCTGGCTTAAGAACCATTCCGGGGCCACCACCGTAAGGGACATCATCAACGACTCTGTGTTTGTCAAGGGCATAGTCTCTAATGTTGACTACGTTGACATTAACCTTTTTAGACTTTACAGCCCTACCGATAACCCCCTCCCTCAGAAAGCAGTCAAAAAGGCCTGGAAGAACGGTTAAAACGTCTATCCTCAACTAATCCTCCATCCCCTCAATGAGGGACACAACTATCCTTCCGCTGTTCAGGTCAACCTTTTTAACAAACTGGTCTATAAATGGTATGAGAATTTCCTTTCCAGATTCAGATTCTACCTCTAGAATGTGACTTGCAGGTTGCTCCATTATTGACTTAACCTTTCCTATCTCCCTTCCATTCTCATCAAAAACTTTTAAGCCGATTAACTGGTGGTAGTAGAACTCCCCTTCCCCTAAGGGAACCTGTTCGTCCTTTCCTATGTATATTTCTCCTCCCATCCTCTCCTCGGCAGAACTCCTATCGTTAATCCCCTTAAACTTAACCAGGAAAATCTCCTTGTAGGGTTTAACGTATTCAACCTCCAATCTTTCCTTCTTCGTTCCCCTGTAGAGTGAAACTTCCGGCGTTTTCTCAATCTGCCTCTCGAAGACGTCAGATTCCGACCTTACCTTTAAATCTCCCTTTAGACCATGGACACCAACTACTTTACCTATCATAATCTCGTTTGAGTGATCAAAGAAACGCCTCTTCCTCCTCTCTAAAATTGCCCTAACGCTCCTCTTCTTTCTCATCTCTCCTCTCCTCAAGCCACTCCCTTAGTATTAAAGCAGCAGCCACATCGTCAACTGCTTCTCTCTTTTTTCCTAAGCTTTTCAGGAGCTCCTCAGCTTCCAGTGTAGAGTATGACTCATCAAAAAGGTGAAACCTCACTCTAACTCCTCTCTCACTGAGGAAATTTTTAAACTTATCCACAAACCTTTCAATCTTCTCCCCTATCTTTGTCTTTTTTCCTTCCCTGTTTATAGGAATTCCAACAACAACGTCGGAAACTCCTTTTTCCTCAACAATGCCAAGGAGTTCCTCGAAAGTTTCCCTGTTACTTCTCCTAAAAATAACCCTGTAGGGGTAGGATGTAAGCATCAAAGGGTCCGAAAGGGCAACACCTATTTTCTTAAATCCCACATCCAAGGCCATTGCTCTCTTCATATCAACCCTTTGAAGTTGCTACAACTATCTTTACCCTTTCCCCATTCGAAACGTAGTCGTCATCACATAGGAGCTCCTTTCCCCTAACAACAACGGCAGTCTCAGGATAAATCCTCAGACTCTCCAAGAGTTTATCCACCCTTACCTTTTTTCCTTTTATCTCCACTTCCCTTTCATTTCCTTCAATTTCAACTAAAATTTTTCCCAAAACAACCTCCGGAGGAAAGTTGAAAGTTTACTTAGACGACTGGAGAAATCCTCCATCATCAGATTATATACTGGTTAGGAGAGTGGACAAGCTCAAGAAAATTGTTAAGAAGTACGGAAGGGAGATAGATGTTCTTGACCTTGACAACTACTTAGAGGAGTACTCTAAGTTCGGAGGGAACGGAATAGACTTTATCAGGTGGTTGGAGGAAGCAGTCTATACGGGGGAAGTTGAACTCAAACCTAATGTTAAAATAGTTTCCCACTCCTCAGACCCCTACATGAGGCGCTTGATTGAGGAGATTGGAGAAAATATAAAAGCATATTTAAGGAGTAGGAGATGAAACTGAGCCGTGAGGAAGTTCTACACATTGCAAAACTTGCAAGGGTAGAGTTAAGGGAAGAGGAGATTGAAAAGTTCAGAGAACAGCTCTCAGAAATTTTAAACTTTGTGGAAAAGCTGAACGAACTTAACACAGAGGGAATAGACCCCAAATTCTCAGTTATTCCCCCCGAGAACGTTCTAAGGGAAGACGTTCCTGGAATTAGCCTTCCAAGGGAGAAGACTTTTATGAATGCTCCAGAGACAGACGGTGAGTACTATATAGTTCCGAAAGTAGTTAAAAAATAGGAGGTAGAAATGGAGATTTTGAATAGGAGTTTGAGGGAGCTCCACTCTCTAATTAAGAAAAAGGAAGTAAAGCCTTCTGAAATTGTTGAAAGGGTTTTAGAAAGGATAGAGGAGACCGAACCGAAGCTCAATGCCTACATCACCGTAACTGATGAAAAGGCAAGAAGAAAGGCAAAAGTTGCCGATGAGGAGTTAACAAAGCTTTCTGAAGATGAGGTTCCTGAGCTTTTTGGAATTCCCATCTCGATAAAAGACAACATAAACGTAGAAAATGTGAGGATGACCTGCGCCTCAAAAGTTTTAGAAAACTTTGTATCTCCCTACGATGCAACAGTGGTAAGGAGACTGAGGGAGAAGGGAGCAATTTTTGTGGGTAAAAACAACTTGGACGAGTTTGCAATGGGTTCATCGACGGAGACCTCATACTTCGGACCGACAAAAAACCCTTGGGATTTGGAGAGGGTTCCCGGAGGTTCATCGGGAGGTTCCGCCACAGCAGTTGCAGCCCGCTCTGCACTTGCCTCATTAGGTTCTGATACTGGAGGTTCAATAAGACAGCCCGCAGCTTTCTGTGGAGTTGTAGGATTAAAGCCAACCTACGGAAGGGTTTCTCGTTACGGACTAACTGCTTTTGCCTCCTCCTTAGACCAGATAGGCCCTATAACGAAAAGTGTTGAGGATGCAGCTTATCTCCTCAATGTAATTTCTGGACAGGACTCTAAGGACGCTACAAGTGCAAAGGTTCCAGTTCCAAATTTTTTGGAGGCCTTAAATGGGGAAGTAAAGGGCTTAAAGGCCGGAGTTCCAAAGGAGTACTTCATAGAGGGAATAGACCCACAGGTTAAGGAGAGTGTTTTAAATACCGTAAATCTCTTGGAGAAATTGGGAGTTGAAGTTAAAGAGGTTTCCCTTCCTAACACGAAGTATGCGGTTGAGACGTACTACATAATAGCTCCTGCCGAGGCTTCCTCAAACCTTGGAAGGTACGACGGAGTTAGATACACGTTTAGAGCTGAAAACTACAAGGACCTCATCGACATGTACTGTAAGACAAGGGCTGTAGGGTTTGGTGATGAGGTTAAAAGGCGTATTATGATTGGAACCTACACTTTGAGTGCAGGATACTACGATGCTTACTACCTAAAGGCCCAGAAGGTCAGAACGCTCATTTATCAGGGATTCCAAAATGCTTTCAGTGAAGTGGATTTTCTCGTAACCCCCGTGACGCCAGAAACTGCGTTTAAAATTGGAGAGAAAACGGACGACCCGATAAAGATGTACCTTTCGGACATCTTTACAATTGCTGTAAACCTTGCAGGACTTCCGGCCATTTCCATACCCTGCGGATTTGACGGTAAGGGACTTCCCATCGGTGTTCAACTGATAGGAAAGGCCTTTGACGAAGGAACAATACTGAAAGTTGCTGACGTTCTAGAGAAGGAACTGAAGATAGAGAGATTACCAGCTCTATAATAAAAAAGCCCCCTTTAAAGGGGGCTTTTGAATAAATCTTCAAATCAACTATTCGGCTTTTTCAGAACCTTCACAGTAGTCCCAAGTAACCCTTCTGTACTCCTTCCTACCCGTTCCGGCAGGAATGAGCCTTCCGATTATTACGTTCTCCTTGAGACCCCTCAAGTAGTCTCTTTTACCTGCAATGGCGGCTTCAGAGAGAACCCTCGTTGTTTCCTGGAACGAAGCAGCAGAGATGAAGGACTCTGTTGAGAGAGCAGCCTTTGTAATTCCTGTAAGAACAGGCCTTGCCTTTGGAGGTCTCTTTCCTTCCTTAAACAGCTTCTCTCTAACCTTTTCAAACTCTTCCCTATCAACAACTTCCTCAACTAAGAAGTTGGAATCTCCAGAGTCCTCAATTCTAACCTTTGATAGCATCTTTCTAATGATTACCTCAAAGTGCTTATCGTTGATGTCAACTCCCTGAGCACGGTAGACAGACTGAACCTCGTCAAGGAGGAATCTTGCAACAGCCCTCTCTCCAAGGATACTGAGAATATCGTGTGGATTGAGCTGTCCATCCGTTAGAGGTTCTCCGGCCCTAACGAAGTCACCGGTTCTAACGTATACGTACTTACCCTTTGGAACTTCGTACTCCCTCTTAACTCCCGTTTCAGGATCAACAATCGTAATTACTATTTTGTTCTTCTCCGTCTCAACGTAGACCTTACCGCTTATCTCGGCTAGTATGGCTGAATCCTTTGGTCTCCTTGCCTCAAAGAGTTCTGCAACCCTCGGAAGACCTCCTGTAATGTCCTTAGTTCCTCCAATCTTTCTCGGAAGCCTTGCAAGTTGGGTACCAACCTTAACCTTTTCGCCCTTATCAACCATTATTCTTGCACCGACGGGAAGTGGGTAGAAGTCAACTACGTTTCCTTCATCGTCAAGGAGCTCTATCGTAGGCTCGTAGGGAAGAGTCCTGTACTCAAGGATAACGGGCTCTGTCTCAGAAACAGTAACTCCGGGAATGATGTCCTTGTACTTAACAGTTCCGCTCCTTAGAGCGAGAATTGGAATGGCGTGTGGGTCCCACTCTGCAAGAATCTGACCCTTTTGAACCTTATCTCCATCCTTGACCCTTAAGACTGCGGCGTAAGGAATGTCGTACCTCTCCAAGTGCTTACCCGTTTTCTCATCAACTATTGCAATCTTTCCGGCCCTGTTTATAACGATTTCCCTTCCTTCCTCATCCGTAATTACGTTTACGTCAAAAATCCTGACGATACCGCCGTGCTTAGCACTGTACTCTGAAGCCTCAGCTCCGCGCATAGCAATACCACCGATGTGGAACGTACGCATCGTCAGCTGCGTTCCCGGCTCTCCGATGGACTGAGCAGCAATAATTCCGACTGCCTCTCCCAACTGAACGGGCCTCTGTCTTGCCATGTCCCTTCCGTAACACTTGGCACATACTCCAAAGGGAGCTCTACAGGTCAACACCGAGCGAATTTTTACCTTATCTATACCTAAGTCCTCTATCCTCTGGGCAGCCTCATCAGAAATTTCCTCATTTCTCCTAACTAAAACCTCTCCCGTAACCGGGTCGACAATGTCCTCTGCAGCAACTCTTCCCGCTATTCTCTTAGATAGCGGAATGACAACCTCTCCAGCCTCTATGAGTGCAGAGACTTCAATTCCGTCCTCACACCCGCAGTCCTCCATCGTTACGAGAACGTCCTGAGCAACATCTGCAAGCCTACGTGTTAGGTAACCTGCATCTGCAGTTTTGAGAGCTGTATCTGCAAGACCCTTCCTTGCACCGTGGGTTGAGATAAAGTACTCAAGAACTGTAAGTCCCTCACGGAAGTTGGAGATAATCGGAGTCTCAATAATTTCACCGGAAGGTTTAGCCATAAGACCTCTCATACCTGCAAGCTGGCGAATCTGCGTTTGGCTACCACGAGCTCCAGATGTAAGCATCATGAACACTGGATTGAATGTTCCATCGTCTGGAAGTCTTCCTCTACCGTCAAGGTCGTGGCTCTTCATGTAGTCCATCATGTCCTTTGTCAGCTGCTCGGTGACCCTTGTCCATATATCAACAATTTTGTTGTACCTTTCGTCCTTTGAGAGGAGTCCCTTTCTGTACCCCTCCTCTATCTCTGCAACCTCTCTTTTGGCCTTTTCAATGAGCTCCTTCTTTGTAGGTGGAATGTGGAGGTCGTTGATTCCAATTGATAGACCGCCAAGTGTAGCCTGAATGAATCCTGCTTCCTTCAACCTGTCCAACATGTCAACGGTAACTTCGTTTCCAAACCTCTTGTGAATATCGGCAATCAGCTCTGCAACTGCCTTCTTCGTCATTACCTTGTTGACAAACGGATAGTTCTCAGGCAGTAGAGTGTTGAACTTTACCCTTCCTGCTGTTGTAGTAACTACTTCCTCCTTTCCACTTTCTGTCTTATTTGAAGGAACCCTTACCTTGATTCTTGAGTGGAGCTCCACCTCTCCTAAATCCAAGGCCTTCAGTACCTGTTCAAAGTCTGGGAACGCTTTTCCTTCTCCCTTGGCTCCAGGCTTTTCAAGCGTCATGTAGTAGAGGCCTAAAACCATGTCCTGGGATGGAACGGCAAGGGGCTTTCCGTGGGCAGGAGAGAGGATATTTTGAGTTGAAAGCATCAAAGCGTAAGCCTCAAGTTGTGCCTCAAGGGAGAGTGGAACGTGAACCGCCATCTGGTCGCCGTCAAAGTCTGCGTTGAAGGCGGTACAGACGAGGGGGTGGAGCTGTATAGCCTTACCTTCAACCAAAACAGGTTCGAAAGCCTGAATAGAAACCCTGTGGAGTGTAGGTGCCCTGTTAAGGAGAACCGGATGTTCCTTAATAACCTCCTCTAAGCACTCCCAAACCTCAGGTTCCTGGTTTTCAACCATCTTCTTGGCCTGTTTTACAGTGTTAGCGTATCCCTTTTCCTCAAGTCGCCTGTAAACGAAGGGTTTAAAGAGCTCAAGGGCCATTATCTTTGGAAGACCGCACTGGTGCATCTGGAGCTCCGGCCCCACAACGATAACGGCACGGCCTGAATAGTCAACACGCTTACCTAAGAGGTTCTGTCTGAACCTTCCTTGCTTACCCCTTAAGACGTCAGAGAGTGACTTTAGAGGATGTCCCTTTGATGACTTAACGGGTCTTCCCCTTCTTCCGTTGTCTATAAGCGTATCTACAGCTTCCTGGAGCATTCTCTTTTCGTTCCTAACGATAATGTCGGGAGCATCCAACTCTATTAACCTTTTAAGTCTGTTGTTCCTGTTTATTACGCGCCTGTAGAGGTCGTTGAGGTCTGAAGTTGCAAACTTTCCTCCTTCGAGGGGAACGAGTGGACGGAGCTCTGGTGGAAGAACGGGAAGAACCTCAAGAACCATCCATTCGGGCTTGTTGTTTGAGTTGAGGAAGGACTCAACTATCTTCAACCTTCTAACCAACTTTTTGAGCTTGGCCTCTGTAGTGTCCTTCCTCGTTGCCCTCCTTATCTCCTCCTTTAAGAGCTCCTTACTCTGAATTTTTCCCTGTTCAACTAAGAAATCAACGTACCACTCTAAGGCCTTTCCACCCTTTTCGACCTCTAAGTTAACCTTATCCCTGAGTTCCTTGTAGTGGGAGTACTCGATAATCTGTCCCTTCTCAAGGTTTGAGTCTCCAGGGTCTGTAACTACAACAAGGACGTTCTTAACAATTCCAACAATCGTATCCTCAGAAAGCCCCGTATAGTAGGAGAGTGTATCTACTGCTGCTTTAAATACGTTAGGAAGCCTCTTCTGAAGGTCGGCGTTAATTGAGGATATCTCCCCAGAGTACATTCTGATTTCTTCTCTCAGTTCCTCCGCAAGCTCCTCTAAGTTAACCCTTCTAAGGGCTTCTTTTATTCCCTCTGCACCGATTCCAACCTCAAAGGCATCCTCTCCTAACTCCTCAACCTTCTCCCTGTACTCCTCTTCCGTTAGAAGTTGGAACTTTTCAAGTCCCGTCTCCTCCTCATCTCCGGGGTCGAGGACGATGTAACTTTCAAAGTAGACAACTCTCTCTACCTCACGGACGGAAAGCCCTAAGAGAGCTCCAATTTTACTTGGAACGGACTTTACGTACCAGATGTGGGTACATGGAGCGGCAAGCTCTATGTGGCCAAACCTTCTCCTCCTTTCCTTGGAGAGGGTCACCTCTACACCACATCTATCACAGATAACTCCTGCGTACTTAGAACCCCTGTACTTTCCACAGAGACACTCCCAGTCCCTTACGGGACCAAAGATTCTTGCACAGAAGAGACCGTCCCTTTCAGGATTGAGGGTTCTATAGTTAAGGGTCTCTGGGAGCTTTACCTCACCGTGAGACCATGCTCTAATCTGCTCAGGGGAAGCAAGACCTATCTCAACTGCATCAAAGTCAAAGGTTTTTGGTTCTTCAGAGAAGACAATCTCTCTCTTACTCACTATGGATTCCTCCTAAAGGGGTTTAGGGAGGAGGCAGGGCTCCTCCAAAATTTAAGCGTTAGTTCCTCCCTCTTCTTCCTCTAACTCCTTTATGAACTTAACATCCAAGGCCAGAGCCTTAAGTTCCCTTACTAAAACGTTGAAGGACTCAGGGAGGCTTGGCTCAAAGGAGTACTTACCCTTAACAATCGCCTCGTAAACCCTTGAACGTCCTTCAACGTCATCAGACTTAACCGTTAGCATCTCCTGGAGTGTATAGGCAGCTCCGTAAGCCTCAAGGGCCCAAACCTCCATTTCACCGAATCTCTGACCACCAAACTGGGCCTTACCACCTAACGGCTGTTGAGTAATCAGTGAGTAAGGACCTGTAGAACGGGCGTGAATTTTATCGTCGGCAAGGTGTATGAGCTTTAACATGTACATGTAACCCACAGTAACATCCTGGTCAAAAGGTTCTCCCGTTAGACCGTCGTAAACGGTAAGCTGTCCTGTTTCAGGAAGACCTGCTCTCCTCAAGAGAGCCTTTATCTCCTCCTCCTTTGCTCCATCAAAGATAGGAGATTCAAACCTAATTCCGTTACTTAACTTCTTAACTACCTCTCTAAGTTCATCGTCTGAGAGGGAATCAATCAGCTTACTAATTCTCTCATTGTTGTAAATAGCCTTAATCTCCTCCCTTACCTTTTCAAGGCCTATCTTCATTAACTCTTCAATTTTTCGACCTAAGGCCTTAGCTGCAAGACCTAAGTGAACCTCAAGAATCTGCCCGACGTTCATACGGGAAGGAACACCGAGGGGGTTGAGGACTATGTCAATTGGAGTTCCATCCTCCAAGAAGGGCATGTCCTCAACAGGTCTAATTTGGGAAATAACCCCCTTGTTACCATGGCGACCGGACATCTTGTCACCGATTGTAAGCTTACGCTTTGTTGCTATGTAAACTTTGACCTTCTTGTTAACCCCTGGAGGAAGTTCATGACCCATTTCAATAGCAGCCTTCTTCTCCTCGTAGATGTTCTCAACGAGGGCAATCTTATCCACGGCAGAGAGCCTTATCTTCTTGAGCTCCTGAGCTACCTTTTCGTCATCTATTATTGATGGCTTTCTGAGAGCAAAGAAGACAAGTTCGTTGACCTTATCCTCAGTTATCTCCTCCCCAGAGGAAATAATTAACCTCCCTGCTGCATCGTAGACATCTTCCCTTACCTTCTTTCCGAGGATTAACTCTGCAGCCTTCCTGTCCCTGTCCCTCTTAATGAGCTCTATCTCCTCCTGTTTCTCCCTTTCAAGCTTGGCCTTTTCCTCGGCCTCAATGAGCTGAGTTCTTGGGTCCTTTATCTCTCCCTTTCTGGAGAGAATCTTCACATCTATAACAACTCCCTCAACACCGTGGGGAACTCTTAGGGAGGTATCCTTTACACCCTTTGCCTTTTCACCAAAGATTGCCTGAAGGAGCTTTTCCTCAGGTGTGAGAACCTGTTCTCCTTTAGGCGTAACCTTTCCGACTAAGATATCCCCAGGCTTTACATAGGTTCCAATTCTAACTATTCCAGACTCGTCAAGGTTTCTAAGGGCTTTTTCGGAAACGTTTGGAATATCACGGGTTATTTCTTCCCTTCCTAACTTCGTTTCAACAGCTTCACACTCAAACTCTTGAATGTGAATTGACGTATAAACGTCCTCCTTCAGAAGCCTTTCGCTAACTAAGATAGCGTCCTCAAAGTTGTATCCCCTCCACGGCATAAAGGCAACCAAAACGTTTTTACCCAGTGCTAGTTCTCCATTCTCCATGGAGGGACCATCGGCAATTATCTGTCCCTTTTTAACCCTCTGTCCTTTCTTAACGATTGGTTTCTGGTTTATACAGGTCTTCTGGTTGGACTTCTGGAACTTTTTGAGGTTGTAAACGTCAAAACCGGTATCGACGGAGAGTCCTCCCTCTTCAAGCTCCTCCTGGTCAACTCTGATTATTATCTTGTCAGCAGTTACACTCTCAACAACCCCTGAGCGTTTTGCAACAACAGCGGAGCGGCTGTAGAGTGCAACCTCCTTCTCCATTCCTGTTCCAACGAAAGGAGCCTCTGTCTTGATGAGAGGAACGGCCTGACGTTGCATGTTTGAACCCATAAGGGCACGGTTGGCGTCGTCGTGTTCCAAGAACGGAATGAGGGAGGATGAAACTGAGAACACCTGTTTAGGTGAAACGTCCATAAACTGAACTTCTTCCCTCTTAACAAGCTTGAACTCAGCCTTATGGCGGGCCATAACTGTGTCAGCAGTTATGTAGCCGTTTTCATCAACGGGTGCGTTTGCCTGAGCAATAACGTAGTTCTCCTCCTCATCCGCAGTCATATAGACGATTTCGTCGGTTACTCTACCGTCCACCACCTTCCTGTATGGAGTTTCGAGGAACCCTAACCAGTTTATTCTCCCATAGGTTGTGAGGGAATTTATAAGACCAATGTTCTGTCCCTCTGGAGTCTCAATAGGACAGATTCTTCCGTAGTGTGAAGGATGGACGTCACGAACTTCAAATCCTGCCCTTTCTCTCGTTAGTCCTCCAGGACCTAAAGCGGAAAGCCTCCTTTTATGGGTTGTCTCTGCAAGTGGGTTTGTCTGGTCCATAAACTGGCAGAGCGAGGTAAGAGTGAAGAACTCCCTGAGTGGGTTGAGGGCAGTTCTTGGATTTATAAGGTCCTGAGGCATAACGGAATCGATATCTGCAGTTGCAAGCTTTTCTTTAACGGCCTTCTCTATCTTAAAGAGTCCAGACTTAAAGGCAATTTCAGCAAGCTCTCCGACTCCCCTAACACGCCTGTTTCCCAAGTGGTCTATATCGTCGTAGGGGCGGAGCTCCGCATGAACCTCTATTAAAGCCTTTACAGCCCCAACAATGTCTGCCTTATGGAGAAGCCTACCTGCATCATCGTAGTCCGGTTCAACAGGAATCTCATCTCTGTTCAGGACAGATAGTTTAAGGGAAACCTCAGGAGTTATAAGCGTTCCTGCAGGAACTGCAATTTCGCCTTCATCATTGAGGATATCTTCCCTAACCCTTAGAGGGGGGAGCCACTCAATATTTTTAAGGTCCTCCTTAGTTAACTTTTCAAGCTTTTCCTTTGGATAAATCTTTTCGTTAATTTTGGCCCTTCCAACCCTTGAAAGGTCGTAGTTCTTAGAGCTGAAGAACATTGATTCAAAGAGGTTCTTTGCCCCTTCAACAGTAGCAGTATCCCCAGGTCTTACCTTTCTAAAGATTTCTATGTATGCAGCTACTAAGGAATCCTCAACCTTTTCCCTTACCTTATCCCTCTTCTCCTTTCTAAGGGTGTTAACAATTACAGCACCGTAAGGACTCTTTCTCTTACTTATTGCCTTAAACTCAGCTCCTTCAGGAAGCTTTCTCGAGCTAAGAGAGAGCTCCTCATAAGCCTCCTGAATAACCTCTCCCGTTTCAGGGTCAATAACGTCACTGACTAGATAGTAGTCTGACAGTTCCTCAGGTGTTTTAACCTCTCCTGTTTCTGAATTGACTATTTCACCATTTAAAACCTTTAACGTCTCTATGGCATCCTTACAGAATACGTCTAATATCTCCTCGTCGGTTCTTAATCCAAAAGCCCTTAAAAGGTAAGTTCCTACAAATCTCCTCTTTCTGTCTATTTTTGCATAGAGGATATCGTTATGAGGAATCTCAAATTCAAGCCATGAACCCATAGCAGGAATGATGCTTGCTATGTCAATAATTCTCGCAACCTGTGTGGTTTTTGAAACTTCACTCTTAAAGAAGAGTCCTGGAGAGCGGTGGAGCTGACTTACAACGACCTTCTCGGTTCCGTTTATGATAAACGTAGCCCTATCGGTCATTAACGGAATTTCACCGAAGTACATCTTGTTTTCTTTAATAATCGGAGCAATCTTCTCCCCGGTTTTTGGGTCCTTCTGCCAGACGTGGAGTTCAAAGAGAACTCTTAACGGAGCACTGTACGTGATTCCCCTCTCCTTACATTCATCCGGAGTATAAGTTGGACGGAAAACAACTTCCATTCCACACTTTGGACAAACTACTCCCTTTCCCCCAAGTCCCTGAAATCTTCCGCACTTACAGTACCAATCACCTATTTCGTATCCTTTGTAGTGAATTTCAACCCCTGTTGATTCATCCACTATTGGAAAGGCCTGTCTGAAAGCTGATTCAAGACCTACGTTTTCTCTTTCGTGGGGCGATTTATTCAACTGGAGGAAGCGCTCGTAAGATTCAAATGGAAACTGAAGTAAATCTGGAACATGAAAAGTTTCCTTTCTTTTAGAGAAACTCTTTCTTGGAAATGAAGTTATCCTTTCTTTTTCCTTGGAGGGAGCTACTTTTTGGACTTTTCCCATAGTCGTCCTCTTCCTTCTTAATGTGGTTTTTAGATTAAATGACAGAAGGGAGACTACCCCTGTCGGTAGTCTCCCGGCTGATAAATTATAGTTTCATTGAACGTAGAATTCAAGGGATTACTTAACTTCTACTTCAGCACCAGCCTCTTCAAGCTTCTTCTTGATTTCCTCAGCCTCTTCCTTAGAAACACCCTCTTTTACAGGCTTAGGAGCGTTATCAACCAATTCCTTAGCTTCTTTGAGTCCGAGTCCTGTAATTTCCCTAACAACCTTAATAACCTGAATCTTCTTAGCTCCAGGTGACTTGAGGATTACGTCAAATTCTGTTTTCTCCTCTTCAGCTGCTCCGGCAGCTCCACCAGCAGCAACAGGTCCTGCAGCAGCAACAACTGGCATGTCGGATACACCGAACTCTTCCTTGATAGCATTAATGAGGTCAACAAGCTCAAGAACTGTCATGTTCTTGATAGCTTCAATAATTTGTTCCTTTGTGATTTCAGCCATTTCGCTTCCTCCTTTATGAAAAGTAGATTTTAAGCTGCACCTTCCTTTTCAGCTTTTATGTTTTCAAGAACTGTAACAAGCTTTGTAAATAGGTTCTCAAGGGACCAAGCAACAGCATTGACAGGATACTTGAGTGTAAATGCAAGCTGTCCAAGGAGTTCCTCTCTTCCTGGAAGCTCTGCAAGCTGCTTAACCATGTTGTAGTCTGCTACCTTACCCTCAACAACGGCCGCCTTGAACTTTAACTTTGAGTCCTTCTCATCCATAAATTCCTTGAGAGCCTTTGCAGCTGCGACAATATCATCGTAGGCAAAGACAATACCTGTTGGGCCCACAAATGAGTCCTTTATCTGCTCTACAGGAGTTCCTGGATAGGCATAACGCATAAGGGTGTTTTTTACTACCTTATACTCTGCCCCAACTTCCCTAAGCTTTCTTCTTAAGACATTAGATTCAGCAACTGTCATTCCCTGAAAGTCGGTTAGGACAACTAAAGGAGCCTTCTTAAACTTCTCCTTTAGTTCTTTTGCTATTTGTTCCTTTAATTTTTTCGTTTTCAACGGAGTTACCTCCTAACGTTTTTGGAAGTGAAGAGGGAGGGCATAGTTTGGCGGGAAATCTCTCTCCCGGTCTCAGTAGGCTGCCTTTCAGGCATTTAAGCTATGCACCTACCCTCTTCAACCGGTACATCTATTTAGCGACGGTAATTCTATTCATAAAATTTCAATTGTCAACCTTATTCAGCTGATTGAGCAGCATTTATTGCATCGTTAATATCAACCTTTACACCAGGATCCATAGTTGCAGCTACTGTAACACTTCTAATGTACTGTCCCTTTGCTCCAGATGGCTTTGCTGCAAGAATAGCCTTTAAAAGGACAACTGCATTTTCAAAGAGTTTATCCTCATCAAAAGAGACCTTTCCTACTGGGACGTGAACGATTCCTGCCTTCTCAACTTTAAAGTCAACCTTCCCGCTCTTAGCTTCCTTAACGGCCTTAGCAACGTCAAAGGTAACAGTTCCTGTTTTAGGGTTAGGCATCAATCCCCTTGGTCCCAGAATTCTACCAAGCCTACCGACCTTACCCATCATATCGGGAGTAGCAATAAGAACATCAAAGCCCAACCATCCCTGTTGAATCTTCTGAATAAGGTCATCCCCTCCTACAAAATCCGCTCCGGCTTCCTTTGCTTCGTTTAGCTTCTCTCCCTGGGCAATAACGGCAACAACTCTTTCCTTACCAAGACCGTGGGGTAGAACAACACTTCCCCTCACCATTTGGTCCTGATACCTTGGGTCTACCCCTAATCTCACGGCCATCTCAACCGTCTGGTCAAAGTTCCTCTTTGTTACATCTGCCATCTTTTTAACCAATGAGATGGCCTCCCTCAAAGGATACTGCTTATTTCTGTCGATGAGGGCTAAGGCATTCATGTACTTCTTTCCATGCTTAGGCATACTCTCCTCCTTCGGCTATTTTGCCTCCCACCTTAGAGGTGGTCAATTTCCGTTAGTCAACGATTTTTACTCCCATGTTTTCAGCTGTTCCAGCAATAATTCTCATAGCAGCCTCGATGTCATAGCAGTTTAAGTCCTGCATCTTTTGTTCCGCAATTTGTCTGAGCTGTTCCTTTGTAATCTGACCTATCCATTCCTTCTTAGGCTGGTGAGCACCCTTTTCAATCCCTGCTGCCTTTTTGATGAGTACTGAAGCAGGTGGAGTCTTGAGAACGAAGTCGAAGGACCTGTCAGCGTAGATTGTGATAACTACTGGGATAATTAATCCCTTCTTGTCAGCAGTTGCAGCGTTAAAGGCCTTAACGAACTCCATAATGTTAACGCCGTGCTGACCCAAAGCAGGACCTACCGGTGGTGCAGGAGTAGCTTCTCCGGCAGGTAGCTGGAGCTTAACTTCAGCTACAACCTTTTTTGCCATTTTATCCTCCAAATTACTTAGCTAATTTTTTCTATCTGGTCAAACTCCAACTCAACGGGAGTTTGCCTATCAAAAATGTTAACCAAAACTATAACCTTTTCGTGCTCAGGGTCAATCTCTGATATTGTTCCCTCAAAACCGATGAAAGGACCTTCTTTAATTTTTACCTTATCTCCAATGTCAAACTTAAGCTTTTTAACCTTCGGCACTCCCCTCTTCAACCTATCCCTTATCTGATTAATCTCTGATTCTGGGACAACAACAGGTTTTCCTCCGGCACTTACAAAACCGAGTACCCTTGGAATTCTCCTTATCAAACTCTGAAGGTCTTTGTCCAAGTCGGCTTTAATGAATATGTAACCGGGATAGAGTTTGTCGCGGAGCTCTATTTTTGCCTCAACCCTATTCTCAGGACACTTTATCTTCTGACCAACTTTCTCTATTGGTTTCTCCGGTGTACACTTCTTCCTTTCACACTGGCAGGACTCAACCCAAACCTTACCGTCCTCTATTCTAAATGTAACTGTTTTCCCTTCATCCCCCTCAACTTCAAAAACCTTAGGTTCTTCTCCCCTTAGAAGCACTTCTCCCTTTTCCTTTCCCATAGATTTAAATACAACCTTCTCAACTGCCGGTATGAATATTTCTTCTACTTTATCCTCCTTACCGGCCTCCCTAAGGGCTTTTAAAATGTTAGCTTTCACCCTGTACTCAAAACCGGACTGAACGTGAAGGGAGTACCACTTTTTATCTGCCATTATCTATACCCCTTACCTTGCAATTATTATTTCCAACAGTTTTGCAAAAACTGTATCTAAAACCCAAAAATAAACAGCTATAACTGCGCAAAATAGAATAACCCCAAATGTTGCCTCAATTACCTCATCTTTCGTAGGCCAGGTTACCCTCGTTAATTCTTCTCTAACTTCCTTTAAAAATTCAAAAGGGGACATAAAAACCTCTTAATTTTGATTTTTTATTTTCAGGGGGATTTTACAAAAAGAGAGAAAATTTTAAAATGGCAGGCCAGGAGGGACTCGAACCCCCAACCGCCGGATTTGGAGTCCGGAGCCCTGCCAGTTGGGCTACTGGCCTACCTGCAGAGAGTAATATATCCTACTTTACCTCTCTGTGCAAGGTATGTTTATTACACCAGGGACAGTACTTGCGGAGCTCCAATCTATCTGGAGTATTTCTCTTGTTTTTTGTAGTTGAGTAGTTCCTTCTCTTACATTCTGTACATGCAAGCTGAATTATCTCACGGGGTCCTTTCTTAGCCATATCTACACTCCTATCAAAGTTTTAGGGACTCAAAGCCCCAAAGGTTAATCAAGAATTTCTGTAACAACACCAGCACCAACAGTTCTTCCACCTTCTCTTATCGCAAACCTCAATCCTTCCTCAATGGCTACCGGCTTTAACAGCTCCACCTCAAACGTTACATTATCCCCAGGCATTACCATCTCTACTCCTTCCG
>QOAO01000008.1 GCA_003978105.1 Thermovibrio sp.
CTCTTCTTCCATTTATAGAAAGTTGTTGGACTTATTCCGAAGTATCTACAGGTTTTTCTGACGTTATCTGTTTTCTTGTAGTATTCGATCCAATTGAGTCTTTTTCTGATGTTTCGGTCTTTTGTTAGGTTAAGTTTCTTTTTTACTCTTCTTCCTGTTTTCAGTGTTTCTTTGAACGCCGTATTTATGCTGGATATATGGAGGGATGTTCCTTTGAATTTTTTCAATTGTTTCATCGGTGGACACCTCCTTGTAGTATTCAAAGGTTATTTTAGGGTGTCCACCTTCTGTCTGAACCTCAACATCTCTCCTCGTAAGTTGGCTTTTCTACTCTGTAGAATATACCTATTGGAATCTTTACATCTTTACTCTCATCGTTATAATCCCACTCCTTTGCCCTTTCAACTGCAAGTTCAAAGTTTGTCACATCGTGGTTAACTTTCTCCAACTTGTAGCAGTGTTCCCTGTAGAAAGGAAACGTGTTGAAGAACGTAACACAGGGCTGAAGGACGTCGATAAACGAGAACCCTTTATGCTTTATGGCCTCCTTTATTAGATAAGTCAAGTGTAGTATGTCTCCGGCAAATCCACGGGCTACAAATGTCGCTCCGGATGAGAGCATAAGTAAGAGTGGATTAATAGGATCCTCGGGAGGACCTTCAGGAGTTGACTTTCCCTTGAATTTTGAAGGACTCGTTGGTGTAAACTGACCTGTTGTTAAACTGTAGGAGCGGTTATCGTGGACTATTGCAGTTATGTTTACGTTCCTCTTTGCTGCGAAGATTAGGTGGGAAACTCCTTCAGCGTAAATATCTCCATCACCTACAAATCCAACACAGACAAGCCTGTCGTTAATCAACCTCATTCCTTCAAGGTTTGAGAGAGCTCTACCGTGTATTGAGTAGAAGCTGTTCAAATTGATGTAGTCGACAATCTTTCCATGACATCCAATTCCTGAAGCAATTACAAAGTTTTCAATGGGTACTTCGTTGGAAAGTTCGTTAACTGCATTCTCAAAGGCCTTGAGTATTCCGAAGTTCCCACATCCAGGACACCATGTAATCTCCGCCTTTGTCTTCAAATTAAGCATCTCTCCCTCCCGATAGAAATTCTGCCAACTCCTCCTTGAAGATTGGTCTTGTATCGTACTTTCTTAACCTGTTGTTTACAGAGATTCCATTCATTTTTAGGAGTTTTTCAAACTGTCCTGAAGGTGAGAGTTCCACAACTGTAACTTCCTCTGCTCCTTCAAGTTCGGAAAGGACTCTTTCTGAAGGGAAGGGTTCCAAGTAGTTCGGCTTTACAGTTTTGTATCCGAGCTCCTCACCAACCTCACAGCAAACTCCCCAGTTCTCACCCCACGTAATTAAAACTCTCCTTGAACTTAAATCCCCTCCAACGGAAACAGTGTCATCCCTTTTTTTAAAGAACTCCTCTATCGTCTTCCTCTTCCTCTCTCTCTTGTTCATCATCCTCACAATTTCTGAAGGTTCTTCGGTCGTTATTCCCTCCTCGTTGTGCTCGTAGCTCGTTGCCTTCACAACAATTCCCTTTGTTCCGGGAAAGGCAAGGGGTGAAACTCCATCCTTGGTTATTTCGTACCTTTTGTACTCCTCACTGCCACTCCAAACTTTTGGCTTCTCAACTACCTTCTCTCTAGCTATCTTCTGCGTATAAAAACTCTCTCCAACGTTTTTACTTCCTAAAACTACAACGGGAACCTGAAACTTCCAGGCAAGGTTTAGGGCTTCTCTTGTTAGGAGGTAGCACTCCTTAGCATCAGAGGGTGCAACAACTATCCGTGGAAAGTCTCCGTGACCTGCAAAGAGAACGAAGAGGAGGTCGGCCTGCTCTGTGTACGTTGGAACTCCCGTTGATGGAGCTCCCCTCTGAGCCTCGTATATAACAACAGGAGTTTCACTCATTCCTGCAAGGCTCAAAGTCTCGGTCATGAGGGCAAATCCTCCCCCCGAGGTTCCTGTCATTGCCCTTCCACCTGCGTAGGCTGCCCCTAAGACCATATTTATTACGCCGATTTCATTCTCAGGCTGAACTACCTTTACTCCAAGCTCCCTCTTCCTTACAGCTAAAAAGTGAAGGACGGGCGATGCAGGTGTCATAGGGTAGGCTATGTAAACGTTCAGTCCACCGTCAACTGCCCCAAGGGCAATTGCTTCACTTCCAGATATGTACTCACCCTTTATTCCCTCAACCTCTACGATTTCCTCAACTTCCTGAGAAATTTCGTAGAATCTCTTGAATATCCTCTCGTTCTCCTCGTAGTTTTTTAACTCCTTAAGAACAGCTAATCCCTCTTCCTCAGGAATTCTAAATGCTTTAAGGAGAGCTCCAAGTATCGCAGAGCTCCTCATGACGCCCTTAATCTCCTTTCTTATCGGTAACTTTATTACCTTTCCATTTACCTCTTCCTTAACTCCCTCATCGAGAATCCAGACGGTCTCAGTTTTTGCATCCTCCCTGTGTCTCCTCACGCTCCTATCGTCAAGGGCAACTATGTAGTCCCCCATTTTAATGGGGGATTCCACCTCCTCGTTTGAAAACCTGACGGTTGAGAAGTTGTGTCCTCCCCTTATAAGAGAAGGATAGTCGTGGTAGGTGAAGACAGAATAACCTATATTCACTAGAACTTTAGATAGAAGGTTGGCCCCTTCTTTTATTCCCTCTCCGGCCTCTCCTCCGATGATGACTGAACGCTCCATACTCCCCTCCTTATTGAATTGATAGCCCTAAAAGGGTCTGGATATACCGGTATTCCTTCACTCTTTAGAATTTCAACGGCCGTCCTAACAGAGTGACCTCCCATGAAACAGCCAACAACTGCTCTTTTTGTCCTATTTCTCAATTTTATAACTTCTTGGGCAATCTCCGGTGAATCTGTCATAGATTGTGGAGTAACTATTACAAGGCAGACGTCCCAGTCTAACTTTTCAAGAACCCTAAATGCGTTCCTGTACCTGTTAGAAGTTGCATCCCCTATCAGGTCAACAGGATTTATCCTGCTCCAGTTTGGAGGAAGGTACTTTGAAAGCTCCTCCTTTACAGACCTAATCGATATAAGCTCAAGTCCAAACTCTTCAGAGTAATCGGAGGCCAGAGTTCCGGGACCACCTGCGTTTGTTATTATTAAAATCCTCTTTCTTCTTAACCTTCCGTAGGCCTTCAAAAAGTTGCAAACGTCAAAGGCCTCCTCCAAGGAGTCAACAACTATTCCTCCCTTTGTCTCAATTAGATCCCTAAACAGCTTGTAGTCACCTGCCAAAGAACCTGTGTGGGAGGCTGCTGCCCTTTTACCCCTCTCTCCCCTTCCTGCCTTTATGAAGATAGTTGGTTTCTTTCCAACAAAGGAAAGGAGCTCCCTTCCAAACCTTACTCCCTCAACGTAGGAGAGAATCACCTTTGTATCCCTGTTCCTCATTGCAAGTTCTATTGTTTCGGTTATCTCAATATCTGCCTGATTTCCCAGACTAACTACTTCAGAGAATCCGAACCTCTCCTCTATGGCTCTATCGACAACTGCAGTTATGAGAGCTCCGCTCTGAGATAGAAATGAAACATTCCCTGCAGGAGGCATAGACGATGAAAATGATGCGTTAAGTTTCAAGCTCGGAACCATAAAACCCAACGTATTTGGCCCTAACAGTCTCATTCCGTACTTTTTGCAAATTTTCCTAAGTCCCTCCTCAAGCCTCTTTCCTTCCTCTCCCGTTTCTCCAAAACCTGCAGATATGACGACGGAGAGTTTAACTCCCTTCTCTCCGCACTCCTTCAAGACCTCGGGAACGATTTTTGATGGAACGGCAATTAATGAGCAATCTACTTCTTCAGGGATCTCCTTAACCGATGGGTAGCACTTGAATCCCAAAACTTCCTCATACTTTGGATTAACTGGAAAGAGCCTTCCCTTAAAGTGCTCTAGATTTCTAACTAAGGCATAACCAACTTTCTCCGGGTTGTTCGATGCTCCAATAACTGCAACTGTTTGAGGCCTAAAGATTTTATCGTTCAAGGGGAAAAATTCACCCCTTTTTGGCAGCTCCCTTAGAAAAGCCCTCCCATCTGCAGGAACTATCCTTTCCTCAGTTATAAAGGTTGGATTTAGGTCAAGTTCGTAAATTTCTAAGTTTTCCCTTAGGAGAGTCTTTAATCTTTCTATGAAATCTAAAAAGGGCTCCAAGTTACCCCTAAAGTTTCTAAATCCCTCTATAAGCCTAAACAGCTTCGTTTTCTTGAGTGAGTTTAAGGTTTCCTCCCTTGAGGATTCTAAAGGAATAAAAACAATGTCTTTAAAGAGCTCTACAAAAATTCCCCCTGTTCCTGTTCCTATTGAGTGGAGGAAAGAGTTATCCCTCTTGACTCCTACGAAGGCCTCAATGCCGGATAATTTCTCCTCAATAATAAATTTTTTAACATCGGGAAATCTACCCTCAAACTCCTTTAACTTTTTTACTAACTCATCCTTAGAAAAAACGAAAGCAACACCACCAACGTTGCTCTTGTGTAGTTTTTCCCTTGAAACGATTTTTAAAACTGCAGGAAACGTATTCCAGTTAGGAGTTTCGCCTCTTGTGAAAACTCTATATCTTGGAGTTTCTATACGGTATTTCTTTATTAATTCGTAAACTTCGGGTTCTGTAAGTAACAAAGGAAAATCCCCAGTATTTTTATCCATTATACTACTAGTTTAAAGTTCAAACTCTGAACCAAGATAAACTTTCCTGACAGTTTCCTCCTTGGCAACTTCTTCGGGAAATCCCGAAGCTATCACTCTTCCGTGGGCAATTATGTACGCCCTATCTGTAATTTTTAACGTTTCCCTAACGTTGTGGTCGGTGATTAAGACTCCAATGTCAAGTTCCTTCAGTTCCTTTATGAGTGATTGAATATCTGAAATCGCTATAGGGTCAATACCTGCAAAAGGTTCATCTAAAAGGAGGAATTTGGGATTTATGGTGAGAGCTCTCGCAATCTCAACCCTCCTCCTCTCACCGCCGGAGAGAGAGGATGCCCTCTGGCTCCTCAAGTGTTCGATTCCAAATCTGCTTAAAAGCCAGTTTATTCTTTCCTCTATCTCCCCCTCTGTAAAGTTGTGCATCTCAAGGATAGCCCTCAAGTTCTCCTCAACCGTAAGTTTTCTGAAAACCGATGGCTCTTGGGGAAGGTACGATATTCCCTTCCTTGCACGAATGTAGGTGGGGTCGTTTGTTAAATCCTCCTCTCCTAATAAAACCCTTCCTCCGTCGGGTCTTACCAGTCCGACGATGCAGTAGAACGTGGTTGTCTTTCCGGCTCCGTTTGGTCCTAAGAGACCTACAACTTCCCCCTCCCTGACCTCTATCGTAACCCCATCAACTACCTTTTTCTTCTTAAACGACTTTGAAATATTCTCCGCCCTCAAAACATTAAGGTCTTTTACCTCTTCCTTCACTCCTCTTTTCCTCCGGATAGATGACGGACTTAACTTTCTGTTCCAATCCCTCTACGCTGACCCTTCCATCGCGATAGGCTACTATTTTGTCTCCAACTAACAAATTTTTACCCTGTTTCAATCTTGCGTTACCTATGAGAACAACCCTTTCCTCAAAGGGATAGTAGATTAGCTCTTTACACCAACCCTCTCCCATCGGATCCTTTATGTGAACGTTCCCTTTAACTCTTATCTTCCTCACGTGTTTTCCCGTCCTATCAAAGTAGACTAAGAGTTCATCGCCGGTAATTACCGTTCTTCCGTGCTGAGCTATAACGCTTCCAATGTAGTGGGCAACCTTTTCCCTGTTGTCATAAACAAGTTTCTGCGACTCAATGACGATGGGAAGGGAGTTATTTACTGCAGAGTAGCCCTGTGAGAGTAAAATAAGAACCAAAATTAAACTTAAAAAGTACCTCATTTCCTCACCTCTTTAATTGTTGTCTTTACACTGCTGAAAACTGTAATTTTCTCCTTCTTAAGTTCTATTTTACATCCCTTTCCTGTAATGTTATTGACTTTGTTAAAGTCAGCTTTGCACTTTGACTTACTTAAGAAGACTCCACTTTTTAGAAAGTACGTTCCAGAAGGAGAGGAAGCATTAAAGTTTTTACCTTTCAAACGGACACGCTTTAGAATTACTCTATTCTTATCCCTTAAAAATTCGGCACTGTCAGCCTCTATCTCAACCTTTTCCGTTAGAAAAACTTTTAACGTTGGCTTTATCAGTTTAATGGTATTTTTATTTGAAAAAATAGCCTCTGGAGCTTTTAAAATCCACCTGTTTTTTCCGGAAGACTTTAGAACAAACTCCTCTATCGTCTGCTTTCTATGTTTTGGAATCTTAACCTTTTCGGAGGGAGCTTCCCTGCGACTGAGAAATACAACAAGGGGTAACACGGATAGGAGAATTAAGAGAACGGCAATTTTAAAGAACTTATTCCTCATTGCTCTTCATTACCCAATCAATAAATTCCCTAACTGCTCCTCTGCCTCCATAGCTTCTTGAAACGAAATCTACTTTTACCTTAACCTCCGGAACTGCATCCCGCGGAGCCCCACTCAGCTTTACCTTCTCCAAAAGGGGTAAATCGGGAATATCGTCTCCCATCGCAGCTGTACTTTCAAAAGTGAGTCCTTCTCTTCTTAAAATATCCTCTGCTAATGCCAATTTATCGGAAACTCCCTGAAAGAGTTTTTCTATCCCTAACTCCCTACACCTTTTCTCTACTTGGCTTGAGAATCTACCTGAAATGACCACAACGTCGATTCCTGAGTTTAGAGCTCTAACGATGCCGTAACCGTCCTTCACGTTAAACGATTTAACTTCCCTTCCGAAACTATCGTAAGTTATATTACCGTCAGTTAAAACTCCATCAACATCCAAAAAGATGACCTTAATCACAGCGGCAGTTCCTCCTCAGATAGAGCTCTGAAACCTGCAAACTCAACATTTACATTGATGCATTTTACACGATTTAAGTGGCAGCCGCAGAAAACGCAGAACGGATTCCAGTGGACGTGTCCGTGGATTAGTAAGGAACAGTTTTTAGAGTGGTAAATCTCTGTAACTTTCCTCTGGAGTTCTAAAAATCTGTAGGTTCTCAAATCCTTAGAAGGAAAGTGGCATAGGAGGACTCTCTTTCCCCTAATTCCAATTGTTTCTGAAAATTCAACAACCTCATCAAAGTAAAGAGATAGGTTCTTAAATTTCCAGTCGTGGTTTCCCTTTATAAGGACCTTCCTTCCCGGAATTTCTGTCCAGTCTTTAAGGAGTTCTTCAGAATCTACCCATGAGAAATCTCCCAAATGGTAGAGTGTATCCTCCTGTTTTAAAGTTTTCTTTAGATTTTTAAGAATTTTCTTTTCAAATCCAGGAAATCTCTTAAGAGGACAGAGTTTTAGAATGTTTTTATGAAAAAAGTGGGTATCGGAAATAAAGTACTTCATGGTGAAATTATACAGTTACCCGCAAGAAGCGGGCACCAAGATTATTCAGGATTGTTCCCCGGAAGTTGAGGAAGAACTCTTGCTTCGAGAGGAACTTCACCAGTTAAAGAGCGTAGAAAGTCGGCAATTTTCTTAGCATCCTCGTTTGATAGTTTCTTCCCAAGTTCCTTCCTTGCCATGATTTTTACGGCTTCCTCTAAAGTGTTAACTGAACCGTCGTGGAAGTAAGGAGCGGTTACCGCAACGTTGAGAAGCTGGGGTGTTCTAAACATGTACTTGTCCTTTGGATTCTTTGTTACCCTATAGCGGCCAAGGTCCTTGTTCCACTTAAACGTGTGGAACTGACCATCTGAGAGGACTGGACCGTTGTGACATGCTATACATCCGTACTTAACAAAGAGCTTCATTCCTTCCTTCTGTTCCTTTGTAAGAGCAGTGTCGTCTCCCAATAGGTACCTCTGGAATGGGGAGTTTGGAGTATTCAAGGTTCTTTCAAAAGCTGCAATGGCCTTTACTACATTCTCAAATGTAACGGGGTCTTTCTCTCCAGGGAATGCATTCTTGAAGAGCTCCACGTACTCTGGAACCCTCTTAAGCCTCCTTACAACAATCTTAGGCGTTGAGTTCATCTCCACGTGAGCTTGAAGTGGACCCTTTGCCTGCTCCTCTAAGGTTGGAGCTCTGCCGTCCCAGAACTGAACCCTTAAAAATCCGGAGTTTAGAGTTGTTGGAGCGTTCCTTCCTCCCGTTTTCCACTCGTGACCCAATGAAGTCTTTTGGTTATCATCTCCACCGAGAGACAAGTTGTGGCAGGTGTTACAGGAAATTAACTTGCTCCTTGAAAGCCTCGGATCGTAGTAGAGCATCTTTCCAAGTTTAACCTTCTCGGGGGTTAAAGGATTATCTGCTGGTATCTTTGGAAGTGCTGGAAGTGGTTTAAAGAATCTCTTGTACTTGGAGTACTCATCTGGTGAAGCTGAAGTTTTAGAATTAGTGTTAGTTTCAGCAAATTTTCCGCCGTAAAGTTCGTCAGCTACACTTTCAAAAGGTAAAGATGAAGGCATTTTTCCAACTTCTGTAGCCCTTTTTGCCGCAATTAAGAACTCCCTTTTGGAGGGGTACTTCTTCAAAAGAGTACTTTTTGTTGGAGCTAAACTTCCGTTGTGACACCCTGAACACGACATTTCCCAGGTACCGGCATTTGCAATGAGAGTTCCCATTAGAGTTAGTGTTAGAGAAACTATTAACTTCTTCATGCTTACCTCCTTTTAATTAACCTCATTTTAGTTAACAACTATAGTCTTTTGCAAAGAAATTGCAACTAGTTTCATATTTCGTAGTTCTTCTTCTTTGTTCCCTTCCGATGAGAACACTTTGTGGGAGTTTTTACGAAGCTGTTTTTTTCAATTGGAAACCAAAAAGGATGAATGTTAAATTCTGATGCTATTTGGAGATGCTCTTTTCTCCATTTATGGCTTCGATGGCTACTTCGGTTTTGAATTGCGATGAGTAACTTATCTTTTTTTCCATTGGCCCCTCCTTGTGTGAGATTTTAACTAAAGGAAGTGGTGCAGTTTTTGGGATCCACCTCACAAACTTTGAAAAATTTTAAGATTAAAACAATGATAACTAAGAAAAAGAAAGAACACTTGCTTTTGATAGAATTACTAAACCACATATTAAATTGGAGGTATTGTGGATAAGGTCTCTTTATTAATAGTAGATGAAGGTCCTATAACCGAAGAACTTGTAAAGTCGATTAATAATAATAAAGCTTTTATTTCAGAAGTTATTTCTTCCGGTAATAAACTTGATTTGGATTTAGATTGTTCCGCCAAGTTCCTTAATTTAAAGGAAAAAAATAAAGGAGAAATTAGAAATGCTCTACTGGAAGCTGCTCAGTCCGAAAACATAATTTTTGCTTCCTCTTCTACTCGCTTTGAAGATGATTTGATAGAAGAACTTTTAGAAGAAAAGGAAATGAGTCAAGCTGATATAGTTTTTCCTAATATTATTTTTCATCTAAAGGGAAAAGAGGAAGTAAAAAACTTCGAACAGCCTTTTGAAAAGGAAATTAGCCTTCTGGCCAGTCTTTCTATAGAGGAGTATGTTCCAGAATGGGGTATTCTTACTTCAAAATCAGTAATAGAAAAAGGAGGAAAGTTTGATGAGTCTTTAGGAGATTATGATTTTTATGAGTTTCTTTACAGGAATATTCGATGGCTTCGTATAAAATTGGCAGAACTTTCATATGTTACTCAAAAAATTGAAGATACATTTATAGATACATCTTGGAGGAGTTACGTTTTAAGAAAAAGAGTTTTACGGAATTTTGATTGGGAAAAGGAAATTTTCCCATTTCTTTCTTGGAAGGAAAGAAGAGAAATTGCAGAAGCTACAGCTTTAACTATTGTTGGGAATAAACTCTCAGCTTACTATGATTTCTTAAACGCCTCTGATTTTTATAGAAAAGCTCTCTTAAGGTTTCACAACCAAGAAAGTTTAAGATGCTTAATAAATGCCCTTAGAACTATGGGGCTATTTGAACAAGCTAAAGAACTCCTAACTCCTGAACAAGGCGTATCACAAGAAGTTCTTGAGGAAGAGAAACAATTTATAACAAATTTAGAAAATCTAGTTAGAGAGTTGGAAATAGCTGTTGAAAGTGGAAAAGTTTATGAAGTAATAGTAGCTATTCAAGATATAATGCCTCTTTATGAAGGAGCTCCTATTCACAATATTCTGGGGGTTTTAAATTGGATTCAGGGAAAGGAAGAGGAAGCGTACCGCTTTTTCTTTAAGGCAGTAACAATGAATCCCATAAATCAAGATTTTCTTTTCAACTTGATTTCTACCGCCAAAAGCTTAAAAAGGGAGGATAAAGTACATAGGCTTATACAACTTTTAGTAGGGGACTAAAATGCCTAAAAACGAATTTCAACAGGCAGAGGCCTATATTCAACTTCATAAAATACTTGACTTTAAACTACCTATTAACTTCACAAGAGGATGGGCTGCTTCTCCTGACTTTCTCTTAGTCTCTATAAGGGAGATTTTAAAACTCAGAAAACGGAAAAAGAAGATAACCATTGTTGAAGCAGGCTCTGGAGTATCTACAGTAATTCTTGGATATTTACTAGAAAAATTTTTCCCCGAAGGAACTTTAATTTCGTTGGAACATGAATATGATTTTTACGAGAAAACTCTTGAAGAGTTGGAGCTTCATGAATTAAAAAATATTTGTCTTTTGTATGCTCCGTTAGTTAGTTATTGGATAAAAGATAGAGAATGGCTATGGTATAACATATCAGAATTAGAAAAATTCCTAAAGGGTAAAAATATTGACGTTCTTTTTATAGATGGTCCACCAGAAGCCATTCAGGAAAACTCCCGATATCCGGTGTTTCCTCTTTTAAAAAAATATCTTTCGAAGGATTTTATTTTACTGTTAGATGATGCTAATAGAAAAGGTGAAAGGAATTCTGCATACGAATGGAAAAGAGAACTTGAAATCTACGATTCTCAAATTCTCCAAACAGAAAAAGGAACATTAATTTTAAGGGGAGTCCCTGCTATAGAGAAACCGTTTTTTTCTATATGTATCCCAACTTACAATAGGGCAAACTATCTTAAGGAAGCTATCGAAAGTGTTTTGGATCAGACCTATTCAAATTTTGAAATTATTGTGTACGATGATGGTTCTACAGATGATACTGAGCGAATTGTTAAGAACTTTAAAAATAAAAGAATAATATATGTGAAAGAAAAAATAAACAGAGGACGCCCATTTGCAAGGAATCAATGCGTTAATTTAGCAAAAGGCAATTGGATTGTTTGGTTAGACGATGATGATAAAATAGAGCCAGAGCTCTTAAGTATTTATGCTGCAAATATACTTAAGTTTCCCGATGTTTCTATATTCTATCCGAAGTATATAAAAATTTTTGAAGAAAATAATAGTTCTATTTCTCTTTCTGAAATAGTTGATTTTTATGAAAACTCTTCAAATCTTCTTAGGACTTTGGTAAAGAGAAGTCCTATTCCAAATCCTGGTGTTTGTATTAAGAAAATAATTTATTCAGAATTCGGTAAATATAATGAGAATTTTACACGAGCTCAAGATTATGAGTTCTGGTTGAGAGTTTTACCTTATGTTAAAGTTAAAAGAGTAGAGTACACAGGAGTTCTATATAGAATACATTCTAATAATGTTTCTGCTAATACTTTGATAATGGACTTTTCTTATGAATCTATCGCGAAAAGAAAGTTTCTCAATAAATTTTCTTTGGAAGAAATATATAAATTTTCTCCTAGAAACAGTATAAAACTTTTTGCTGAAGATCTTCTGAATCATGACGACTATTTTAATGCTTCTTACTATTTATGGATGGAAAATTTAAATGAAGAATTTAGGACAATAGCTCAAAAAGCCGGTTTGTACATTGTTGAAAATACAAAGCTTATTAAACTTCATAAAAAATTTTTTAAATTTCTTGAAACTAATAATTTATCAGCGGCTGCGGCAATTTCTTCTAAACTTGGAAAATTTTATGAGTTTCTAGTAAATGCCTTGATTTTTTACGATAAAAATCCTAAGTTTTCTCTTGCTTCTTTTAAACGTGCTGCTCTTATTAATCCAATTTTTAACTTTTCTAGTATGATTTCCCCTGATTGGGAAGAAGAAATTGCAACTGTTAAAGAAAGAGTTTTATCAAGTGTTAATCCATTAGAAAAAAGAAAAAAGGAATTTATTCTCTATTTGGAGAGAGCCTATGAAAGTGTCGGCTTGTATAATCGCAAAAAATGAAGAGAGAAATCTTCCTAGACTCCTTAGATCATTGAAAGGTAAATTTGATGAAATCATTCTTGTTGATACTGGTTCTAAGGATAAAACAAAAGAAATAGCAAAATCTTACGGTTGTAAAGTTATTGAACATAAATGGAAGGGATTTGCAGACGCAAGAAATAGAGCAGTTGAAGAGGCTAAGGGAGATTGGCTTTGGCACTTTGATGCTGACTTTGAACTTGACGAGTTAGAGTATAAGAAAGCTCTCTCTGCTATGCGAAAGGCTCCAAGAGATATAGAAGCATTTTCAATAGGAGTAAAAAATTTTGGAAAAAAAGGAGAGATAAAGGCTATATCTTTTCATATATTCATTCATAGGAAGGGAATAAAATGGATAGGAAAAGTCCATGAAAGTCCAGATGTTAGAAATGTTATAGGTATTCCCGTTTTTGTTAACCATTATGGTTATGCGGACTCTAATTTATTGTTAAGAAAAGCAAGAAGAAATTTAAAACTTCTGACGGAAGAAATAGCTGAAATAGATAGAGGAACGGATGAATATAATTATAAATTATTTTTTTTAGTCCAAACCTATATTCTTCTGTCATCTGAGAATAAATCTTATATTTCTAAAGCTTTGCATCTAGCAAAAGAATTTCTTCAATCAGCTAGTGACAGATTTTCTGATTATGGTTTTTTTTTGGTCTATATGTATAACTATTATCTCTATCTCTTATGGGAAACAGGACAGAGAAATGAGGTTGAGAAAATACTTGCTCATATATTTGACCTTAATTTGGAGCTGCCTGAATTCTTTTTTTATGCGTACAAGCTGTTTAAAGAAAAGGAAGACATTAATAGAGCTTTTTCCTATATTCTTAAAACAGCTGAGTATTTAGATATCTTAACTTTAGATCCTTTTTCCCTTAAGTGGGGAGGAGCCTCCGAGTGCTTACCCGTTTTTGAAAGAGAAATTTTCTCTCCTCCAATTCCAGTACCTCAAGAAAAACTGAAAAGTCTTTGGAGAAAATGGAAAACACTTAAAGGAAGAAATTTAGGACTGCTCCTTTATTGGCTTGAACCCAATAAAAATCTCAAACTCAAGATACTTAAGAAACTTTCACTCAGGTATAGAGATAATTTCATTTATAAACTTCTACTTAGACAATTAGAAGAACTTAACTTATTTGATGTAATAGAGGAATTTTCAAAAAAGGACATACCCTTGTCACTCCTTTTTAAAGCTAGATTCTATGACATCAAAGGCGAAGATTTTAAAGCTTTGAAGTTATATCTATCCTACCTCAATGAATATCCTGACATGGAAATAGCTAACTATGTTGTTAATAGGTTTTGTCAAACCCTAAAATCTTTTAACTATTCTCCGATAATAGAAGATAGAGAACAAAAATTTTAGTAGGAGGATAGCCATGGCTCTAAGGATTAATTACAACTACCAAGCTGACTTCACACATTTTAATCTGCTTCAAACAGAACAAAATATGAATAAGGCTTTGGAAAGATTAGCAACTGGTTACAGAATTAACAGGGCTGCTGATGATGCAGCGGGACTTTATATTGCTGACCAATTGAAAACCTATGCTATTTCGCTTGAGCAGGCAACAAGAAATTCCCAGGATGGTATATCTATTGCTCAGATTGCCCAGTCATCTCTTCAAAACGTTTATAACATTTTAAACGATATTAAATCGAAAGCTATTGAAGCTGCCAATGATTCTGAAGATGATTCAACAAGGAAAATCATACAACAAGACATTAACAAGTTAGTAGATGTTATTTCGAAAATTTTCTCTGATACAGAGTTTAATGGAAAAGTAATCTTTAGTACAGCTGCAAATACATTTACTATTCATTATGGAGGAAGGACAGATCAAAACCTTGTAATGAAAATATGGACTGCAACAGCTAAGGCCAATTCGGATACCTCAGCACCATCAACAATTACTGTTGGAAAAACGGCTTTTACTGTTGATGTAACAACTCAAGCAAAAGCCGAAAAAGCAATAGATAATATAGATAATCTTATTAAAAGCATTGATAAGTTAAATGCTAAAATAGGTTCCTACCAAATTGAACTTGAAAAAATCGTTACAAATAATGAAAGCCAAAGGATTAATGTTCAAGAAGCAGAATCTAGGATTAGGAATGTTGACTTTGCTAAGGAAATGTCTGAATTTACAAGGAATCAAATTCTTATGCAGTCTGGAACAGCAATGCTTGCTCAAGCGAATCAACTTCCTCAACTTGTCCTTCAACTTCTCAGATAGTAAAATTACTAAGGGAGGGTATTCCCTCCCCTTAATCTGAACTTTAGAGGTTAAAGATGGACATTAAACCGATACTAAACTCGCAGACCTCTATTCAAATGAATTCTCAGAATTTGGAAATTTCGAATAAAAATTTCTTAGATAAGACTAATATGAAGGATTCAAATGAAAGTTCTAATATAAAAGAAGAACAAAGGAAAAAGGATATCCATTCCCCCGAAGTAATAGAAAAAATAATTGAAGATTTAAAAAAGAAATTATCAATGCTTAACACTCAGCTTCAGATAAAAATAGATAAAGATACTGACATGTTAGTTGTAAAAGTAATAGACAAAGAGACTAAAAAGGTTATAAGACAGATTCCTCCTGAATATGTTCTGAAAATTGCCAAGTACTTAGATGAAATAACAGGAATCCTTTATAATGGGAAGGCTTAAAAGGGGATATTATGTCTGGAGAAATATATGTTAGCAATCTAGCTGGTATGTTTGACTATCAAGAAATATTAAATACTTACTATCAGGCTCAAATGAGATCTGTTTCGTTCCTTGAGAATCAGGAGAGTATTTTAGAAGATAAAATTTCTGCTGTAAATGAGTTTTCGAATAAAATTGACAATATTTACTCTTCTTTCAATAATTTAACTTCTACTAATATTTTAAATGAAAAAAAAGTATCTGTGTCAGATGATAATGTTATTACAGCAACTATTACTGATCCGCAGTCTGCAATTGAAGGAAGTGTAGAGATTGATGTAAAGCAACTGGCAAAAAACGATGTTTGGTTTTCTCAATCTGGAGTTTCAGATTTAACCTCAGCCGTTGCTACTGAAGATGGAACAATTCAAATTTCCTATGCCGGTAATGTTGTAGCTACTATAAACTATGATACTGATACTTCCGATTCCAGTAAACCCTCTACTCTTCAGGAAATAGCAACAGCAATTAACAATGCTCAAGATAAAGTTAAAGCATCTGTTGTTTTTGATGGTTTTCAATATAGGCTTCTTTTAGAGGGAGCTGATACAGGAAGTAATAACACAGTTTCTATAGAAGAAGTGGGATCGGGGGATCTATTAGATCAACTTCAGTTGGGCTCTGATTATTCGTCAAGTCATGTCCAAACGGCACAGGATGCGGTAGTTTCAGTTTATGGTTCTGATATTAGTAACAGCACGAATACATTTAATGGGGCAATTCCTGGTGTTTCGTTTACTGTAAAAGAGGAAAATTCATCTGCTACGATTTCTGTTGAGAAGGACTACCAGCCTTTTAAGGATGCTTTGAATAAGTTTATTTCCTCCTACAATGATTTGGTTGATTTTGTTCAAACAGAGGGAGGTAAAAACGGGATTCTAGCAGGAGATGTTAATCTTCAAATTGTTAGGTCGGGAATACTTTCCAGAATGCAACCTCTTTTTGATTTGGATATTTTATCTGTTGATAAGGATACAGGACATATTTCTGTTGATTCTTCAAAACTTAACGGTTTACTGGAGAATTCACCTGATGAGGTAGAAGAAGCAATTGATGAATTAAAATCATCACTTTATGATTATTTACTTTATTTAAAAGATCCTTCGGGACCTATTGAAAGTGAGGAAACAGCCCTGAATGAACAAAAAAATCACATGGAAGATCAGATAGACGAGATGAAGAAAATAGTTGATTCTCAAGTAGAGATATTTAGAAAACAACTGATTCAGGTTCAACTTTTACAAGAGAAAATGCAGGAGATTAGAGCTAAGCTAACAGCTACTTTTGGTAATATTTCTTTATTACCCTCAAAATAGGGAGTTAACAAATGCCTCAAAATTTACACAATCCTTACTTGAAAATGCAGGTAGAAACTTCTTCGCCTGTTGAACACATTATTTTGCTGTATGAAAAAGTTATACTTCTCCTTAAAGAGGCTGATAACTGTATAGAAAAGAACGATGTTCAAGGAAAGGTTAATGCAATTATAAAGGCAGACAGGATCATTAGATTCCTGAACAGCTCCTTAGATATGGAAAATGGTGGGGAGTTAGCCAAGAATTTAAGAGATCTGTATGAATTTATTCTCTATTATTTGATTACAGTAAATGCTAAGAATGATAGGAAACTCTTAAGTGATTTAATATACATATTGGAAACTTTGAAGGAAGGATGGGAAGGAATAAAGGACAAAGTTTAATAGATGAACTCTATCAAATAGAAGAATTGATGAGAAATAATGATTTTGAGAGAGCCTTAACGAAATTAGATAAGATCTCTCAAGGGGATTTTTTTAAAAATATTTCTAAAGAAGAGATGAAGACTCTTTTGTCTTTTTTGAATTCATCACTATCTCTATTAAAAGAGAAAGAAATGAAGATAAAGGAAGTAATCAGTAATTCAATAAAAGTGAAAAATACTTATCTAAAGTAAATTCTAATGATCTTAATAACTGGGACGGACACTGGAGTTGGAAAAACCTACTTCACAGTTTCAATTTTAAGATATCTTAGGGGAAAGGGTAAAAATGTCTGTGGTTTAAAGGTTGTAGAAACGGGATGTAATCCTGTATGTGAGGACGCAGGAAAGATTTCAGAAGTTTGTGATAGGAAAATTCCTCCAATATACAAATTCAAAACACCCGTTGCTCCTGCCGTTGCCTCAGATATTGAGGGAACGAAAATTGACATTTCCAAACTTAAAGAAAGAATAAGGAAGTTTTCTGAAAATTACGATGAGGTGTTTCTTGAGGGTGCAGGGGGATTACTTGTTCCAATAACTTGGGAATATACATTCCTCGACCTTGCAAAGGAATTAAAGGCCGAAATTATTGTTGTAGCCCTTAATAAATTGGGAGTTATAAACCATACCCTTTTAACAGTAAGGGTCTGTAAATGTGAGGGTTTAAAGGTGAAAGCCGTTATCTTAAACAGTAGGGAAAATTACGATAAGACTGTTGAAACAAACTACAGCAGTTTAAAGAAACTACTCGACGTTCCCGTCTACCTCTTTTCTTCATACGAAGATTTATCTAACTTTGGTAAACAAATAGTTGACTAATTTCTGGA
Source organism: Thermovibrio sp. (assembly GCA_003978105.1). Next base: position 17,553 of record QOAO01000008.1, read on the forward strand.
GGAATTATGGAAACCTTAACGATTCTTTACGATAACAGAGCTCTCCCTCCATTTGTACCAGACTGGGGATTCTCAGCCCTTATTGAACTTAAAGAAGAGAGTATTCTCTTTGACACAGGGGCAAATCCTGAAGTTTTAAAGGAAAATATGGAAACTGCCAGCGTTGACCCTTACTCAATTGATAAGGTCTTTGTATCCCACAACCACTGGGACCACGTTGGAGGACTGCCCTACGTACTGAGTAAAAACGGTTCAGTAGAGATTTACGTCCCCGAAACTGACTGCTTTGAAATTGAAAAGGAGCTCCCTGAAACTGCCATTTGTGTTCCTGTTTCAGCTCCAACCTACATTTCAGAGAGAGCTCTCTCAACAGGAATCCTTCCAACAGGCCTTGAAAAACCCTCTGAAGAACAATCCTTAATTGTTTTTACTGAAAGGGGAGCTCTCCTAATAACGGGGTGTTCCCACCCAGGAATTGTTGAGATTGCAAAAAAGGCTGTTTCTTTAATCGGAGAAGAGCTGTTCTTAACCATAGGTGGTTTTCACCTTTATAAATCCTCAGATGAGGAAATTTTGGGGGTTTGTGAGGAGTTGAAGAAATTCACCCAGTTTGTAGCTCCCTGCCACTGTACAGGTGATAGGGCTATATCCCTTTTCAAGGAAAGCTGGGGAGATAGATTTATAGAGGCAGTTGCAGGGTTAGAAATTCCCTTGTCGGAGGAATAAATGTTTGATGCTTTAGCCGAAAGGATTCAGTCCACACTTGAAAAGTTTGGAAGAAAAGGTCGAATAGATAAGGAGACCCTCGAAAAGGGATTGAGGGAGATAAAACTTGCCCTCCTTGAAGCAGACGTAAACTACAAGGTAGTTTCAAATTTCATTTCTGATATTAGAGAAAAGGCCTTAGGAGCAGAGGTTGTCAAGGGAGTAAATCCTGCACAACAGCTCGTAAAAATTGTTCACGATGAACTTGTAGAGGCTTTGGGCGGTGAGGAAGCTAAGTTAAACTTAAAAAACAAACCTTCAGTAATTTTGCTAATTGGTCTTCAGGGGTCTGGTAAAACAACAATTGCTGCAAAACTTGCAAATTTCCTAAAAAAACAGGGAAAAAAGGTTTTATTAACCTCTGCAGACGTCTACAGACCTGCAGCAATGCTTCAACTAAAAAAATTAGGTGAAAAAATAGGTGTTCCCGTATTTTTGGAGGAGAGGGAAAAGGACGCCGTAAAGATTTCAAGGGATGCTCTAAAGAAGGTAAGGGATGAGAACTACGATGTTCTCATAATCGATACAGCTGGAAGACTGCACATTGATGAGGAGCTCCTTGGGGAGGCAAGAAAAATAAGGGAAGAGACAAATCCCGACGAAGTTCTCTTTGTTATAGATGCAATGACAGGTCAGGAGGCTGTAAACATTGCAAAGGCCTTCAACGATGCCGTTGGAATGACGGGAATTATCCTTACGAAGATGGATTCAGACTCAAGGGGAGGAGTGGCGTTATCTGTTAAGGGGGTAACTGGAAAGCCTATAAAGTTTGCAGGTACAGGTGAAAAGATAGAGGACTTTGAACAGTTTTATCCCGATAGGATTGCATCGAGAATCCTCGGGATGGGAGATGTTGTCAGCCTCGTTGAAAAGGCTCAACAGGTTATAGATGAAAGGGAAGCCCTTTCTATGCAGGAAAAACTGTTGTCCGGAGAGTTTACTTTAGAGGACTTCAGGCAGCAGCTTAGAATGATTCAGAAACTCGGTCCCATTCAGCAGATTATAAAAATGATACCGGGGCTTGGAAGCCAGAAAGTTTTGAAACAGGTTCAACAGGCAATAGACGACAAGAAGCTAAAGAGAATAGAGGCAATAATAAACTCAATGACTCCGGAGGAGAGGAGAAACCACGCAATAATAAATGCAAGTAGAAAGAGGAGAATTGCTAAGGGAAGCGGAACAAGTGTAAAGGAGGTCGATGCCCTGATAAAGCAGTTTGTCCAGATGAAAATGGCCATGAAACAGATGAGGAAGATGCAGAGAAAGATGGCTAAAAAGGGGAGAAAATTTCCATTTCCCTTTTTCTAAGGAGTTGAATTAGAGTAGTTTTGGATTAAAATTAGACTTCAAAATTTCAAAATAGGAGGAGAAGGTTGGTTAAGATAAGGCTTAAGAAGATGGGAAGAAAGAAACTTCCCGTTTACAAGATTGTTGTTGCTGAAGCTATGTCCAAGAGGGATGGAAGGGCAGTTGACATTTTAGGAACTTACAATCCAAAGTCAAAGGAACTTCAAATTGATGTTGAAAAGGTAAAGGAATGGCTTTCAAAGGGTGCTCAACCAACCCCCAGAGTTGCTTCACTCATCAAGAGAGCTCTTCAATAAGGAGGTGGAAGATGTCTGCACTAAAGGAAATCGTTGAGTGTGTTGCTAAGAGGCTTGTGGACAATCCAGATGCAGTTTCAGTAAACGAGACTGAAGGGGAGAGAACTGTAGTAATTGAACTAAAAGTTGACCCTAAAGACCTTGGAAAAGTTATTGGTAAACAGGGAAGAACTGCAAAAGCTTTAAGAACAATACTTTCAGCTGCTGCAGCCAAACAGGGTAAGAAAGCCGTTCTTGAAATAATAGAGTAGCGGCGCTCCGCTACTCTATTCCCTCTAAAATATTTCCCAAATTGTCTATTACATTATCTGCGCTGTTCTCTTTTGTGATACGAAAATGTTTAAGCTTAAGATTTATTAGTATATTTTTATCACTGTAAGTTTTTGTCTTTATATGGAGTAACATTTGGTTCAAGCGGTTAATCACAGCCTCCTCATCCTTCTCGCTCTTTAAGATAAAAATAATACCCATACTGGACTCATTAACCCTAAATAGGATGTCTGTAGGTCTGATTCTATTATCTAGATAACTTAAAATATCGTTTGTAAGAAATTTTTTGTCAGAAGTTGAAATATCCTCCCCTAAAATCTCTATTTTAATACCTGCACATACTAAAACTTCTTCACTTCCATACTTCAGTCTGTTAATCAATCTCTCTAGTTTGTACTTAACAAACTTTATCTTAGGTATTAAACTCTCCTTATCAATCAAAGACTCATAGTCTTTTACCTCTGTTTCAAGTAGTTTCATCAAATACTCAACTTCACTCAATCTATCAAGACTACTTTTTAATAGGTCATAGAGTTCCTTTAACTTTTCCTCTCCATGATATCTATCCAAAGTCTCCTCCTAAATCTAACTAAAGATGGATTCCTTATCGGGAACTTTAGCCCAGTCCTCTAAGAATCTTTCGATTCCTATGTCTGTTAAAGGATGCTTAGCAAGTTGTTTTATCACTTTGTAAGGGATAGTAGCAATGTCAGCTCCAATAAGTGCAGCCTGTAGAACGTGCTGAGGGTGTCTTACACTTGCAACAATAATTTCAGTTTCAAAACCGTAGTTTTCGTAGATTTGAACAACCTGAGATATAAGTTCCATTCCGTCATGCCCTATATCATCCAGTCTTCCAACGAAGGGAGAAACGTAAGTTGCACCGGCCTTTGCTGCCAGTAATGCCTGAAGCGGTGAAAAGACAAGTGTAACGTTTGTCTTTATTCCCTCCGATGAGAGTATTTTAACTGCCTTTAAACCCTCCGTTGTCATTGGAATTTTAATAACTACGTTATCTCCCAACTTTGCCAACTGTCTTGCCTCATCAACCATTCCCTGAGTATCAAGACTAACAACTTCTAAACTGACAGGTCCAGGAACAATTTCTAAGATTTCCTTAGCTACTTCTAAAAAGGGTCTTCCGGTCCTTGAAATTAGTGTTGGATTTGTAGTAACTCCGTCTATCAAACCCATTTCCATGGCAGATTTAATCTCATTAACATCAGCAGTATCAATAAAGAACTTCATCCTTTACCTCCTATCTTGAAAATTTAAAAGAACTGTAGTCCAATTCACCATTTTTAACCTGAAAGATTAATAAAGCTATTAGTATAAGTATAACAAAGAGCTCCCCTATTTTACCCGTTTTAAACAGTTTAAAGGAGAACCTTGGATAGTACTTTGTACTGTAAGGAATACCTAATGGAGTTAAAGCATCCAAAAAGAGATGGGAAAAGTAACCAACAGTAAGCGATAGAAGGTTCAATCCCAAACTTTTGTTGAGAAAGTCCTTTACTGTAATAGAAACAAAAAGAAGAACTATTGGTATTAAAATATGGTGAGCTATGCCTCTGTGGGAGTTAAAGAGAGTTCTCTGATTGGGAAAAGGAAGTCCCTTTTTTAAATCAACGTCAGGAAGGATAGAACCTAAGACAGAAGGAAGAACCGGTAAGTTGAAAAAAGATGCAAAAACTACCCCTGCAAGAATGTGGCTTCCAAAGGTCATCTGATAAGACCTCTAATGAAGGGATTTTCACGGAGCTCCTCACCAATTGTTGTTTTCTCTCCGTGTCCTGGAATTAAAACTGTGTCTTGAGGGAGCTCCTTTAAAACTTTAAATATTGACGACTTAAGTTGGGAGAAATCACTCATCGGTAAATCGTACCTTCCTATGCTTCCCTTAAAAATTAGGTCACCTACAAAGGCAACTCTGTTCGTTGGTGAGTAGAGAACTATACTGCCGGGGGAATGCCCTGGAGTATGGAGAATTCTGAGTTCGGAATTTCCCAAACTAAGAACGTCACCTTCGTTAACAGTTATATCAGGAGTAGGGGAGTATTCGGCTCCTGCCATGAGTCCTATTTCACTCTCTACCCAGAAGTTCAAGTTTCTCTTTGCCTCCGGATGCATAATCAGTTTTGCTTCTGGAAACTTCAGTTTTGCCCATGCGTTTGCAGCTGTGTGGTCAGGATGTTCATGTGTGTTTATAACGTAGACAACGTTTAAATCTTCCCTATCAACGGTATCCTCTATATCCTCTAATACTTCCTTACTTCCAGGGTCCACAACAGCAGCTTCCTTCGTTTCCTCATCCCAGAAAAGTATGGTATTAACTAAAAATGGAGCGTTTGGAAACACTTTTACACTCATCATTCTCCCTCTAAAACGATAAATTCTGAGACTTCTTCAAGGTCTATGTACTCGTTTGCAGCAGAGATTATCTCCTTTGCCGTTATCGATTTAAAAGAAATAACCTCAACTTTTATCCCCTTTGCCTTGAGAAAGTTTATTAAATCGACAAAGTCCCCATCTCCGCTCATTAAAACAACAACGTCAACCTTCCCATTCTCAGCCATTGCAATTGCATCAATTGCAATTCCCATGTCCCAGTCGGCCTTATACTCAACTCTGTCCCAGTTGTAGAACTTTTTTGGCTCCTTCAATTTGACTTCGTAGCCGATGTTTCTCAAAACGTGGATGAAGCCGTCTTGATTGACCCTATCAAGGTTAACCAAATAGGCTATTGCCCTGTAGAGGGTTCTCCCCCTAAGGGCAAGTTCCAAAAGGTTCTTAAAGTCAACCTTTTTATTTATGGAGTGCTTTGCTCCGTAGTAAATGTTTTGCATATCGACAAAGATTGCTACAGAGAGATTTTTTCTATTCCTGTCCCTCTCTATCAGGTCCTGAGCCTTCAACTTCTCCTCCTATATCGCAGGTGTATGTATTCCAGACTGCCAACGGTGGTTCGCAGTGGGGATTCCTCTTAAGCTCCTCTAAAAATTCATCCAAATCATCATTGGGTATCAACTTCATTCCCATTCCGTAAGCGGACAAGGCATATATAACCCCCTTTCCCAAGGGAAGGTTGTTTACAGCCACACAGTTAACACCCTTCTTTGCAAGGAGCTCTACAAGCTCTATGCACTTTCCATACTTTATTTTTACAGCAGGATTCTCAAAAACCTCTACCTTCCTCCACTGGTTGCCCTCCCTTTCAAGAATGAGAATTTGGGGACACTCTGCAAACTTACTGCAAACCCTGTTTCCAGAGACAAAAACCGCGTACTTCTTTTCCTCCCTCTCTTCAGGTTCAAAGTGGATAATTATCTTCTCTATAAATGGTACCTCCCTTTTAACCTTAGCCTCAACTTCGTGAACTACTCTGTGAGCCCTTTTAAGGTCGTTCGTTCCAACCTTTACTTCTGCCTCGATGAACTTGTAACTGCCGGAGCTCCTTCCAGTTATCTCCTTAACCTCCTTAACAAGGGGATGGGAGAGCAGCAATTTCCTTATCCTCTCAAGGCTCTCTCTGTCAATTGAAGCATCCAACAAAACCTTCAATGCCTCAATGAGAATTTCGTAACCTGCGTGGAAGATAAAGAGGACAATAACTAGAACGGCTACCTTTTCAACGATGGGATATCCTAAGTAACTTCCAACAATTCCAACTAAAACGATGAGGGCTGAGAACATATCTGTCTTAATGTGCTCCGAATCGGCTATAAGACTTGGAGAGTTAAGTTCCTCCCCCTTTCTTCTCTCAAATTTTGAAAAGAAGTAGGTTACGAGAATGGTTATCAGAACCGCCCCTACAGCAACGGGGAGATTTTCTATTCTGTGGGAACTCCCCTCAAAAAAGGTTTCCTTTAGAATTTCATAACCTGCAAAGAATATAGCAAATGCACTTAGAAGGGATACAAAGTTTTCAACCTTGTAGAGGCCATAGGGAAACTCTTTAACCCTCATATTTGCCATAACTATACCTGCATAGACGGAGAGGGAGGCTGCAAGGTCTGCCAGAGAGTGAATTCCATCTGCAATAAGAGAACGAGAACTTGAAACCAAACCGGCTGAGAGTTTAAGAACAGTCAAAAAGAGATTTACAAAAACAGAGTATAGAGCAACTTTCCTCTTTTCCCTAATAATTTCCATCTAAAACTCCGGGTCTAAAATGCTATCAAGAACAGAGTTTACTTTACCTTTCCTCTCCCTGTACTTTTTCCACTCCTCAACGGCATTTATGTCGTTTCCTCCCCTCTTTGCCCTTGCCAATCTTATCTTCACAAGTGCGGGAACTGAAATCATCTGTCCCATGAGGAGAGCCTCTCCAACGTTTAGAGAGGGAAGCTGGTTGACGAGGTCGGCACTTAGGGACTCTGAAGCCTGCTGAACGTGTCTCTGGTCTCCCGGTTCCACAAGCCTTAAGATTATCATATTATTCGCCTGAGAGAGTGCGTTTGAATCCAAGGCTTTCGGTCTTTGAGTAACCAAGCACAGACCAAGGCCAAACTTCCTCCCTTCCCTCGCAATTCTTGAAATCCAGTACCTTGAGCGGGTGTTTATCGTTGATGAAGCAAGTATGTGAGCCTCCTCAAGAACCATAAAGAGGGGAAACTCCAATCCTCTTCCTTCCCTTATGAACCTCTTTCTTGCATCAAGGACGTTTCTCAAAACGTGGCTTACAACAATGTCTGCAATCTTCTCATCAACGTGGGAAAGGTCTATCACGTTTAACCTTCCAAATTCTATCTGTTCTACTATCGGTGACTGGTTGAGGGCAAAGAGTTCCCCGTAGGCCTCCTTCATATCCTCAACCTTGTTAAGGACCCCGGTTATTGATTTTCTATCATCTTTATAGTTTTCGTCATTACCCCATTCCGTTAGTTTTCCCTCCAGGTAACCCCAGAATTCCTCAGATTGAATAGTTCCATCTGAAATTGCTTCCATCGTTTCCTTAAAAGCTCTCCTTAAGTACCTGTCCTGTATGTAAGCACTGTCGTCGACGTTTGCAAAGAGCCTAAACTCGTGATAGCTCAGCTTAACAGGGTTGAGAAAAAGGTCAATTCTTTTGACAACGGGAGCTCCGTTCTTCTCCATTTCAAAGTTTACATACTCTCCGTGCATATCAAAAACGAGGACAGTTCCATCCTTCTCCAAGAGTCCTTCAAGAACTACCGAGACAGTGTTTGACTTTCCCCCTCCTGTTATTGCAAGAACTGCAAGGTGTCTTGTAACTATGCTGTTGACATCTATATAAACTGAAACTTCAGGCCTTGTTAATAGGTTCCCCACTTCTATCTTGCTCTCTCCCTCCTCTCCAAAGACCTTCTTAAGTGTCTCGCTACTTGCTTCGTAGATAACCGTTCCGGGCTCAGGTGGAATCCTTGGAATAAACATCCTCCTATCTGGGTCCCCAAGTATTGATACCTTTCCGTAAAAAATTGAATTCCCCTTTGAGAACTTTCTGACCTTTTCAACATCCTCAGGGTCTAACTCACTTGTCAAAGAGCGATTGAGCCTCTTAATCTCCTTAACAAAACCTAAAACGTTGTAGCCATCGTAACTAAGTTCAACGTAGTCTCCTAAAGCTACCTTACTACCACTTATAAATTCAGCTTCCGAAGTTGTAATCTCCCCTATACAAACGCCTATCGTTTTTCTTCCCATACTTTCCTCCATCAGTATTCAGAAGTTAAATTATAGAGAGAAAGTGAAAAGGGGAGGAAAGAATGTCCGTCTTGGTCGAATTTGCAATGTTTCCTACAGATAAGGGTGAAAGTGTAAGCTTCTACGTTTCAAGAATAATTAAAATGATAGACGAGAGCGGCGTTCCTTACAGATTAACCCCTATGGGAACTGTTTTTGAAACAGGAACTATGGATGAAGCCCTTTTCATAATTAAGAAAGCTTACGAGCTTTTGGAACCCGACTGTAATAGAGTATATTCCGTTGTAAAGTTTGATATAAGGAAAGGAAGGTCAAACAGGCTGGAGCAAAAGATAAGGTCAGTTGAGAGGAAATTAGGGAAAGAGGTAAAAAAGTAGAAAATGCCTATATTTATAGTGGGAGCAGGACGGGGAGTCGCTCAAAGGGATTCACCCTTTGAGAGGAAAGTCCGGGCTCCACAGGGCAGGGAGCCGGCGTTGAGCCGGGCAGGGGCGACCCTGCGGAAGGGCCACAGAAAAAAGACCGCCACCTAAAAGGTGGTAAGGGTGAAAAGGTGGTGTAAGGGACCACCGCTCTTCTCCGTAAGGAGGAGAGGCACGGTAACCCCCTCCCGGAGCAAGGCTAAATAGGCCGGCGCTTGAGGGTGGCCCGCCCGATGCCGGTGGGTAAGCTGCACAGATAAATGACTCCCTTAAAAACAGAACCCGGCTTACGGCCTGCTCCCAATTACTCCGGAACTACCTTCACAAAAACTCTTCTCGTCCTGGGACCGTCAAATTCACAGAAGTAGATTCCCTGCCAAGTTCCAAGGAGGAGCCTTCCCTCCTGAATGATTACTGTCTGGCTGCACCCTATAAGGGAGGACTTTATGTGGGCCGCAGAGTTCCCTTCAGCATGCTCGTAAAATGGTTCTCTCCAGGGAATTAGCTTATCCAAAGTTTTAATGATATCCTTTCTTACTGTTGGGTCTGCATTTTCGTTAATTGTAACTCCTGCAGTAGTATGGGGAACGTAAATAACACAAATTCCCTTCTTTACTCCAGACTGAAGGACAATTGATTCCACCTGTCTTGTAATGTCTATAAACTGGTCTCTTCCTGTAGTTTTTAATGTTATTTCGTAGACCATCAGATTCTCCTCTCTTTAATTTTAAGTTTATTATATTAGAGTTCCCTTCCAAACGTGTAGTTGTCTATAAGCCTCGTACTTCCTACAAAGACAGCAAGAGCTATTACATCTCCTTCCTTCACTTTACATACAGGTTTCAAGCTCTCCGGGGAAACGATTTCTACATAGTCAATTTTTGTCTTAGGGTGTGAAAGGATAAAGTCTCTAACTTTTTCCTTTATTACTTTAGGATTCCTCTCCCCATTTTCAAAGAGCTCCTTTGCAAGTTTCAATCCTCTGTAGAGGGAGAGTGCCGATTCCCTCTCCTCCTCTGAGAGGTACACATTTCTCGAACTCATAGCAAGACCATCCTTTTCCCTAACAATTTGGCATCCTACTATTTCAACAGGAATGTTCAAATCCCTAACAAGCCTTTTTATAACCTGAAGTTGCTGAAAGTCCTTTTCTCCAAAGTAAGCTCTCGTTGGCCGAACAATGTTTAAAAGCTTCGTTACAACTGTTGCAACACCCCTAAAGTGGCCGGGGCGGCTCCTTCCACACAAACCCTCAGTTAAGCTTCCTACTTCAACAAATGTTGAGAAACCCTCAGGGTACATTTCATCAGCGGAAGGGTTAAAGAGAAAATCAACTCCCTCCTTCCTACAAAGCTCTGCATCCCTCTCTAAATTCCTTGGATACCTCTCAAAGTCCTCGTTCGGGCCAAATTGAGTAGGGTTAACAAACACACTGACGATTACAATGTCATTTTCCCTCTTTGCCCTTCTTATAAGACTTAAGTGGCCCTCATGAAGGTAACCCATTGTAGGAACAAAGCCAACCTTCTTTCCGATTTTAAGGAGGTTAGTTCCTATCCCCTGCATCTCCTTTACTTTCCTTACTATTCTCATTAACCTCTCCCTCTGCGATTACCTTTCCTTTGACAATTCCTACACCTAAGAGTATAACGGTTGCAGAGTAGTATATCCAAAGGAGAAAAATTATCACCGCAGCAAAGGAGCTGTAGAGAATACTCACCTTTGAGACGTTAACTATGAACCAAACGAAAAACCTCTCAAAAAGTGCAAGGAGGAAAAAAACAATTAGTGAGATTCTAACCATAAATAAAATGGGAAGGGATATAGGCAGGAGGAAGTAGTATATGGACAGTAGAATGATAAATAGAAGTAACGGTGCTACAAGTGAGGATAAAAAGGAAAGGGCTGGAAACTGAGGAAGCAGAAAGGCAAGTAGATAGTGGGCTACGTAGAATATGAACATAAGAGCCCAGAGCAGAAGTATTACGAGAACTATAACTAAGTGCCTGTAAATAAAACCGGCAGGGTTATCTACTCTTAAAATCTCACAGAATGACCTTTCAATAGAAAGAAATATTCCTCTTGAAAACCAGAGCATTACAAGAGCCGCCGTTCCACTTATTATTCCTGAACTGTTAATTACCTGGTTTATCTGGTTGATTATCGGCTTTAGAGGGGAGTTCAAGAACTCCTTTGGCATGAACTCCTGAAAGTTTGTATGGAAAATGACCATTCCTAAGAAGAAGAGAAATATAAAAAGGGGAATTATTGACATTAAGGTATAGTAAGCTATCGAGGCAGCATAAAACATGTAGTCCGACTCAAACAGGTCACAGACGGCGAAAATTAGATAGGAAATAAAGGAGTCCTTTCTAAGGAATTTCCTACATATCATCATTTAGAACTCTATTCTTAAAGTTTCTTAAACTCCATTATCTTTACACTCCTTCCTTTATCAGTACAAAGTCGTCCCTGTGGATGCAGACCTTTTTCTTCTCAATCTCGCTACTGCTGCACCTTGAAATTCCCTTTCCTATCAACTCTCCCTTTTCTGAATAGACCTCTACAGCATCTCCCTTTCTAAATTCGCCCTCCCAGTGTTTAATCCCCTTTGAAAGTAAACTCTTTCCAAAGTTTACAATAGCCTCTTCTGCTCCCCTATCTACAAAAATTTTTCCCTTTGGCTCCATCAAATAGAGAATTCTGTATCCCTTTGCCCTTAAAACTTTCTTCGGCAGGAATAGGGTTCCCAATCTCTCTCCATCTACAATTCTCAGAAGAACGTTATTTTCGTTTCCTCCTGCAACAATAACGGGAATTCCCTTTTTTGCAGCCTTTAATGCAGCTTCAACCTTTGTTCCCATACCTCCAGTGCCGAAGGAGGTTTTACAGGAAAAGTCGCATACCCTAAAGAGCTCCTTCTCATCCTCAACAACGGGAATCAGCCTTGCATCGGGATTTTTAAGAGGGTCTTTATCGTATATACCCTTTGCCGTTGTTAGCATAATGAGGAGTTCAGCTTCGACAACAACTGAAACGTGGGCAGATAGATTGTCGTTGTCGCCAATCTGAATCTCCTCCGTTGAAACTGTATCGTTTTCATTAACAACGGGGACGACTCCAAACTTCAGGAGGGATTCAAAGGTATTCTTTGCATTTAAAAATCTCTCCTTTGACCTTAAATCCTCTGCAGTCAGGAGAACCTGAGCAACTTCGACACCAAACTCCTTAAAGGCACTCCTGTACTCTGCAAGGAGATATGGTTGGCCAATTGCAGAGAGAGCCTGTTTTTCGGCAAGTGAAAAGGGCTTCCTGTTCAAATCTAAGGCCTTTATACCTGCAAGGACTGCCCCAGAACTCACCAGAATAACTTCTCTCCCTGCCTCCTTTAACTTGGCAATTTGAGAGGCTACGTTAAGAATAAACTCCCTATTAAGTCCAGTTTCACCAGCTAAAAGTTGGGAACCTAACTTAACTACTATTCTCCTTGCTCTCCTGAACATTCTCAAGCTCCTTTAATTTCTGGAAAACAAAGCTCATAAGCTCGTCCATCCCCTCTCCGGTTACAGCAGAAACTGCAAAGAAAGGATAACCTTTTTTGGAGAAGTACTCCTTGAGCCTGTTTAGAACGGAGCGGTCTGAAAGCGCATCGATTTTTGTTCCAACAACGATCTGAGGTTTCTTTGAAAGCTCCGGGGAGTAGAGCTCCAACTCCCTATTTATGGCCTCAAAAGCCTCCTCAGGAGACCTTGTCTGGTCCGTTAAGTCTATGAGGTGGAGTAACAGTTTTGTTCTTTCAATGTGCTTTAAAAATTCATGACCTAAACCTTTTCCCCTGTGAGCTCCCTCTATAAGCCCTGGAATGTCCGCAACTACAAAGGAATGGTCTCCCACCCTCGTAACTCCCAAAATTGGTCTCAACGTTGTAAACGGATAGTCCGCAATTTCCGGTTTTGCTGCAGAAATTTTAGAGAGGAAGGTTGACTTTCCAGCATTTGGAAAACCTATCAGACCAACATCTGCAAGGAGTTTGAGTTCAAGTTCTATCCATCTCTCCTCTCCAGGCTCACCTGGCTCTGCAAAGTCGGGAGCTCTCCTTGTAGGTGTTGCAAAGGCTGCATTTCCCCTTCCTCCTCTTCCTCCCTTGGCAACTATCAACCTCTGTCCGTGTTCAGTCAGGTCTCCAATCACCTCTCCGGTCTCTGCATTCCTTACAACTGTTCCTACGGGAACCTTAATTATTAGGTCCTCTCCGCTCTTCCCACTTCTTTTGTTTCCCTCTCCGTGTCTTCCCCTTTCAGCCCTGTAGTGCCTCCTATACTTAAAGTCAAGAAGTGTGTGAACGTTTCTATCGGCAACTAAAACAACATCTCCTCCCTTACCGCCACTGCCTCCAGATGGACCACCCTTAGGAACAAACTTCTCCCTTCTAAATGCAACACAGCCGTTGCCTCCGTGTCCTCCCTTGACAAATATTTTAGCTCTATCGATAAACTTCGCCATTTTTCCTCCCGATTGGATTACAAGACTAATGTAGTTTTTTTAAAAAATAAATTCAATGGAGGTTAGAATGAAAAGGATATTAACGTTAATAATTTCTATCCTCCTACTGATTTTTCCAGTTACCCTCTACAGCTGTTTTTCAGGTGGAGAAAAGGTAAAAAGGGAGACCCTAACCGAGCTTAACTACAGGGGATTGGAGTTCTATGAAACAGTTGGAGGACATACGATAAGAAGACACGTCGGGAAGAACTACAAGTGGCTTATAGAAAGACTTGAAAGTGAGCCAAGATTAAGGAGTGCAAGCTCTTTTTACGATTTAAGAACTGCAGAAGAGGTTGTTAGGAAGGCTATTTCAGAAAACAGAAATAGAATTAAGGAATGGCTTTTAAACAGCAGAGCTCCCAATAAATTAGTTCTAATTTACAGGGGAGAAAGACCGATAGGAATAAAAGTAGTAAGGGGAAGGGGTTATTACACTGAGAGAGTGTGTAAGAGTGCAAGAATAGTCTTGAAAAAGGACAAAAGGTTTGGTTTCATTGTTCTAACTGCATATCCAACATAAATGGAGGAGGAAGTGAACTACGAGAAGGAAAAGCTCTTTGAGGAGAAGTATCCCTTTTTCTACTCCCTCCTTACATCGTTTTCGTACGGAGTTGAGGAGGGAAAGTCCGACTGGGACATAGTCAGGGAGGAATTGGTGGACTGTGAAACTGCGAAAAAGCTCCTTTCAGAAATTGACCAGTTTCTAAGGAATAACCCGGCAGACTTTGAACACGTAGTTGGGGATGTTGCAAATTACTACTTCGACGATACAAACGATTTTTTGAGGTGGATTGAACAGATAAAGAAGTACGTAACTTCAATAAAGAGGAATCTCTGTGGAGAATAGGGTAGATTTATCAACCTTTCTAAATGAAAGGTGTAAGTTCTATCAACTGAAGGACGGTTTTAGATTTGGAACGGATACGTTTCTGCTTGCCGATTTTGTAAGGATAAAGGGAAGGGAAAAACTGATAGACCTTGGAACGGGCTGCGGTGTTATTCCGATTCTCCTCCTTCTAAAGTACGGTGAAATATCTGCAGTGGGAATTGACGTTGCAGAGGAGAACGTTGAATTGGCAAGGAAGAATGCAGAGATAAACAACGTTGAAGAGAGGTTTCAGGTTTTGAAACTTAACGTTAAGGAAGTGAGTAAGGTTTTCAAACCTCACTCCTTTGACATTGTTGTAACAAATCCCCCCTTCATTGAGGTTGGGAAAGGTTCCATTTCAAAGGGAAGCTTGAGGGCTCTGGCAAGACAGGAGATTGAGGCAAAGCTTGAAGACTTTATAAAAGCAGCAAGCTTCTTACTGAGAAATAAAGGTAGATTCTACCTCCTCCTCCCTGTTCACAGGTTTACAGATGCAATCTTTTTCATGAAGGAAAATAGGATAGAACCTAAAAGACTAAGGTTTCTGTATCCCTGCTTCGGGAGGGAAGCAAACCTGTTCTTGGTTGAAGGGATAAAGGGAGGAGGTAAAGGAGTAACTGTAGAACCTCCCCTCGTTATCTACTCAGACTGTAAGAGGAGAGAGTATACTGACGAAGTAGAGAAAAAGTACAGGGAATTTCTCAATGGATAGGAAAAAACCCTCACTCTTTGAGCTTTCAATTGCCTACGTGACCTCCTCCCCTCACTAAAGTGAGGGGCTTCCCGCTTCACAGGGCGCCATCGCACCCTCCACGGGCATAAGTTCGGGGCGGTCCACCCCTACCGCTCGTAAGGTGAGCGACCCCGCTACCAGTCCCCTCCCCGCACCTACCCATAGAGTTAGGTCAGGTAGGTGGGCCGTCTACTGGTAGCATCCCGGCCAATTCACTTGTTCAAAGATCTAAGGCTTGGTTATCGCCGTGACAGAATTATATCAAACGGCTTACGCCGTGCGCTGTACACTGCTTTGAAAAGGAGAGGATTAGCGCAAAATTTATCCTAAACATCAATAGAGTTGTTGTAGTAGCCGTCTCCTTCGTTTTGGTTACGTTTCTCTTTAAATCCATTGAGGGGAAAAGAAAATTTAATGTCTCAAATGTATCAGTTGACTACCTTAAACTGTTTCTTTTGGGGGGCTCCACTCCTTGTTACCCTTTTAGCGGGATTGGTATCGAAAGGAAAGTTGGCAGAGTTCCTCCTCTCCTCGGAATTAGATTCTTTTAACAATTTTGAACTTATAAATAAAATTGTCTAAAATTCCACAGACTTTTATCCTTTTTAGGAGGGAAATGTGAAGAAAAGGGTTGTTCTCGCCTATTCCGGTGGGCTTGATACATCTGTGATAGTTAGGTGGTTAACCGATAGAGGATACGAGGTAATTACCTATACTGCAGACGTTGGACAGGGAGAGGAGCTTACCGAAATTCCCGAAAAGGCTAAGGCCTCAGGGGCTGTTGAGGCCATCGTTGATGATATAAAGGAGGAGTTTGCAAGGGAGTACTGTTTGCCCTTAATGAGGGCGGGAGCTCTCTACGAAGGAAAGTATACACTGATAAGTGCCCTTTCAAGACCTTTAATAGCTAAGAAGTTGGTTGAAATCGCCCATAAGGTTGGAGCTGACTTCGTTGCCCACGGTTCAACGGGAAAGGGTAACGACCAGGTGAGGTTTGAAGCCTCAGTTTGGGCCTTAGACCCCGACATTGAAGTTCTTGCTCCCGTTAGAGAGTGGGAGTTCAAGTCGAGGGAAGAGGAGATAGAGTACGCTCAAAAGTATGGAATTCCTGTAGTGGCAACGAAGGAGAAGCCTTATTCCTACGATAGAAACTTGTGGGGAGTTGCAATAGAAGCCGGTCCACTTGAGGACCCTTATACAGAACCCCCTGAGGATGCTTTCGTTTTAACAGTATCCCCCGAGAATGCACCTGATGAGCCCGAGTACGTTGAGATTGAATTTAAAGAGGGAACTCCAGTTTCTCTAAACGGTAAAAGCTACACAGAGACTTGGAAATTAATCTGGGATTTGAATGAGATTGCAGGAAGGCACGGGTTTGGAAGAATAGATATGGTTGAAAATAGACTTGTTGGAATTAAATCAAGAGAGGTCTACGAGTCCCCTGCAGGACTACTGCTCATAAAGGCTTACGATGAGATTGAAAGTTTAGTTCTTGACAGATTTACTTACCACTACAAACATAGTCACATAAAGCACCCTTACGCAGAAGTTGTTTACGAAGCCCTCTGGTTCACACCACTCAGGGAAGCTTTAGATGCGTTTAACAATAAAATTTCTTCTTTGGTCACAGGAACTGTGAGATTTAAACTCTACAAGGGAAGTGCTCAGGTTGTTGGAAGGAAGTCCCCAAATTCGCTCTACGTTGAGGATTTGGCAACCTACAGTCCAAAGGATGCCTTTGACCATAAAGCGGGAGCGGCATTTACAAAGGTATGGAGTTTACCGCTTAAAGTAATGGGAAGAGTAAGAAAGAAAGGAGGGAACAGATGAAATACGAATTGGAGAATGTAAGCGATGTAATTAAGAAAGTGAAAATGGAGTTAGAACCCGAAGAGGTAGAGAAAGAGGTAAAGGCAATCTGCAGGGAGATAGGAAGAAGAGCAAAAGTTCCCGGCTTTCGACCCGGTAAGGCTCCTGCATCTGTAATAAGGAAGTACTACGAGGAGGATATAAAGGATACTCTACTAAGAACACTCGTTCCTCAAAAGTTGGCTGAAGTTTTGGAAAAAGAAGGGCTCAACCTAATCTCTGACCCCGGAGTTGAGTCCTACAACGCAGACCTTAAGGAAAATAGGGTCAATGTAGTTTTAATTCTTGAGGTTAAGCCTGAAATAGAGATTAATCCCGAAGACTACAAGGGAATAAAAGTAAAGAGAACAAAGAGAAACGTTGGAGATGAGGATGTTCAGAAGGTAATTGAAGGATTGAGGAACCAGAGTGCAACGTGGAAGGAGGTTGACAGGGAAGCCAAGGAAGGGGACTTAGTTGAGCTTGAGTACGAAACTCAGGTTGAAGGAGAGGAAGAGAGCCACAAGGGGGAAGTTTCAGTAGTTTTAGGACAGGAGCAACTCTGGCCTGAAGTTGAGAAAGAGGTTTTAGGGAAGAAGGCTGGAGAGGAAGGAGAGGTTGAATTTGAAGCTCCAGATGACGAGAAGTACGGTGAGGCAAGGGGTAAAAAGGTAAAAGTTAAGTTTAAAGTAAAGTCTGTTAAGGAGAAGGAGCTCCCCGAAGTCAATGATGAGTTTGCAAGGAAGTTTGGATTTGAAAGCCTTGAGGATATGAGGAAGAAGATACTTGAGGATTTAGAAACTGCTGAGAAGATTAGGGAACAGGAGGAAGTTGAAGACCAAATTGTTGAGGAGCTCCTTAAGAAGGTAAACGTTCCCGTTCCCCCTTCAATGTTAGACCTTGAAATAAGGGCTCAGGCTCAAAATCAGTTAAACCGACTTGCCCAGATTGGTGTTGATGTAAGGCAGATGAGTCCTGAGGGAATAGTTGAGATGGTAAAACCGACTGCAGAGAAGACGGTAAAGGTTAAACTCCTCCTTGAAAGAATTGCTGAACTTGAAGGTATTGAGGTTACAGACGAGGATGTTGAATCTGAAATACAGAAACTTGCAGATTCCACCTTTGGAGGAGATTACGTAAAGGCAAGGCAGTCCTTGGAGGAAAAGGGACTACTCAACATGATAAAGCAGGACATTTTAAGGCAGAAGGCTTTAGATAGACTGATTGAGCTTGCAGAAGTTGAAGAGGTAGAAGCAAAAGAGGAAGAAAACAAAGAGGAAAAAGAAGGTTAATTTTCCCTATACCCCCTTTGGGGGGTGTACTTTCCTAATCTATATCTAAACTCCCTAAATGTTAATCCAAGGAGTTCTGCAGCCTTTGTTTTTTTTCCCTTAGCTACCTTCAGTGCCTTAAGCAAGTATTTTTTTTCCGTTTCTTCAAGAATTTTTTTCAGGTCCACTCCCTCAGGTGGAATTTCAACATCCTGAATACTAAAGTTTTCAGAAGAGTAGCCAGCTCCAAGGATTCCATCCTCGTCTAAGAGAATTACCTCCCGTTCAACTAAATTTTTAAGTTCCCTAACGTTTCCTTCAAGGGGTAGTGAGGATAAGTACTTTATGAAGCGGGGAGAAATTCTCCTTACCCTCTTTTTGTACTTCTTTGAAAAGATATCTGCAAAGTATTCAACCAAGATGGGAATATCTTCTCTCCTCTCCCTTAAAGAAGGAGTACATAGAGTGATTGTTGCAAGCCTATAGTATAGGTCCTCTCTAAACCGTCCATTTTCAATTTCCCTCTTTAAGTCCTTATTTGTAGCTGCCAAAACTCTTACATTAACCCTTTTTTCCTGAGTTGAACCTAAAGGGATAAATGTCTTTTCCTCTAAAAATCTTAAAAGCTTTGCTTGAAGTTGTAATGGCATATCCCCTATTTCATCCAAAAAGAGAGTTCCTCCGTCAGCCTTCTCTATAAGCCCCATTTTGTTAAAGAGAGCTCCAGTAAAAGCTCCTTTCTTATAACCAAAGAGTTCACTCTCAAGGAGCTCCATCGGTAGTGCTGCACAGTTAATTGCAACAAAGGATTTATTCCTTCTTGGACTTAACTTGTGAATTGCCCTTGCTACGAGTTCTTTACCAGTTCCACTCTCTCCTAAAATCAACACGTTGACATCGTAAGGAGCAATTTTTTTTATTTGTTCCTTTAATCTCTCTATTACCTTTGATTTTCCAACTATTAAAGGAAAGTCCTCTGTTTTCCCCTTCAATCTAATTTTTTCTGTAACGTTTCTTAAAATTAGTTTCAGTTCATCAACGTTAAAGGGTTTTTCTATGTAGTCGTAAACCCCCAATTCAAATGCCTCTTTAATTGTCTCCGTCGTAGCAAAGGCTGTAATTATTATTATTTCAGTTTCAAGCTGTTCCTTCTTAACGTTCCTCACAACTTCCATGCCAAAACCATCAGGGAGCCTCAAATCAACGAGAATTAAATCGTAAATTTTCTCATCGATTTTGGAAAATGCCTCTTTTAAACTTCCAGCTTCGCTAATTTCGTAACCAAACTCACCAACGAGCATTTTGAGTATTTCCCTTAAGTTAACCTCATCCTCAAGAATCAGAGCTCTCATCAAACGCTCCAACAGGAATTTTTAAAATGAAGGCAGCTCCCCCTAAGGAACTCCTTTTAACAAGGATAAATCCTCCATTTTCAACCACAAACTTCTTAACAATGGAAAGGCCAAGGCCGGAACCACCACTTCTCCTAGAAAAAAAGGGTTCAAAAATTCTCTCTTTATCCTCTTCTAAAATACCTGGCCCATCGTCCTCAACTCTTAATTCTAAGAAATTTTTATTTCCTATAATCCTTACAATAACTTGATTCTTTGCCCAATAGAGAGCATTGTTTATTAGATTTTCAACAACAGAATTGAAAGATTGTGGGTCTGTAAGAATCCATACGTCTTCACCCTCTACTTTGCAGGATTTCTCTGAAACAAGTTTATTACAAACGGATTCTACGGCTTGTTTGGCATTAATTCTTTTTCTAAACTGAGACATAGGCCTTGATAAATTGAGAAAATCCCTTATTGTTCTATCGAGCCTGTCGACTTCAGTGAAAAGAATTTTCATTAATTTCTCATTTTCCCTTTCCGGTTTTATCAGCTGGAGAGCCCCCTTAATTGAAGCTAATGGGTTTTTCAGCTCGTGAGCTAGGTTTGCACTTATTTCATAGAGCCTTTTATAGAATTCAGACTCTTTCTTTAATTTTTCTAACTCCTCAAAATTTTTCTTTTGTTCTTCCATGTTTTCCCTTATTTTCTGAGAAATTAAGAAAATTAAACTAAGAGCTAAAAAGTTAAGAAAACTTTGAAGTAGATTAAATTCTCCTCTCTCTATAAGAAAGTAAAAAATGTGAAGCGAATAGGAAAGAATAAGAACAGATATCCCCTGCCATCTGTTCAGAAAGAGAGAGGAGAAAAAAATCGGAAAGAAGAGAAAGAGAGAAAAAATGGTGTACGAAAAAACTCCCTTAACTGCAAGGAGAAAAAGAAACAATTCGTCAAGGAGAAATTCATAAAGGTAGAACTTTTCCGAAAAAAGAAGGATAAGAAATGAGATGAAAGAATAGATTCCTAAAACTAAATAGGAGTATGGGTCGAGAAATTTTGAACTTATCGAGTAAACTGAAAGAAGGAGGACAAAAAGGCCGGCAGAGAATCCCAATCTGCCAACCTTATAAACAAGTTGAAGATTTTCAAAGGAGAATTTAACAGATACCAAGCTCTCTCTCTAAGGAGTTCTCATAGAGCTCTTTTGATTCCTCTATTGGAATGTTCACAACCTCTCTTCCTTTATGTTTGATTATTCCCCTTTTACCACCTACCTTACCTATTACTTTAGCTGGAACGGCTTTTCTTTTGAAAAACTCTAAGACTTCATCCAACCTGTCCTGAGAGGTACTTACAACAACTCTGCTTTGCTCCTCTCCGAAGAGTAAGAAATCGGTTCTCAAATCGTCATTTAAATTAACTTCAAACCCTAAGCCCCTCTCGAAGGAAGATTCAAAGAGATTAACTGCTAAACCACCTTCAGATACATCGTGGGCGTGCTTTATCAGTTTCGATTTTATCGCTTCAATTAAAGCTTCCTGAAGGGTTTTTTCAAACCTTAAATCTACCGTTTGACCGCTTCCCTTAAACTCACCTTCTACTAACTTCTGATACTCTGAGCCGGAAATGTTTCCAGTATTTTCACCGAGAAGAACAATGATATCTCCTTCGTCTTTAAAGTAGGAAGTCATCCGCTTCTCTACATCTTCCAAAATCCCCACACAGACAACTGTAGGAGTTGGGAAAATAGCTCTCTTTCCTTCCTCTGTTTTTGTTTCGTTATAAAAGCTTACATTTCCACTGACAACCGGAGTTTCAAGAACTTTACAAGCGTCAGCCATTCCATCTGTTGCCTTGACAAACTGCCACATAATTTCTGGGTCCTCCGGACTACCAAAGTTTAAACAGTCCGTTATGGCCCTTGGAACAGCCCCACTACAGGCAACATTCCTTGCTGCTTCAGCAACAGCTATTTTTCCTCCCTCGTAAGGGTTTAAATAGCAGTACCTTGAATTACAGTCACTGCTCATAGCTATTCCTTTGTTCGTTCCCTTTACTCTCAAGACAGCTGCATCTGAACCGGGATAGACAACTGTATTTATTTGAACCATGTGGTCGTACTGTTCCCAGACCCACCTTTTACTGGCTATCGTAGAGGACGAAAGGAGCTTTCTTACAACTTCGTTTAGGTTTTCAGGTTCAGGAATGTCGTTCTGGTCGTATTTTCTATTCTCAATAATGTACTTTGGTACCTTAAAAGGCCTATAGTAAACAGGAGCTTCGTCCGTAAGAGCCTTTATAGGGAGCTCCCCAACAACCTCTCCCTTCCAAAAGAGCCTCAAAACAGGCTCCTCAATAACCTCACCAATTACAACGGCATCCAATCCCCACTTTCTAAAAACGTTCATTATTTCCTCTTCTTTTCCCTTTTCACAGACAACAAGCATTCTCTCCTGAGATTCTGAGAGCATTATCTCGTAAGGGGTCATACCCTCTTCCCTCGTAGGAACCTTATCAAGGTCTAACGCAACGCCCACACCTCCACGGGACGCCATCTCAACCGAGGATGAGGTCAATCCGGCAGCTCCCATATCCTGAATCGCAACTATTCCTTCCTTTTCCATTGCCTCCAAACAGGCTTCTATCAGGAGCTTCTCAAGGAATGGGTCTCCAACCTGAACGTTTACCTTCTTTTCAACCTCCTCCTCTGAGGAAAATTCCTCAGATGCCATTGTTGCCCCGTGGATTCCATCCCTTCCCGTCTTTGCTCCAACGTATATAACTGGGTTCCCAACTCCTGCTGCTCTTGCGTAGAAAATCTTGTCTTTCTTAACAAGTCCCAGTGCAAATGCATTTACGAGAGGATTTGTCTGGTAACACGAATCAAAGTAAACCTCTCCTCCAACTGTTGGAACTCCAACACAGTTTCCGTAGTGGCTAATACCAGAAACAACTCCCTTCGTCACATACCTCATTTTAGGGTCGTGGAGCTCTCCAAATCTCAAGGAGTCCATACAGGCTACAGGACGAGCTCCCATTGTAAAAACGTCCCTTAAGATTCCACCTACACCCGTGGCTGCTCCGTTGAACGGCTCTATGTAGGATGGGTGGTTATGGGACTCAACCTTGAAAGCTGCGCATATTCCACTTTCCTCATCAACCATTATGATTCCTGCATTTTCACCAGGTCCTTGAACCACCCACGGAGCCTCTGTTGGAAACTTTTTGAGGTGTGGCCTTGAAGACTTATAGGAACAGTGTTCGGACCACATAGCCGAAAATATACCAAGCTCAACTAAATTTGGTTCTCTTCCAAGCAATTCCAAAATTTTCTGGTACTCTTCCAGAGTAACGTGTTGTTCAATGAGTCTTCTATCCATCTACTCTCCCCATACTGTTTGTGTTGGTAATTATCCTACAATTAAAACCGATTGGTGAAGTGGAAATATATTTCTATAGGAAGGAATTAAAGTATGAGATTAAAACTCTTTATTACAGGACTTGTTCAGGGAGTAGGTTTCAGGCCTTTCGTTTACAGAGTTGCTAAGGAACTCTCCCTAAGAGGTTACGTACTGAACAGTGAATCGGGTGTTGTAGTTGAAGCTGAGGGTGAAAAAGAAAGATTGGAGGAATTTCTAAAGAAACTCCAGACAGAGATCCCCCCGGCTGCAAGGATATTTAGCATCGATAAGAAGTTCCTCGATGACGTCGGCTACAGTGATTTTGAAATAAGAAGAAGTGAGAAGAGGGGAGAGGTTAAGGTCTCTGTTCTACCAGATTTGGCAACCTGTAGGGACTGTCTAAAAGAGCTCTTTGACAAAAGCAACAGGAGATACAGGTATCCCTTCATAAACTGCACAAACTGTGGTCCAAGGTACACAATCATACTCTCCCTTCCTTACGACAGGGAAAACACAACGATGAAAAAGTTTAAGATGTGTCCTGAGTGTTACAGGGAGTATACAGACCCTTCAAACAGGAGATTCCACGCCCAGCCTAACGCATGTCCTGAGTGTGGCCCACACGTAGAACTCCTAAATGAGAAGGGAGAGAGAATAGGAGAGAGGGGAAATGCATTAAAGGAAACAGTTAGATTTCTCAAGGAAGGAAAAATGCTTGCGATTAAGGGATTGGGTGGGTTTCACCTTGTATGCGATGCAACAAACGAAAAGGCTGTAAGGGAACTTCGAAGGAGAAAGAGGAGGGAGGAAAAGCCGTTTGCAGTTATGTTTAAGGATTTAGACCAATTAAAAGAGTACGCAGAGGTATCAAAACTTGAGGAAATTGCACTAACGAGCCTTGAAACTCCGATTGTCATTTTAAAGAGAAAGGAAAATACAGACTTAGCTCCCTCAATTTCTCCAGATACTAAAACTGTAGGAGCCTTTCTTCCTTACACACCACTCCACCACATCCTCCTTAGGGACTTTGGAAAGCCAATTGTTGCAACGAGCTGCAATTTAACAGATGAACCGATTATGTACAGGAATGAAGAGGTTGAGAAAGTTTTAGGGAAATTAGTTGATGGAGCCCTTATCCACAACAGGGACATAGCAAGGAGGTGTGACGATTCAGTTGTTAGGGTCATTTCAGGCAGAATCGTTCCAATTAGGCGTTCAAGGGGGTACGCTCCACTTCCAGTAATTCTTCCATTTAAACTTAAAAGACCAGTTCTTGCCCTTGGTCCCCACATGAAGGTTACAGTTGCTATAGGAAAGGAGGACAAAGTTTACATATCCCAGCACATAGGGGATATCGACAATTTAAAGGCAGAGGAATTTTTAAAGGAAACTGTCAGGGACCTAATGGAGCTCTTTGAATTAGAACCGGAGGTGGTAGTTACAGACCATCACCCAGGCTACTTCACAACAAAGCTTGGAAAGGAGCTTTTTCGGGAAAAGATAAAGCAGGTTTACCACCACCACGCACATGCAATTTCAGTCATGGCTGAAAATGAAGTTCCCCTTGAAGAGAAAGTCATTGCTTTCTCCTTTGACGGAACGGGATACGGAGAGGATGGAAAAATTTGGGGAGGAGAGGTTTTAACTGCCTCCTATACAGATTTTGAGAGGGAATTTCATCTGAGGTACTTTCCACTTCCCGGAGGAGATAAAGCCGTAAAGGAACCCTACAGAACTGCCGTTTCACTTTTAATGGAGGTAGAGAAAGAACCGAGGGAACTCCTGAACGTTGAGGCCGGAAAAGTTGAATTTGTAAAACAGATGGTTTTAAAGAGGGTTAACTCCCCCTTGACTTCAAGTATGGGAAGGTTATTCGATGGAGTATCCTCCATTTTGGGAATAAGAAACTACGTTTCCTACCACGCACAGGGGGCGATTCTACTTGAAGAACTCTCAATGAAGACGATAACGGAAAAGAGCTATCCCTTTGAAATAGAAGGTAACGAAATAGACTGGAGACCAGTCATTTTGGGAATACTGGAGGATTTAAAGAAAGGTGTTTCACCTGAGGAAATAGGAATGAAGTTCCACAATACGGTCGTTGACATAATCGTTAAAACAGCTCAAATACTGAGGGATAGAACAGGAATTAGGAAAGTAGCTCTCTCTGGTGGTGTTTTTCAAAACAAGATTTTAGTTGAAAAGGCCTTTGAAAAACTCTCTTCCCTTGGATTTAAGCCGATTATTCACCAGTTGGTTCCTCCAAACGATGGGGGAATTTCTTTGGGACAGGCAGTATACGGAGGATTGATTTGAGGAAAGTTGTAAAGATAGAAGGAATACCTCTTACGGAAGGCCACTCAGGCCTCTACTTAGATGTTGAAGATGGAATCGTCAAAAGGGGACTATACTTTGCTTTGGTTCCCGTTAGGGGATTTGAGACCCTCTTAATTGGAAGGAAGGCCTCTGTTGCTCCTGTTTTAACCAGTAGAATTTGCGGGCTCTGTCAAATAACCCACTCGATAGCATCTGCAAAGGCTATTGAATCTGCAGCAAGAATAGAGATACCTCCAGAGGCTGAAGTTTTAAGAGAAGTTTTAGGTTTGGCCGTTAGAATCTACAACAATCTCCTCCATCAGATAATGGTATCTGAGGACCTATTCCTAAAGAAGGATGACAGATTTCCATTTATACACGAGGTTCAAAAGGTTAGGAAATTTGTAGCCCGTCTTCTTGAGTCTGCAGGCGGTGAAATTATCCACTCTCCAAACATAGTTGTAGGAGGAATTTCTGAACCCTTCGAGGATTTTATAAAGGAGAAATTTTTAAAGGAAGGAGAAGAAGTTTTAGGTTTACTTGAAAGTAACTACCTTACATTTAAGGAAGCTGTTGATGAACTCTGGAGGAGGGAATCCTTAGAAGAGACCCTCGGAAGTCACAATTTAGAGTTCTTCTCAACGGACCTTTACTACGGTAAAGAAGTTGATTTCAACAGATTTTCCTTTAAGATGCCTCAAGAAATCTTTGAGGGTGAACTGAAAAGGAGGGTTTCTAATCTTTATCCTCTACTCAACGGGAGACCTGTTGAAACAGGTCCAAGAGCAAGGGCGGTTCTGTTCAAAGGTTATAAACCTAAAGGGGGAGTAAAGGAGCTCCACATTTTAAGGGGAGAGGAAAATGTGGAGGCTTTAAAGAGAATTCTTGAACTCCTTGAAAGTAACAGTTTTTCTGGGGAGCTCTGGAACAGACAGTTCCCCGTTTCCGATGGAGAAACGTTAGGAGTAGGAGTTCACGAAGCTCCAAGGGGAACAAATATACATGCTGTAAAAATTGATAAATCTGGAAAAATTATATATTATAAAATTGTAGTTCCAACGGAAATTAATTTTTGGGCAATCTCCGACTCACTCAAAGGTGTGGAGATTGGCAAAGTTGAATACGTTGTAAGAGCGTACGACCCATGCATAGTATGTGCATCCCATTAGGGGGATAAATTGTTCTACAGCCTCTCAGAGGAAGGTGATTTTGAACTGAAAATAGGTTTTGTCCACCTTTCAAGCTGTTCCGGTTGTCAAGTTTCCTTTTTGGATATGTTTGAAGATGTAGTCGAGATACTTGATACTGTTAAGTTAGTTTACTCAAACATGCTTACTCGAAACAGAGAAATTCCTAAAATGGATGTTGCTTTTGTTGAAGGAGCTCTCTGTATTGAGGACCATCAACACTTGAACCTTCTAAAACAGCTTAAGGAAAAGGCCAGGGCTATCGTTACCGTTGGGGCGTGCTCTTCATTCGGGGGAATAAGACGACTCTCCTGTGGAAATCAGTTGCCCCAACCCCAGGAACAGAGCTTTATACCTCTAACAGAACTGGAGTTCTTAAGAAGTAAAATCAAATACGCTATTCCTGGTTGTCCTCCCAACCCTTCACTCCTCTACAGTTTTCTCCTTGCTCTTCTGGAATCAAACGAGGACTTTCTCTTACCCTTTGAGTACATGGCCAACTCTGTAAGGGTCAGTGGGCTGGACATCCTTTCAGAAGTTGTCAATAAGGGATTTTGTACAGGATGTGGAACCTGCTCTACAGCTTGTCCTACAAGGGCTATAACTTATGATGAAACGTGCAACAAACCTACTCTCAACCTATCCCTTTGTGTTTTCTGTGGTTCTTGTTTAGCTGCTTGTCCTCAGACGTTTAAAACCTATCCGCAACCAACTTATTAAGGGGAGCTAATGTTATCCCTTGATGAAAAGTTTCTCATAGGAAAGTACAGAAAAGTCTTTGAGGTAACCTCTGAAAGAGGAAACCCGTTGGAGGAATTTTTAAAGCTTATGTTTCTTGAAAACCTCATTGATGGTCTCTTAACATGTAGTGAGGATGGATTCAAACCGGAGCTCATCCTCTCAAAGGAAAATGTCAAAGTTCCAAAGAAGAATGCGTGTTTTGGGATTAATTCCTTCTTAAAGAAGTCTGTCCAAAAGTACAGTTTGTCAAAATTGGCAGTTCTTGCTCCTTCCTGCGTCTTTGACGGTATAAATAAAACTCAGTACTACGGCATAGGATGTAACTGGACGAGAACAGCTATTGCAATTAAAATTGGAATTCTCTGTCCTGGAAACTTAAAGAGTTCTTCTTTTGAAGCAGAGCTCTTAGATATATCTAAGAAAAGTGGCAAAGTTGAAAGAATTTTCTTTGAAGGAGACCATCTCTTCTACGAAGTAGAGGGAAAAGACGTTAAAGTTCCCATAGAAATCCACCACAGATACATGAATTCGGCCTGCCGATACTGTCTTAACTTATCGGCTAAGGGAAGTGACATTACCTACATTCCCATTAAGGAAGAAAACAGAGCTCTTTTCATAGTCAGAAGTGAAAGGGGATGGAGCACAATAGGAAGACTTCAAATAAAGTATCCTGGATTAATCCTTTTTAAAAAGGCAGAGGAAAAGTTAGTAGATGAAATTTTTGAGTTCCTCAGGAGAAAAATGTTACTAAACATAGGGGATATTATCGATAGAATAGAGTTAGGGCTTCCGCTACCAAAGTGGAACGACCAGAAGCTTAGAAAATTTTACAAAATCTGGAATTCGGTTAACTTTGATTACGAGGAGGAGGTGTTCTGATGATTGGCCAACTGGAAATAGAGAAGGAAAGTTTAGAGAAAAAAGCTGAGTTTTTAAGAGTTTTAGGTCATCCAGAGAGATTGGCCATTGTTATTCTCACCATGGAAAAGGAGGTCTGTGTTAAGGACCTTGTAGACATTTTGAAAATTTCTCAACCAAAAGTATCACAACATGTTGGTTTAATGAAGGAATTAGGAATTCTCTCTTTCAGAAAGGAGGGGACAAAAGTTTTGTATAGAACATCAAACGAAATTGCTAAGGAAATAATTTCTTTACTCTTTGATTAGTTAAACTTTAATAAGATTAAAGCAGAAATGTAGTCCAGAAAAGCAGGAGGAGAGTAATGCTAACAGGAAGGTTCCCCCAGTTGAGACTAAGGAGATTGAGAAAAAATGAAAATATCAGGAGAATGGTAAGGGAAACCGTTTTAACTGTAGACGATTTCATATATCCCATTTTTGTTGTTGAAGGAGAGAATAAGAAGGAAGAGATATCCTCTATGCCTGGGCAGTTTAGGTACTCCATAGATAGATTGCCTGAAATAGGTGAGTTGGTTTTAAAATCTGGAATTCCTGCAGTTATTCTCTTTGGAATTCCTGAACACAAGGATGAACTGGGTTCAGACTCCTACTCAGAAGAGGGAATAATTCAGAGGGCAGTGAGGAAACTTAAAAAGGAGTGTCCGGAGCTCTACATAATAACCGACGTCTGTTTCTGCGAGTACACCTCCCATGGTCACTGTGGATATTTGGCTTGTAGCGGTGAGGTTTGTGATGTTGATAACGATAAAACCTTGGAACTTCTAAAAAAACAGGTCGTATCCCATGCCGAGGCAGGGGCGGACATGGTGGCTCCCTCTGGAATGATGGACGGAATGATTAGAGCAATAAGGGAGGCCTTAGACTCCGCAGGATTCTCAGACGTTCCAATAATGTCCTATGCCGCAAAGTATGCCTCTGCCTACTACGGTCCTTTTAGGGATGCAGCAGAGTCTACGCCCGCATTTGGAGATAGAAGGACGTACCAAATGGACCCTGCCAACTTTAACGAAGCTCTGAGAGAAGTTGCCTTGGACATTCAAGAGGGAGCGGACATAGTAATGGTTAAGCCTGCTCTTGCATACATGGATGTAATAAGGGCGGTAAAGGAAACTTTCAAGTATCCAACAGCTGCGTACAACGTTAGTGGTGAATATTCAATGGTTAAAGCTGCTGCTATGAAAGGGTGGATTGATGAGAGGAGAGTTGTTTTAGAAACTCTTACATCAATGAAGAGAGCAGGAGCAGATTTAATTCTTACTTACCATGCCCTTGACGCTGCTGAGTGGTTGAAGGAAAGTTGATTAGGATTTGGGCTTAAGGTTTAACATAACAACAATTTATGAGGGGGATTCTTACAGTAATTTTTCACTTCTTCCTTCTCAGTATGCACTTTAACTTTTGATATGGAAACGGGATTTTTAAATAAAGAAATCTTTATATTATCTCAATTATTGATATGTAAATTGAATTACAAAAATAGAAAATTATCATAGTATTGACATCTTTAAATTCTTCACCTAAAATTGGAAAAAGGGAAAATCAAATAAATTTTCAGGAGGGCGTCATGAACAGAAGCCTCTTTATGGGGGGAATACCGGGGACGATATCCCGTAGAGGTTTCTTAAGGGCCTGTGCCATTGCTACTGCTGCAATGGGACTTCCTATGGAAATGGTTCCAAAGGTTGCTGAGGCCGCATCTGACCCTAGGAGACCGAGCGTAGTTTGGCTTCATTTTCAGGAGTGTACAGGTTGTTCCGAGTCTTTGTTAAGGGCATCCCATCCAGACATTGCAACCCTTATTCTCGACCTAATCTCACTTGACTATCACGAGACCCTCTCTGCAGCTGCAGGTAAACAGGCTGAGGAAAACTTAGAAAATGCCATAGAAAGAGGGAACTACGTACTTGTTGTTGAAGGTGGAATCCCCCTCAAGGATGGAGGAGTTTACTGTAAGATTGGTGGAAAAACGGCAGTTGATATCCTAAAGAGAGCTGCGGAGAAAGCCGTTGCAATTATTGCGATAGGAACGTGTGGTGCTTACGGTGGAGTCCAAGCTGCAAAACCCAATCCAACAGGAGCTGTAGGCGTTTCGGATATCATTAAGGATAAACCGGTAATAAACGTTCCCGGCTGTCCTCCAAACCCTCATAATTTCCTATCAACAGTTCTATACTTCTTAACCTTCAAGAAACTTCCACCAACAGACAAGTTTGGAAGGCCTCTGTTTGCTTATGGAAGGAAGGTTCACGACCACTGTGAAAGGAGACCTCACTTTGACGAAGGAAGATACGCAGAGCAGTTTGGAGACCTTGGTCACAGGATGGGATTCTGTCTCTACAAGGTTGGATGTAAAGGACCTGAAACCTACTCCAACTGTCCTGTAATTAGGTTTAACGATGTTGAGGTATGGCCCGTTTCTGTAGGTAACGGTTGTTACGGATGTACAGAACCAAACTTCTGGGACACAATGACTCCATTCCATAAGCGACTTCCCAACATTAAGGTTCCAGGTGGTAAGGGAATTCAAGCAAGTGCTACCGAAGTTGGAAAGGCTGCCCTCGGTGTTACCGCAGCAGCTTTGGCAATTCACGCCGGTGTAGGTATAGCTAAGAGACTAGCAACAGGTTCAAAATCTGAAGAATAAAACCCAAATGGGGAGGTAAAAAATGGCTAACAGGGTTGTAGTTGACCCAATTACGAGGATAGAGGGCCACCTTAGAATAGAGGTAGTTCCTGAGAATGGTTATATAAAGAATGCCTTCTCCTCTACTCAAATGTGGAGGGGAATTGAGGTAATACTCCAGGGTAGGGACCCAGACGACGCCTGGATGTTTACTCAGAGAATCTGTGGAGTTTGTACAACAGTTCACGCAATAGCCTCCGTTAGGTCTGTTGAGAATGCCCTTCAGTTAGAGGTTCCTTACAATGCCCAAATGGTTAGAAACCTGATTATTGCAGCTCATGCTCTTCACGACCACATAGTTCACTTCTACCACCTTTCTGCCCTTGACTGGGTTGATGTAGTTTCTGCCCTCAAGGCAGACCCACACAAGGCTGCTAAGATAGCTGAGAGTTACCAGAACTGGAAGTTAAATGGAGCTCCCATATTTAAGGCAATCCAGGAGAAGTTGAAAAAGTTTGTTGAAAGTGGACAGTTAGGACCGTTTGCAAACGGTTACTGGGGACACCCCGCAATGAAGCTACCTCCAGAGGTTAACCTCATTGCAGTAACCCACTACCTACAAGCTCTCGACTTCCAGAGAAAGGCAGACCAGGCAATTGCTATCTTAGGCGGAAAGAACCCACACATTCAGAACCTTGCAGTAGGTGGTGTTTCAACTGCAATCAATCCTGACAATGAAGCAGCTCTCAACATGGAAAGGCTCTACTACATCAAGCAGCTCCTTGAAGAGGTAAGGGAATTCGTTCACAACTGCTACGTTCCGGATGTAATTGCCATTGCAGCATTCTACAAGGAGTGGCTTAAGTACGGTAGGGGAGTTGACAACTACTTGGCAGTTCCAGACCTACCTCAGGATACAAAGGGAGAAGTCTTTGATATCTACGGTGGAACTATCTTTGGTGGAGACCTTTCAACTGTTAAACCCATTAGGAGTTTCAACGACCCATACTTTAGGGACAACGTAGTTGAGAACATTACCCACTCCTGGTACAGGGGAGATTGGACCAGACATCCTTGGGATGAGGATACAGTTCCAAACTATACCGGTATGCCTGGTGGATACGTTGACCCAAGCGGAAAGTACTCCTGGACTAAGGCTCCAAGGTTCAAGAAAGGTGGAACGCATGTTCCAATGCAGGTAGGTCCACTTGCTCAAATTCTCGTTAGCTATGCTCTTGGACATAAACTTACTAGAAAGTACGTCGATAATGCTCTAGAGCAGCTTAAGAGTGTTCTCTCACTACTTGGAGAGAGTTCCGACGGAGTTGACATCAATGCACTCCAATCAACCCCAGGAAGACACCTTGCAAGAGCTCTCAGAGCTCAGGTTCTTTCAGACCTTGCACTAAAACAGTGGGAACAACTTGTTGACAACATTGGCCGTGGAGACCTTGAGATATACAATCCGCCAAGCTATCCTGCCGGAGAAGTTAAAGGAGTTGGTTTCCACGAAGCTCCAAGGGGAACCTTATCCCACTGGGTAGTGATTGAGAACGGAAAAATCAAAAACTATCAGGCTGTTGTTCCATCAACCTGGAATTCCTCACCTATGGATGATAAGGGGCAGCATGGTCCCTATGAAGCTTCTCTCATTGGTAACCCGATTGCAGAGCCTGAAAAACCACTTGAAGTACTAAGGACGGTTCACTCCTTTGACCCTTGTATTGCCTGTGCCGTTCACATGGTTGACCCTGAAGATGGAAGTGAAATAACAAAAGTTGAGGTTCTCTAAGGGAGGGTAGTCCCTCCCACTCTAAGCCTATAAGGAGGGCAAGATGGCTGCTTATGAAAAAAGGTACGTTTGGGGCATACTCCTAAGACTCTTCCACTGGACGTTTGCTCTTTCAATATTCACTTTGATAGTCACAGGGCTTTACATACATTGGCCTTGGACAAACACGTGGCTTGAGGGAAGTCACCAGTTCACAATGGCAATTATGAGGTGGATTCACTTCATAGCCGGAATGTTCTTTACATGTGCAGTAACTGCAAGGTTGTATCTCTGGTTCTGCGGTAACAAGTACGAAAGAGTTTGGGATTTTCTCCCCATTAATGGAAGGAACGTTAAAAACCTCTTTTCCACTCTCCTTTACTATGCATACTTAACCAACCACCACGAGGAAAGGTTGGGACACAACGCCTTGGCTGGGACTGCTTACTTCTTTACAATTCTCCTCGCGATTGTTCAGTTTCTCTCTGGACTTTACCTCCTGTATCCTGAAGGAAGCATCTTTACATCAAT
Organism: Thermovibrio sp.; assembly: GCA_003978105.1. The sequence continues at coordinate 50,370 of QOAO01000008.1, forward strand.
AGGGGCATCTCTCTTTGGGACACAACAAGAGGCGAGGTTCATCCACTACATTCTTAACTGGTATTTTGCTTGGTTTGCAATGGTTCACATCTACATAGTCATATGGAACGACATAAAGCATCCTGAAGGTCTTATTTCCTCAATATTTGATGGTTTTAAATTTGCAAAGAAGGAACAGTAATTTAGGTTTTAACTTTAAAGGTAGGGGGAGCTCCGGGCTCCCCCGTTTTAATTTGGAGGTAAGATGAAAATAGGAGTTATGGGGGTTGGTAACGTCCTTTTAAAGGACGAGGGTTTTGGAGTAAAGCTTCTCTATATTTTGAAATCAAAATATGACTTTCCGGAGAATGTCGTTTTAATAGATGGAGGAACGGCCGGTATTTTTCTCTCTCCCGAAATAGATTACCTTGACAAACTCTTAATAGTTGATGTTGTAAAGGCAAAGGGTGAACCGGGAGATATTAGGATTTACAACAAGGAGGATTTCTTCATCGATAGACTTCCCCTAAAACTATCTCCCCACCAGCTTGGCCTTCAGGAGGTGTTGCTTTTAAACGAAATAAAGGGAACTTGCCCCGAAGAGGTTAAACTTATAGGGATTATCCCAAAGGCCGTTGAAACAGGAACGGAGCTATCCCCTGAGATTGAGGAGAAATTAACGGAGGTTGAAAATTTGGTCTTAGAAACATTAAAGGATTGGGGAGTTGAACCTAAATTGAAAAAAGTACCAGAAGACCCAAACATATGGTGGGAAAAGAAGGTAAGGGAGGCTTAAATGTGTGTTGGCGTTCCAATGAAAATTGTTGAAATCGACTATCCAATGGCCGTTGCAGAGGCAAAAGGAGTTAGAAGAACGGTCAGTTTAATGCTACTTCCTGAGAACGAGGTCAAAGTTGGAGACTATGTAATGGTTCACGTTGGAAATGCTATAGAAAAAATCGATGAAAGAGAAGCTAAAGAGGTATGGAAGGCACTTGATGAGGTCTTAGAGATTTTAGAAAAAGGAGAAGGTTAATGCATGAAACCTCCATAGCAATGGGGTTAATTGAATCCTTAAACCAAATGGCAGAAAGGGAAAAAGCAAAGAGAGTTACAAAGGTAAATGTAAGAATAGGAAAGCTCTCAGGCATTGTTGTCGACTCCTTTGTTTTTGCCTTCAATGCTCTAAAGGAACAGTTTCCAAAACTAAAAGATACGGAGCTCTGTGTAGAGGAAGTTCCTATTAAATACCGCTGTAGGCCCTGTGGTGAAGAGTTTGAAGTTGAAAGCGTATTCTTTCCTGAGTGCCCAAAGTGTGGTTCCATTGACCTTGAAATGCTCTCCGGAGAAGAGCTTGAAGTAATCAATGCAGAAATAGAGGTTTAGATGAAGGTAAAAGAAATCTTCAACGGCAGTTTTGCCTACTACTATGAAAACGTAATAAACAGGATATCAAGCTCTATACAGGTCAATAGGTGGAGAAAGAAACTCGTGGATGGAGCTCTCTCTATTAACCCTTTACCCCGGTTAGTTGTCGACTTTTGCTCGGGAGCTGGAAATGTCGGTGAACTTCTCTTAAAGAGAGCTCCTAAAGCAAAGCTTATTAACTGCGATATTAGTAAGCCACTACTTCTCATGGCAAAAAAAAGGCTCAATGGAAAAGCATTCTACGTCTGTTCAGATAATAGATTTTTTCCTGTTAAGGGAAACTCTGTAGATATTGTCTTTTCATCTTTCTGTGTAAGGAATTCCCCAGAACCGAGAAAAACGTTAGAGGAAGTAAAAAGGGTTCTAAAACCTGGGGGAGTCTTTGCAGTTCTTGATTTCTTTAAACCCAAGGAGAAGAATGGTCTATTCAACCTTAACAGGTGTATTTTTAATCAATTTATGAAGATTAATACATTGGTTTCTAATAAAAACAGGGAAGCTATTGATTACCTCTTTAAATCAATAGAAAACTTTTACAGTGTAGGTGAATTTAAAGAAATTCTAAGAGAGTACGGATTTAATGTTAAGAACGTTGAAAACTTTATGGGAGACGTTGCAACAAACATCATTACAGTAAAAGGAGGAGAAAATGTGTGATGTATGTGGATGTGGAAACCACGAGCACAGCGAAAACAACTTTGTAGTTTCTGATGACAGTGCAAAGAAGAACGTAGAGATAAAAAAGAGCCTTCTGAGTGAAAACGATAGAGTAGCCCAATCCAACAGAAGACACTTTGATGAACACGGAGTTCTTGCCATTAACCTTATCAGCTCTCCAGGGTCTGGTAAAACTACTCTCCTTGAAAGGACAATAGAGGTTTTAAAGGATGAGATTAGTATTGGAGTTCTTGAAGGAGACATTGAAACAGAAAGGGATGCTGAGAGGGTGAGGGAAAAAGGAGCAGCTGCTGTTCAGCTTACAACAGGAGGAGCATGTCACTTGGAAGCTCCCCTCGTTCATAAGGGTTTTCATGCCCTTGAGAAGCAGATGGGAGGATATCCAGACGTTCTGTTCATTGAGAATGTTGGAAACCTAGTCTGTCCTTCCTCATTTTACTTAGGAGAGCATATAAGAGTTGTTCTCATTTCGGTTCCTGAAGGCAGTGACAAACCAGCAAAATATCCAAAGGCCTTTAAGACATCAGATGTATTTGTGATAACAAAATCGGACCTTCTTCCTTTCTTTGATTTTGACGTTGAAAAAGTTAAGGAAGAAGCTCTCTCCCTTAATCCAAATCTTAAAATTTTTGTTGTTTCTTCAAAAACAGGGGAAGGTTTAGAGGATTGGTTTAACTTTATTAGGGAGGAGATTTCCAAAAAGAAAGTTCAGAGAGTTTAATTAAGGTGGCGGAGAGGGCGGGATTCGAACCCGCGGTACGGGCTTTAAACCCGTACACCCGCTTAGCAGGCGGGCGCCTTCAGCCAGCTCGGCCACCTCTCCTTATAAAGTGGTGAGCCCGGGAGGATTCGAACCTCCGACCTACGGATTAAAAGTCCGTTGCTCTACCAGCTGAGCTACGGGCCCACTGTGGCGGAGGGGGAG
>QOAO01000006.1 GCA_003978105.1 Thermovibrio sp.
TAACTGTGGAGGGAGGATTTCAGAAAAAATTGACTTCAAGGAACTAAAGGAACTTGCCAAAAAGCAAGAAGGCATAGCTGAAGTTCTTGAAACGAAGGATTTCTGTATTAACCCAGAGGAACAGGTCAAAAAGCTAGGAAAGAAGTTCAACGGAATTATTTTCTGTGGGTGTTCAGAAAGGTCTTCACTGAAGTTCAACGAAGACAGAATAGCAAAGCTTCTCAAAAATCTTGAAATCAATCCTGCAATGTTTGAGACAGTTAACCTTAGAGAACAGTGCCTGATGGTTCACGACGATGTTGAAGGGATGAACCAAAGAGCTAAGGACCAGCTTCTAATGGCCTATGAAAAATTGAGAACGAACGTTGAGGCACTAAAGGAAAACCTTAAAAAGAAAGTCTTAGTCGTTGGGGGAGGTGTAGCAGGACAGTCCTGTGCTCAGGCACTATCAGATATGGGGATAGACACAGTTATCGTTGAGGAAAAACCTTACTTAGGCGGATTTGCGACCTCTGTTCCATTCCTTTGGCAGTCAGAGAGCTACCCCTCAGTTTGCACAAGCCAGTGCGTTATTCCCGTTGTGGGAAGGGAAACACTTTTAAGGGACAGAATAACTGTGTATACGAACTCATCGATTGAAAATATTGAAAAGGAAAGTGGCAAGTTCAAAGTCAGAGTAAAAAGAAGGTCTCTAAAGGTTGACCCTCAAAAGTGTATAGGCTGTGGAAAGTGTGAGGAAGTCTGTCCGGTAGAGGTACCGAACGAATTTAATTTAGGAAAGACAAAGAGAAAGGCTATCTATAAATCATTTCCACTTGCTCTACCTGATGTTTACCAGATAGATGAAGAAAACTGTACTTTGTGTGGTGAATGTGAAAAGGTTTGTCCAACAGATGCAATAGACTTAAGCAGAGAGGGTGACACTGTAGAGGACGAATTTGGGGCAATTGTTATAGCTACAGGTCTAAAAGGAGGAGATGTTTCTGTTTACAAGGAGTTAGGATATGAATTTCCAGAAGTTACAACCCTTACGGAGTACCAAAGGTACAGAGCAAACAACTTCTTTGGTAAAAAGCCTAAGGAAATTTCTTTTGTCTTGTGTAAGAAGGACAGCGTCGGCTACTGTTCAAGGCTCTGTTGCTTAGATACAGTAAAGTCAGCCTTTATGCTTGCAAAACAAATGCCTGACGTGAAAGTAAGGGTTTTCTACAAGAGTCTGAGAACAACAGGAAGGGCATTTGAGGAGTACAGAAGGAGAGCTGAAAAGTTAGGTGTTGAATTTATTCAAACTCAGGTTGAGAAAATTGAAAGAAAGAGAGATGGAGAAATCATTATAAAAACTGAAAATGGAGAATTTTCCTCAAACCTTGCAGTTGTAGCAGACCCGTTAGTTCCGGCCCAGTATAGAATTACAGAAATGCTTAAGGTATACACCGACATTTACGGTTTCCCCCTTGAATTCCAGCCAAGGGTTGTTAATCCATTAGAAACCTTTGTGGAAAGAGTTTATGTAGTTGGAGCTGCTAAGGGATTTAAGGACGTCCAGGAAAGTATTGAATCTGCCTTAGGAGCAGCTCCGAAAATCTATAGAGACTTAAAAGGAAGGGAGAAAAAGTACTACGCTGAAATAGACCAGGACAAGTGTTCAAGGTGTGAAACCTGTCTGATGTGCTGCCCCCACGGAGCAATCTCTATAAAGGAAGAGAAGGACGAAAACAGAGTAGTTATAGACCCAAACCTGTGTAGAGGTTGTGGACTCTGTTATGCTGCATGTCCTTCAAAGGCAATAAGGTTTTCAAACCTTGAGGATGAACAGATTCTCAAAATGGCAGAGGTCGCTTTCAAGCACCTGCCAAAAGGCAAACCGAGAGTTCTTGCCTTCCTCTGCTATTGGTGTGCTTACGGTGCAGCAGATCTGATGGGCTACAACAATGTAAAAATCCCTGAAAACGTAAGAACTATAAGGGTTAGGTGTTCTGCTTCTTTAAGCCTTGACGTTATTTCAGAAATTCTTGCCAGGGATTTGGCAGACGGGATAATAGTTGCTGGATGCCCGGTTGATAACTGCCACCACGCCTGGGGTAACTACATGCAGGAAATGAGAATAGAAATACTCAACGAAAGTCTTGAGCTCTTAGGTGTAACTGGCAAAAAAGTAAGGTGGGAGTACATAGGTGTTCCAAACTGGTTAAAACTGGCAAATGCAATTAAGGAGATGAACAGGGAGTTAACAGCTATCAAGGAGGGAAGCTATGTCCAGAATTAAAATGGCCTACTACTTGGCCGGCGGGTGCGCCGGTTGTGATACATCTCTATTAGATACGGCAGGAAAACTCGTTGATTTTTTAGAACATGTTGACTTAACGTTCTTTGCTCCAACGCTTATAGACGTTAAGTACATGGATTTTGAAGATATTCCTGACGGTTCAATAGATGTTGGATTTTTTACAGGTAACGTTAGAAACTCCGAACACGAAAGAATGGCAAAGTTAATGAGGAGAAAGTGTAAAACACTGATAGCTTTTGGAATCTGTGCAAGTTTGGGGGGGATAAAAGGGCTTGTGAACCTTTTCCCTCAGGATGAGATAGTTAAAAAGGCCTACGTAGAAACCGTTACAACTGATAATCCGGAAGGAATAACTCCTCAAACAGAGTACGTTGTTGATGAAAAGTACGATTTGGAGCTTCCTAAACTCATGCCAGCAAGGGCTTTAGACCAGGTAGTTGAAGTTGACTACTACGTTGGAGGCTGTCCTCCCCACTACAGCCACATTGAGTGGATTTTAGAGAAATTCTTAAAAGGGGATTTGCCTTCTAAGGGTAGTTGGTTAACAATGGGAACTGCCGTATGCGACGTTTGCACAAGAAACCCTATAAGGCATGGAGGAATAAAGAAGAAACCAACTGACGTAAAGAGAACTCTGGAAAAGCCACCTGAGGATACATGTCTCCTTGAAGCTGGTTTTTTATGTCTTGGACCTGTTACACAGGGAGACTGTGGGGCAGCCTGTCTAAAGGCAAACATGCCCTGCAGGGGATGTGGAGGTCCTATACCAGGGGTAAGTGACTTTGCGGTTAAGGCGATAAGTACTGTTGCAACAACTCTATCTGACAAAAGTCTCCTTAAGAAAATTCCCGACCCTGTAAGGCTCTTTTATAGGTATTCACTTCCAAAGTCAAACTTAGTTAAACCAAGGGGGTAAAAATGAAAAAGACCATAATAGAACCGATTACAAGACTCGAAGGACACGGGAAAATAACGGTTTTTCTTGACGATAATGGAAAGGTTGATGAAGTCTTCTTTCAGGTTGTTGAGTTTATGGGCTACGAGAAAATGGTTGAGGGAGCTCCAATAGAGGAGGTTCCAAGAATAGCAAGTACGATATGCGGAGTTTGCAGGGCTGTCCACTTTATGGCTTCTCTCAAGGCAGGTGACGGTGTTTTTGGAGTCGAACCTCCCTCCGTAGCAAAGAAACTGAGAAAGCTATTGCTCTCTGCCCATCACATTGAAGACCATACAGAAATCCTCTATGCAATGGGACTTCCTGATTTCATAGTCGGACCAACGGCACCTCCTCAAAAGAGAAACCTCCTTGGAGTTGCAGAGAAGTTAGGAAATGATGTGGTTAAGGATATTCTCAATAAGAGGTTTGCAGCTGCCAGAATAGTTGAAATATTAGGAGGCAAAACTGCCCACCCGGTTCCGGCTATTCCCGGAGGATGGGCTAAGTCACTAAAACCGGAGGAAGTTGAGGAAATAAAAAAACTCTCTGATGAGTGTCTGGAACTTGGTAAGAGAAGTGTGGAGCTCTTTAAAGAAGTTGTTGTAAACAACCCAGAATACTCAAAACTCCTTAGGGAGGAGAAGTTTAACGTAAGAACGAACTACATGGGAACTGTTGATGAAAACGGTAAAGTGGCCTATTACGAAGGAGTTCAGAGAATAATTTCTCCTTCTGGAGAGGAAGTTGGAAAGTTCACTGGAAAAGAATACCTTAAATTTTTCTCAGAAAAAACACTTCCCTGGAGCTATGCAAAGTTTCCCTACTTAAAGAAAGTGGGCTGGAAGGGATTTGTAGACGGGGAGGGAACGTCTTTTTGTAGTGTTGGTCCACTTGCAAGGGTTAACGTCTCAAATGGATTCTCAACTCCGTTAGCTCAGGCTGCCTATGAGGAAATGGTTGATTTCTTCGGCGGAAAACCGATATACAACATATTTGCCTACCATTGGGCAAGGGCAATTGAGATTCTCAACCATGCAGAGGAGATTAAGAGACTTATTGAAGACCCTGAAATTACAAATTCCGATACCTGTACTGAGTTAAAGGAAGTTGTAGGAGAAGGAGTTGGAATTATTGAAGCTCCAAGGGGAACGCTCATACACCACTACAGAACCGACGAAAATGCTATGACAACGGATGCCAACATGGTTGTTCCAACTACGTTCAACAACGGTTCAATTCAAATGGCCGTTAAGAGAGCAGCTGAGTACTACTTAAACGATGGAAAGTATGAACCTGAGAAGCTCAACCTAATAGAGATGGCTCACAGACCTTACGACCTGTGTCTTGCATGTGCAACACATGCCTATCCCAGTCAATACGGAACGGAGCTCTTAATCTACTCAAAGGATGGAAAACTTATCAAAAAGATTAGAAATACCCAATGAACCTTTTAATAGGCTTTGGAAATCCGAACTTTTCTGATGATGGTCTCGGATACTACATCGTTGAGAGTTTGAGGGAGGAATTTCCCTCCCTTCACTTCCTTGCTCCTACCTCCGATTTAATAGGGAAAATCTTAAATAAAGATAGAGTTGTTTTTGTCGATGCAGTAAAGTTGGGAAAAAAACCCGGAGAGATAATCCTTTTCAAATTAAGTCCTGAAAATCAAAATCTCAATATAAACAGCTCTAAAAGTCACTCACTCTCCTTAAATTCTGTTTTAAAATTAAGCTACGAGCTATTTAGAGATGAAATGCCTAAAGAAATTTACTTTGTAGGAGTTGAAGCAGAAGATATAAGTACATTCAGAAGGGAACTTTCCGAGAGGGTAAAGCGTTCCCTCCCGGAAGTTTTAAAGTTAATCAGGATGATTTTGACTTCCCCTTAGCTCTTCCTTTCTTTTCTTCTGGATAAAGAGCAAGTTCAAAAACAGGTTCAACCCTATTAACAAATACAAGATTAATTTTTTTCTTCGCCTCCTCGGGGAGCTCCTCCATGACCTCCTGCTTGTTCTTCTCTGGAAGGATAACGGTTTTAGCTCCGTACCTTAAGGCTGCAAGTATCTTTTCTTTTAGTCCTCCAACAGGAAGAACCTTTCCACCGAGGGTTATTTCCCCAGTCATTGCTACTTCTTTCCTTACCTTTCTCTCAGTTAAAGCCGAGAGCATTGCAGTTGCAATTGTTATTCCTGCAGACGGTCCATCCTTTGGAATTGCACCAGCAGGAACGTGAACGTGAATGTCTATCTTTGAAAAGTCCTTCTTTATCCCGTACTTATCTGCATTGGCCTTTATGAATCCCAATGCAGCCTGGGCAGACTCCTTCATAACGTCACCAAGTCTTCCCGTTAAAATTAGCCTTCCGCTTCCCTTTGTTACTATTGCTTCAATAAACAGAACGTCCCCACCAACAGGTGTCCACGCAAGACCTGTTGCAACTCCTACCTCGTCCTCCCCAAGCTCAACCTCCGGAATGAACTTTGGAGCTCCCAAAATCTTCTCGACCAATTTTTTAGTTATTCTGTACCTCTTCTCCTTACCCTCACTTATCCAGAGGGCCACCTTCCTGCAGACAGCAGCAATTCTCCTATCTAAGCTCCTTACTCCTGCCTCCCTCGTGTAGTGCCTTATGATGTGGAGGATTGCCGAATCTGTGAACTCAATGTCGTTCTCTGTAAGGGCGTGATTTTTGAGTTGCTTAGGAACGATGTACCTCTTTGCTATCTGGAGTTTTTCGTACTCCGTGTATCCGGGAATGTTTAAAACCTCCAACCTGTCGTAAAGGGGCTCCGGAATTGTGTGGGGGGTGTTCGCCGTTGCAATGAAGAGAACCTCCGAAAGGTCAAATGGATGGTTTATGTAGTTGTCAACAAACTCCCTGTTTTGCTCCGGGTCAAGAACCTCTAAGAGGGCTGCAGCAGGGTCTCCTCTAAAGTCGGAGGACATCTTATCTATCTCATCAAGGAGAATTACGGGATTCTTCGTTCCTGCCTTCCTCAAAGCCTGAATGATTTTTCCAGGCATAGCTCCAACGTAGGTTCTCCTGTGTCCCCTTATTTCGGCCTCGTCCCTAACACCGCCTAAGGAAATTCTCACAAACTTCCTTCCCAAAGCCCTTGCTATCGAGCGGGCCAAGGAAGTCTTTCCCACTCCCGGAGGACCGACGAAGCAGATTGTCGGCTGTTTAACCTCCTTTATTCTCTTCCTTCTTTTCTTTATGAGGGATTTAACTGCTAAGTACTCCAAAATTCTGTTCTTCAGTTTCTCCAAGTCGTAGTGATCCTCGTCAAGGATTTTCCTTGCCCTCTCTATGTCCAACCTGTCCTTTGTCCTCTTAGACCAGGGGAGCTCAATCATCCACTCAAGCCAGGTCCTTAAAACGGCTGCCTCTGCAGATTCGGGGTGCATTTTCTCAAGTCTTGAGAGCTCCTTTAAAACCGACTCCTCCACTTCTTTAGGCATTTTTGCCTTTTTTATCTTCTCCTTGTACTCCTCAATCTCCTTGCTTCTTTCCTCCTCCTCTCCCAACTCCTTCCTAATGGCCTTTAACTGTTGCCTTAAGAAGTACTCCCTCTGTTCCTTCTCCATAGACTCACGGGCTTTTGTCCTTATGAGCTCCTGAACCTCAAGAACCTTAATCTCGTGCTCTAACCTCTCACTTACCTTTTTGAGCCTCTCTATAGGGTCCTCTGTTGACAGAATCTCAATAGCTTCCTCGGTTGAAAGGTCAATCTGAGCAGCTATGAGGTCTGCAAGCCTTCCGGGGTCCTCTATCGAACGAAGAATCGCAACCATGTCGGGTGGAATCTGCTTTCCTAATGCAACGACCCTCTCAATCTGGTCCTTTACGAGCTTTATGAGGGCTTCCTCCTCAATGCTCTTTGCCCTGTACTCCGGCTCAACAACGTGCTCTAAGAGAGCTCTATAGAGACCGTCCTCCTTCTTTAGTTCTTTTATCTTTGCCCTTCCAAGTCCCTGAACCAAAATTTTTACTCTACCGTCCCCCATTCTCATTGCCTTGAGGATTACCGCAACTGTACCGTAGTCGTAGAGCTCCTCTCTCTTGGGCTCCTCAATCTCCTTGTCCTTCTGAGTAGCCAGGAAGATTAACTTGTGTTCCCTCAATGCCTCCTCAACTGCATTCAGTGAAAAGGGCCTTCCTACAAAGAGAGGAGCTATCATCATCGGGAAAACAACAACGTCCCTTAACGGAAGTAGAGGGAGCTCCTCCGGTAGGTTTGGTTGATTAACCAATCCCTCCTGAATTATCTCTGCCATTTCTTAACTCCTTTCCAATTTTTTCTTTCAGGAACTTGAGGAACGGTTCCCTCAAATCCTCCCTCGTTAGAGCAAAATCAACTGTTGCCTCAAGAAAGCCCAACTTGTCTCCTGTATCGTAACGCTTAACTTCTAAAATCCTACCATATACAGCTTCCCTCTCAGATAGTATCCTAATGGCATCTGTAAGCTGTATCTCTCCTCCCCTCCCAACGGGCGTTCTCCTTAAGGCATCAAATATGCCGGGAGTCAAAATGTACCTTCCTGCAATGGCTAAGTTTGATGGAGCCTCATCAATACTTGGTTTTTCGACAAGCTCGTCCAACTTAAATATTCCCTCCTCTATCTCCTTTCCTGAGGCTATACCGTACTTGTTGACATCCTCCTTCGGAACCTCCTGAAGACCCAAAACTGAACACTTGTACCTGTTAAAAACCTCGATAAGTTGACTTGTTGCAGGAACCTCTGAAACCATAACGTCGTCACCCAACAAAACTGCAAAGGGCTCGTTTCCCACAACGGGCTCAGCTGTCAAGATTGCATGTCCCAAACCTAAAGGCTCCTTCTGTCTTATGAAGATAAAATCGGCAACCTCTGGAATCTCCTTGACTACTTTCAGGAGCTCCAATTTCCCCTTTTCCTCTAAGTTCCTCTCAAGCTCCAAGTTCCTGTCAAAGTGGTCCTCAATTGCCCTCTTGTGTCTTCCTGTAACGAATATTATCTGCTTTATTCCCGAAGCTACGGCCTCCTCAACTATGTACTGGATTACAGGTTTATCAACCAAGGGAAGCATCTCCTTAGGTTGAGCCTTTGTTGCCGGCAAAAACCTCGTTCCCAATCCCGCTACAGGAATAACGGCCTTCCTAATCAATTCAAACCTCCCAAGGGAAACTCCTTGCAAATATGCACTTTAAGTACCTCGACTCGGGAATCTGTAGGACAAAGGGATGGTCCTTTGACTGGTACGTGGTATATAAGACCTTTAGCGGCGTCCTCGTATCAAAGGCTGCAGATTGGAGAATCTCCTCTAAAATCGGAGGAGTTACGTGGTGAGAGCAGGAACAAACGACAATGCTCCCTCCAGGTTTTAACATCTTTAACCCTCTTAAGAAAAGCTCCTTGTATCCCCTTTTTGCCTGCTCTAAAACCTTTTTACTCTTTGCAAATGCCGGAGGGTCTATGACTATTGAGTCAAACTTCTCACCCTTTAAAGACATCTCCTTCAAAACCTTAAAGGCATCACCCTTTACAAAAACAAATCTGTCCTCAACCCCGTTTAGAGCCGCATTTTCCCTTGCCAGGTCAAGGGCAAGCTGAGAACTATCGAGGGCAACAATTTCAGACGCCTTTCCTATTACGGCTGCATGGAGTCCGAATCCTCCAAGGTGACAGAAAGCATCCAAAACCCTATCTCCCTCACTTACAAACTCTTTTGAAAAGAGGAGCTTGTTCTCCCTTTGGTCCAAAAAGTAGCCCGTCTTCTGTCCTCCAACTATCTGAACGTTGAACTTTATTCCATTCTCTAAGATTACAACCCTTTCGGGAATCTCCCCGTACAGGGGCTCTTCAACTAAGGGAAGTCCCTCAAGCTCCCTCGTAGGAACGGTTGACTTTTCGTAGATTCCTTTTGGTTTTACAACGTCAATGAGAGCTCTAACTACTTTCTCCTTTAAAACCTCCATTCCGAGTGTAGTTACCTGAACGACCAAGTAGCCAGAATAGTAATCAACTATCAGACCTGGAAGGTAGTCTCCCTCAGAGTGGATGAGCCTGAAGGCTGTACAGTCTTTAGGAACCAAACTCCTTCTGTACTCAAGGGCTTCCGAAATTCTCCTTACAAAGAAGTCGTAATCAATCTCCTCTTCCTTTTTAAAAGTGAGAATTCTCACAGAAATGTAGCTATCTGGATTTATGTAACCTTTAGCAAGAAAGCCTCCTCTGTAATCCCTGACAATACAAAGCTCTCCCGGCTTTGGTCTCCTCGAAAAGGATAGAATCTCGTTTTTATAAACCCAGGGATGAAATCCCCTTATCCTCTTTTCCCTTCCCCTCTTTATTGAAACCTGAAGCATACTACCTCCTGAAGGGAGCTCTAAGTAAAATTCCTGCGTACCTCATTAGAGCTTTTCTGTACGGAACTTCACCTGAAAGGAGCTCTGCCGTTAAGTTAGCAATTTTTTCAGACCTTTCAACCAACGATAGGTTTAAGCCTCTAAAGGAGAAAAATAATTTCCCAACAACCCTTGCCCAGAAAAATTCCCAACCAAACTCCCTGTCAATTCTCCTTTTATAGTTTCTAAGCTCGTCTACATTCGACCTTTCAAAGAACCTCTTTAAACACTCACCTGCCAAAATGCCACTTCTTGCCGCGTAGAATATCCCCTCACCAGTTAAAGGGTCAACCAGTCCTCCTGAATCCCCAACAAACAGAACGTTTTTTCTTAGAACGTCGTTTCTCCTTTTCCCAGCTGGAATGGGAAAGCCGGACTCCCAGAGGACGTTTCCGTAAATTCCGTGTTTCCTTTCAAATTCAATTAGCTTACTTCTTAGATTACTCCACTTTTTAAACTCTCCCAGTCCTGAGGTTACCCACTCCCCCTTGGGAAAAACCCAGTAGTATCCCCAGTTAAAGTTGGAAAAGTCAACTATAAGCTCGTTCTTCTCTACTTCAAGGTCCCTTTCGTATGTAAATCCAATTTCTCTATTAACGTTTAACTGTCTTGCTATTCTGCTGTTCACACCTGAGGAGTCAACTAAAACCCTTCCTACATAGGAATCTTTGTCCGTTTTCAGCTTTACCCTTCCTTCCTCAATTTCTACCGAGAGAGCACTCTCACCTAAGTGAACATCAAATTTACTGTGGTTCAAAGAGTTGAAAAGAAAATGGTCGAGTTCGGCTCTATCCGTTAAGTAGGTTAAAACCCTCCTTGATGAAAGAATAACTTCCCTGTTACCATTGTAAAGGAAAAACTCGTAGGCTCTTTCTCTTACAACTCTATCAATTTCAGGAAAATTCTCCTTTAAGGTAGAGTATGCCTTTGGAGTTAACCCTCCGGCACAGGGTTTCTTTTTAGGAAAAAATTCCCTTTCAACAGCAAGAACTTTTAAGTTTGAATCCTCCAAGAACTTTAGTAGGGAAATCCCTCCCGGCCCCAATCCTATAACTATGACATCGTACACACTACCTACCCTTGTAATCTGAGATTAACCTCTCAAACTCTCTAAAGAGGTATCTTGAATCGTGAGGACCTGGAGAACTCTCTGGGTGGTACTGAACCGTAAATAGAGGTTTTGACTTGTGTTTCAGTCCCTCTACGGTTCCATCGTTCAAGGAGTAGTGAGTTACCTCCAAATCGTCAGGGAGTGTTGACTCATCAACTGCAAATCCGTGGTTCTGGGCAGTAATTTCAACCCTTCCGGTTCTTTTATTCTTAACAGGCTGGTTTGCTCCCCTGTGTCCAAACTTCAGCTTGTACGTGGCTGCTCCCATCGCAAGGGCAGTGAGCTGATGTCCCAAACAGATTCCAAAAATTGGCTTTCTGTACGTTGCTATCAGATACTTTATTGTCTCTATTGCGTAAGTAACTGCAGCAGGGTCTCCTGGACCGCATGAAAGAAAAATCCCATCTGGGCTCATCTTTAAAATATCTTCCGGTGGAGTTTTTGCAGGAACAACAATAGGCTTTATTCCAACGTCCACCAAATTTCTCAAAATGTTGTACCTTATACCAAAGTCTAAAACGACTACAGAGTACTTAAAGTCCTCCTTCTTAGGATAACCTTCCCCAAGTCTCCAGGTCCCATATTCCCACTCGTAAGGTTCACTACACGAAACCTCATCGACCAAGTTTAAGCCCTCCATAGGAGGAATTGAGCGCGCCTTTGATATGAGGCTGTCAACGTCAAGGTCAACAGTTGATATAACTCCCCTCATAGTTCCGGCACTTCTTAGCTTTTTAACAAGTTCCCTTGTATCAATCTCACAAATCCCGACAACTCCGTTTTTCTTTAGGTAGTTCTCAAAGGAGTCCTCTGCCCTCCAATTTGAGTAGATTTCAGAAATCTCCTTAACGATGAAACCTTCAGCCTTAGGGCCGTCTGATTCAACATCCTCCCTGTTCACTCCAACGTTTCCTATTAAGGGATAGGTCATCGTAACAATCTGACCCTTAAAAGATGGGTCTGTAACGACCTCCTGGTATCCCGTCATTGAGGTTGTAAATACAACTTCCCCGGAGGTCTCTCCTTCTGCACCGAAGCTCAATCCCTCAAAGTAGGTACCATCCTCAAGGGCTAAAATTGCCTTTTTCCTCTTAAGCATACTCTAACCTCATAAACCTTTTGATTTATTTCATTTAATGGCATATTATATACTACGCTACTTACTGTAGGAGGCTTAAATGTTGAGACTTCTCCTAATACTCCTTATTTCACTCTTAACCTTTGGCTGTATTTCTGAGAACAGTAATAAACCCTTGATAGTTACCTCCCTTCCCATTTGGAAGAGTGTGGCAGAGTACATTGGTGGGAGAGACTTTAGATACTACTCTATCCTTAAAGGAGGGGAATCTCCACACGGATACGAGCCTAAACCCTCAGACATTGAAAGGGGAAAGGAGGCATCACTAATAATTGTTCACGGCCTCGGCCTTGACGACTGGGCACTCAAAGGAGTTAACGACAAGAAGAAGGTTCTCAATTTGGGAGAGCTCTTTTCCAAAAAGTACCCTCAGGTTAAGAAACCTGCCTACCACCTCTGGATGAATCCCGTTCTGATGGAGGATGTTTACTTTGAAGTGGCAGAGAGGCTCGTAGGTTTCTATCCAAAGAGGGAGACCTACTACAAGAAGAGGGCTGATGACTACGCAGAGATGATTGAGCAGCTTTTAGGAAGGATTAGTGAGTGTTTGAAGGGTAGAAAGGAAAATGCCGTTGTTATCTTTCACCCCGTCTGGAAACCGCTCCTTAAAACCCTCGGAATTAATGTAATTGAGATAGCAAGAAACCCCGAGGAACAGGTTACACCCGGGAGGATTAAAGAGGTTATAGAGGAGGCCAAGAGGAAAGGGGCAAAGGTTGTTATAAGTGAAAGTTTTGCAAATCAGAAAATTCCCAAACTGATAGCAAGGGAAATTGGCGGAAGAGTTCTCGTTTTAAACCCCATACCATCTGAGGACTATGTTAGAGCCCTCTCTGAGTGGGGAAGTAAAATTTGCAGAGCTCTCAAGGAGTAGAGAATGATTTTGATGATAGACAACTACGATTCATTCACGTACAACGTTGTTCAGTACTTTGGAAAGTTAGGAGCAGAAATCGAGGTTTACAGGAACGACAAAATTACAGTAGAAGAAATTGAGGAAAAGAAGCCTGAAGCACTTGTAATTTCGCCGGGTCCATGTACTCCAAGGGAAGCTGGAGTTTCTGTTGAGGCTATAAGACACTTTGCAGGGAAACTTCCCATTTTAGGAATATGTTTAGGCCACCAGTCGATAGGGTTTGCTTTCGGAGCGAGAATTAAGAGGGCTAAAAAGCTCATGCACGGAAAGGCTTCATTGATTCATCACGATGGGAAATTTCTATTTGAGGGAATGAAAAACCCCTTTTCTGCAATAAGGTACCACTCCCTCATAATAGACAGAGAAACCCTATCTCCGGAATTTGAAATAACCGCAGAGAGTGAGGATGACAAGGAGATAATGGGAATAAGACACAAGAAGTTTCCGATTTTCGGCGTTCAGTTCCACCCCGAATCAATCCTAACCGAAGATGGAATAAGGATAATTGAGAACTTTCTGAAACAGATTTAAGCCCTATTCGTGTAAATTTTAATCAGTATTTTAAACAGCCTGTTGTGGGTTGGGTACTTTAGGTGTAAAAGTTCGTGAACTATTACCTCGTCCCTGAACTCCTTAGGTTGAAGGAGAAGGTCGGCTGAGAATGTCAGCCTTCCCCTCGAGGAGCAGCTCGCCCACTTTCTCCTCATTCTCCTAATCTGAATCTCTTTAGGTTGAACGTTTAACTTGACAGCCCACCTGATGACTTCCCTTTTGAACTCTTCCTTTGATACCATCACTTCCTTAGTAGCTCAAGAATTTTATTAACTGTTTCTGTAACTTCCCTTATCCCCTCATTTCCTAGCTGAATCCATCCCCAATCTGCAGATGAGGATGGAGGATGACCGAAGGTGAACCTTCCAAACTGGTCGTTTTCGTAGGTTGACTGTGAAAAATCCTGATTCCACATCGGATTTGTAGCAATCAGGTCAAACTGCATCAAGGAGCCGTCGCTGTTCTTAAATGCCGGATGGTTCATTGTATCTCCAAGGGCAATTTCTGCGTCCATATCGTGGATGAAAATGTTCATCTTTGCCATTGCATAGCTGAAGTGGAGTATTTCCTGACCGTAGAATTTAAGGTCTGCAACAGTTTTCCCCTTGTACTTCTCCTTAAAGTAAAGCTGGTTCTTTATTAAGAGTCCGGCAGAGCCAACACACGGGTCGTAAATCGACTGTCCGGGTTCAGGGTCGAGGATGTGAGCTATTAAAACTCCAACCTCCCTCGGAGTGTAAAACTCCCCTGCAGACTGACCTGAACCCTCTGCAAACTTCCTAAGCAGGTACTCGTAGGCATTTCCTATTATGTCGGGAGGAACGTCCTTCATTCCGAGCCTGTACTTGCTGAGGACGTTGATGAGTGCATGGAGCCTTTCATCGCTGATTATTCTCTTTCCGGCCATTGTTGCATTGAAGTCAACAATATCTACAACACCCTGAAGCTTCGGGTTCTCCTTTGCTATCGCCCGAACGGCATCGGTTAAGTACATTCCAAGACCGCGAACCGGATGCCTTTTTATGTTTTCCCACCTCGCAACTTCCGGAATGAAAGACCTAACGAAGGAGTGGTCTGACTCAACTACTTTTAAGGCCGTTTCTCTATCTCCAAACTCCTCTGAGAGCTTCTCTATTTCGTCTTCAAATACGTCTGAGAGCCTCTTTATGAATATCAATGGGAGTATGTACTCCTTGTACTTTGGAGCGTCCACCTCTCCCCTGATTTTGCAGGCAGCCTCCCAGAGCCAATTTTCAAGCGTCTTTATATCAAGCTCGGCCATTCCTTCCTTCCAAAAATTGGGTTATTGTTAATGCAGCAAAGTTTAACAAATGTAGGATTTAAGATGAAAAAATTATTGATTGTTACGGGAGAGCTCTCCGGATTCATCTATGCAAGGGAAATCGTTAGGGAGCTCTCACCCTTTTTTGAAATTTTTGGAGTTTTCACAGAGGAGGCTCCAGGAAGTAAAAGGATTTTGGACTCAAAGGAGCTTACCGCCTTTGGACTCTTTGAGGTTATTTCAAAACTTCCAAACATCTTAAGGGGGAAGAGGAAAATCGTCTCTTTTTTGGAAAGTGAAAAGCCGGATGCCGTTCTGCTAATCGACTTTCCTGGATTTAACCTCCAGATAGCAAAGGAGGCAAGGAAGAGGGGAATAAAGGTCTTTTACTTTATACCGCCAAAGGTTTGGGCTTGGGGGAAAAGGAGAGTTGAGAGTTTGAGGAAATACTGTGACAGGATTTTCGTTATTCTCCCCTTTGAGGTTGAGTTCTACAGGCAATTTAAAATAGATGTGACCTACGTCGGAAATCCATTGGTTGATATAGTTAAGCCTAACAGGAAAAGAAGGGAGTTTTTAGAAACCTTTGAAATTGAAGACCCCTTCTATGCCCTTCTTCCGGGAAGCAGACCTTCAGAGGTTAAATACCTACTACCTACACTAAAGGAGTTCTCAGAGAGCTTTGGAGGAAATTGGGTCATTCCCGTTGCAAATACTGTTGGGGAGCTCTTTAAAAACTTTCTCTCGGACAACATAAAACTCGTCCCGGAGGAGGAGAGGTACAACGTTTTAAGCTATGCAGAGGCCGGCATTATAGCTTCGGGAACGGCCTCTTTGGAGGCTGCAATCTCGGAGCTCCCCCACGTTGTCGTTTACAGGGTTCATCCGTTAACCTACTTTATAGCTAAAAGGGCTGTTAAACTTCCGTTTGTTTCCCTTCCAAACCTTATAGCCGGAAAGGAGGTTGTTCCGGAGCTCCTTCAGGAGGATTTCAACGGGGAAAACCTAAACCTCTTTCTGACTTTTGAAACCCTCCTTGAAAATAGGGACTGGAGCAGGGAAGTTTTGAGAAAGGATGTTAAGGAGAAGCTTTCGGGGGGAGCAATAAAGAGACTTTCAGAAGAGATTAAGAGGGAGATTTAAGATGGAGTTCTTTGCAGTTTCCCAGCCGGGACTTGAGGAGGTTACAAAGAAGGAAATTGAGGAGTTAGGAATAGAGGGAAGGGCTGTTCCGGGAGGAGTTATCTTTTCTGGGAGCTTTAGGGAAATATACCTTACAAACCTTTGGCTCAGGAGCGCAACGAGGGTTCTCTTGAGGCTCTGCTCCTTTAGAGCTCTCCACTTTGCCGAGCTTGTTAGAAAGGCAAAGAGATGCAAGTGGGAAAAGTTTATAAGTCAAGAACTTCCCGTTAAGTTCAGGGTAACATCAAAAAGGTCAAAGCTCTACCACACAAAGGGAATAGAGGAGAGAATCTTAAGGGCCATTGAGGAGAGGTTAGGCTTTGAGCCGAGGGTTGCAAGGTTTGAAGATGAGGGAACGAGTGTAGTTGTAAGGGTTGAGAACAACGTATTTACGATAAGCGTAAATACATCGGGAGCTCCACTCTACAAAAGGGGATACAGGGTAGCTGAAACCGAAGCTCCCCTGAGGGAAAACATTGCCGCCGGAATAATTCTAATGTCAAACTGGAGGGGAGAAATCCCTCTAATTGACCCTTTTTGCGGTTCGGGAACGATTCCAATAGAGGGAGCTCTCATAGCATCAAACACTCCTCCGGGTAAAAACAGGAAGTTTGCATTTATGGAGTGGAAAAGCTTTAACAGAGAGCTCTGGAACGAACTCTTATATGAGGCAGAATCAAGGAAAAGGGAGATAAAAGTTCCAATATTGGGATTCGACATCGAACCAAAGGCCGTTGAGGCATCTTTAAATAACGCAGAAGCTGCCGGAGTCTCGGAGTTTGTAGAGTTCAAAAACCTCTCATTTCCAGAGGTTAGAATGGAAAGAGCCCTGATTGTAACGAACCCTCCCTACGGAGTGAGGCTTTCGGAGAGGAGGTTGGGAGAGGTATACGCAAAGTTTGGAGAGTGGGTCGAGAAGAGCTTTAAGTACTACTCAGTTTACTTTCTATCTCCATCAAGGAGACTTGCTGAGAAGACACTTCTCAATTTAGAGCTCCTAACCTACCTCTCAAACGGGGGAATCAGGGTGGGACTTTACAGAGCAAGTAATTTTCCTACTATTATGGACAGAAATTATTCGGAGGTTCAGGATTGATAGAGAGGATTCAAGAGTTAAGGGAGGAATTAAAGAAGGTCAAGGAAAAGTATGACGAAATTAGGGGGTATTTTTGACTTAGATGAGCTCAAAAGGAGACTTTCGGAAATTGAAGGAGAAATGTCGTCTCCTGAATTCTGGAACAACCCCGGAAAAGCTCAGAAACTCTCACAGGAGAGGAACAGAATAGAGGAGGAGCTCAACGAAATTTCCAAGTTAAACGAAAAGATTGAGGAGTGTGAGGTTCTCATTGAGATGGCCGAGGAGGAGAACGAGAAGGAGCTCCTTGACGAAGTAGAAGAAAACCTAAAGGAAATAGAGGAATCTTTAAACAAACTTGAAATAAAGAAACTCCTCTCTGGGGAGTACGATAAGAACAACGCAATAGTAACAATCCATGCTGGAGCCGGCGGGACAGAGTCCTGCGACTGGGCCCAGATGTTGATGAGGATGTACTTCAGGTGGGCAGAGAGGAAGGGATTCAACGTTGAGATATTGGACATTCAGGAAAACGAAGAGGCAGGAATAAAGAGTGCGACGTTTTTAGTTAAGGGAAACTATGCTTACGGGCTTTTGAAATCTGAACATGGAACCCACAGGCTTGTAAGGATTTCTCCCTTTGATGCAAATGCAAGGAGACACACTTCCTTCTGCGGTGTTATCGTTGTTCCTGAGATAGACGATGACGTTGAGGTTGAAATAAGGGAGGAGGATTTAAGAATAGATACGTACCGCTCCTCTGGAGCTGGGGGGCAACACGTTAACACAACAGATTCTGCAGTCAGGATAACCCACATTCCTACTGGAATTGTTGTTACGTGTCAGAGTGAACGCTCACAGATTCAGAACAGGCAGAGAGCTCTAAAAATTCTAAAGGCTCGCCTCTACGAGTTAAAAATGAGGGAAAGGGAGGAAAAGCTTGCCCAAGCACGGGGAGAGCACAAAAGCATAGCTTGGGGGAACCAAATACGCTCCTACGTTTTTCAGCCCTACCAGCTTGTAAAGGACCACAGAACAGGAACGGAAACTTCAAACGTTCAGTCTGTAATGGATGGAGACATTGACCAGTTCATAGAAACTTACCTAAAACAAAGAGCTACAGTATAAATTTTCCCTGTTTTTCTTTTTATCCTCCTTTTGTTTTTAGCTTTTCAAATAATGAAAAAATAAGGATTGCTTTATGTAATAAAAATTTTATTTTAAAACAAGTCTTATTGAAATTTATAAAATTGTGAATTAAAATAAAATAAAATTTCCTAAATTCGGAGGAAGGGATGAAAAGGAGGAGGTGGAAAACGGCTTTATCTACAGGAACTCTCTTCCTATTAGGAGTTTCTGCTCAAGCCTTAGGTCACCCAGCAGTTCCCCTTAAAGATATCAATGGAAAACCAATTTCTGAAACCCTTAACACTTCAGACACCATAACAGTAGGAAATTCAACCTACGTTGCCGGAAATCCTGTAAGTTGGGAAGTTACATGTGGTTCATGTCACAAGGAAGTTACGGGAGATGTAACAGGAGGGCTTCACTCCCCTGGTCCAATACATGCGACCTACCACATAGGTAGGGGCTGGGATGAGATGAGCGACGATTTTGGTTATCAGAGGGTAAAGGCTGGAAAGGACTGGAGGAAATTTTTACGCTCCTTCGGTGATGATGGAGCTTGGTGACCACCTTCGTACCGCCAGTTGGCGGCAAAGCACCCTTCAAAGGACCCCGGGCTTTCTCCCGATATTAACAATGGAGTTGATTACAGAGGAAATGTTAAGTACGACATGGATATGGGAACTCCCGATAAGGTATTCACATGTGCTTCTTGCCACTCCGGTGGAATTATGGCCTTTGACAGGGACAGCGGAAAGCGCCACGATGAAGTTGAAAGCTGGGACAACCAGACCGATGGAACAGGTTTTTTCTCAAATGCTACCTATGCAGACAGTGAAGTTGACGGAGACTACTTCTCCTATACCGCAGATGAGGAATCAAGGGGATACATTGGAATGCCCCACAAGTTCAACTGGAAAAAGTCCGGAGTTTTGGATACAGACTGTCTCCTCTGTCATGCAGACCGTTCCTTAGCTGAAAGAGAAAAGCTTGTAGTTACTACTTCAAACCATTGGACTGCAGCAAATCCAACTCCTGCAAACCCACGAGTTTTCGTCTTTGTTAAGAAGGACAGTAAAGGAAAGGTTGTTGAGGTTTCTTTAGGATTTCCTCCCCAACTAACACAGGATGAAATTAACAACGGATACACAATCGATTCAGCAGCTTTCTATTCCGACCCTCTTGAGAGATTAGTCAGTGTCTACTATGGAGACGTTATTCAAGGAGTTATAAAGGATGAGTTACAACAGTCTGGAATAGACCCATCAACTCTAAACCAGCAACAGATGATGGCTATTCAAAGCTTCACAATAGGTACCATATCAGGTTATCTGAAGCATGGAACGACTACAGGATTTACAATTCCATACTCCCAACTCGGACAGAAAATAGGTGTTAATCTCCAGAACTACAACTATGATGACTCAAACTTTAACAACAGACTCTCGGGGTTCTTCAGTCAGTTTTATTTGGACATCGGAGCTCCAAACTTCTCAGCCCGTGACTACCTGAGAAACGCATTTTTCGAGTCAACGGTTGAGGGACAGCCTTACGTCGGTTCAGGATTTATGGTTAGAGCTGCAAATGCAACGAGCAATTACTCCTACAAGCCAAACGACCCGAGCGTTCCACTTGTAAACCTTGCAAGGGCAGGACACTTCTTTGGATGGGCAGCAACGGGAACGTTAATGTCAATAGCCGACCCTAACGACCCATCAAAACCGATTGCCTTTGTAAGGCTTGAGAGACAGCAGGATGGAACGTTCAAGGCTATAGCTTACTACAAGAATGACGTTGACCTTGACAACGTTCAGCTGCCCATTCTTGAAACGAGCGGCCACTATACACTGATAAAGGCAGATTCGGGCAGTAAGGATGGTCTATCAGTTTCACATACAGGAGATAAGGATAAAGACCTTTCATTAATGTGTGCCCAATGTCACTTTGCAATTCCGGACACAGAAAACAAGTGGACTGTAGATGGACAACACTTCTTCCCCAACTGGTACGTAAGGAGGGGAATCATCGGACTCGGAGCTGATGTTGTTAAGAGGGCAGCGGTCTATGCACCGGATGAGAAACAGAACGACCAATCCGTTGCCCCGATAGCCATTACTCCAGATGGTGAAATGGCAAAGTACAGCAGTATGAACGATACTATGAACTACTCCAATGGTCTTCCTGTAGGCTACGACGTTCACATGGCAAAGGACGGTGGGAACTTGTCGTGTCTATCCTGTCACGGACAGGACAACCTTCCTAAAGATGTTAAGGAACACCACAATCCTCACAACTTCCTAAAAGGTAATGACTCTGCCGGTGAAGTTATGCCTGCACTCGATTACAATCCTTCTGTTAGAACGTGCTCAAGCTGTCACTGGGGAACAGACGAAGGTGCAGCAAAGGCCCACGAGGCCTACTTTGGACCTGCAGCAGCAGCCCACATCAACAAGATTCAATGTCAAGTTTGTCACATACCGTTTAAGACCTACTGGACGTTCAGATTCTTCGATGATTCACTCGGATATTCAAATCAGTTTGACGATAGATTAATGAAAATGGAAAATGGAACTGTATATCAGTTTCCTCCAGAGTGGGCAATTCCTGCCTTTGGACCAACCCCAACCTACGGATTGAACTTCTCTTACGTCATTGCTCAAACGGACGATAGCGGAAACGACAAGTTACTTCCGATAACAGCAATTGACATGGATCCTTACAGAGCTCTCATGAGGGTCAACAATTCAAACTTTGGACTCTGGAACATTCCTTCTGAAAACTTTCCATGGAGGTGGGAACCTGCAATTATTAAGCGCTGGACCATAAACGATAAGGGAGAACCTGTTTTAAGAGCAGGTCTAATAAGCCCGATTCAAGTATTTACATGGATTGATGCGGCAACGGGAAGGGCCCTCTTTGTTCGTGAAATGAACATGGCAATTGATGGAGTTGCTTACGATTCAAACGGAACTCCAGTTGGGAAATCAACCATAGACCCAGAACTTCCCGAAAAGAGCGTTCCCGGTTTAACTATTGACCCAAAAACCGGAAAGGTTGCGTTTAAGATTCACTGGGTAGACGGCAATCCTGGCGGATATGTTGATTATATTGACGATGACGATGGAGATATGGTTCCAGAAATCAGCACAAATGCAGAGTACGAAGCCCTAAAAGCTGCCATTAAACAGGTTCTTGATAAGGAAGACCCAGGACATCCTCACAATCCTGTAATCATGACATTTATGGCACCATTTGGCATTGACCACGGAGTTTTACCTGCTGAGTATGCCCTCGGAGCTCAGAAAACAGGTCCTCTTTCCTGTAACGCTTGTCACAACTCTGATGAGAGTAAGAACAGGTTGAGTCCGGCAGTCTGGGAAGGGGATGAGAGTGCAGGAAGAAAGGTAACTCTCACGTTCCACGATTTACCTGATGAGGCCGTCAGTGAATCTAAAGCAACGGGAATGTGGATGTTACCGGAGGGAACTAAATCTGAGAACGGTAGGTACGTGATTACTCAGGGAGCTCTCTGCAAGGTAACGTCCGTTGGAGTTGAAAGTAAGGAATTTTCTGCTTTTTACTTAGTTACTCCAGATGGTACTGTAACAGGACCTGTTTCGGATGAAGTAAAAATTTCCGTAGATAGAGGAGCAGTGGACGTTCCAACTTCTGTTAAGATAGAGAAAGTTGAGGATGCTAATGTCGAGGAATCTGCAGTTGAAGCTGCAAAATCCTATGGAGTGAATACTCCTGTTCTTGCAACAGATGTTTTAGACATCCATACAAAGACAAACAAATTCAACTCGCCTGTCACTTTCACGATTAAGTATGACCCATCAAAAGTAACTGGAAAAGTAATTGTTCTTGCAAGTGAGGATGGCAAAAACTGGACGAAAATCACAGAGTTTGGCGTTGACCCAAGCAATCCTTACGTAACGTTTGCAAGGAACCAGTTGAGCTACTTTGCCGTTGTAGGTGAAGCTTCCTCCTCTGCTTCTTCTGGAACAGCCCAGACTCAAACTGGCGGTGGTGGAGGAGGTGGATGTTCTATTTCCCCTGCTACAGAACCGATTTCTGGAGGAGTTAGCATTCTAACGATGCTTTCAGGTCTATTAGGACTTCTCCTTGGAAGGAAGAAGAGGAAGAATTAATCCTTTGGGGGCTCCTGCCCCCTATTTTCTTCCTTTTTCTTTCTGTACTTCACCTTCAAAAAGCTCATGGCGCTGACCAGCGCAACCAAGTAACCACCACTTCAAATGGGACAGTTTGGCTGTCCGCAACCACAGGCCAAAAATGACGAAAATCCGGCACTACTTCCCAAAGTTAAAAGTCCGGCTGTTTTCAGTTTCTCCCACTTTTTCTTCACCCAACTCCTCACTTTTCAGACAGAATTGCCAGAACGTAAACAACAAATGCCAGAAAGAACAGAAGGAGAATTAGGTACCAGGAAAATTTAAATATTCTTTTCTTCCAACAGTCTTCCCTTTTCTTCTCTCTGTAGTAGTCCCTATCGTAAATTCCCATTCTAACCTCTCTTATAAACAGTTCCCGTTGGTAAATCTTCCAAGGTTATTCCCAACTCCTTGAGTCTGTCCCTTATTAGGTCCGCGAGTTGGAACTCCTTCTTCTTTCGGAGCTCTCCCCTAACCTCTATAAGGAGCTCTATGAGTTTATCCTCTATCCCACCTTCTATTTCTTTCTCCTCCTTAAAGCCCAAAATGCTTAAACACTCCTTAACAAAATCAACAGCTTCTAAGTAGGAAAACTTCTCCTCCTTACTTATCTTCCCCTCTTTTAGAGCTCTATCCTTAACTAAGTTTCCCTCCTTTACAACCTCAAATAGAACACTGAGAGCCTTAGCAGTGTTGAAATCGTCGTCCATTGCAGACTCAAAATCCTTCCTGTACGTTGAAACTGAAATAGGTTCTTTTCCATAATCAGTTTCAGCTAAACTTTCAATTATTGAAGCAGATTTAATAAAGTTCTGAATTCTTTCAAAAGCCCTCTCTGACTCCTTTAATCTTTCCTTTGAGAAGTCTATCGGACTTCTGTAGTGAACTGATAGGAGGAAGAACCTTAAAACGTTCGGTGAAAACTCCTTTAAGATTTCCTTTATTGTAAAGAAGTTTCCTAAGGATTTGCTCATCTTTTCCCTATTTACCATTACAAATCCATTGTGAATCCAGTACCTTGCAAAGGGCTTTCCTGTATAGGCCTCAGACTGAGCAATTTCGTTTTCGTGGTGGGGGAAAATCAGGTCTAAACCCCCTCCGTGAATGTCCATGGTTTCGCCTAAGTACTTCATGGACATAACTGAGCACTCAATGTGCCAGCCCGGCCTACCAACTCCCCAAGGTGATTCCCATCCGGGCTCTCCCTCCTTGCTCCTTTTCCAGAGGGCAAAGTCCAAAGGGTCTTTCTTCTTTTCCCCTGGTTCTATCCTTGCCCCGGCTAAGAGCTCATCCAAGTTCCTCTTTGAGAGCTTTCCATACTCGGGAAACTTCCTTACAGAAAAGTAAACGTCCCCGTCCGCTTCGTAGGCAAATCCCTTGTTTATCAGTCCGTCTATCATTTCAATAATTTCCCTTATGTGCTCCGTGACTCTCGGCTTAAAGGTTGGCTCCTTTACGTTTAAGGCTTCCATATCCCTTTCGTACGACTTGATGTACTTATCTGCGACCTTAAACCATGGAATTCCTTCTTCATTTGCCCTCTTTATTATTTTGTCATCTACGTCTGTGTAGTTCCTGACAAAGATTACTCTGTAACCCCTGTACTCAAACCATCTTCTTATAACGTCAAAAACAATTGCACTCCTTGCATGTCCAATGTGGGCATGGTCGTAAACGGTGGGACCACAAACGTAGATTCTTACAACTCTATCTTCAAGGGGCTTAAACTCTTCCTTTTCGTCCGTCATCGTGTTTGTAACGTAAATCATTAGACCTCCCAGAGTTCCTTAATTAAAAGGGATATAACTGCATTTGATGTAAAGTATCCCTTTCTGCCAAGCTTTAGTTTAGGAAACTCATAAATTAGGTAACCTTCATCAATTAAACCCTTTAGAACCTCAGAACTTATTAAAGCTTTTTCTAAACTCTCCTTAATTCCAACTTCTTTAACATCTATTCCTTCGGTCAATCTGAGCCCCATAATAAGTCTAATCTCCTTTAAATCCCTTCCCCTGAATTCTTCCCTCTCCAAAATGGGTAAAACTCCCTCTTTTATTTTACCTATATACTCTTCAATGTCGCTTACATTCTTTGTGTAAACTCCATCCTCAAAGGAAGCAGCCGAAGGACCAAGACCTACATAGTTTTTCAGTCTCCAGTAATTTAAATTGTGTTTTGATTCAAAACCGGGAATCGAAAAGTTTGAAATTTCGTAATGTTTGAACCCTCTATCCTCAAGCAGTTCGATTGCTTCACAGTACATCTGAGAAACCCTCTCCTCTTCAGGTAGCAAAAACTTTCCTGTGTTTAGGAGCTCCTCAAAGGGAGTTCCCTCATAAATAGTTAGGGCGTAGAGGGAGACGTGTTTTACTGGAAACTTAAGTAGAAATTCCAAATCCTCTAAAAACTCCCCAATACTCTGTCCCGGAATCCCGTAGATAATGTCAGCTGAAACGTTGGAGAAGAGAGATAGCGCCTCCTCAAGAGCTCTTACGTTATCCTCTCTATTCTGCCTTCTTCCTAAAAATTTTAGAAATTTATCGGAGAAACTTTGAACTCCAAGGCTTACTCTGTTGACCCCTACTGAGAGAAGGAAGGATAAAAATTCTCCTTTAGCGTCCTCAGGATTAACTTCGACTGTAACTTCTGAAAATTGACCCAACTTCGAAAGTATGACCTCAAAAAATAAAGTCTCCATGAGCGAAGGAGTACCACCTCCAAAGTAAACTGTTGGAAACTGGGAAAACTCTGGAGCTCTGATTGAAAGTTCCTTAAAAACGGCTTTCTTGTAGTCATCCTTCAATTCGAAAAAGTTCCCAGAGTAGAAATCACAATAGGGACACTTTTTTCTACAGAAGGGAACGTGAACATACAGGGAATTAACCAAGTTCCTTCTCAATTTTCCTTATCTTTTCTTCTAAGTCTGGGTCCTTTAGAATTTCCTGAGCTGATTTGTACCAGTGGAGAGCTCTCTCCTTATCTCCCATATTCTTGTATATTTCACCTATCTCAACCTCAATTTGTGCCTTTTCCTCTGGAGATAGATTCTCCTTTAAAACATCGAAGAGCAAGGAGAGTGCTTCTTTATCTCTACCCTGTTTTTTTAGAGATTCTGCAGTTAAAATGGCAGCCCTTACCCTTTCTTCAGTTTTCAAAGCTTGCCTGGCAAACTTTTCTGCCTCTTTGTAGTCTCCTATGCCTAAAAAAGCCTCTGCCATCGATACAAGTCTTTTTCCATCTGTATTCTTCTGAAGGAGCTCTATTCCTGCTTTTATATCCTCGGAAGACTCCTTCTCCTTCGTTAAGGACTCCAAAGATTCCAGTGTAGAGCTATTAATGTCTAAAACTTCATCGAAAACTTTAAGAATTTCCTCCGGTTCAGGAATTTCCTCCGGCTTCTCTGTTTTGAAGGACAGAATCCTAACTCTTCCCTTCCTAGACATGTAAGATTCCAGTTTATCGTAGAACTCCTTATTAATCAGTCCTACTTTTTCAAGGTACTCTTCAGCGTTTTCCTCCTCTCCAAGTTCGTGCTCTATCATGGCTAAATAGACGTACTTTAAGAGAGGGTCTTTAAGACCATTGATAACTTGTCTTAAAAGACTTAAATCGTTATTCTCTTTGAATTGAGAAACAGCGAACTCAATGAAATCGAAATCTTTTTCGTGTTTTCTAATAAGTGAGGAAAGAACTTTTATTATTTCTGGTCTTTCTTCCTTTATATGTGAAATTACTTCAATTATTTGTTTATCAATAACATCATTTGCTTTTAATTCCCTTGCTTTTAAAAATACTTTTAAGGCAGATCGAGGTCGTTTTAAATTCATGTAGAGGTTACCGGCAAGGATGTAGTTAATAAATGCTTCTTCTTTATAACCAGCTTTGGCCAAAGCATCTGCATAACGCTCGTAGAAAATAGGATGGAAATATTTTTCAACGAATCTGTCTAAGAGTTCTTTTATGGGAGTAGGATCTTTACCAGCTTCAACAAACTTTTTAAACGAATTTAATAAAACCTCAAAAGCTTCATACAGAAGTTCCTTTCTTACGTAAGTTTCTGACAGTAATTTTATAGCTTCCAAGTTAAAAGGGTCCAGTTTTAGAGCTCTATTTAAGAGAGTAATTGCTACATCGTAGTATTCTTCGTTAATCTTTCTTTTAGCGAACGAGATAATTTCGCTGACAGCCTCTTTTTTTCTATCAAATTTAACTAATGCATCTATATAGGGGGTAAATATTGATAAAGAATCTGGGTGTTTTCTCAGTAAAATTCTCCCTAAATTTATTATTTTGGTATAATCACGTTTCTTGACAGCTTCTTCAAACTGCTCCTCTTCTGTCTTTTTCCGAAAGAAATCAAAGAAGGCCATTAATCCTCCTGCTGAGGAATGTTAGAATATTATATATAAAAATTCCTTGGAAGTGATAATGAAAGGAAAACTTGAGCTTCATCCAAAAAGAGCAAGAAAAGTAGGGAGTACTCTTTTAGAAGAAGTAAAAAAAGGGGGAATTTTCGGACATAGGGAACTTCCAGATGATATGGTTAAATCCATTGCTGATGGAGTAGATACTGAAACGCTACTTTTAATAGTGACACTAACAACATCGTTAGACTACATGAGAAACGCAAACGAGCTGTGGGAGAGCTCCCTCAAGACTTACAAAGACGATGAAACAAAGTGGCTGTTTAACCCTCACAAAGTAGCAGAGAAGGAGGATGATGAGCTTCTCAAAGCCCTGTCAAAACACGGTTTAGCAAAAAAGAAAAAGAGGGACCTTTTCATCTGGAAAACAATTTCAAAAACCCTTTCTGAAAAGTACAGCGGAAGTGTTAAAAAGCTCTTTGAGGAGTATAAGTTTAAAGTTGACAGGATGTTTATAGATTTCCTAAAAAATAGAAAGGGAGAGTTTCCCTCCTTATCGGGGACAAAACTCTTTCCCCACTGGATTCGGAGCTTAAGGGAGAAAGTTGTCCTTCCATTTAAGGGCGTAGAGAACCTCCCAATTCCTGTAGATGTTCATGTAGCAAGGGCTACATTTACAACGGGATGTATAACTGGAAAGTACAAGTCTAAAGGAATTAATGAAACGATAAAAAGGAAAGTTATTGAGGTTTGGAAGAAAGGATTAGAGGGAACGGAAATTCTCCCCGTTGATATGTTCCGTCCACTCTGGCTTCTCTCCAAGTATGGATGCCACCATAGGCAGGACGGCAAAAGGCCAAAACTGAAGGAGTGTCCGGTAAAAAACTATTGTGTAAGCGGAAAAGTAATTGTGACCTCGAATAGAGTGGAGATAGAAACTTGAGGAGGTTTGGATTTACCCTTTTGGAGCTCCTTATAGTTTTAGTAATTCTATCTATAGTACTATCGGTGTCCTTTCCAAAAATTGTTCAAATCAACTTATCCTCGGAGGAATCCACAATTAATAGGGTAAAGTCACTGTTTTCTAACTGTTTTTCACTATCCAGTCCCGTTGAGGTGTGTGTAAATTTTAAGAAAAATGTTCTTAGTGTAGAGGGAGAGGAAGTTAAACTACCATTTACAGCCGAGACTGTAGTTTTTCCCGGAAAGCTAATTTCCTCAGAAAGGGTCAGTAAATTCTGCTTTCAGGTTAAAAATTTAAACTATGGAGCAATAATAGGAAAAAATGAAAATAAATACGGTGCCATTTTTTTTACACTACCTTTAGGGGAAATTAAAATATACCATTTGAGCAGTTCTGAGGAGGAGACTTTAAAGGATAAAATTGAAAAGGGAAGAATAGTGCAATGGTTCAATTATTACTTATAATTAACTTCATCCTTATAGTGCTTCTATTCTTTCTGCTAATAGGAGAATTTATGTTTATTAAAAACCTCAAAGAGAGGATTGATGAAATAGAGAGCAATCTAATAAAGGTTGACTCAAAGGCATCAAACAGTGAATTCGAAATGGATAAAATAAGAGAACAACTTTCATTCCTTAAAAACCAGGTTAAAACAATTCTATCCTACATCAGGAGGTAATTAATGAAGGATTTCATATCAATGTTGGATTCGGATAGACTTTTCATAGAAAACATAATCTCCCTTTCATCGTTTTTAAAGGAGAAGGTAAAGAAGGGGGAAATCTACAGACCTTTAGACGGTTTCACTGCGGCCCTGATTTTTGAAAAGCCTTCAACGAGAACGAGAGTCTCCTTCGATGTTGGAGTTTATCAGCTTGGAGGTTATGGAATCTACATGGACACAAAGGGTTCTCAGTTGGGAAGAGGGGAGCCGATAAAGGATACGGCAAGGGTCCTCTCGAGATACGTCGACTTAATAGTAATAAGAACATTTGGACAGAACAGAGTAGAGGAACTTGCAAAGTACTCGGAGGTCCCTGTAATCAACGCACTTACAGATGAGGAACACCCCTGTCAGGTTCTTGCAGACCTATTCACAATTTGGGAGTACAAGGGGAAATTGGAGGGACTGAAAGTTGCATACCTTGGAGATGGAAACAACATGTGTAACTCCTGGCTGATAGGTGCAGCTTACATGTGTATGAACTTTTACGCTGCAACTCCAAAGGGCTACGAACCTATGGAGTTTTACGTGGAAAAGGCTAAGGAGATAGCAAGGGATACTGGAGCTAAAATTGTTGTTACAAACGACCCTGTAGAGGCAGTAAAGGATGCAGATGTTGTCTACACGGACGTTTGGGCATCGATGGGGCAGGAGAAAGAAGCTGAGGAGAGAAGGAGAATTTTCATGCCTTACCAGGTTAATTCTGAGTTGGTTAAACACGCAAAACCAGATTACCTCTTCATGCACTGCCTTCCTGCCCACAGGGGTGAGGAGGTAACAGAGGAAGTTATCGAGGGAGAACGCTCAATCGTTTGGGACCAGGCGGAGAACAGACTTCACACTCAAAAGGCCTTAATTTTAAAACTTGTAAGAAAGGTAAGGCCTTAAGGGGAGAACCCCTTAGGCCATATTTTTTAACTGTTCAATGGTGCCTTCAAGCTTCTTTAAAATCTCCTCAAACTCTGAGAGTTCCACTCTGTTCTTTTCAACAACCTCCTTTGGAGCTCTCTCAAGGAAGTTTTTGTTTGAGAGCTTCCTCCTTAACTTCTCAACGTCCTTTTCTAATTTTTTAAGCTTTTGAGAGAGCCTATCTATTTCACTTCCAACATCTATCAACTCTCCCACGTTTACGTAAACCTCAATGCCTGGAAGGAAGAAGGAAATCGTTCCGGAAGGTTGCTCGTCAACCTTTTTAATCTTTGAGACTCTTGCCATTTGTTTTACAGATGGAATCATCTTCTCAACAACGTCCAATAAATCGCTGTTATCGGTTTTCAGAAAAACTTCAACCTCTGTTGAAGGGGAAATATTAAGTTCAGCCTTTACGTTTCTTATTCCCCTAATAATCTCCTTGACTGTTTCAACGAGAACGGCAGTCTCAGGGAATGAGCAACATCCTGAAGAAGGCCAGTTGGAAATGGAAATAGATTCAGCATCTCTGTTTGGAAGTTTTTGGTAGATTTCCTCAGTTATAAATGGCATTATAGGGTGAAGGAGCTTTAAGCTGTCCCTTAAGACCGTAAGTAATGTGTGGGCTGCCGTTCTTTTCTCCTCGTCACTTCCCCTGTACAGCCTGTACTTCGTGAACTCAACGTACCAGTCTGCAAGCTCGTTCCAGATAAACTGGTAAACTGCCTTTGCTGCCTCGTTGAACCTGTAGGCTGAAAGCTCCTCATCTACCCTTTTAATAGTTTCTGAAAGCTTTGTAAGTATCCACCTATCCTCGGGGGAGTAGGAAACCTCACCGATTTCACTGATTCCTTCGGTTGTACTTAAAACAAACCTTGCAACGTTCCATACCTTATTCGCAAAGTGTCTATATCCTTCAATAATTCTCTCAGAGAGCCTAATGTCCCTACCCTGAGCTGCTAAAGCTGTCAATGTAAACCTTAGAGTATCTGCTCCGTACTTTTCAACCATTTCCAAGGGATCAATAACGTTACCCCTCGTTTTACTCATCTTCTGTCCCTTTTCATCTCTAACAAGGGCATGAACGTAAACGTCAGAAAAGGGCCTTTTACCTGTAAAGTAGTAGCCCATCATCATCATTCTTGCTACCCAGAAAAAGATGATGTCAAACCCTGTAACTAGTAAATCTGTTGGGTAAAAGGCTTTTAAGTCGTCCGTATCCTCGGGCCAGCCGTAAACTCCAAATGGCCAGAGAGAAGAGCTGAACCAGGTATCTAAAACGTCCTCGTCCTGCTTCAAACTTTCACTGCCACAGTTTTCACACTTTTCAGGAGTTTCCTCAGAAACGTTTACATGGCCGCACTCCAAACAGTACCAGGCTGGAATTCTGTGCCCCCACCATATCTGTCTTGAAATACACCAATCCCTTATGTTGTACATCCAGTCAAAGAAGGTATTCTCCCACTGTTTCGGAATGAACTTAATTTCACCGGACTTAACTGCTCCAATAGCCCTTTCTGCTAAAGGCTTTGTTTTTACGAACCACTGATCAGAAAGGTAGGGCTCAACAACAGTTTTACATCTGTAGCAGTGACCTACAGAGTGGACATGAACTTCCTCCTTTTCGAGGAGTCCCTCATCCTTAAGAAGGGAAACAACGGCCTCCCTTGCCTCAAATCTGTCCATTCCCTTAAATGGCGGAACGGTTATTCTTCCCCAGTCATCCATTATCTGAATGGGTTCAAATCCGTGCCTATTTCCAACTTCAAAGTCGTTAAAATCGTGGGCAGGTGTAATCTTCACAGCTCCAGTTCCAAACTCAGGGTCAACGTACTCATCTGCAATTACCGGTATTTCCCTTCCAACTATTGGAAGCCTGACCTTTTTCCCAACAAGGTGTTTGTACCTTTCATCCTTGGGATTAACGGCGACTGCAACGTCTCCGAGGAGAGTTTCCGGTCTTGTCGTTGCAACAACGATGTATCCTTCACCATCAACGAGGGGGTACCTTATGTACCAGAGTTTTCCAGTTTCCTCCTCGTGTTCGACTTCAAGGTCAGAGAGGGCAGTATGACAGCGGGGACACCAGTTTATAAGTCTCTTTCCCCTGTAGATTAGTCCTTCCCTGTAGAGGGTAACAAATGCCCTTCTTACGGCCTTTGAAAAGCCCTCGTCCATTGTAAATCTCTCTCTGTCCCAATCACAGGAAGTCCCCAATTTTTTGAGCTGATTTATGATTCTGCTTCCGTACTGCTCCTTCCACTCCCAAACCCTCTTTAAAAACTCCTCCCTACCGATGTCATGCCTCGTTAAACCCTCCTTTGCCAGTTCCCTCTCAACTACCCACTGGGTTGCTATACCTGCATGGTCCGTTCCCGGAACCCAGCAAACTTCGTAACCCTTCATTCTCTTCCAGCGGCAAATGACGTCCTGGAGGGTTGAGTTTAAGGCGTGTCCTACGTGGAGGACTCCCGTAACGTTTGGAGGTGGCAGAACGACACTAAACTTTTTCCTTTCTCCGTTTAAAACCTTCTTTTCGTTGGCATGAAAAAATCCCTTCTCAATCCAGAATCTGTACCATTTATCCTCAAAGAGGGAAGGGTTGTAGGTAGGTTCCATCTCCATTTTTCCTCCCGATTGAAAATGAAAAATGTTGGAATAAATTTATACCCGACTCTGCGCCCGTAGCTCAACTGGATAGAGCGTGGGACTACGGATCCCAAGGTTGCAGGTTCGACTCCTGCCGGGCGCGCCACAAACTTTTTTCGGTGTCCTATGGAGGACCAGGAGTTCCTTAAAAAGGCCCTTGAGGAGGCTAAAAAGGCTTACAAGTTTGGAGAAGTACCAATCGGAGCTCTCATAGTCAGAAACGGTGAGATAATCTCAAAAGCCTTCAATAGGAAGGAGTTCCTCCAAGACCCTACAGCTCACGCTGAAATTATAGCAATTAGAGAGGCCTCAAGAAAGCTTAATTCTTGGAGGTTAACGGACTGTACTCTCTACTCAACGGTTGAGCCCTGTGTAATGTGCTGCGGTGCTATAATACAGTCAAGGATAAAAAGGGTTGTTTACTCGGTTCCAGACCCAAAATTTGGGGGAGTTGAGAGTCTGTTTAGAATTCTCTCTGATAAGAGAAACAACCATAGACCAGAAGTTGAAAGGATAGAGCTTTTAGAAGCCGAGGAACTCCTCAAGAGCTTCTTTAAGGAACTCAGGGAGAGGTGCCGGAGCCTGGCTTAACGGGCCCGACTCGAAATCGGGTGTGCGGGTAGCCCCCGCACCGCGGGTTCAAATCCCGCCCTCTCCGCCATTTAAAAACCAATTAGGAGTCCTTTATGCAGGAAGAGAGGAAAAAAGTTCTACAGGAAGCTCTAAAAAAGATTAAGAAGGAATTCGGTGAAGGCTCTGTAATGTTCTTGGGAGAAAAGCCCGTTGAGAGGATACCTACAATCTCAACAGGTTCGATAGCAATAGACTACATAACGGGCATAGGGGGAGTTCCAAGAGGAAGAATCACGGAAATTTACGGTCCAGAATCCTCCGGTAAAACTACACTTACACTACACATAATAGCAAATGCACAGAGGGAAGGAGGAGTTGCTGCCTTTATTGATGCAGAGCATGCTCTTGACCCAACGTATGCAAAAAAGTTGGGTATAAACCTTGAGGAGCTCTTAGTTTCGCAGCCTGACAGTGGAGAACAGGCTTTAGAGATTGCAGAGACACTTGTGAGAAGTGGAGCGGTTGACGTAATTGTTGTTGACTCTGTTGCTGCCTTAGTTCCAGAGGCAGAAATAAAGGGAGACATGGGGGATTCCCACGTTGGCCTTCAGGCAAGGCTTATGTCTCAGGCCCTGAGAAAGTTGACAGCAGTTGTAAGTAAGAGCAATTGCGCTCTGATTTTTATAAATCAGGTAAGGGAAAAAATAGGAATGATGGGCTATGGAGGCCCTCAGGAAACTACAACGGGAGGTAGAGCCCTTAAGTTCTACTCCTCAATGAGGATAGAGATAAGGAATTCAGGGCAGATAAAGGATAGAAACGATGAAAGAATAGGACATAAGGCGAAGGTGAAAATCGTTAAGAACAAGCTTGCTCCACCTTTCAGGGAGACGGTAGTTGAAGTTTACTACGGAGAGGGAATTTCCAGAGAAGCGGACTTGCTCAACTTGGGAGAGGAATTGGAGATAGTCAAGAAGAGTGGCTCTTGGTATTCCTTTGGAGATGTGAGACTTGGGCAGGGAAAGGAAAATGCCAGACAGTTTTTGAAAGAGAATCCCGAAGTTGCTGCCGAGTTGGAGGAAAGGATAAGGGAGGCTTTGGGTGTTCCAGGAAAGAGCGAAGATAGACCTTAATGAACTTCTTAAAAAGGCTTTTAGAGTAGGAGCTTCTGACGTTCACCTAAGGGTAAAATCTCCTCCTATTCTAAGAATAAGCGGGAAATTGGTTAAGACCGATTTACCTTCCCTTGAACATTCAGACATACTCAACTTTATCAACCAAATTCTTCCCTTAGAAAAAAGGAGGCAGTTACCATACATAAAGGATATAGATGTTGCTTACTCCCTTCCGGGAGTATGTAGATTCAGGGTGAACATATTCCGACAGAGGGGAACATTTGCTATTGTTATGAGGTTAATTCCGTACAACGTTCCGGAAATCGATGAGCTTAACCTTCCAGCTATTTTAAAGGAAATAGCGCTTTACCAAAGGGGGCTCGTCCTTGTAACTGGAACAACAGGTTCTGGTAAATCAACTACCCTTGCAGCAATGCTCAACGAACTTAACAAGAAGGATGCAAGAATAGTTATAACAATAGAGGACCCTATCGAGTACCTTCATAAGGATATAAAGTCACATTTCTACCAGAGGGAAATCGGAGAGGATGCAGAGGACTTTTTCACTGCATTAAGAGCTGCCCTCAGGGAAGACCCTGACGTTATCCTTGTAGGAGAGATGAGGGATACTGAAACTGTGAGAACGGCTCTTGATGCTGCCGAAACTGGGCATATGGTTTACTCAACCCTTCACACTCTCGATGCTAAGGAAACTGTAAACAGAATTATTTCCTTCTTTCCCCTCTATGAACAGCAGGCAATAAGGTTTCAGTTGGCATCTGTTTTAAGGGCAACAATTTCCCAAAGGCTCTTGCCAAGGGCAGATGGTAGAGGTAGAGTTCCTGCAGTGGAAATCATGATTGTTACAGAGGCAATCAAGGAGAGAATTCTTAATCCAGACTTGACCGATGAAATACCTGAATTTATAGCTAAAGGAAAGGAAATTTACGGTTCTCAAACCTTTGACCAATCACTCTATGACTTATGGAAGAAGGGACTGATAACTAGGGAAGATGCTCTTAAGTATGCGTCCCGTCCGGACGACTTAAAACTCAAAATGGAAGGAATATTTACAGGTGGAGAAGAAACTTAAGGGAGCTCTCTCCTACGCTATCTCTCTCCTTTCGAAAAGAGACTATTCAGTTAAGGAACTGTTAAGAAAAGTTAAGGCTAAGTTTCCAGATTTAAAAGAAGAGGAATTAAAACTACTGGAAGAGGAGCTCTTAGAAAGTAAATTCCTGGATGAAAGGAAAGCTGTTGTTAACTACTTTCTTTCAAAAATTGAGAAGGGCTGGGGGAAAAGGAAAATTAAAATGAACCTATTAAAATTGGGATTTCCTGAGGAGTTAATCGATGAAGTTTTTTTAACTTTTCCTTTTGACTACTCCTTTATTGTTCAAGAATTAGGAAAAAAATACGAATTGGAAAACAGGAAAGAGAGAGAAAGGGCAAAGAGATTTTTACTTCAGAGGGGATTCTCATTTCAAGAAATGCATGAAATTCTAAGAATGATAAAGGGAAGAGATTAGGTTAAAATAGGCAAAACTCTTCTTAGCCGGAGAAAGTATGAAGTGGACGGGAAATGAGATAAGGGAAACTTTTCTTAAGTTTTTTGAAGATAAAGGTCACGTTAGGGTGAAGAGTTCTCCACTGATTCCGAAGAATGACCCAACGTTGCTCTTTACAAATGCAGGAATGGTTCAGTTTAAGGACTACTTCTTGGGAAAGGAAAAACCACCTTTTAAGAGGGCTACCTCCTGCCAGAAGTGTATGAGAGCTGGAGGGAAACACAACGACCTTGAAAATGTTGGAAAAACGGGAAGACACCACACGTTCTTTGAGATGTTGGGAAACTTCTCCTTCGGTGACTACTTCAAAAGGGAAGCAATC
Source organism: Thermovibrio sp. (assembly GCA_003978105.1). The sequence goes on from QOAO01000006.1 coordinate 35,354, forward strand.
GAGTTTGCCTGGGAGTTGGTAACAGAAGTTTTTAAGCTTCCAGTTGAAAGGCTCTACGTTTCTGTGTACGAAAAGGACGATGAGGCTTTTGAAATTTGGAATAGGATAATAGGACTGCCTGAGGAGAGAATATACAGGCTCGGCGAGAAGGACAATTTCTGGGCAATGGGGGATACTGGTCCGTGCGGACCTTGTAGCGAAATTTACTACGATAGGGGAGAGGAGCTCTCCTGTGGTGAAAACTGCGGAATAGGAGCGTGCGACTGCGACAGGTACTTGGAGATATGGAACTTAGTGTTTATGCAGTACGAGAGGGATGAGAGGGGAGAGCTCCATCCACTTTCAAAACCCTCAATAGATACGGGAATGGGACTTGAGAGGATTGCCTCGGTTCTCCAGAACGTTTCATCAAACTACGAGACGGACCTTCTTTTCCCTTTAGTAAAGTGGGCTTCCCAAATTTCTGGAATTCCTTACAAGAGGGATGAAAAGAGTTCCACATCAATGAGGGTAATTGCAGACCATTTAAGGGCAATGACCTTTTTAATATCTGACGGAGTTCTTCCATCAAATGAAGGAAGGGGATACGTTTTAAGGAGAATAATAAGGAGGGCCTCAAGGCACGGAAGGCTCTTAGGAATAAAGAAACCTTTTCTCTACGAAGGAATTGAAAGAGTAGTTGATATTATGGGAGATGCCTACCCTGAAATCGTTCTACACAGGGACCTTGTAAAGAGGGTGGTGAAAAAGGAAGAGGAGAGATTTGAGAGAACAGTTGAGAGGGGACTCTTTATACTTCAGGAAGTAATAGAGAAACTCAAGGAGGAGGGAAAGGATACAATTCCTGGCGAGGAGGCATTTAAACTCTACGATACCTTCGGCTTCCCATTGGATTTGATATTGGAAGTTGCAAACGATGAAAGTATGAAAGTTGACGTTGAAACGTTTGAAAGGCTTCTTGAAGAGCAGAAGGAGAGGGCAAGGAAGGCCTGGAAGGGTAGAGTTCAAAGGGTTGTTTCACTAGAAATTCAGGAGCTCTCTGAGAAGTTCCCAACTCTGTTTACAGGGTACGAACACTTAGAGGAGTATGCAAAGGTAGTTGGAATTGTAAAGGAAGAAAAGTTAGTCAGTGAAATAAGGGAAGGGGAAGAGGGACTAGTAATCTTAGACAGAACACCTTTCTACCCTGAAAAAGGTGGACAGGTAGGGGATACGGGAATTTTAGAGGGGAATAGCTGCTACTGTGAGGTTTTAGATACACAGAACATTACAGAAAATTTAATAGGCCATAAGGTAAGGGTTTTAAGGGGTTCGTTAAAGGTTAACGATTTCGTTAATGCCGTTGTTGACTCCGAAAGAAGGAGGGCTGTTACGAGAGCACACACGGCCACACACCTCCTTCACAAAGCCCTCAAGGAAGTGTTGGGCAATCACGTTAAACAGGCAGGCTCTCTTGTAATGCCCGATAAGCTCAGGTTCGACTTTACCCACTTTGAGGCTCCAACAAAAGAGGAGATAAGGAATGTAGAGGAGTTAGTTTACAACTGGATTTTGGAGAACTACCCTGTAAAGATAGAGGAGATGCCGTTAGAGGAGGCATTAAACAGGGGAGCTGTTGCCCTCTTTGGTGAAAAGTACGGAAATACAGTTAGGGTTGTTGATGTTGGTGGAGTGAGTGTGGAGCTCTGCGGAGGAACCCACGTCAATAGAAGCGGGGATATCGGATTTTTCAAGATTACTTCCGAATCCTCGGTATCCTCAGGGACAAGGAGAATAGAGGCCTTAGTTGGCAAGGAAGCCCAAAAGTTTGTTTGGAAAAAAGAGGAGCTCCTTGAAAAATTGACAAACACACTTAATTCCCCTGAGGAGCAGATTGTTCAGAGGGTTGAAAAGCTCAAGAGGGAGCTTAAAGAAAAGGAACAGGAGCTTGAAAGAATTAAGAAAAAACTTGCAACGTTGGAGGTTGATGAGATAGTTGGCAGAGCTCCAGAAGTTAAGGGAGTAAAAGTTGTCACCGCGAGGATTGAAGGATTTACAGGAAAGGAGTTGGTTGAGCTTGCAGACGTTGTTAGAAATAAGGCAGGAAGGGCTGCCGTTTTACTCGTTGGAGTAAAGGATGGAAAGGCCGGTATGGTAGTTGCCGTATCAAGGGAACTAACGGACAGACTCCACGCAGGAAAACTTTTAAGGGAGGTCGCTCCACTTCTTGAAGGAAAGGGTGGAGGAAGACCCGAACTTGCCCAAGGGGGAGTTCAAAACCTTTCAAGAGTTCAGGAAGCCTTTAAGAAGTTTCACTCTCTAATAGAGTCAAGTCTTTAGGGAGAGTTTCTCTCTCCCTTCCTAATAATATAAAAAATTCTTAAAATATTGCTCCATTTATCAAAATTTGATAGGATATTTTTGTAAAAGTTTTGTAAATTCTTTTGGAGGAAAGATGGGAAGGAAGTGGAAGAGGAGCAGTCTAAAGGTAACAACAGGACTCATACTATCAACAGTGCTGGCATCCCAGGGGTTTGCTCAGCATCCATCGATTAAGCTTTTAGACCTTGACGGAAACTCCGTTAAAAGTTCCCTCAATGCAACAGATACCGTGACCCTTGTCTCAAACAACGGAACAGAAGTTACTCTGGAAAGAGGAAACCCTGTAAGCTTTGAAAAGACGTGTGGACAGTGTCACGAGAACATTATTACAGATATTAGAGCTTCCCACCACGGTGCAGTTGGACTCCATGACATGGGTTGGATGGACAACAGGGAAACGTACGGGGACGACACGGGAGCTAAGGATTTTGTTACAAACGTTGTCTTAAAAATGAGGTATTTCCGCTCAAAATCCCACTACGGCGGCTGGTGACCACCTTCATACCGCCAGTTGGCGGCAAAGAAACCTTTAAACGACCCTGCAGTTCCGGATGGAGCCGTTGATGGAATCAATCCGGCAGACCAGAATGCCTACAAAGGTTTTAACTTTGATATGGGAACTGTAAACCACAACATAACCTGTAACTCTTGTCATGCAGGCGGCGGTGCAGCCCAGTTTGGAAGGGAAAACAAGCCCTTAGGTGAAGTGTTAAAGGAAAAGTTGGGAGAGGATAAGTTCAACGAATTAGAGAACAAGGACTGGTTTATAGATATCGACAACGACACTGATTACAACATTCCTATTGATGGGGATCTGTTTGCCTATTCTGACTACGAAGTTGGTGGAGGTTACATAGGTAAACCTCACCTCTTCAACTTCAAGCGTTCTGGTGTAAACGATACAGACTGTTTTATGTGTCATGCCGACGCAACCCAAAAGGATAAAACTGCGAAAACGGAAATAAACAATACAACTCTTTCTCCAATAATGCCTGCAAATCCAAGGGTTATGGTCTTTAAAGGAATGACATCTGACAACGAAACAATTGTTATCTCTTTGGGTGTTCCTCCAAAAGTTGGAGAGACGATAAACGGGAAAACTGTTGCAAAGGTTGATTCCGCTTACTACAACTCTGTTCCTATAACTGTTCTTAAATCCCTCTACGGATTGTCCGATGATGACATATCCAACATCGAATCGAACAATGGAACGTGGTCAAGGTTTTTCATCTATCCAAACAATGCAAATGGGGCAACGAGGGAGGTTGCAAGGGTCACCTACTTTGAACACCCCAAGAGTACAAAGGATAAGGACGGTGGGGATGTTTACGTTAACGGCGGAGCTGTAACATTTAAGGACGATAATGGAGATACCGTTTACAGGACGTTTGCAGGGTTCTTCTTCAAGTACATCTCAACTGCATCCTTAATGGGAGTTGATACAGACCAGGACGGCGTTCCGCTTGCCTACGTTAGGTTTGTTAAGGAAAATGGAATTTGGAAACCTGAGGTTTACTACGACGTTAAGGAGTTCAACGGCAAGGGAGAGGTTGACCTTCCGATTTTAGAAAACAGAGTTGGTGATAAGAACACACCAGCTACAGAGGTTTCTCCTAAGGATTACAACTATTCAGTTCCTACGGCTTTAGGAAATGCCGATAATCCCTATCCTCAAATGACAAGTCCGGCAGAAGGACCTGACAAAAACAGGGCTTGGGGATACGTATGTTCTTACTGTCACATGGCAATTCCCTACGAGGATGGAAAGCTTCCAGATGGAAACTCAACATATGCATGGGTAACGAGGAAGGGAACTCTCGGACTTGGAGCCGAAATCGTTAAAAGGGGAGACGTCTTCTCCTACGATTTACACAGAGGTGGAGAGGAGAAAGGAAACTTACCAGCAGATGCATTTAAGAACGTGGACCTTTCAAACAGTACTCAAGCCCAGCAGGCTTTCCACAGAATGTTAACTGCAAAGTCCGTTCAATCGATTGACGACATCCCCATAGGTTACGACGTTCACTTTGACAGTGAAAAGGGAGGAATGACCTGTCTCTCGTGTCACGGAGAGGGAACTCTCTCTCAGGAGGAGAAAGAGTACCATCCTATACACCACGACTTCCTAAAGGGTAACGACTGGGGAGGTCACTGGGACCAGTCCTTAGACTACAATCCTTCACTTAAAACGTGTTTGGACTGCCACTTTGGAGGTTCAAGACAACTTGCAGCCCAGGTTCATAGCGATGCATTTGGACCGGAAGGAAATGCTGCAATCCACATGGAAAAGGTTTCCTGTGAAGTCTGCCACATTCCATTTAAAACCCACTGGACCTTTAGGACGTTCTACGACGTCCTTGGATACTCCTACAACTTTGACAACAGAATTCTTGGTTATAACCTAAACAACGGTACAACTATAAAGCTTCCTGAAAACATGTTCACTCCGGGATTTGGTCCATTCATGCCTATCGGTGGATACGGAGCTCCCCAACCCTTCTGTATTGTGAGAACGGACAACGGTAAAGATACCCTTGTTCCAATATATCAGGCTGACTTCGACCCAAGGCAGGCGGCCCTAAGGCTTGAGAAAAAAGAGTTTGGAATTTGGAACGTTCCGGACATTTCATTCCCATGGGCTTGGGCTCCAGTAATAATCAACAACGGATTTAGACCTGACGTTCCAGGTGGACAGAAGTTCATGTACAGAATAGCAGACCCTCTCACCCTTGTAACTTGGTACGACAAATCAACCGGAAAAGTTCTGTACACAAGGGAAATGGCAGCTGCACTTGATGGAACTGAATATTCAGAACATGCAAAGAAAAACGTTCCTGCCTACTTTATCCACGATGGAAAGGTATGCGTTAAAACAATCTTGGGTGACTACATCTGTGACGACAACGGCGATTACCTACCCGAAATAGATACAGATGAAGAGTACGAAGCAATGAAGTCTGCCCTTACAGAAGTTCTAAAGAAAGAAGGGGTTAAAAATCCTGACCCTGTTTTCTACATCTGGACCGCTCCCTTCAGCATAGACCACGGAGTTCTTCCGAAGGATTATGCCCTCGGTGCAGGAAAAACTGTTAACGGGGAAGAACTCAACTGTTCTGTTTGCCACGATGCCAAAAATGGAAGACTTCCTCAGGCAAACATGGCAGACATTGAAGGAAGCTCAACACTTAAAGAATTAATAGTTAAGGATGACAAAGGAAACGTTAAATTCTTCGGTCTTGGTAGGGAGATTGTTACAGTTCCTGCCAAAATTCCTCCTGAGGCCTATAAAGAGGCAGTTAGGGTATTCTTCAATTCCCCTGAGGATAAGAACGGCAATCCTAAGTATGGAACAATGAAGATTAAAGTTGCTGGAACTGAAAAGGACATTGATGTCATGTACACAACTGCCGGAGATATCTTAGTTAATGCCCTTACGAACGGAGTTGACATAGACAGGCACCTTGTTCCGATTCCCGTAGAGAGCTCCGGAATAGATGGAGCTGCATTTGCCCTTCCTGATAAGAAGTCAACCTGGAAGATGAGAATTGAAGGAGTTGAGACAGAAGTTGAAACAGAAGCTCTAGAAAATGACGAGATGCCAAGAAGGGCAATCATTGTTAGAATGAAGAACGAAATGCCGGAACTCCTTGGCTTTGAGCACCTTGCAGAAGAGATAATGTCTGCCGGGGAAGGAAACTACATACCGGTATTTACACCAATAATTCCATCAGAGTACATAGAGAAAATGACGTTTAATCTTGCCGACTTAAAAGTTGCTGACCCAGAAAATCTCTCCATCAACTATGCAAAGATTCATAAAGTAAGAGTATCTGAAGGAAGTAACGTTCACTACGAAGTTGACAAGGAGAACTTTAAGCCAAAGTCAATTTCCGTTAAGGAGGCAATCAGCAGGGGATGGGCTTACTACGACCCATCTACTGGAGAATTGGTAGTAAACGTTAAAGCTATGAGTGAGGAAATTCCCGGAGAGGGAGAGCTTGCATTTTCCGTTATGAGAAAGGTCGGAAGTGAAGTCATTCTCCCAGAAGAAATTCAAACCAATAACGGTCAGGTGGTTGCTAAAGTTGAAGGAAAAGAGGTTACAGTCAGTGTAGCAGATGCAGCCATAGATGAAGTTCTCAGACCTGTAGACCTTCTGAAATTTGCCCAAGAATTGAGACTTAAAAAGGTGGTCGTTGGATTTAAGGTTACAGACGAGGACAACAACTTCTCTATTGAGATTGATCCGAACGGTGTTATTGATTCAAACAGGGCTGTTGTTTACATCATCGTTAATGGAGAAAAGCAAAAGTGTAAGCCAACTGTTGAAAACAACGGTAAGCTCAAGATTACCTATCCGTGTACAAGGTCTGAAACGAGGGCTACCGAACCGATTGAAGTTATAGTTGGTGAGGAGAGCTCCACACCGACAGTCTCCGGCGGAGTCAGCGGAGGAGGCGGCGGAGGAGGATGTTCCATCTCTCCTTCGACAACCGCTCCAAGCGGACTGTTCAACTTAGGGGTTCTCCTATCAGGACTCTTAGGACTCTTCGGCTTTAGAAGAAAGAAACACTAATTCAAGTTACGTTAATTCAAATCCCCGGTTCTTCCTGTGGGCCGGGGATTTTTTATACTTTATTCACAATTTTTGGAGGAGTTAATGAGAAAAGCTTTACTACTTTGTTTAATACTTCTTGCTTCATGCGGTTTAGGTTCGGAGAGTAAAAAGCAGACCTCTAACATTGAAACAAGAAAAACTGCTGTCTGCTCCCAGGATACAGTGCTTGCGGAAGGGAAAGGGTTAAAGGTAACCTTATCGGACTACAGATATACTCAAGGTTTACTTAACAGTAAATCAAAGGCCTTCTTTTCCTCCCACCCTGAAGAACTTTTGAAGAGAATGGTGAACAGAAGATTAGTCCTTAAGTACGTAGAGGACTCAGGACTTTCTAAGAAGTATGGTTTGGACAGTGAGATAGAGGAATTTAAGAAAGACTACCTCTCAAGGCTTTACGTGTCCGAGGAAGCCAAAAAGAGACTTAAACCTGTAACCGATAAGGAGATTGTAAAACGGTTCAAAGAGCTCTTTCCCAAAAAGGACCCCTCAAAAATGAGTAAAGGTGATAGGGAATTTATAGAGAATGAGCTTAAAGTTAAACACTACGACGAGGCCGTTAAATCGGTATACAGAGAGGTTGAAAAAAGACTGAATGTAAGTGAGAAAAATGGAAAATTAACTGTAAGCTGTTGTTCAATTGAAGTTTCCCAGAATCTCAAAAAAGGAGAAGATAAAAATAGACTTGTAAATCAACTAAAGGAAAAGTTTTTCAGGGAGTACTTCTACAGAAAAGCTTTGGAAAAAGGCTTTGACAGGGACCCAAACTTTCAAAGGATGTTAACTGAGTACTTTGCAAACAGGGCTATTGAAATCTTTAGGAAAGAGCTTGAGAGGGAAATTCATCTAAGCCCTGAAGAATTAAAGGACTTTTACGAGAAGAACAAAGAAAAGTTCAAGATGCCAGACAGGGCTCAAGCAGTTGTTCTCCTCTTTGAAAGTAAGAAAAAAGCACTTGAGGCGAAAAAGTTCCTTGAGTCCGGAAAGAGCTGGGAGGAGGTTTCAAAGAGGTTTGGAAAGTTCAACACTAAACCTAAGTTCTACTTTAAGGATGCAAAGGACCCTGTGGGTTCCCTTATTTTTGCAGAAGGAAGGCCTGAAAGAGGGAAGGTTACGGTTGCCCAGTTTGGAGATAAGACCTTTGCCGTTATCTACGTTATTAAGTCTGTTAATGGAGGAATCCTTCCCTATGATAAGGTTAAAAACTACGTGAAGTTGGTTTTAAAGAGGGAAAAGCTGAGAAAATTGGAAGAGGAGAAGTTGAGGGAGCTCTGGAAAAAGTACGATGTAAAGTTAGAGAATCTTAACTGTATAGGGAACTCTTAGGAGAGGAGCTCCTTTTTTGTCCTCTCCCAGGTCGTTTGTGGAGGGGGGAACTTCTCTTTAAAGAAGTGTTCGTACCTCCTTACAACCTTTTCCCAGTTTGGAAGGCTCGTTTGTGCTCCCTCTGCCTCAATTGTAAATGAGGCAACAACAGAGGCAATCCTTCCTGCCGTTTTAATGTCGTAACCCTTTAAAAGAGAGGATAGAAATCCTGCCCTGTGGGAATCTCCAGCTCCAGTTGGGTCAACGACCCTTGACGGTTTCACAGCTGGAATCTTGAAGAGTTCCCCTCTAAACAGGATTATTGAACCTTGAGCCCCAAGGGAAACGCACACAAGCGTAGGACCACTTATCTGACGAATACTTCTAATTTTCAAAATTTCCTTTAATCTCTTTGCCTCATGGTTGTTCATAAAGAGCATGTGGACAAAAGGCAAAATCCTTACAACTCTGTAAGGATAATTAAAAGTCTCCTGACCTGGGTCAAAGCTAACAACATTTTTTAGTTTCCTCTTTAACAATCTGTAGTAGAACTCAAAGTGTCCTGTTGAAAAGTGGCAGATTTCACTCTCGGAAGAGAGTTTGTACGCTTTTTCAATATTTTCAAACAAAATTTTCCTCGTTTCTCTCTTATTTTCGTAGTAGTATAGAACCTGGTCATCGCTGTTTTCCTTACTTACAATAAAGCTTCTCGGCATTAAACACCTTGAGGGAATAATTCCGCTCGTATCCACTCCCTCATTTTTTAAGTGTCTTTTATAGTTTGTCTTCTCAAAATCCCTTCCGGAGACTGCAAAGAGGGAACTCTTAACACCTAACCTTGCTGCAGCAACGGCAACGTTTGCTCCTGCTCCTCCGTACGTGTACCTGTACTTTTCAGCTAAAACAGTTTCATTGATAGAGGGAAATCTCTTTACGACCAATACATTATCTATCACGATACTACCAAAGGAAAGTAACTCCCTTTTCAATCCTCCCTCCTCAAGCTTTTAAGTTTTCTTCCAACCTCATAAAGCTTCCTTCCAAGCCCAACCTTCTCCACAAACAGAGCTCCAATCCTCGTTTCTTTTCTTATAGCTCCACCCAACTCCTCAGAGGAGAAAACATCCTCCAAGGGGAAAAATCCTTTTTTCTTTAGGTTTTCTTTTGTTTTAGGACTTAAATCTGAAGAAAGGATTAGAATCCCTTCTCTGCTGTCCTTGAGCTTTTTTATGTTGTCCTGACCTATTACGGTTACTCCCGTTTTGTGGCAGAGGGAGAGAAGATGTAAAAAGTAGTTTTTTAGTGTGTTGAATGTTTCACTGTAAACATTTTCTGGATTTAACCTTCCCTTAAACTGCTTTTTAACAAACCTCTTTATACAATCGTAACTGGGGCAAACATTAAATCCCCTACCGGGCAACTTCCTTGCAACGTCCGGTAGGGGCTTACCTTTATGAATTACAAACCTTATAAACTCCTCATTCTCTCCCTTTTTCCTGCAACCTGAACAGGTCCTCAACCCTCGTCTCCAATCTCTTCTTCCAACTCTTCAAGCTTTTTAAAGTCACTTTCCTTAATTATGTCTATTCCCACAACGTGACCTGCCTGAGCGGCCAATTTTGAAACAAGCCTTGCATTAACTCCTCTCTTTCCAATAGCCAGCGAGAGCTGGTCGTCTGGAACAACAACCTCTACGCGGAGCTCCCCGTTTTCATCCTCGTAAGCCTCAGACTGTATAACCTGAGCCGGGGAGAGAGCCCTTGCAACAAGCTCTGCGATATCATCAGACCACCTGATAATCTCTATCTTTTCCCCTGAGAGCTCCTTGGATATGGGAAGAATCCTATTCCCCTTAACTCCAATACATGCTCCAACGGGGTCTATGTAATCAACTTTTGAATCAACAGCAACCTTAGCTCTGACTCCCGGTTCCCTTGCAACTGCCTTTATCTCAACCAAACCTTCCGCAACTTCAGGTATTTCAATTTCCATTAATCTCTTCAAAAACTTTGGATGAGTCCTTGAAAGAATTACGTAAGGGGGTGGATAATCATCCACTCTGCTTGTTTTTTTCCTGTTGTAGTGCTTGTAGTCAAAGACAACGTCATAAATGAGAGCTCTAACTCTATCACCAATTTTAAATCTCTCCTTGGTTATCTGCTCCTCTTTAGGGAGAATTCCAACAACCCTTCCTAAATCAACTATAATATCGCCATTCCTCTTTATTTCCTTGACAGTTCCAGAAATAATGTCACCTATCTTTTTCTTAAAGTAGTCGTAGAGAGCTTTCCTTTCAGCTTCTGTAATCTTGTCGTGGATTACCTGAGCCGCTGCCTTTGCAGCAATCCTTCCCAACTCTTCAGTCCTTATCTCAACCAAAACCTCATCACCGGGCTCAATACTCTCTCCGAACTGCTTTCTTGCCTCCTCCAAAGAGATTTCGTGGTCTGGGTCCTTTACTTTCTCAACAACGACTTTCTTCTGGTATATACCAAACTCCTTGCCATCCTCACCTATCTTAACTACAAGGTTCCCCCTGTAACCAGCCTTTTTTGCGGCATTAATAATTCCAACCTTTACCGCTTCTAAAACGTCCTCCTTAGAGATTCCCTTTTCCCTACAGAGGAGCTCTACTGTTTTGCTCAAACTTTCCATTTACATTCCTCCGTATTTACTTGTTAAAGAGTGAATCAATATCAATCCTTGCACTCTTAATATTTTCGTACGGTATCTCTACCTCGGAATTTCTTGAAACGTCGTGAATAGTTACTCCTCTTTCAGATGCTGAAACAATCTCGCCTTTAAAATTCCTCTGATTATCCATAGGTTCTTGGGTCTTTATCTTTACAACAGTTCCTTTATGTCTTTCAAAGTCCCTCTGGGTTTTTAAGGGTCTATCCAGTCCAGGAGATGAAACTTCCAAGTTGTAGGAGTGGTGAATGATATCCTCAACGTCTAAAATAGTTCCTATTCTCTCACTTATCCACTGACAGTCAGAGATTGTTATTCCACCTCCCGGTCTGTCTGCATATATCCTTAAAACCCAACCTATAGGTTCCCTTATAAACTCAACGTCAACCAGTTCAAAACCACCTTCCTCTAAAATGGGTAAAATTAAATCTTTTACCTTCTCAACAACTTCCTGGGCTTTTTCTTCCATGCTCAACCTCTGATTGGCTTTAAATAAAAAGGAGCGGTTCCGAAGAACCGCTCTACAGAAAGTATAAGTGCGATGAACACAGACAGCTTCTAACCGCCGAGATTAAATTTAGTGCACCCCACAACCCGAGGCAAATGGATATGTAAGAAATCTTGCCTTTAAAGCTCTGATGCTATAAACTACACCAACACAAATTAACCTCAGAATTGGAGGAATGGAATGCCAAATACAAAGTCTGCCAAGAAAAGGCTTCGTCAGAACATAAAGAGAAGAGAGAGGAACAGATACTACGTTAGAAGGATGAAAACAGAAGCTAAAAAGGTTCTTCAGGCTGTTGAGGAGAAAAATTTAGAGCTTGCAAAGGAGCAGTTAAGAACTGCAATGAAGTGGATTGAAAGGGCAGCTGCAAGGGGTGCAATTCACAAAAATGAAGCTGCAAGAAGACAGTCAAGAATATCTAAAGCAGTCGCACAGCTTGAAAAGGAACTTGCAAGAGAAAATCAGTAATCATATATTATTGAATGCTCAGTAGGGCCGTAGCTCAGTGGGAGAGCGCCACCTTGACGCGGTGGAGGTCAGGGGTTCGAAACCCCTCGGCCCTACCATTAATGGAAAGAAGAATGAAGAAGAAAATAGACCTTACCCTCTACGCAATAACCGATGAGAGGTTCCACAATAAAGAAAACATGTACGGATCTGTTGAAAGGGCTATTTTAGGTGGAGTCACTGTAGTTCAGTACAGAGCAAAGAAAAAAACGGCCTGTGAAATGTACGAAGAAGCCCTTTTGGTAAGGGAAGTTACAAGAAAATATCACGTTCCCTTTATAGTGAACGATAGATTGGACCTTGCCCTTTCAGTAAATGCTGATGGAGTTCACGTAGGCCAGACAGATTTACCTATTCATGCTATTAGAAGAATTGTAGGAAGTGAATTCATAGTTGGACTTTCTACGCATAATTTAGAACAGGTTAAAAGGGCTAATGAGGAAGGTTTAGCGGACTATTTAGGATTTGGTCCTGTCTTTCCCACAACCACAAAGGAAAATCCAGACCCTGTTACGGGGATTGAGAATCTATGTAAAGCTGTTGAAATTTCAAAAATTCCCATTGTTGCAATAGGTGGAATAAACTCTTCAAATATCTCTGAGGTTTTAAAGTGTAAACCTACTGGAGTTGCAGTTGTTAGAGCTCTCTTTGAAAAGGGAGATCCCTACGAGAATGCAAAAATCTTAAGGAAATGAAGGATAGATTACTAACTATTGGAAATAAACTTATAATCTTAAGTACATTCCTCTTTGCAATTTCGATACCTACCTCTATTGCCTTGGATGGTATATCTGCTGGAATAGGTTTATTGGGATTAATGATTGTTCTTTTATTTAAAGACTATAAAAATTTCCCTCCTTTAAAACCTCTTATTTTTCTACTTATACCTGAAATTTTGAGTTCTTTAATTTCTTTTCTGAAGGAAATCTTTAAAACCGATTTAAATCATAAACTTACATCATACTTTGTAGTATACAAAACCCTTGAGGAAAATAGACATTTTCTAAGAAAAATAATCTTTCTTCTATCCATTTCCTCTCTAATTCTCTCTTTCTCTGTAATATTTCAAGCCTTTACATGGCAAAACATAAAACATGTTAATATACATCAGCTATCTTTCCATTTAAATCCAATAGGTGCTTGGGGGCTTTTAAACAATACACTAACGGCAGCAGGTGTTATTTTCCTTTTACTCTTTCTATTTTTTGGTTTTTTCTTACAGTATAAAAACTATTACTATTTATTTATATCTTGCTTTTTAATTGTTGCATTAATATTAACAGAAAGTCGTTCTTATTGGTTGGGGTCATTTTTTTCTTTCTTACTCTTATCAATCCTGCTTTTTAAAAGGTATTGGAAATTTCTAATTGCTTTCTGGGGAATAGTGACTATCAGTACCTTTTTGCTGTTCCAAATACCTAACTTAAAAGACAGACTATACAGTATAACTAATACAAAAACAAACTGGAGTAACGTTGACAGGTTAATGCTATGGAAATCGCATATAAAAGCCTTTATTTATGATTATTCAACCCTTGAAAAGCTGATTGGTGCAGGCTACAAGGCTTCAGATTATGCCTGGAAGAGATTCCCTGAAAGTTATAAAGGAATAGTTAAAACAGAACCACCTAAAAATTTAAAGATTCATTTTCATGGAGGTTTAACCCATAATATTTATCTTAAATTCTTAACGAAGTACGGTATATTAGGATTAATTGGATATTTAAGTTTCTGGTTTTTAATTTTTAAAGAAAATTTAAAAACCTTAAGAACCCATCCTCAATTGCTACCTATTATATCCTCTTTAATATCCTGTTATTTTGGTTTTTTGGTCGCAGGACTCTTTGAAAATAACTTTACTGATTCAGAAATTAAGTATGCTATTATGTTTATTTTGGGGCTGAACTTCTTTATTGTGAATCATAAGGTTTCTTTACTTGATAAGTAAACTTTTTTCTGCTTCTTTAACATAAAGTTGAAACATTTTCTTATCATCAAGAAACTTATTGGCGGAAAAATCAGGTTTAAAATTCATAGTTTTCATTATACATTTAGCTAATTCATTGGAATTAATAGCATTTAGTAGAAAACCATTCTTTCCTGAAACTACAAAATCTTTTGAGCCTGTATTTTTTGAAACAATTACTGGAACATGCATTGATAAAGCTTCAGTTACAACATTCCCAAAGGAATCGTAGAAGGATGGATGAGCTAAACAATCTATTACAGTGTAAAAGTCCTCCATCTTTTTTACCCTTCCTAGAAAATGAACTCTTTCTCTTACTTTTAAACCTTCAGCAAGTTTTAGGTATTTTCTAGGATTTCTACCTCCAGCTACAATAAGATGTACATTATTTGGCAGTTTTTTTAGGGCTTCGATAATGTGATTAAGACCTTTCAACTTAAAGTTACTTGAGGCAAAACCTATGACAAAAATCTCTTTACTAATGTTTAAATTTTTCCTTAGTCTTTTTTTGTTTAATTTTCTATAATTATAATTAAACTTGATAGTATCAACACTGTTAGGTATAACAGACACTTTCCTCTGAAAAGTATCTCCATAGTATTCTTTAATTTCCTCTTTAACTTGTTTTGAGATAGCTATTATCCTCTTTGAAGAAAGTAAAACTTTTTTCTCTAAAGTTGGCATATAAACGTTAATTGGATTTAGAAATCTTGTAAATCTCTTTTTAATCCTATCTAAGCCCCTATAAGCCTCTATCGATTTTTTTAAAAAACCTAAATGCGTTCCGCCACCTGCTCTAAATACGTGGCAGTTTTGAACTCTATTAAATGAAAAGTTTACTATGTTGTGGTTTTCTTTTTCTTGTAAATATTTATTAACCAAATAGTTAAATGAGTGTGCTTTTAAAAATCTTCCTAACTTTAAAATCGGTAACTCCAAAACTTTTCCTGAGAAATCAGATTCCTCCCTTTTAAAACATAGAACTTCTTCAAGCAATCCTGATTGGTAGAGAAACTTAGAAAATCGAAAAGCTATGGATTCTGCTCCTCCATACTGGGAAAATTTACCTATAATTACTCTTATCTTCATAACAGCCAAAAATTTAAGTCGAGGAGAAATTTTTGAAAGTAGTTTTTATTGTTGGTGGCCTCCCATTTGGAGGAATTGAAAATTTACTGTTTGATGTATCCAAAGAGTTAATAAAAAGAAATTTTAGATTTAAAATTATTAATATATCAGGAACAGGTAGCAAGCTACAGGAATTTTTGAATGCTGGAATCTCTATTATCAATTTAAATAAAAATCTGAAAACCTTAAAAACTTATAGATTGGATACTGCCTTTAAACTTAGGAAATTATTAAAAAAAATTTCTCCAAATATAGTACACTCTATGCAGTTTTCTGCTGATTATTTCTCCCGAATTTCTTCTCTATCTATCAATACAAAAATTATTACTCATATACACAATATAAAACGGGAACACAGAATAGAAAGAAGGATTCTTAATAAATTTTTATCTTTAAGAACTGATATTTTCCTTTCCGTATCTAAAGAAGTTTTTAGAATTGTTGAAAAAGAACATAATTTATTTTCGAAGCCTCATTACATTCTCTACAATGGAGTGGACTTTTCAAAATTTAAAGTGAAAACAAGATTTAGATTAGATAGTTCATTTAAGTATATAGTTTGTGTAGGTCGCCTTGTTAAACAGAAGAACTTCGACATAGCTATAAAAGCTTTCTCCCTTATAGAAAAGGAACTTCCAAATACCAAACTGTTAATTGTTGGAGAGGGTAAAGAGAAAGAAAAGCTTAAAAACCTTGCCAAGTTTTTAAATCTATCAAATAAAGTCATATTTACAGGATATAGAAGTGATGTTCCTGGAATACTCAAACAATCTCACGTTCTCTTAATGCCATCAGAATATGAGGGATTAGGAATAGCACATCTTGAAGCGATGTACGCCGGTTTACCTGCGGTTATCTCTCCAAATGTACCGTCAAAGGAAATAGCTTCAAACTGTAGTTTTATTGTTCCTATAAATCCAAAGGATATAGCAAATGCTGTAAAAAGGCTATTATCAGATGAAAATCTCTACAAAGAACTATCAGAAAAAGCTAAAGAAACTGCCAAAAATTACTCAATAGAAAACTATGTTAACAAACTTATTGATTTGTATAATGGAACTTTAACAGGAAAATTACCTGATAGGAAGGTACTTTAATGGGATTTATTGTTTTTCTTTACCATAGAGTTCATCCAGAATTTGGGCTTTCTCCTAAGATGTTTAGAAAACAGATGGAATTTTTAAAAAATCACTTTAACTTAATTAAACTTGAAAACTTACAGGACTCTAAAAAGTTCCCTTCAGCTATGATAACTTTTGATGATGGATTCTCAGACTTTCTATTCTATGCCTTCCCCATCTTAAAGGAACTCTCCATTCCAGCAGTTCTCTTTGTTTCACCCGATAGGATTTTGGATACTAAAGGGATAAGGACATCAGCTGACGATTCTAACGTTTCAACTTACGATGCCTTTAAGAATTCATTTTTGAGAGAAGACAACTCTCCTTTTTTGTCGTGGGGAGAGCTCAGCTACTTAGAGTCAACAGGGCTTGTTTCCGTAGAGTCGCACGGACTTACCCACAGAGCAGTTTTAGGAGAAGGAAAGCCTTATAAAGAGGGTAAAGACTGGAGAATATTTTCTTTACCGGAGGATGAGAGGAAAAGAGTAAAGGAGGGAACCAAACTTACGAGTATTTTGGTTTCGGACCATAAAGAGGCCGAAAGGGAATTAAAGCTCTCTAAGGAGATTTTGGAGGAGAAATTAAAGAAAAAGGTAAGGGCTCTCGCATGGCCCTGGGGAATTTTCAGTGAAAAAGCAGTTAAAATTGCCAGGAGTTTAGGTTACGAGTTTTGTTTTACAACGGAAAGGGGATTTAATAGAGGTAACTATTGCAGAATAAAGAGACTTGCAGTTGGTAATAAAAAGGGTATGTTTTGGTTTAGAACTCGCAGCTTACTTTACTCTCTGTAGGGAGAAAGGGTGAAGGAATTTCCATTTTGGATTTTTCGCTACTTAAAACCTATGAAGTTTCTTGTAGTTGTTGCCGTTATTACCCTTATTCTAAATGCCCTTATAACTTCGTATTTGGCTTACTTCGTTAAGGTTGTTGTTAACTCTGTTTTTGTTGAGAAAAATGAGAGAATGATAAGTGTAATTCCGCTAATTCTGATTTTTCTCGTCTTCCTTAAAGGGGTAGTCTTTTTTGTTAACTACTACAGTATGTCCTATATAGGACAAAGGGTTATAGCCTTTTTGAGGGAGGAGCTCTATGAGAAGGTAATATCCTTACCACTTGAAGTATTTCTAAAGGAACCTCCAGGTTCCTTTATTTCAAGAATACTCAACGATACATCGCTCCTTCAGGACTTTACGACAAGGCAGATTGCCACATTCTTTAGAAACACTCTTACAGCTATAGGTCTTGTAGGAGTTGTTTTCTATCAGGACTTTCAGTTAGCGGTTTTGGGCTTTTTGGGACTTCCTTTAATCGGATACGTTATTTCAAGAATAGGAAAGAGAATAAAGAAATACACAGATAGGATGCAGGATAAACTAATAGTTGTTACAGAGCACCTTTTTGAGGCCGTAAAGAACATAAGGGAAATAAAACTCTTTAGCTTGGAAAAAAAACTTTCGGAGTCTTTCAAGAGGGATAACGATAGGTACATAAAAGAGTTTATGAAGATAAAGAGAACGGAGGCAATATATCCTCCTATAGTTGAGCTGACCGGAGCACTCATCGTTGGATTTTTAATTTTCTACGGGGGTAAGAGGGTTTTAACTGGAGAAACAACAGCAGGGGCTTTTTTCTCTTTCATTATAGCTTTAATAATGGCCTACGAGCCAATAAGGAAGTTGGGGCAGAACTACAATAGAATTCAGCAATCCATAACTGTAGCCAAGAGAATAAGGTCCGTTCTTTCTATTCCCAGTGAGTATGAGCTTAAAGATGGGGATTTAGAAATTAAGGGAGATGTAAAAAGAATTGAGTTTAAATCAGTTTCCTTTAGGTATCCAAATTCTGAAAGGAGAGTTTTAGAAAATATATCTTGCCTGTTTGAAAAGGGAAAGAAGTACGCCATTGTAGGGCGTTCCGGCAGTGGAAAGTCAACACTTGCAAGTCTGATTCCAAGGTTCTACGACCCAACAGAAGGAAGGATTGAGGTTAATGGGGTAGAGCTTAAGAGATTAAAGTTAGTCCCTTACAGGAAAAAAATAGGAATGGTTTCCCAGGAAATTATTCTCTTTAGGGGAACTGTAAGGGAAAACATAGCAATAGGAAAACCAGATGCAACACTTGAAGAGATTGTTGAAGCAGCTAAGGTAGCAAACATACACAACGACATTATTTCACTTCCAAACGGTTACGATACTCTAATAGGGGAAGGGGGAGTTCTCTTTTCTGGAGGACAGAGGCAGAGGATAGCAATCGCAAGGGCAGTTTTGAAAAATCCTGATGTTTTAATTTTAGACGAGGCAACAAGTGCTCTCGACTCTGAAACAGAGAAGGCAATCCAGAGGGCAATTGATAAGATGTTTAAAGATAGGATTTTAATAACAATAGCCCATAGGCTATCAACCGTTTTGGACAGTGATGAGATTCTCTTTATAAAGAATGGAAAATTCCTCGGAAAAGGGAAGCACGAGGAGCTCTACGAAAAACTCCCTGATTACAGGAAATTAGTTGATATGCAGTTCTTAACCGGTTAGCTCTAAAATGACCCTCTTAACATCGTTCACTTCGGGAAACTTTCCATTTCCGTAAACCTCTTTTACCAAGGGAATTGGTGGAAACCAGCCTGAGTGTTTTCTGTCTATGACAACTGTTTTTGTTCCTACTGAAACGGATAAGTGAGAAGCAAATGAGTTTAGACCTATAAAGAAAAGAGCTCCCTTAATAACAGATGCAGATTCTCCTATAGAGAGAGCTCTCTCTGGAATTATAGTTCCCCGAAGGTTCTTGTATTTTTTTATCTCCTCCTCTTCACCTTTTCCGTAGAGAAGAACTGTTTTAATACCAAATTCTCTATGAATAAAGGAAATAATTTCCTTGAAATTTTTAACTTCCCACATTTTTTCCCTCTTTCTCGCAGTTGGAACTATTACTGCATACTTGTCGAGTTTTAAATTTTTTACTGGCTTAAAGTTGTAAAATTCTGGTAAGTAATCTTGATAGTTTCTAACCTTTACTCCCAATCCCTCAAGGAGTTTAATTCTTTCCCAGGCAGTGTATCCTCTGTTTTCCCATTCAATAGGTATGTTGTATCCAATTTCAAAATTTTTTTTCTTAAAGGCAATTCTCATTGGAGAAAGGGAAAACAGCGTAATTCTTCTTGACCTACCTGTTCTTTGAACGTCTATTACTGCATCGTACCTGTTTCTTAATGTAGTTAAAACAGCTCTAACTTCTCCAACTATCCCTTCACTCAACGTTAGTATTTTGTCCATGTAGGGATTTCCAAGAACGATACTCTTGCCAATCTCTGATGTTAGAAAGTGAACCTCAACACTTGAAAGGTTTTCCTTGAGAGCTCTGGACAGAGGTGTTGAAAGTAAAACGTCTCCCAACTGCCTTATCTGAATTACTAAAACTTTCATTTTAAATTCCTTTAACTATAATACTTGAGTCTCAGAAATATATAACTTTGGGTTTAGAAAATGAAAATTTTACAGGCTACCACTGCAAGGGGTTGGAGCGGTGGAACTGAACAGTGTTTACTCCTTGCTAAGTACATGAACAGACTTAGAGTTAAAACTGATATTCTGTGTTTTAGGGAAACGGAGTTAGAGAGAAGAGCAAGGAAAGAGGGAATAGATGTCTGCTACTTTCCGAATACTAAAAAGTTCAGTATTAGAGAGGCAAGGAAACTCTCAAAAATAGTTTCCCAGTACGACATTGTTAATACACACATTTCAAAGGCTCACTGGTTTGTTTGGTTATCAACCTTTTTCTTAAAAAAGAGACCTAAAATTATTTACACGAGAAGGGTTCCCTATCCGATTTCAAAATTTTCTCTCATATCTAAGTACAATATAAGGACGGATGCAATCGTTTCCGTATCTCCTAAAATTTACGAAACGCTAAAAAAGGTAAAACTACTAAGGAAAAAGATCTACTACATTCCATCAGGTGTTGAACTCGAAAGGTTCAATCCTGGATTGGAAGGGAAAGTGGATAGAAAAGAGTTTGGAATTTCTGAAAACTCCTTGGTCTTAACAAACGTAGGAAATTTTTCCGAGGTAAAGGGACATCACATTTTAATTCCCGCATTTAAGAGATTTAGAGAAAGGTATAAAAATACCTATTTACTCTTAGTCGGTAGGGATACAAAAAGTGAAGGGTGTTTCTCTCTGATAAAAAAATTTGGACTGGAAAAGTTTGTTATTCCCTTAGGATTTAGAAGGGATGTACCTGATATTCTTAGAATTACAGATATTTTCGTCTTCCCCTCCATAAACGAAGGAATAGCCGGTTCCCTTCTTCAGGCTATGGCCATGAGAAAGGTCGTCGTTGCCTCTTACGTTGGGGGTATAAGGAGTTATTTAAAACACAAAGAGAACGGAATAGCAGTTGAGCCGGGAAGTGTTAATTCTCTCTACGGAGGTCTTTTAAAAGCTGTTGAAAATTTAAGAAATGAAAAATTAAAGGAGGAAGCAAGGAAAACCGCAGAGAAATTTGATATAAAGAGGGTTACAGAGGAAACGTTAAAACTGTACAGGGAGATACTAAATGGCTAAGGTTCCAAACTTTAAAGAGTTTTTAGAAGGAAAGGAAAAGATATGCGTTGTAGGTCTTGGTTATGTAGGTCTTCCACTTGCTGTCCTTTTGGGGAAGAGATTTAACGTTGTAGGTTTTGACATAGACGAAGAGAGAGTTTCAGAGCTCCAGAGAAACTACGATAGAACGGGAGAGATATCTGAAGAGGAACTTAAAAACTCTAAAGTTGATTACACAACAAATCCTGAGAAAATATCGGACTGTAGCTTGGTAATTGTTACTGTTCCAACCCCCATTGATGTTCATAAAATTCCCGATTTGAGACCTGTGAAGTCAGCAACCAGGACAGTTGGAAGGTACATGAAACCTAAAACTGTTGTTGTTTATGAGTCGACAGTTTATCCAGGAGTTACCGAGGAAATCTGTGTTCCAATTTTGGAAAAGGAGAGTGGCCTTAAGTGGAGGGAGGACTTTTTTGTTGGTTACTCTCCTGAGAGGGTCAATCCTGGAGATAAAAAGCACACCATAGATAAGATAGTGAAGGTCGTTTCCGGAGATACTCCTGAAACGGCAGAGCTCCTTGAGAAAATCTACGGCTCTGTAATTGAGGCCGGTGTCCATAGAGCTCCAAACATAAAAACTGCCGAAGCTGCAAAGGTAATAGAGAACACTCAGAGGGATTTAAACATAGCCCTTATGAACGAGTTAGCATTGATTTTCCACAGAATGGGGATAGATACAAGGGACGTTCTTGATGCGGCAGGAACAAAGTGGAACTTTCTCAAGTTTGAACCTGGACTTGTAGGAGGCCACTGTATTGGTGTTGACCCTTACTACTTAACCTTTAAAGCTCAGGAGATTGGCTACCATCCCGAAGTAATACTGGCAGGTAGGAGAATTAACGATTCAATGGGAAAGTTCGTTGCTGAAAGTGCCGTTAAGCTTATGATAAAGGAAGGAAAGCAAATTTTAGACTCGAAGGTTTTGATTTTAGGTATTACATTTAAGGAAAATATAAGGGATGTTAGAAATACAAGGATTGTTGACATATACAATGAACTCCTCTCATACGGAGTTCAGCCTTTTATTTATGACCCCTACGCCTACCCAGAAGAGGTTAAGAGGGAGTACGGAATAGAACTGATAGGGAGCCCGCAGGAGGAAGCTCCCTACGATGCCGTTATAGTTGCAGTTAAACACGACCAGTTTAAGGGACTAAAGCCAGAGTTTTTTGAATCAATATCAAAATCAAGACCGATTGTTTTGGACGTCAAGGGTATTTATAATAGGGAGGAATTTAAGAACTTAATTCTATGGAGGCTTTGAGGGCGTTTAAAAACTTCCTTGCCTCCCTACTTTTTATATTCTTGGGAAAGATTAAGGTGTTCTCTCTAATAATTCCTCCAATAAGTACAATTTTCCCCCTTATTCCGAGCAGGAGAAACTTTTCCTCATAGAAGTTATCAATTGGTAACTCTTCTTTCGAGCTAAACAGAACAACAATACAGGTCAAGTAGTGGTCGTTGGGTAGACTTAAAATTCTTTTCCAGTATTTCATTAAGTTTTTAAATACTCTCTTTGCTTCGGTTTTGTCCCTTACATTTTTTCCTAAGAGATAGTAGGAGGAGTTTATTTCATAATCCTTCAGAAAAATTGTTTCATGGACTAATTTTACATCTATTCTACCTAAAAATTCAAAATTTAAGAAGGGTTCCTTCCAGTAACCGTAAGCTTTAAAGTAATCTCGTATTCTACTTAACAAAGAGTATCACCTCTTCGTTATCCTTTCCCTTTAAAAACATCTCTCTTGCAAGTTTTTCGTAGTAAAACCTTTTGTTTGCTTCAATCTGGTTTATTTTCTCTTCCAAAATTTCATTCTGGAGTTTCCAGAAATTTCGTTCCTTTTCCAGTTTAGCCTCCGTTTCTCGAAGCTCTTTCAATTTTGAAACAGAGTTCTTACCAAAAAAATAGCTGTAGAAAAACCAAGGGAAGGCAAGGGACCAGAAGATAATCAGATAGATAAACTTACATTTCCTCTTCCGGTTCAACCAATCCCCTCTCTATGAGTTCCTCGTTGTAGTACCTGTTGTACAGAGCATACCACTCGGGAGTTCCTTCGTAGATTGGCCTTGAGTGGGAAGCTATTTTCTCCCTAACCCTCTGGTCAATCTCCTTTCTCAATTTAGAAACTTCCTCAAAGGATTTAACAATAATCCCTCTTATAACTCCCCTCTCCTCCGTGTAGTCCAGCGTATCATCAGTAAGAATTAACTTTAGGATTTTCCCCGCCAGATAGTTTGCTTTGTCCCTTGAAAGAGGACTCCCTACAACAGGTATTCCCCTCTCCTTTGCCAACTTCTCCTTTATGAGCTTTCTTGCCTTGTGGAGTGAAACGCCCCTGTAGAAAACTTCATCGCTGTTTTCCTGAATGATTTTTTCAGCCTCCTCCTCAAGCTCCTTCTCAGTTCTATAATCGTCGTAGAGAATCTGGTAGACTTTCTCCCTAAACTCTTCAGGATTGTCAGCTATAACGATTTCATCCCTAAGGAGATTATCTGCAATTCTATCCGCCAGAATCTTTAAAAACCTGTGCTTTTTAGCCATTACTCCTCCTTCTTCAATCTTTTCAGGAGAGATTTTAACCTTTCCTCTGCCTCTTTTCCCTCCTTTGTTCCCTTTTTCATCTCAGAGACTTTCTTGTAGAGTCTTGCTGCTTGTCTGTAATCTCCCTTTTTCTCCAAAAGTTGAGCAGCCCTGTAGAGAGCAGTTGAACTCCAGGGTTCAACCTTTATCTCGTAAGCTATCTTCATGTAGTCTATGAGAGCTCCGTCAACGTTTCCCTTTTGAGTTTCAATTGATGCCCTCCAGAAGAGAGATTCTGCCCTTTCTTCCCTCTTTTTTGCTCTTTTAACAGCTTCTCCTATTAGCTTTTCGGCAAGTTCAAGATCTCCACTTTCCTGTGCCAGTATTCCTAAGCTAACCAAATCATCGTAGTTAACGCTACTTAAGTATTTGGTAAGTTCCCTTGAAATTTCTAAGGCTTTATTCTTGTTTCCAGTCAACTTGTAGTAGTGAGCAAGCTTTCCTAAGAAGTAACCCCTCTCTTTTTCGGGAATTTTTGTTATGTCCTTTACGCTCTGGGCTGCGGTGTAAGCATCTATTAGCTTTCCTTGGGAGAGATAGGCCCTAAATAGCAGGTAGTTTTTAACATCAGAGTCCTGAATGAGAGAAATGTCTTTCAGAGCTCTCCTGTAGTTTTTCTGCTTAAGGTCTATTTCAACCAACCTTTCGGCTATCTGCTCCTTAAGTTTAGGGGAATTTATCTTTTCTAAAGTTAGCTTTAAGATACCGTAGGCCTTTCCGTATTCTCCGCTGCTTTCGTAATCCCTTGCCTTAGATATGAGAGTCAGAGCATCGGCTCCAGCGTTTTCCGGGTTGTAAGCTATAAAGTAGGGGTCGTTGAAAATTAACGACTCAAAGTTTTTACTCTTGTACGAAAGATAGTTCATATACTGCTTTGAAAACCTCTCTAACTCCTCATTTGAAGCTGTATTGAACAGGTAGGTTAAATAAAAGATGCTCTTTTGGGGTTTTTTCTTCTCGTAACTTTCTGTTAGATAGAGAGCAAGTGCTGTTTTTTCCCTTTGGGGCAGGGTGTTAAATATCTTTTCAGCATAGTTTATGTTCTTAGATACAAATGCAGCCATGGTTTTTGTTAGTGGGGAAATGAGTGGAAGCTTTGTAAGTTCTCTCTCCTTTCCTAATACTTTGGATAGGTAAATTAATCTTCCACCGTTTACCTCGGGAAAAATGGAGTACTTCTTAATTTCTTTCTTTAGTGTTCTGTAGGCTTCCTTTTTACTTCCCAACTTATACTGGCAGATAGCTAAAAGCGTTAGAGTATCACCGTCAGGAACCCTTTTTAGAAACTCTTTTGCCCTTTTATAGTTTCCAACGTTAAAGTACGAGATTCCTAAGAGTTTGAGGAGTTCTGGAGTTCTAATTCCTTCCTCCTTGTAGGCATACTCGAGGAGCTTAATTGAGATGTTTGGGCTTCCAGAAAGGAGGTAAACCCTAGCCACATCTAAGAGGGAAGCCCTGTAGTAGGGAGTATTCTGGAAACTTTCCATCAGTTGGCTATAGACAACACTTCCTACATCGCTGTTTATCGTTCCTATTTTTCCTAACAGGTACAAGGTTCTTGCAGTTGAAAGGTCGTTTGATGGATTCTGAAGTGCTCTCTTTAACTTTTTCTCTGAGCTTTTGTAGAGTCCCCTTTCGTAGTAGATGTATCCTAAATCATCACTTGAGCCGACTTCAGGAATTTCATCGGAAAAGGAAAAAATGAGAGCTTTTGTGTAGAGCTCCGGATAGAACTTCTTCAGAGCATCAAGGTCGAACTTTGCCGAGTAGAAATCTAAGAGAGTCTTTAATTTCTCAGGGACTTTAGGTTTGGAAATGTTCAGTCCTATTACCTTTGGAATCTCATCTACTTTTCCTAACCTGTAAAGGGTCCAGGCTAGGAGGTACTTCTCCTCTGTACTTTTGTGATTCTTTAACAGTTTAGCTACCTCGCTGTACTTTTTGTTGAGATAGTAAGCTCTGGCAAGCTCCAACCTTGTTCTATCGTCGGGGGACTTCTTGTAGAGTTTTTGAGCTTCAACTAAGACCTCTGAAAACCTTCTCTTTCTCTCAAGGTATCTGACGTACTGAACTTCCTCTTCCTTACCCTTAAACCATCTCCCGTAGGTGTCAAATATCAAATCTATGAGCTTGTAGTCGTTTTCTTTACTTGCTCTTTTCAGAGCTCCCTCCAAAAATCCGCTGTCCCTGAGGGCTCCCTTCAGTTCAAGGTTCTTTCCAGACCTTAACAAGATGAAATAGAGAGCGTTAGAGGGTAAGTCTGATTTAGAGAGGACTTTAAAGAATGAAACTTTATCATCTATAGGCATTGATAGTAAATCCTTCTCTGGAAATGCTTTCTCAACAGGAACTCCTTTTCTCAGTGGTAGGAGAAACTTGAGGGCAATAAACTCTCCCTTTGAAAACTCAGGAAAATTCCTTTCCCAGAATGAAAGAAACCTTTTTAAGTCCTTGTATTCCTGTGATTTTAAAAATGATAGGTAAATATATCTATAATACTTTTTGAAGTTTTTATCGTTCAGGGAGTCTAAGTTTTCGCTAAAAGTTTTTGCAGCCAATGAGTACATTCCATCACCGTAGAGCTTCACTCCAAGATTAAGGTCTGAAGCAAGAGCTGTTGAAAGGGTTAAAGTGACAATCAGGAGAACTCTCCTCAACATTCCAAATCTCCAAACAGGGTCTAAATTAATCAGAAAACCTAATTATAGGATAGGAAGCTTGAGAAGGTTTAAAGTAGTCTCCCCTTTTGAACCTAAAGGTGACCAGCCTAAGGCAATTAGAGAGCTTTCAGAGGGTATAGAGAAGGGAGTTAAATTTCAGACCCTTTTAGGAATAACTGGAAGTGGTAAAACATTCACAATAGCAAAAGTTATTGAGAGAGTTCAAAAGCCTACACTGGTTATTTCCCACAACAAAGTCCTTGCTGCTCAACTCTACCATGAACTGAAAAACTTCTTTCCAAACAATGCTGTTGAATACTTTATAAGCTACTACGACTACTACCAGCCTGAAGCCTATATTCCAAGTAGGGACGTATACATTGAGAAAGACTGCTCAATAAACCCTG
The DNA here is from genome assembly GCA_003978105.1 of Thermovibrio sp. The sequence continues at coordinate 61,805 of QOAO01000006.1, forward strand.
TAATTGACAGGATGCGACACTCTGCAACGGTTTCTCTCCTTACCCGTCCCGATACAATTGTTGTTTCCTCTGTTTCGTGTATATACGGCTTGGGTTCCCCAGAACACTACAGAAATCTCTCATTAAGGTTTGAAATAGGCGAGGAGATAGAGAGGGACGAAGTCATAAGGAAGTTGGTTACACTCGGCTACGAAAGGAGTGAGTACGACGTAAGACCGGGAATTTTTAAGGTCAGGGGGGACGTTATAGATATATACCCTGCAGACCAGGAGGACCACTTTGTAAGGATAGAGTTCTTTGGAGATGAAGTTGATTCAATCGTTATGTTGGACTACTTCAACCAGAAAGTCTTGAGAGAGTTTAATTCGTACACCGTCTATCCGGCTTCCCACTATGCGACTCCCTACTCAAGAATTCTTGAAGCAGTTAGGTCTATAGAGAAAGAACTTGAGGAGAGAGTCAACTATTTCCTGAGTCAGGGAAATGAGCTTGAGGCGAGGAGAATTGAACAGAGAACAAAGTACGACATGGAGCTCCTTTTAGAAATAGGCCACTGCAAGGGAATTGAGAACTACTCAAGACACTTGGACGGAAGGAAGCCCGGAGAGCCTCCATTTACCCTCCTTGACTACTTTCCGGAAGACTTCTTAGTGATAATTGACGAATCCCACGTAACCATTCCACAGATAAAGGCAATGTGGAGAGGAGACAGGGCAAGGAAGTTTAACCTAATAGAGCACGGGTTCAGACTCCCTTCAGCCTACGACAACAGACCTTTAAACTTTGAGGAGTTTTTGGAGAGGGTTCAACAGGCAATTTTCGTTTCGGCAACCCCGGGAGAGTTTGAACTCTCCGTTTCAGACAGGGTTGTTGAACAGATAATAAGGCCTACAGGTCTTTTAGACCCAGAAGTTGAAATTAGACCAACGGAAGGACAGATAGATTACCTGCTTTCTGAAATAAGGGAGAGAATTAAGAGAGATGAAAGGGTACTGGTAACAACTCTAACAAAGAGGAGTGCCGAGGAGCTTACAAACTACCTGATTGAGAGGGGAATAAGGGCAAAGTACCTTCACTCCGAGATTGATTCAGTTGAAAGGGTTGAAATAATAAGGGAACTCCGAACCGGGGAGTTTGACGTCTTAGTTGGTGTAAACCTTTTAAGAGAGGGACTGGACCTTCCTGAGGTTTCTTTGGTTTCGGTTCTTGATGCAGACAAGGAGGGATTCTTAAGGTCAACAACCTCTCTTATTCAAACAATGGGAAGGGTAGCAAGAAACGTTAATGGAAAGGTAATTCTCTTTGCAGACAGAGTTACTCCTTCAATGAGAAGAGCCATTGAGGAAACCGAG
>QOAO01000007.1 GCA_003978105.1 Thermovibrio sp.
CCAGTTTTCAGTGTTTCTTTGAACGCCGTATTTATGCTGGATATATGGAGGGATGTTCCTTTGAATTTTTTCAATTGTTTCATCGGTGGACACCTCCCTGTAGTATTCAAAGGTTATTTTAGGGTGTCCACCTTCTGTCTGAACCTCAATAAGGTTTAAATGTTACTCAAAGGTTTTTAAAGCTCAACGAACAAAATGTATACTTGATTAAGAAAAATTAAGAGTGAGGGAGTAATTGAAGAAGTTACTACCTAAAAGGTACAGCGAGGAAAAGATACTCGAAATTCTAATGAAATTTAGAGCTCCCCTCATAATCGCCCTCGTAACTGTAATGGCCTCAACTATCGGTTATATGGTAATTTCGGGTGTTGACCTTCTCAGAGCTTTCTACATGACAGTACTTACAGTTACGACGATCGGTTACGGTGAAATGTGGGACATGACAAACAGGGATAGAGTATTCAACCTTTTTGTAATGGTCATAGGTGTTGGAGCAGTAATGGGTTACTCCTTAGCAGTTTTAATTGACCTTGTATCGAGTGGAGAACTCATAAAAATTTTGAGGTTTAGAAAAATGGTAGGGGATATTTCAGCTTTAAAGGGACACTATTTAATCTTTGGCTTTAATGACTACGTGACAGAACTGATTTTTGAACTTCGAAAAAACAGTATTCCTGTAGTTGTAATTAGTGACGACGATAAGCTTGAGGAGTTTGCAGAGGAGCACCAAATTAGATACTACCTTAAACTTGACCCTACAAAGGAAAATACTGTCTATCTTGCAAATGTAAAGTCTGCTGTAGGAGCAATAGTTGCCACAGACAACGACTACAAGAATTTAGCTGTAACCCTTACTGTTAAGAACGTAGTTAATAAGGAAAACATATATCCGTTTTTCATTCTAGGAATTGCGAAGAATTCTGAGTTTTCAGAAAAACTTAAGCTTGTAGGAGCTGACTTTGTAGAGACAATACCCTCAATAGTCTCAAAGAGGATTTCCGTTCTTGCTAAGAAACCTCCTATTTTCGGAGAGAAGTCTCTCTTAGAGGAAATACTATTCGGTGAACATGTTTTTATAGATATCGAAGAATTTATGGTTCAACCGAACTCTCCATTAGTAGGGAAAAGCCTGAAGGAATTAAAGTTAAAGAACAAATTTGGAATAACCATTATAGCAATAAGAAAAAGGGACGGAAGAGTTATCTATACTCCCAACAGTGATACGGTAATAGAAGCACTTGACCTGTTGGTTGTTGTAGCTCCCGCCGAAAGGATAAAAAGGGTTATAAAGGTCCTTTCCAAAGGGGGAGTTACTTCAAGAAGTTCCATTCTGAGGAAAAAGCTTAAGGAGAGACTGGAGGGATAGTATGGACTGGGGAAAAGTAGGAACAGCATTCTTTGTAATGATGTCACTAACAACTACCGTTGGTTTTGTCTACGATAAAGACCCTTACGAGTTAATAGCTTCCGTTACATTTAACTTAATAGCAACTCTTCTTAAGCTTGGAAGTAAAAAAACTCTGAGTGCGGAGCTCTTAGCAACGAGCCTTGCAGCCGACCTTCACCTGATTCCTGCCCTCATATTCTACGAAATGGGAACAAGACTCAGTTTGGTGGAGGCCTTGGCTTGGGGGGCTTTAGTTGCAAATGTTTTCTCTGTAGTTCTTCTTATAGTAGAAACGGTTATGGAGTCAAAGGAAGAGGAGTGGTGGAGTTAGAGTATAATTCGGCCACAAAGGAGGTGAACGTGAAGGTTGCCTTAGCTTGTGACCATGGAGGCTTTAGACTGAAGGAGGTCATAAAAGGTTACTTGGAGGAACTTGGAGTAGAGTACGTCGATTACGGAACCTATTCAGAGGAGAGCGTAGATTATCCAGACTTTGCCTACAAAGCAGCAAAGGGAATTATTAACGGGGAAGCCGATAGGGGAATCTTTATATGTGGAACAGGAATAGGAATATCTATATCAGCTAATAAGGTTAAAGGAATAAGGGCTGCATTGTGCTACAACATCTATGCTGCTGAAATGAGTAGAAGACACAACAACTCTAACGTCCTCTGTTTAGGGGGAAGGGTTTTGGGTAACGAACTTGCAAAGGCGATTGTAAAAGTATGGTTGGAGACACCATTTGACGGCGGAAGGCACGAAAGAAGGGTAAGGAAAATCTCAGAGATAGAGAACAAAGAGTGTGGAGGGTAGATAATGGAGAACCTTAAAAGAGTTGACCCTGAAATATTTGACGCTCTAAAGTGTGAGTATAAAAGGCAGAATGAGCACTTGGAACTCATAGCCTCAGAAAACTTTACCTCTTCTGCTGTAATGGAGGCTCAGGGTTCCGTCCTAACAAACAAGTACGCCGAAGGTTATCCTGGGAAGAGGTACTACGGTGGATGTGAGTGTGTTGATTTTGCAGAGGAACTCGCAATAAAGAGGTGTAAGGAGCTCTTTGGTGCAGACCACGTTAACGTTCAGCCCCACTCCGGCTCTCAGGCAAATCAAGCTGTTTACCTTGCAGTTTTAAAGCCTGGAGATACCATCCTCTCAATGAGCCTTTCTCACGGTGGACACCTTTCACACGGCTCCCCTGTTAATATGACCGGTAAGTACTTTAACGTTGTCCAGTACGGGGTTAGAAAGGATACGGAAACCATCGATTTTGACCAGGTTTACAATTTGGCAAAGGAGCATAAACCTAAACTTATAATATGCGGAGCCTCCGCCTATCCAAGGTTTATAAATTTTAACAGGTTCAGGGAAATTGCGGATGAGGTTGGAGCTCTCCTGATGGCAGATATTGCCCACATAGCAGGGCTTGTTGCTACCGGTCTCCATCCATCCCCGATTGAGGCTTGCCACTTCGTAACAACAACAACCCACAAAACCTTAAGGGGACCCCGTGGTGGTGTCGTAATGTGCAAGGAGGAGTTTGCCAAGGATATAGACAAGGCAGTATTCCCTGGCCTTCAGGGTGGTCCCTTAATGCACGTAATTGCTGCAAAGGCTGTTGCTTTCAAGGAAGCTTTGTCGTCAGAGTTTGCCGAGTACCAAGAACAGGTGGTAAAGAATGCAAGAGCAATGGCAGAGGAGCTAAAACGCCTTGGATTTAGGCTTGTTTCAGGTGGAACAGATAACCACCTAATGTTGGTTGACTTAACGGACAAGGGAATAACTGGAAAGGAGGCAGAGGCTGCCTTAGGAAGGGCAAACATTACTGTTAATAAAAACACAATTCCCTTTGACACAAGAAGTCCATTTGTAACAAGTGGAATAAGAATAGGCACTCCTGCAATAACAACGAGGGGAATTAAGGAGGATGAAGCAAGGAGAATAGCTCAGCTTATTGCCGATGTCTTGAACAACATTGAAAATGACGGAGTTATAGAAAGAGTAAAATCCGAGGTCCTTGAAATCTGCGGAAAACATCCCCTTTATCCTGAACTTAAAGAGCAGTACTCTTAATAAAAAAGGGGAGCTCAGAGCTCCCCCTTTCCTTAAATCTAATCTTAAGTTACTTTCTTCCCTTTCTCCTTAAGCCGACCAAAGGTAACAGTCCAAGTAATCCTGAAAGAGCTCCGCCAAGTCCTGGTGCTGTGGATAGTGAACAACCTCCACCGCCACCTATTTTAGAGGTAGTAGAAGGTTCACCGAGAACAACCGTAATAGGCTCATTAGTAGCTCGTTTTTCTTCGGTAGAAATTAATGCAGTGATTATTCCCTTATTAGTATCTCTATCAATTGAGATTACACTTCCTTTATCCGTTACAACTGTGGCTTTTTCTACTTCATCTGAGGATAGGTCTGTGAATTTTACTGTGAATTGGGAACTTGTAGGTTTAACCTGTAAGTAAGCAATAACCTTTGAAATTCGTTTTTCCTTAGCAATTTCAGAAACTATTGTTTTATCTGGTAGTTGTGATTCTACCGTAGCATTGTCTGTTTGAACTTTTATGGTTTTATTATTTACAGTGATTACTGCACTCCCATCATTCACTTGAATTTCTACTTCAGGTACAACATTGGAGGTTATCGTTTGATTCCCTTCCTGAGGAGCTTCAGCTCCATATCCCATCTCTATCAACTCTTCTTTAACATGTTCAGCAAACGAGAGCTCTGTTGGATTTTGGTCAACTTTCTTATCGAAGTACGGTGCAGAGAGAACGTCACTATCATAGGTAAAGTATATAGGAGTTGTTCTTGTAAGGAATTCACCTGCCAAGACGTTTTCACTCCTTCCGTGGCAATCACCACACTTAAGAGCCTCAGAAGCAGGCCTTATGTTGTGAGTCATAGCAAAGGCATCACTTGAAGCAGCTAATTTAACTGTTACATCGCTCTTGCCGGTAGCTTTAGAAATTATTTTTGTAAGTGTTTGTATTGCTGCTTCCACCTCCTCTTTAGTATTTATCTCTGGAGTTCCATCGGGAGCATTCTTGTAAAGTCCAGTATCGTCCTTAATTTGAACATCCACCACTTCATCGTACTGACCGTTAAGGTTAACATCGATATAGTTAGGAAGAGCTCTCCAAAGAGTCCAATTACCACTTTGAAGGTCTGTATCGTTAGCAACTGTTGAATTTTTCTTTACCTTCATTAAAATATATCCTTTATCACCTGTCCTAACCGGTTTACCTGTAGTTGGGTCTATTTGAGCAATTATGTACTTTGTTGGAAGGTTAGGGTTAAGCCTGAATGCCTTTGCTAAGTACCTTGCAAAAACAGGTCTAAATTTTCCTTGGGAGTCATCCTCAAAATAAAGAACTCCCATAGCATTCACAGATTTCAATTTCCAGGTAACATTTCCCGTCTTGAAGTCCCTCTGTGGGAACCATGCAACATCTGGCCATGTACCGTTAGAAGGGTCTCCATAGAGATAACCATTTTTATCAAGACCATTGAAGGTTATTGATGTGTTATTTCCTGAAACTACCCACAAAGGAAGTGTCCAGTCAATCAACTTAACCCTGTAGAAGTACTTCTTTCCAATGTGACACGTAGTACATGCAATTTTATCCATATGGGTTTTGGCAGCTGGTCCCATGACACTTTCGTGTATCGAAACAGGGTCTGTATGGCAGTTTTCACACTTAGCACTTCCTGCCATCTGGTGCCACATTACGCCGTGGGCAGGTCCTGCATTACCCTTAGCAAAGTCGTGGGAAGGTGCAAGAACCGTAGTATTTGGGAAGTAACCCTCTCCTATGTAGTCGTGATTAATAGGCTGGTGGCAGTCAACACAACCCTTAACATTGTTTGCTCCTACATAGTCGGCCCACTGGTGGACTTCAACGTTTTTTGGAATTCCATTTTCGTCGGTAAAGTTTTCATTAAAAAACCATACCTTTGCTTCTTTCATAAAATCAGGCTGAACAAATTTTGGGTCCTTTGTTTGAAGAACAAAGTCCATAGGATTTATCTTTCCATCTTCATTGATGTCATCCCATCCACCACCGTGACACTGACTGCAGTGCTGGTCGTTCGATTTACCGATTACATTGTGGTTGATTTGAATGCCGCCTGTAGAGTTATCAACATCGAGTGTCCCGTTGTAGGTAAATTCCTTTGTTTTCATGTTTAGCTGAGCTAAACCACTTGCAGCCGTATCCGCTCCAGCTAAGTAGTGAAGCTTCGCAACAGATATTCTGAAATTCAGAATTCCTTTATGAATCCTAATTGTGTCAAGTTTTGAGTGACAGAGAAAACATGCAGGAGCCATGGTGTTGTTTATTGTTTGGTTTCCAACATCAACTTTCCAAGCGTAAGGGATGAACTTCTTATCCTTTGTGCTCCAAAGAGCATAATCACCTGGAATCTTTCCACTGTCAAAGATTGCTTGAATTTCTTCCTTCGACTTTTCATAGAGGAAATTGTCATTCCTATCCCTTTCAAGAGGACCACCACCGGGATGACACATTGCGCACTTAAAAGCATAATTTGGAGTTGTTAAATCAACAGTTCCGGAATTCGTTCCTTCTACCGGCGCCAACTGGCGGTAGGCAGGAGGTCAGAGCTTTCCATACATACCCATATCAATTTTATCCAATTCCTTAGGAAGACCATTTGTAAATTGTGTATCACCGTACTTACTGTAGTAGTTCTTCTCGTAAATGTCCTTTGAGAGAATTGCAAGTCTTCCCTGCTGGAAGTGGTAGGCAGTTCCAATAAAGTCGATGTCGTGACATGAACCACAACTTTTTCTAACATCAACAGGAAGCTTTGACTGGTCAACTGGATTTCCGAACTGGTCCTTCAAAGTTACATCTGGATGTCCCAAAGCATTAAGAGAAAGAGCAAGTATAAAGACGGTACTGGACAAAAGTTCCCTTCTCATAGCTCCCTCCTATTCGTTTTATTTTTTTTATTTTTACCCTAAATATTAGATAATGTCAATATTGTTTTTTCGCTTCATACTTAACTAATTAAATTACCAATAAATTCCATCTAATAGTAAAATACCAAAAACTTAATATTTTGGAGGAAAAAATGGTTAAGCCCTACAAAGGTATCTATCCTAAGATAGGGGAAAGAGTTTTTATAGCTGAAAATACAATGGTTATAGGGGATGTTGAGATTGGGAACGATAGCTCTATCTGGTTTGGAGCAATTTTAAGGGGAGACGTTAACTACATAAGAGTCGGTGAGTGTACATCCATTCAGGACGGAACTGTTGTCCACGTTACAAATCAGACTCATCCTACGGTAATTGGAAGTTACGTTACGGTAGGACACTCTGTTAAGCTCCATGGATGTACAATTGAGGACAACTGCTTAATTGGAATAGGAGCAATCATTTTAGACGGTGCAGTCATCGGAGAGAACTCTATAGTTGCTGCTGGAACCTTAGTTCCACCTAACAAAAAGTTTCCTCCCGGCAGTTTGATAATGGGATTTCCAGCTTCTGTTAAAAGGGAACTAACAGAGGAGGAAGTTGAGGGACTGAGAAAACACGCCTTAAGGTACGTAGAGTACAAAAATCAGTATTTAAAAGAAGGAATATATTAACTTTCGAAAACCAATTTTAAGACGAAGGGATTAAAAATGGAACTAACAGAGAGAGAGAGGGATATACTCCTCAAAATAGCAGAGCTCTACATAAAGAGTGGGGAACCTGTAGGATCACGAACCCTTCAGAAGGCATACTCCTTACCTTTTAGCCCTGCTACGATAAGAAACGTCATGGCCGACCTTGAGGATAAGGGTTATCTTTTTCAGCCCCACACATCGGCCGGAAGAGTTCCAACAGACGAAGGACTGAAAATTTACCTAAACAGCCTCTTTATTGCCCTTGGTAGAGAGGATGAGACTTTGGTAAACAGGCTAATAGAGTCAATAAGAAGTGAGAACCTAACTGAGAGGGAGGAAATTCTCTCTAAAGTATTAGATTTTCTTCAGGAAAGTACAGGATACGTTGGCTTTGGAATTAATTTCGTTGAAAATTTAACCGTTAGCAATGTAATGCTATTGAAGGTTTCTTCTGACAAGGTTTTAATAGTTATTAACTTTTATCCGGATTACGTCGTTCACAAGGTTATAAAAGCAGATATTACCGAAGGAGAGTTGGCAAAAATTTCAAAAATATTGACTCAAAAATTTAAAGGAAAGACCTTACAGAAGGTTAAAGAGGAACTTATAAAGGAAATTGACAGTCTAAGGAGGGAGATTTCAGACATAATCTTTAGATTAAACTCCCATATATTAAAATCAATAAATGAAATTAACTACTTTGAAGTTCAGGGAGCTCCCAACATCATAAACCTCGTCTCGGGAGATGCAGAGAGGCTAAAAAGGGTGATAGAGCTCCTTGAGGAGAAGACTCTCCTTTTGGAGGTTCTAAGGAAATTTCTCAACGAAAAGAAAAAAGTAGATGTAATTTTAGGCTCAGAGGTAAAACCTGAAATTCCTCAAGTAAGTTTTGTTTTAGGAAAGTACTCTGTAGGATTTCAAAACGGCGGTATAGTTGGCGTTTTAGGCCCTAAAAGGATGGACTACTCCCAGATTATCCCCTTAGTTGAAAATGTGGCAAGGGCAATTTCTCTCCTATTAAACACGTAGAGCCGGAGCCTTACCACACACGCCCTTCAGGCTTACCGTTGCTCCCTTCCGGGCCTGGCGGGGTTCACCCTCCGGGCGTTGTGGAGACCCCGGCATTATGAAAACAATCCCAATTTTTTCCTGTATGGCGGAGGGGGCGGGATTCGAACCCGCGGTACCCTTTGTGGGGGTACACACGATTTCCAGTCGTGCCCCTTCAGCCAGACTCGGGCACCCCTCCGTGCTGAAAGCTAATATAGTCTCAATTTAAAAGGTTGACAAGAGAAAAGTACTTTAGTAAATTTCCGCTGCCCGCTACATTTTCGGCGTTAAAAACGCCACTATCTGGAGGAAACAGATGAAAACCTTCATGCAAAGAAAGGAGGACGTACAGAGAGACTGGTACGTAGTAGATGCTACGGGAAAAACTCTGGGTCGTCTGGCTTCTGAAATTGCAAAGATTCTGATGGGTAAGCACAAACCTACCTACACTCCACACGTTGACGGTGGAGACTTTATTGTTGTTGTTAACGCTGAAAAGGTCTTTGTGACAGGAAAGAAGTTGGACAAAAAGGTCTACTACTGGCACACAGGATACCCTGGGGGACTTAAACAGGCAACGTTAAGGGAGCTCCTTCAGAAGAAACCAGAAGAAGTAATCAGGCTTGCAGTAAGGGGTATGCTTCCTAAGAACAAGCTCAGGGACAGGAGAATGAAAAGGCTGAAAGTTTACGCCGGTTCTGAACATCCACACAAAGCACAAAATCCTAAACCCCTTGAGCTTTAATGGAGGAAAGTAATGGCTGAAGTTAGATACTACGGAACAGGAAAGAGAAAAACTGCCATAGCAAGGGTTTGGCTGATACCAAACGGCAGTGGAAAAATTACTGTAAGAATTTCCAAGAAAAAGGAAGTTCCTGCAGAGGAGTACTTTGGAAGGTTAGCTCTTCTCAAAATAATGCAGCAGCCCTTTGACGTAACGGGAACAAACGGGAGGTTTGACGTTCTCTGTACCCTAAAAGGGGGAGGAAAGTCTGCCCAGGCTGATGCCGTTAAGTACGGAATAGCGAAGGCTTTACTTGCATTTAATCCTGAACTCAGACCCACCCTTAAGAAGGCTGGATTCCTGACAAGGGATGCAAGAATAAAGGAGAGGAAGAAGTACGGTCAAAGGGGAGCCCGTGCAAGGTACCAGTGGTCAAAACGTTAAGGTTGCTATTGTTGGAGCTTCTGGATATACGGGGGCGGAGCTCCTTCGCCTCCTTCTACACCATACATTGGTTGAGGTTGTTTACGTAACGTCTCGTCAGTTTGAAGGAAAAGGACTAACAGAGGTCTTTCCTCACTTATCAGGAAGCTACTACGAAAATTTAGTTTTTGAAAGCTACAATCCCGACAGGTTCTTAGAAGTTGAGCTTGCCTTTTTATGTCTTCCCCACGGAGCCTCCTTTCCAATCGTCAAGGAGCTCTACTACAGGAATCCTAAACTGAAAATAGTTGACTTCAGTGCAGACTTCAGGTTCAAAAATCCTGAAATTTACGAAAGAACGTACGGAGTTGAAAACTCTGCTAAAGAGCTCTTCTCAGATTCAGCTTACGGCTTACCAGAAATAAACAGGAGTGAAATACCAAAAAAGCGAATTGTTGCAAACCCCGGATGCTACCCTACAAGCATCATCTTAGGGCTCTATCCAGCAAAGATAAGGGAACTGATAGATACATCGTTTCCCGTTATTGCAGACAGTAAGTCGGGTGTTACAGGAGCAGGAAGAAAGGCAAATTTGAATCTACTGTTCTGTGAAGTTAACGAGTCGTTCAAGGCCTACTCTGTGGAAGGCCACAGGCATGCTCCAGAGGTAAAGGAAAAGTTGGACCTCCCACTCTTTAGGTTCACTCCCCATTTGGTACCTATGAACAGAGGGATTCTCTCGACTGTGTACTTTAAAACTGGTGCTAAGAAGGAGGAGCTCCAGGAAATTTACAGGGAAGTTTACAAAAACGAATACTTTGTTAGAGTTAGAAGTACTCCTCCAAAAACCTCTGATGTCTCCGGAACCAACTTCTGCGACATCTACATAACGAAGGACGAATCAAACGGGTTAGCCGTTGTTGTTTCGGTCATCGATAACATAGGAAAGGGAGCATCTGGACAGGCCGTTCAAAATATGAATCTGCTCCTTGGAGTTCCGGAAAATACCGGATTAAAACTGTTTAGCAGTTGGATATAACAAAGGAAAAAACTCCCCCTTAGGGGAGGAAGATTAAATTCCTTTCTTTTTACTCTTTCTCTTTTCGAGTCTATTCAAAGCCTCTAAAAAAGCTAAGGCTGATGCTCTGACAATGTCAGGGTCTACTCCTCTTCCGCTGACTCTAAATCCGTTTGACTCTATTGTTACATAGACCTCTGCCTGAGCGTCGGTTCCTGCAGTGAGAGCCCTTATCTTAAAGTCCTTAAGCTGAATGTCCTCTCCCAATCCCAAGGCGTTTCTTATTGCCCTGTAGGTTGCATCAACGGGGCCGTTCCCTACGGCAATACCCAACTTTTCACCTTCAGGGGTTCCAATTTTTACCGTTGCCGATGGTATTATTCCCTCTCCGCTGACGGCCTGGTTGTATAAGAGTTCGTACGTTCTCTCTCCTGCTCCTTCCAAACCTTCTATGAGGAGCTCTATATCAATGTCGTAAATCTCCTTCTTCCTTGAGGCAAGTTCCTTAAACTTCTTGAAGGCCTCCTCAAACTGCTCCTCCGATAGTTCAACTCCCATCTCCTCCAACTTCTTCCTGAATGCGTGTCTTCCTGAGTGTTTTCCCAAGACAATCTTTGACTCCTTAAGTCCGATATCCTCAGGTTTCATTATCTCGTACGTTTCAGGGCAGGCAAGTACACCGTGCTGGTGAATTCCAGACTCGTGTGCAAAGGCATTATCCCCTACAACTGGCTTCGTCTTTGAAATAAGAACACCGGTCAACCTGCTTACAAGTTGAGACGTCCTGTATATCTGTTTTGTGTCAATGTCTGTGTAGACGGAAAAGCGGTCGGAGCGAACCTTCACTGCCATAACAACTTCCTCTAAGGCAGCATTTCCAGCCCTCTCCCCAAGGCCGTTGATAGTACACTCAACCTGACGGGCTCCTGCCATAACTGCCATGAGGGAGTTGGCTGTTGCAAGTCCTAAGTCGTTGTGGCAGTGGACGCTTATTATTGCTCTATCAACGTTTTTAACGTTTTCCCTAATCGATAAAATCTTCTCGTACCACTCATCTGGAACAGCATAACCTACAGTGTCAGGAATGTTAACAACGTCAGCTCCAGCTTCTATAACTGCCTCGATTACCTCGTAAAGGTACTTTAAATCTGTTCTACCGGCATCCTCTGCCGAAAATTCAACCTCTGCCTTTTCACCCATTATCTCCCTGGCAAACTTAACTGCCCAGACAGCCCTTTTTAAGGCCTTTTCCCTTGAAATTTTCAGCTTGTACTTAAGGTGAATATCGGAGGTAGCTATGAAGGTGTGAATTCTCACCCTGTTTCCTTCCTTTAGAGCCTCCCATGCAGTCCTTATATCCTCTTCCCTTGCCCTTGCAAGTGAACAGACGGTGGAGTTTCTAACCTCCTTAGCTATTCTCTTTATTGCTTCAAAGTCGGCAGGAGAGCTTATGGCAAATCCAGCTTCAATTACATCTACCCCCAACCTCTCAAGCTGTTTTGCTATTTGAACCTTTTCATCTACCGTTAGGTTTACTCCGGGAGTTTGCTCTCCGTCCCTGAGTGTTGTATCGAATATGTAAAGCTTTTCCTTTTCCAATCTTCCCTCCTAATTGCAAATTATTTGCAACTATCTTAAAATTATTCCCCTAAAGGGGAATTTCAAACTCTTCATCTTTTCTCTTTCTGTAAAGTATCTTAACGAGGATTATCCCCGTTATGAAACCACCTATGTGGGCAAACCAGGCAACTCCCCCCATGGATAGGTGGTTGACAGAAATAAGGGCACTCATGAACTGCATCAAAAACCAGATACCTATCCAGAGGGAGGCAGGAAGAACAATCACATCTATAAAAAAGAAAATGAAGATTAATGTAAGTATCTGTGCTCTCGGAAACATAACTGCATAGGCCCCCAAAACGCCACTTATTGCTCCAGAAGCCCCTATAAGGGGAATGTCAGAGTTTGGATAAACAAGTGACTGTATAATGGCTGCACTTATTCCACACAGGGTATAAAAAATAAAGTACTTTAACTTTCCCAACCTGTCCTCAACGTTGTCCCCAAATACCCACAGAAAGAGCATGTTTCCAAAGATGTGAAGGAATCCCCCGTGAAGGTACTGGTAAGAAATTAAGCTTCCGTAGGGTGTTAACGGGTCGGGAGGAGGAATATCAACTCCGTGCATTACCTCAAATGGGATAACTGCAAACATTCTTACAAAAACTTCCCTTATATTGGGAGGAAGGAGAATTTCGTAGAGGAATACAATTGAACATGCAACTATTATAAGAATGGTAATAACGGGAGTTGAACGGCTTGGGTTAAAGTCCTTTATAGGTATCAACCAATCCTCCTATCCGGTACTTCCAAAACCTCCCTCTCCCCTTAGTGTTTTCTCGAGGGACTCCACCTCCTCTGCTTCAAGAGGGAAAAACCTCCTTGGAATGAGCTGAACGGCCCGCCAAGGGAGTTCTGGCACTTCCTTTTCAGGATTAACCTTTACAAGGGGGACCTTTATCGTTCCCCTGTACGTCATATCTATTATTCCAACGGAGTTTGCAAGGATAAAACCGCTCTTATAGATGGAGGAGCGGGGAACGAGGTCAAAGTAATATCCCGGCGGAGGGGAAACTCTTACTCCTGTATCAAAAAAGTAAACGTTTCCTTCAACCTTTAACAGCTTTATCAGATATAGGTCAAATCCACTATCCGAAATTCTCTTTTTAAACGGAGGGAGAGCTCCCTCCTCAAGGGAAAACTTAAATGAGGTTCTTTCCCACTTTTCTCCGGTCAAAAACTTTAGAAACCTTTCAAAGAAGTACTCAGAACGCTCCTCCGTCTCCTCATCGTAGAATAGGTGAATTAGAAGGTTGGCACTTTCTCCCGTTACGAAGAACCCGTCTTCTGTTTCCAAAAGAGAGAAGTCGCTTAAAAGGGAAAGGAGCTCCTCCTCAACCTTTTCGATTTTTGGGATAAAAACTGTCCTGTTTCCCCAAATGCCGGATGATTCAAAAACTCCCCTTAAAAAGTTGATATCAACGGAAAAGTTCCTCGGAATTTCCTCAACTTCAAGCAAAAATTCCTTCTTTGACCTTCTTAACCTGCTTTTAAGTAGAGAGTGGAGTTTAACTGCAACGTCTAAAAATTTCTCACTGAACTTAATTTCTCTACCTTTAGAGAGAACCCAGCCTGCTGCCCAGTTACTCATCCTTCCTCTCCGGCTCTGAGTAGAATCCACCCTGTTCCCTGAGCTTTCTCTCCTCATCGGGAGTTACGTCTATCCTGCTCAGTTTTGGCCTTCCCATCTGGTCAAACTCAATAATCTTAACTGGAATAACGTCCGAAACCTTTATGTTTTCAAAGATGTTCTCCCTTACCTCCGGAGGAAGCTTTGATATGTGAATCAGTCCAATCTTACCAGGAGCAAGCTCAACAAAAGCCCCGTAGTTCTCAACCCTTGTAACCTTTCCTAAGTAGGTGTTTCCCACTTCTAAGTCCCTCGTAACGTCCTCAATCATCTTGAGGGCTTGAGCTGCAGCTTCCTCAGTCGGAGCCGAAACCAAGACTGTTCCGTCCTCCTTAATGGTTATCTTAACTCCGGCCTTGTCGATTATGGTCTTAATCGTCTTTCCTCCAGGACCTATTAAGTCCCTTGTTTTTTCAGGCTCTATGTATGTTGTAACAATTCTCGGAGCATAGGGAGAAACTTCTTCCCTCGGTCTGTTTATTACAGCGTCCATCTTGTCAAGTATGAAGAGCCTTCCCTCCCTTGCCTGTGCAAGGGCTTTTGAGAGAACCTCCCTTGAAATTCCCTTGACCTTTAGGTCCATTTGAATTGCAGTTACTCCCTTCCTCGTCCCTGCAACCTTAAAGTCCATATCCCCTAAGTGGTCTTCATCTCCCAAAATGTCTGAGAGAACTACAAACCTGTCTCCCTCCATGATTAATCCCATCGCAATTCCAGCAACCTGAGCCCTTACTGGAACACCTGCATCCATAAGTGAGAGGGAACCTCCACAGACTGTTGCCATTGAGGAGGAACCGTTTGACTCAAGGATATCTGAAACAACCCTGATGACGTAGGGAAACTCCTCTTCTGGAGGTATAACAGGTAAGAGAGCCCTTTCTGCAAGAGCTCCATGTCCAATCTCCCTCCTCCCAGGTCCCCTGAGAGGTGCTATCTCTCCAACACAGAATGGAGGAAAGTTGTAGTGGAGCATAAACCTCTTCTGCTCTTCCGGCATCAAACCTTCAACCAACTGGTACTCTTCCGGAGTTCCAAGTGTCGTTGTAACGAGAGCCTGAGTTTGTCCCCTTGTAAAGAGGGCTGAACCGTGGGCCCTTGGTAAAAGTCCTACCTCTATGGAAATCGGCCTTATTTCGTCTGGCTTTCTTCCATCGATTCTCACACCTCTTTCTAAAACCATCTTCCTCACAAATTCCTTCTCTGCTTCGTTAAAGGCTTCCTTTGCAAGCCCGTGGTCCTCTTCAGGAATGTTAAGCTCTATGAGCATCAACTCCTTAAGTTCTCTGAGCTTTTCTCTCCTCTCATGCTTGTCAGAAATTGTTATTATTGGCTCAATCCTCTCAAAAACCCAGTTCTTAATTTTTTCCCTCGTTGTCTCATCGAGAGAGGGAGCTATAAACTCGTACTTGGGTTTCCCTGCAAGATTCCTAAGTTCCTCCTGAGCCTTCGTTATCCTCTTTATCTCTTCGTGGGCAAAGAGAATCGCATCCAAAACTTCCTCTTCGGGAACTTCGTTTGCCCCCCCTTCAACCATAACAACTGCATCCTCAGTTCCAGAAACGACCAAGTTTATATCTGCCCTGTGAAGCTCCTCGTAGGAAGGATTTATCCTTAGTTCTCCATCAATTCTTGCAACTCTAACAGCTCCAACCGGCTTTTCGAAGGGAATTCGTGAGATGTGGAGTGCAGCGGAAGCACCGTTTATTGCAAGAACAGAAGGGTCGTTCTCCTGGTCTGCAGAAATAACAAAGGCAATTACCTCAACGTCATTTCTAAAGCCTTTAGGAAAGATAGGCCTTATTGAACGGTCCGTAACCCTTGCCTTTAGAATTTCCTCATCCGTAGGTTTTCCTTCTCTCTTTATAAATCCGCCAGGTATCTTACCTGCAGCGTAGGCCCTCTCTCTATATTCAACCAACAGGGGAAAGAAGTCAACGTCCTCCCTCGGTTCATCACTCATTACTGCTGTAACTAAAACCATTGTATCCCCTTGAGAAACAACAACGGCCCCATCTGCCTGCTTAGCAACTTTTCCAGTTTGAAAACGTAAAGACCTACCACCAACCTCTATTGCAACTTCGGATACGGACATAAGTAACCTCCAAATATTTTTGATTTATTTAAAATTTAACTACGAAATAATATCAAAGGAAGGAGGGAAGACGGGAAGGAGGGAAGGGGGAGAAAGGAGCTCCCCCAAATTACTTTCTGAGACCAAGTTTGAGAACGATGTTCTGATACCTGTTAAAGTCCTTTTCCTTTAGATACTTAAGGAGCTTTTTCCTTCTACCTACGAGCCTCTGGAGAGCTCTTTTGTTGTAGTTGTCGTGCTTGTTCTCCTGAAAGTGCCTTGTTAGGTTCTTAATTCTCTCTGTCAAAATAGCAATTTGTACCTCTGGAGAACCTGTGTCCTTGTCGTGAAATCCGTACTTCTTAACAATCTCCTCTACTACATCCTTGTCTATCGGCATACCTACCTCCTATTTCGTTTCACCGGTGGCAAAAGGCAAGAGGAAATTTATCAATCTTTTTTTAAATTGTAAAGGGAATTGAAGAAGTTGTTAAAACAAAAATAAATAAAGTCAATCGTAAGATCCAAGTATCTTATTCATTGTACTGCATGATAAAGAAATGCACTAAGTCTTTAAATCACTACTACTCAGTTTCTTATTTCCTATTACTAACATAAAGAATATTTTATATATAGATTACTTAATTATATGAGATTTTATTCAATTTATAAAAATTTGACTAAATAAAACTGTTTTTTTATACTTCCACATATATCTCTTAAAGGGGGATAGAAGTGGAATTTCACTTGGATAAAGCAAAGATACTTTCCAAAACAGACCTAAAAGAGCTTTTAGAAGGACTTAAAAACTTTGGAAACTTAATTGCCCCAAAGAGAAAGGGTGAAAAATTCGTATTTGATAGAGTTGAGAACGTTGATGAGGTGGAGTTAAACTATACGAGAACCATCCTCCCGCCAAAGAAATTTCTCCTTCCCTATAGAAGGGAGAGATTTTCCTACAACCTGGAAACTTTGGAGTTTGAAAATCCCCCATTCACCGAGAATCAAGTTATCTTCGGCATCCATTCCTGCGACCTCCATGGAATAACGATTCTTGACTCAATCTACCTAAAGGAAAATCCAGACCCCAAATATTTGGATGTTAGAAGAAAAACAATTTTAATCGGAATTTCGTGTAAGCCTGATGAATACTGTTTTTGTTTATCAACGGGAACGGCGTTTCCCGATGGTGCTAACTGGGACCTGTTTCTCACTGACATTGGAAATGACTATTTCATTACAGTAGGAAGTCCTAAAGGGGATGAAATATTAATCTCCTTTAAACACCTACTTAGAGAAATTACTCAAGAGGACTTGAACCTCTATAAAAAGACCTCATCACGAAAAAAAACGCTTTTTAGTGATACTCCAGAACTGAGCAGAATCTCCCAAGTGATAGAACTTGAGTACGAGTCACAAGTTTGGGAGGAGGAAGCGAAAAGGTGTCTCGGATGTGGAACCTGCACCAATGTATGTCCAACTTGTTTCTGTTACTCCTCTGTCGATATCCCAAGTATCGATGGAAGAATTGTCTCAAGGATTGAGTTCACAACCTCATGTCAGTATCCATACTACTCCTTAGTAGCCGGTGGACACTACTTCAAGCCAAAACGTTCAGATAGGTTTAAGCACAGGTACTACCACAAGTTAGTAGGTTACCCATACCAAGTAGGTAAATTTGGATGTGTGGGGTGTGGAAGGTGCTCTGCTGAGTGTCCAGCAAAAATCAGCATAGTCCAAACACTTAAAAAGCTAAAGGGAGAAGGTAATGAAAAAGGAGTTCGAAAAGTTACTGACGAAACCCTTACCACAAGACCCGTTTAAACCACAAAAGGTTCTTATAACTGACGTTGAAGATTTGGCTCCAGACCATAAGAAATTTTCCTTTGTATTTACAAATGATGAACTCAATGAGAAGTGGAACCACACTCCTGGGCAGTTCGTAATGCTTACAGTTCCAAAAGCCGGAGAAATACCAATATCAATCTGTTCCTCCCCTACGAGGAAAGGAACTATCGAACTAACAGTACGGAAGGTAGGAAGGAAAACAGAAGTTTTACACAGAATGAAACCTGGAGATTTCGCTGCAATAAGGGGTCCCTACGGAAACGGCTTCCCAGTGGAAATAATGCAGGGACATAACGTTCTAATTATTGCAGGAGGATTGGGAATAGCTCCTCTCCGTTCACTCATTTGGTACATCTTGGACAGGAGACAGCTCTTTAAAAAAGTTTACATCCTCTACGGAACGAGGAACTTTGAATCTGTCCTTTATAAGGAAGAACTCAGGAGATTAAGAGAAAGAAAGGATGTTAAATGTATCTACATCCTTGACAGGATTGAAAAAGAGGAAGATAGGAGATGGACCGAGAGGGAAGGGCTTTTAACAGAGGTCATTTCTGAAGTTAAACTAAATCCGGAGGAAACCTACGTTGCGGTCTGTGGACCTCCTGTAGCCTACCGGTTTATAGGGAAGGAACTTCTCAAAAACGGATATCCAGAAAGCCAAATATTTGTTTCCCTTGAGAGAAAAATGGAGTGTGGAATAGGTAAGTGCGGTCACTGTCAAATCGGATACAAGTTTGCCTGTATTGATGGTCCCGTTTTCCCCCTTTGGGATACAAAAAATCTCCCGGAGATGATCTGATGGTAAGGGTAGGAATATTAGGACTAACAGGTTGTTCAGGGTGTCAGTGTGAAATCCTCAACTGTGAGGATGCAATTATCAGTTTATTAGGTAAGGTTGATTTTTCATTTTTCCCTCTTGCGAAAGAGAGCAATTCTATTGAAAACCTTGACATCCTATTTGTTGAAGGTTCTGTATCATCTGGGTTAGATGAAGAACTGGTAAAGAAGGGAAGGGAAAGTTCAAAACTCCTCGTTGCCATAGGAAGTTGTGCCTGCTTCGGTGGGGTTCAAGCCCAGAGAAACGATGAGGTATCCCTCGAGGAAATGATAAGAGAAGTCTATGGAGAAAAAGGTGTTCCAATAAAGGTATTTAAAGCAAAACCTCTTAGGGAAGTAGTGAAGGTGGATTATGAACTTCCTGGATGTCCACTCGAAAAGAAACAGTTTATCTATGCAGTTTCCTTTCTACTTAACGGTATAAGGCCTTACTTTCCCAAAATTCCAGTCTGCCATGAGTGTAAGCTTTCAGAAAATGACTGTTTATTGCTTAAAGGAATTCCCTGTTTAGGACCGGTTACTCAGGCTGGATGTGGAGCTCCCTGCACAGAGAGAAGAGTCGGTTGCCAAGGATGCCGGGGAAGCTGTGATTTTCCAAACCTTGCCGAGATGCTCTCCCTTCTTGAAGAGTGTGGATTAAAGGAAAAGGATGTCGCCAACTTTTCTAAGGTTTTTGGTGGAGTAGATGTTCAGAGGGAACTTTCAAAACTCAACAGGAGAACAGTGAAATGAGAAAGGAAGTAAATATAAATCACCTAACGAGAGTTGAAGGTCACGGAGCTGTCAGCATTGTTTTTGAAAATGATAGATTGAAGGAGATAAAGCTGAGATTTACAGAAGGGCCAAGGTTTTTTGAGTACATTACGAAGGAGAGGTTATTCATCGAAGTTCCAAAAATTGTCTCAAGAATATGTGGAATATGCTACGTATCCCACCGGTTGGCCTCCTGTTTTGCAATCGAGGATGCCTTTAAGGCAGGTATTCCTGACGAAATAAAACTTCTTAGGGAACTCCTTACAGTAGGGGAATTCCTGGAAAGCCACGCTCTACACCTTTATTTCCTTGCCCTTCCAGATTTTATGGGGTACGGTTCAACGTTGGAAATGGCCAACGACTATCCCAACGTGGTTAAGAGGGGATTTTTCATAAAGGACGTTGGAAACAGAATAATGAAGATAATAGGAGGAAAAACGGTTCACGGGGAGAATATCGTTCCTGGGGGATTTGAATCAATACCTAAAAAGGAGGAACTCGAAGAAATTAGAGAGCTTCTCTACAGGGTGATTCCGGAGGTAGAAGCAACTATCTCCCTATTTGATTCTTTCAACTATGAAAAAACTAACAAAGAACACTCTTTAGGACTGTGTATAGACTCTGAAAAATTTTCCCTTATTGGGGATAAACTGTTCCTCTCCGATGGAACTATTTTCACAAAGAGGGAGTACGAAATTTTTGTCGAGGAAAAGGTATCAGATTACAGCACTGCTAAGTACTCCACAATAAATGGAAAACCTTATCTCATAGGTCCACTATCAAGGGTAAATCACTACATTGAGAAGCTCTCAGGAGAGGTAAAGAAAAGAATACAAACTCTCAAAAACAGATTTCCCACCGACAATACGCTACTTGCAAACCTATCAAGAGCTATTGAGATGTTGGAACTCTCCTACCGAGGTTTGGATATAGTTGAGGATTTGCTCAAAAGCTACCCATTTACAGGAAAGGTAAAGCTCCATCCAAGAAAGGGAACGGGCTACGGAGTAAAGGAGGCTCCTCGAGGAACCCTTTACCACAGGTATACGTTTAACGAAGAGGGAAGGTGCATCGGTGCCAACATCATAACTCCAACGGCTCAACTTCAGTCGGTAGTAGAGAAAGATTTGAAGGAACTTGTAGAGCTCCATCCAGAACTTAACGACAGTGAACTTAAAAAGAAAGCAGAAATCCTTGTAAGGGCCTACGACCCGTGAATTGCCTGTGCTGTCCACCAGTTTGGTGGAGAAGAACAGATGGTTGAGGTGGTGAGGTATGGTTAAGACATCTCTTGTGAACGAATGTAAGCTCTTTTCAACATTTAACGAGAAAGAGAAGGAAGTACTATCAGAGTTTCTTAATGAGGTCTCTTTTAAAAAGGGAAAAGCTCTCTTTGAAGAGGGTAGTGGGGCAGATGAATTTTTTTTCATAAGGAAAGGGAAGATAGGCCTATACCGAAACGATAACTTTGGAAATCTAACAAAGGTAGCCGAAGTTCACGGAGGAGTTCCTTTAGGGGAGTGTGCCTTCTTCCTTGGAACACCACACTCACTTAGAGCCATAGCAGAAGATGATGTTAGGGCTCTCTCGCTTTCAAGAGAGAAGTACGAACTTCTAAAGAGTAACTATCCCCAACTGGCAATAGAGTTAATTGAAATCATTAATGGAATTGTTTCTGAAAGGCTTAAGGAAGAGGATAAGAAGTTTGCAGATATATTCTGCTTCTTTAGGGTTGGAGGGCGAGAATGGAGAAAATAGTTGGAATGTTAATAGTTGTTCCTTGGATTCTATCTGTTTTAGTTTTTCTCTCATCCAACCACAGGTTGAGACAATTTATAACCTTTTTGTCCCTTCCTCTACTTACAGCCCTATCGTACATCGTATGGAATTCTCACCTTCCCCTTTTTATTGAAACACCAGATTGGATGGAAACAGCAGTTACTGTATTTGATTATCTACTACTTGGTTATTTTCTACTCCAGGGAGTAAGGTTCAAAAATTTTTTAGTCTTTGTTCTTGCTATATTCCAAGTATTCCTACTTACGTGGGCTCTTCTAATACTGTCCCACTCAGAAACACCTTCAATCTATGTTGATAAGCTGACAGTCTTCTTCTACTTCTTGGTTTCAATTGTCGGTTCAATCATCTGTATATACGCAACAAAGTATATGGAACAGGAAGACTTAAGTAGGGAGAATAGGTTTGTATCAGTGCTTCTCTGGTTTTTAGGGATTATGAACTTTATAGTCTCTGTTAATAACATTGAATGGTTCTTTACACTGTTTGAAACAACAACTCTCGCTTCCTATGTCTTAATCAGGTTTAGATGGGATGAAGTATCCATTAAAAATGCTCTTAGAGCTCTCTGGATGAACCAAATTGGAGGAGTGGTCATCCTCCTTTCCATACTTTTTGCAGTCAAATACTATGGAACGTTTTTCTTTACAGATTTCCTTAAGTTAGGAATTCCTACTGCTTCTATGATTCCTTTCGGATTTCTCTCAATTTCTGCCCTTGTAAAGGGAGCTCAAATGCCCTTTCACAGGTGGCTTTTGGGAGCTATGGTAGCTCCAACTCCTGTTAGTGCAATTCTCCACTCAGCCACAATGGTAAAGGTTGCTCCCTATCTGATACTCAGACTCTCACCTGCAATAAAGGGAACCCTCCTTGCCAAACTTCTCATTGTGACGACGGGATTCGTATTTGTAGCAGCCGGCCTTCTGGCTCTAACTCAGGAAAATTTTAAGAGGATTCTTGCCTACTCAACAATTTCCCTGTTGGGCCTCATGATGCTAACTGCAAGTATTGGAAGCCCCGTTGCTGTTATGGCATCCCTTCTTTTGATTCTTTTCCACGGAGTAGTAAAAGCCCTTCTCTTTTTAGAAGCCGGAATTATGGAGAAGGAGTTTAATGCAAAGTACATAGAGGATATGAGGAGACTTGTAGAGAGAGCTCCAATCACCGTTCTTTTTATTGTGCTTGGTTTTATGAATATGACACTTGTTCCATATGGAATATTTGTAGCAAAATGGCTAACACTTGAGGAAGCCTGTAATTTTCTCTACCACGGAGCGTACATAGCGTCTGTTATCCTCATAACTGTTGGAGGGGTTATCTTATCTGTCCTTTACTTTAAAGTTATAGGTGTAATTTCAAGGAAAAGAGGTGAGTTTGTAAGCTTCAAATTGGAGAAGCTTCCGCTAACGTATCTTTTAACTACAAGCACCTATTTAACACTTGCCATCTTAGGTTCAATCTTCATAGCTCACCTCAGTACAGACTTTATATCCCCAATAGTAAAGGAAATTACACATGAAATTCCCATGATAGAAGCAAAAGGCCTTACTTTCATTACTCCCTACTCAAAATTATTAGGCTGGCAGATTGTTGGAGCAATACTCTTACTGATAATTGTTCCTCTACTGGCCTACTTCATTCACCTTAGGGCAGACAAAATATACGAGTATACATGTGGGGAAAACCTACAGTTAAGAATTGGAACCTATGATTTTGTATGTATCTCAAAACTTGAGCCATTTGTAGAGACAATATCCATTGCCTTTTTCATCCTCACCCTCATTTTAGGAGGAGGTCTGGTATGACAGATTTATTTTCGATAATAGCTACCCTTCTCTCTCCTATTGTAGGAGGATTTGTATACGGAATAGAAAGAGTTTTAAGGGCAAGGATGCAAAATAGAATTGGGCCTCCTCTTCTTCAGCCTTTTTACGATTTCCTCAAGCTGATGGATAAAAGACCTGTGATTATTCACTCATTCCACGCATTTATGGGAATCATGTATCTGATAGGAACGTGGTTTTCCCTCTACGTCCTATTAGCAGGTGGCGATATACTAATAGCAATATTCTTTCACGTTCTTTCTCTTGCCTTTTTGGTTCTTGGAGGTTTTAGCGTAAGGTCTCCCTATTCCGTAGTTGGGAGTATCAGAAAGTTGATCCATATGCTTGCTTACGAACCAATATTCGTACTTACTGCTGCAGGACTGTACCTTGTAACAGGGACCTTCCAGATTTCAGAAATGTCAAAATCCCCATCCATTCCCCTTCTTTACTTACCTTTAGTCTTTGTAGCATTTATCCTTTCCATCCCAGCTGTACTTGAAAAATCTCCCTTTGATGTTGCGGAAGCCCATCAAGAAATAATAGGTGGACCCGAAATTGAGTACTCAGGAAAGTTCTACGAGGCTGTTTATACTGGAAAGTGGCTTGAGTACGTTTACGTATTCTTCTTTGTATTTCTGTTCTCAGGGAATCACTACTGGCTTGGACTTCTTCTCGTTTTACTGTCGTTTCTTTTAGTAAACCTTATAGATAACTCAACAATGAGGGTTAACTTCAGGCAAATGGTTTCGTTTCATTGGTACATACTAATTCCTCTTGTTGCAACCAACGTAATGCTCTTAGCTCTTTGGAGGATTCAATGAACTTAAAAATTTTCAGGAAGAAATCCCCATGGATACTTCACTACAACACAGGAAGCTGTAATGGCTGTGACATTGAGATTCTTGCCTGCTTAGCTCCAAAGTACGATATTGAGAGGTTTGGAGCCCTTAACAGGGGGAACCCTAAACAGGCAGACATATTTCTCGTAACTGGTCCTGTGACAAAGAGAGCAAGGGAAAGATTGATAAGGCTGTTCATGGAAATTCCCGAGCCAAAAGTTGTAGTAGCAGTTGGAGCTTGTGCCTGTACCGGAGGTGTATTCAGGGAAATGTACAACGTTGAAAACGGTGTAGATAAAGTTATTCCTGTTGATGTTTACGTTCCGGGATGTGCTGCCAGGCCTGAGATGATAATAGATGGTATTGTGAAGGCTTTAGAAATCTTAGAAAAGAAAAATAAAGAGATTGAGTTTCCACGTAAATGTAAGTGTTCAGAAGGTCTTGAAGGGGCTGAGTATCTCTTAGGGAAGCAGCTCAACAGAAGAAAGCTTGTCTTGGATGGATTGAGGAGGTGCAATGAAGATAGAGGAGATTAAGTTACCTTTAAGGGATATAAGGAGGGCCATCCAAGATTTCTACGACCCTGAAAAGTGGCACTTTATAACCGTCAATGGAAGAGATTTGGGTGAGAAAATAGAACTTAAATGGTTTTTCGCAAGCTATGAGGACGTTAACAGGTATACTGTTTTTGTTTCTGAAACTGAGTATAACGATGAAGTCCCAACTATAACTTACATAATTCCCTCAGCCTGGATAGCAGAGTGGGAACTTGCAGACCTTTTAGGTTTAAACGTTGAAGGAGCAAGGAAGGGATTGTTTTTAGAACTAGATAGTCCTCAAGCACCCTTAAGGAGAGGTTAAATGGGAAACAGAATAACCATACCATTTGGAAGTCAGCACATAGCTCTACCAGAACCTATAAGATTTGTTTTTCAAACAAGAAACGAAAAAATAGTAGATGTGGATGTTGATGTGGGTTACGTTCACAGGGGAATAGAAAAAGCTTGCATGACCAAGTTTAAGTATATGCAGGTTGGATACGTAGTTGCAAGAGTGTGTGGACTTTGCGCTATATCCCATACGTTGGGATATGTCACTTCTATTGAAAAACTGATGGAAATAGAAGTTCCTAAAAGAGCTCTTTACCTTAGGCTGATTGTAAGTGAACTTGACAGGATACACTCCCATCTCCTTGCAATGGGACACACTGCTGAGGTAGCTGGGTATGAAAATCTCTTTATGAGGACCTTTAGAGAGAGAGAATTGGTAATGGAGCTCCTTGAGCTCCTGACGGGAAATAGAGTCCAGTTTGACTATGCAGCGCTCGGCGGAGTTAACAGAGATTTAAGTTCTGAGGTTGAAAAAGAACTTAAGGAAAAGCTGATTCTCTTAAGGGAAAAGTGTTGTGAATTAAGAGACATTTTTGAAAATGATTACACTCTAAAGTACAGGTGGAAAGGAACGGGAGTTGTTACACTTCAAATGGCAAAGGAGCTTAACGTAGTTGGGCCTCCTGCAAGGGCCTCTGGACTGAAAATTGATATGAGGGAAACAGGATACCTTCCTTTCAAAGAAGTTGGATTAAGAGTGGTGACAAGAACAGAGGGAGACATTTATGCCAGAAATTTAGTTAGAGCAGATGAAGTATTAAACTCCATCGAAATGGTCGAAAATGCTTTAGAGGGATTACCTGAAGGAGAGATAAGAGTTCCTGTAAGAGGACTTCCTGAGGGAGAAGTATTTGTCAGGGTAGAAGCTCCAAGGGGAGAGCTCTTTTACTATATCAAAGCAAGTAAGAAACTGGTACTTGATAGATTAAGAATAAAAGTTCCTACATTTTCAAATATTCCAGTGATGAAGGAACTTTTTGTTGGAATGAACTACTCAGACGTTCCAGCAACAGTTATAAGCTTTGACCCTTGTTTATCATGTACTGCAAGGTAGGAGGAAGAATGAAGGAAATGTTTATAGAATCAATCAAAAACCTATTCAAGAAGCCTGCAACTGTTAAATATCCTGAAGAACCCTCTCCACCTCCTCCAAATTATAGAGGCCTTATAGTGTATAAGGAGGAACTGTGTATATTCTGTACAAGATGTGAAATGGTCTGTCCTCCTGGTGCCATAAAATTTACCTCCGGAGCAGATGGTTCAAAGAAATTTCACTATAATCCATACCTGTGTATATACTGCGGAGAGTGTGTCAGAGCTTGTCCTAAACAGGGTTGTCTCACACAAATTGAGGATGTAGCTCCTCCAGCCACACACGAAGAAGTTCCAAATTGGGACAAAATAGAGGAAATATCTAAAAGTTAACCAATTTTCTCTATACAGATTAAGTTGTATTCCCTCTTTTAACTTCTTCCAAATTCTCAATAAGCTCCTTGCAGGTTTTACTTCTCATGATTCTATTATTGATTTTCGCCTTCCCTCTTATTCCCTTAAATATTTGGCTTATCTGGGCTTTTATAACTTTACATGCTCTTTCTCTTTTAAAGAACTCCCACATTAAGGAGAGTTCCTTAAGTATAAAATCAACCCGTTCTAAAATACCTACTGTATAATTTCTCTTCTCCTTGTACTCTTTAAAAATCCAAGGATTTGAAACTGCTGCTCTACCTATCATTACTCCATTACATCCAGTTTCTTCAAACTTCTCATCAATCTCCATCCAACTCCTTACATCGCCGCTTCCTATTACTGGAACATTCCCAGCCAATTTCTTTAAATCCTTAACTCTGTTCCAATCTGCTTCTCCTGAAAATCCCTGTTTTGCAGTTCTCGGATGAAGAGCAATCGCCGATACTCCTGCTTTTAGGAGCTCCTCAGCAATCTCTTCCAGATTATCCTCATAAAAACCAAGTCTTATTTTTGCAGTTACAGGAACACCGTACGGTTTAAGAACTTTTACTGTTTTCTCAACAATCCTTCCCATCTCCTTTGGAAACTGAAGTAGATAACCTGCTGCCTTTGCCTTTAAGACTTTTTTCACAGAACATCCAAAGTTTATGTCTATTGCATCCGGTTTGTACTTTTTCACAACTTTTACTGCTGCCTCTGAAATCTCCTCAGGATTCCTGCCGTAAAGTTGAAGGTGAATGGGCCTTTCCTCATCCGTAAAGAAAAGGAGCTCCCTCTCCTCTCTTCCGTAGATTAGTCCGGTTGCATTTATAAGCTCAGAGTAGACTCTATCTGTTCCAAGCTCTCTGCACAATCTCCTAAATGCAGAATGGGTATAACCAGCCATAGGAGCAAGAATTACTTCTCTTTTTATTTTCATGGTCTAAACCTCAGTTTTAATTCTTTGCCATGATACAATAAACTAAACGGTTTAACAGTTAGGAGGTAAATATGAACGTTTCAAATTTAGCCAGGGAAGAAATACCTTTCATCTTAGGTTATGCTGCAGTTAAATTTAACGGTGATTTAATAGATTCCTTCGGTGAAGAAACACAAAAAATTTTGGACAACATAAAAAATATTGTTGAAGAGTATCTAACAATATACAAGAACTTAGGAGAATACTCCATAGGAATGCCAAAAGAAATACTTATGAGCACAACAGAAATATTCATTTTAGTTAGAATTTTTTACAATGAGGAAATTTTCCAAGTTGCGATTCTTCAAAGTGATGCAAATCTTGGCTTTACACGTTATAAATTGCAAGAGTACATTCAAAAATTAACTAAATAATCCAATTTGAGGTTGTCATGGGACTAAAAATTGAGGAATTAAAGGGCAAAAATATTGATTTAAATAAGCCAGTTGTTCTTTATGAAGATGAGAACCACAGAGTGGCTTGGGTTGGAAGTTCTGAGGATTTTATATTTAGGTGCAATGCTTACCTAATCTCATCAGGAGACAAGAACATCCTGTTAGACCCAGGAGGAATCCAGCACTTTCCTCAAGTTAAGGATAGGGTTTCACAGCTTATAGACCCTAAAGAGGTTACTCATATTGTTGCTCATCACCAGGACCCTGATGTTGCAGGGTCTACCCCTAAGTGGTTAGAAATTAATCCAGAAATAACAATTGTAACTACTCCCAGGACCAAAGTTCTTCTCCCTTACTACGGGTTTGATAGAAACAAAGTTAAATGGTTGGACGTTAGCGTTTTGGATGATACGATGCTTGAGCTTGGAGATGGAAGCACTTTAATCTTCCTTACAGCTCCATTCCTTCACTTTCCAGATGCTTTTGTTACGTACGATTCAAAGTCCAAACTACTGTTTTCCGGAGATATCTTTGCTGCAATTCAAAAGAAGTGGGAACTCATTGTTTCTGACTTTGAAAGACACAAAACAGAAATGATGTACTTTCACGTTTACTACATGGCTTCAAATAAAGCACTGAAGTACTTCGTTGATAAAATCAAACCTTTTTCAATCAATGCTATAGTTCCTCAACACGGTTCTATAATACCAAAGGAGTTTGTAAAGGATGCCCTTGAATTTTTAGAGAACTTAAAGTGTGGAATTGACCTTCTTTATGAAGAATCTCCTATACAGACGGTTCTAAGTGACTTAATTTAGATGGAGGAGACATGGCAAGCAAAAAGGAAATGTTGGAACAGGTCTTATCAGATTTGTCAGATTCTCTTGGAAGTGACCTTCTTGGAGCTCTCATTGCAACTCCTGACGGTCAGGTTGTCGTTTCCCTTTTGATGAAAGGTGACTTAAATGCTCAAAAGCTTGCGGCTATGGCAGCTGCAGTTGTCGGCACTTCAGATAGACTTTCAAAACTTGTTGAGGCAGGAGACTTTCAGGATGTTCTCGTTCGCTGCGAGAGGGAAAACATTATGGCAAGGAGAACTGGAAGGAGAGCAATTTTAGTTACAGTTGTCAAGAAGGATGCAAATATAGGACTCCTTAATATAGAAATCGAGGATGCAGCAAGCAGGATTATCTCAATTTTAGGAAGTTAGAAGTTTTCGGAGCTCTCCGATAATGAAAGGTTCATTTAACTTAAAGTCGGGGAGCTCTTTTGAGTCTATTATCAATGCTATAAAGTTTTCTCCACTGTAAACTATGAGGAGAAAATACTTAGAGAAAGTCTCAATTATTTCCCCTTCGCTACAGTTTTTATAAGCTAAAGTTTTCTTTATCAAATTTACAATAGAAACTTTAATCTCTGAATTATCCGACTCGTTAGTGATAATATACTTTATACTTTTTTGGTCAAAGAATTCGCTACTTACTCGCAGAATTCCCCTTTCTATCTCCGATGTAGTTCCTTTATCTTCTCTCAATATAGTTTCTTCAGTTTGAATTGTCTCAGAGAAATCACCAATGTCAGTAGAAAGTTCCTCTCCTGGAAGTTCAAATTTGTCAGATAAAAGAGAGAACAGCTCCATCTGCCCAATTTGGCACCTTCCCTTTTCAACTTTTAACGGCATTAAATCTACAGATTTAATTTCGTTTTCTCTATTAAAGATGAACTTCAGTCCTTCTATCCCTTCCAAAATCTCATCATTTTCAACTACCACATCTATAATACTCTCTCCCTTTATCGAAACTTCCCCTTTCCAGTCTTTACCTTTAACTAAAAGAGTTTTCTTTGTATGAACTGAAAGAAGACCAAAGAGAACTTCCTGAAAGGTCAATGTTTACCTCGTCCTAAAATTTTGTCAATATCCTGTGATATTTTAAAAACCCAACTGCGAAGCCTCTTTAAACCTTTATCTATTGAAAAGTGAGGGGATAGTTCGGGGTCAACAATATAAACAACAAAGAAATCCAGCTTTTCTGAGAATCCCTTAACTACAAAAACAATCTCTCTTGTATCCATCTGATAAATTAGCACCCTCGGCGGTTCAAAATTGGCTATTTTAAGTCCCGGATGAGATTTTTCATGAAATTTAAGAGCACTTTGAAAGAGTTTCTGGGCATAAGGTAACAATCTCTCCACATTATAGTTATCGTTCCTCTTTTTTAAAAAAATTTTGAGGCCATCCGTTCCAACAATAGCAGTTGATATCCAAGCAGTATTCTCTACCTCTTCTGACCTTTTTTCAAAGAGTTCTCTTAAATTCCTTACCTCCTGTTCCTCCTTCCTTCTAAAAAGCCTAAACATTTAAATCTCTCCTGAAAGTTCTTCTAAAAAATTTTTAACCTCTTCCTCCTGGGTCGGGTCAATAACTTTAATTGGAACTCCTAAAAGGGAAAAAGTCTCCTTTTTAGAGGGCGTAAGCCTCTCAGGGTATGTTACCAAAAGCCTTTTAAAGGCAATTTTAAAGGATTCAAACTGGCTAAAAAAGTCAATGTATAGAGATGCATCCCTAAGCGTTGCAGTTGATGGTACTAAGAAGAGAATACCGTCAAACTTGCTCCCGACTGTTTCCCAAATAAAATCAAACTTTTCTTGCCCAGGAAGACCTATAAAAACTATTTCTTTTCCCTTTATCTTAACACTGTTTATTTCGACTCCAACAGTAGTTGTCGTGGGGAGCGCCTCTAACGATTCTATGTCTATTTCATTTTCCTCTGTCCCAACAAATTCTTCGGGATTCACGTTTTTTATAAACGAGGTCTTCCCTGCATTGTAAGGACCACAGACAATAACCTTTCTCACAACACCCCCTAAATAGCAAGTCTAAGTTTCAGTTTCTTCGCATAATTATAAACAACACTGTATTCTTCTTCTGTTATTCTTCTACATATCTCAGGAAAATCGCACGCTCTGTAGTAGGGGTAGTACTGGTCCATAACGTTGACGTAAGTTTCCCTTCCTAAGTTATCGGCAATCCAATTCAAAATCTCTAAACTATCATTAGTCCAGTTCGGCATTACAAGGTGCCTTATCATTACTCCTTTCTCTGCTATTCCATACTCGTTCACTTTAAGGTGTCCTACTTGATTAAACATTTCGATTACCGCTTCCCTTACAACGTCTGGATAGTCAGGGACTCCCAAGTACTTTTTTGAAAACTCATAGCTAAGAGTTTTAATATCGGGCATGTAGATATCAACCAATCCTCTAATTTCCCTAAGGACTTCAACACTTTCGTAACCTCCACAGTTGTAGACTATTGGAACATTTAGTCCCTTTGTCTTTGCTATTTCAACAGCTTTAAAGATTTGAGTCACTTGATGAGTAGGGGTTACAAGGTTAATATTGTGGCATCCCCTTTTTTGAAGGTAGAGCATTATCTCTGAGAGCTCTTCAACAGTAATGTAATCTCCCTCCATAAGGTGAGAAATTTGGTAGTTCTGACAGAATACACACCCTAAGTTACACCCCGTAAAGAATATCGTTCCAGAACCTCCCCAACCAACCAGTACAGGCTCCTCTCCAAAGTGAGGACCAAAGGAGGAGACCATGGGTTTATCCGTCACCCTACAGTAACCAACATCGCCCTTACTTCTCTCTGCCAAACAGTTTCTCGGGCACAGTCTACAGGGAGATATAAATTCCTTTAACCTCTCAACTGCCACATTTACTCTCCAATTGCGTGTTTTAAAAGCATCGTTGCAAAGGCTCCCTTTGGAAGGAAGAAGAATAGATAGTTCCCTATCCTCTTGGTTTCCCTCGGAACGATATAGGTCATTCTGTAGTCTCCCTTTATTCCAAGCTTCTTTAGGAGTTCCAAAATTTCTTCCAATTTCCACCCTTCCCTTTCCAAAACTCTCCTGTAGTAAATTTCTGAGTTAAGGAGCTTCTTTTTATAACCTAAAATCGTCCAGAACTTTGGAAGTTTCTCCACTTTCAACTCGCCTGGTATAAAGAATTTCTCTCCTATTTCCGTTACGTAGTAACCAGAAAATTTCTCCTTTAAAAACTCCTCTAAGGATTTGTTCCAAAGATAAGATAAGTAGGAATCTATTAGGAAATTTTGAGACCATGACAACCTTTTCTTAGGTTTTCCAATTAATTTTTCTAAAATTTCTTTCCCTCTCTTCCAATTCTTAAAAATTCTCTGGATATCGTAGTAGTTTACAAAGGCTGAGATTTTTTTAATTTTGAGATTTTTCACGTTAACGGCAAACTTGTTTCCCTTTAAGTGACCAATTTTTACCTTCTTTCTTACTTTACCTAAAAACTTTAGCTTAAACCAAGAAGTTTCATCTAAACGTTCCTCATAGTAGTCATCCAAAAATTTTTCCGACGAAACCTTTTGAAAAGTCAGGGCAAACCTATCCTTCATTCCGGCATAAGACAAATTAAATTTTTTGCATACCTCCCTTGTTGTAAGGTTTCTCTTTGCCAAAAGATAAAGGAAAAAATTTCCAGAATTTTTCATTTCAAATTCCGAAACTTCCCTTACTATAAAGTCCTCCGGCTTTTCCCTTTTCCACGTAAATTCAACCTCTTTCAATAAGGCCTCCTAAGTAGAAGGAACCTGTTATCACAGATGGTTTCTTTATCTCTTTTACCCTTACTTTTCCCTTTACTATCCTTGGCCTCAGCCCTTTCACTTCTGCAATTCTGACCAGTTCATCAATTGCCATTCCCCTCTCATTTTCAATCTCAAGGAGATGGAGCTCTCCCTTAGAAACTCTCAGGTAATCTCCAATAATGGAGAGGTTCTTCTCCTGTTCCTTATCCTTTAGTCCTGAGTAGTAAACATCACCGAAAATTTTCAGCTCAATCAGGTTTTTTACGAGTTTTGAGAGAGCTCCCTCATTGTGAGCAACATCAAATACAACCGGAGGATTAAAGCTCAAAACCTCAAATCTCCCGGGAAGTTTAACCCTAAACTCTTTAGGTATGAGGAAGTGCCTATTAAAAAACTTTTCTAAAAAAATTTGCGAAGTCCTGATTGCTACGGATGCGTTTATCGATTGGAATTCTCCAATCAGTGAGGTTTTTACAGGTAACGTTCCCATGTAGAAAAAGGAAGTTCCATCAAGGTTAACAGAAACTTCATCTGCCCAAAAATCCCTACCGTAGATGTAGAGCTCCCCCTTAAATTTCCTTCTAACAACTTCCAAAACGTCTCTATTATCCGTTCCAACAACTCCAAACTCAGTACCTCTGAAAATCTCTGACTTCTCTTCAGATATTTCCCTTACTGTTGAACCTAAATAGTTTGTATGGTCTAAAGAAACGTTTGTTAAAACGGCTACCTGGTGCTTCAGGACATTCGTTGCATCCAACCTCCCTCCAAGTCCAACCTCAAAAACAGCTGCATCAACTCTTTTTTCTTCAAATATCTTAAGAGCAAGCAGAAGGGAGGATTCAAAGTAGGTTAATTGGAATCTCTCCACTACGGGTTTAATCTCTAAAAATGCCCCGTTTAACTCCTCGTCCGAGACTTCTTTCAAGTTTATCTCTATTCTCTCGTTAAAACGGAAAAGGTGAGGGGAGGAGAAGAGACCAACCTTAAGACCGTTTCTAACGAGCGCTTCTACTATCAGGTGGGAGGTTGAACCCTTACCGTTTGTTCCCCCTACAATGATACTCGGATATTCCTTTCTCCCTGATAATTCAACTGCCCATTTTATTCTGTTAAGTCCGGGTTTCCAGACAAATTCCTTACCTTCAAAGAATCTCTCAAACAGAGTCAATCTGAACCCCAAAAGGGAGGGAAGAACCTCCCTTAGTTGTCCTCCTTTTTGTTGGACGTTCTATCAGTTATCAGCTTTTTTAGTTTTGATGAGATGTCCTCCTCCTTCTCCTGGGACTTTTCCTCTGTTAGCTCCCCCTCTTTTATCAAGCCTTTCGACTTGAGAAACTCAAAAACTTCCTTCCCAAAGGAGACCGGTCTTCCCTGAGGGTCTATAAAGATGTGCTGAGTAAATCCAACAGCCAAAACAACGTCCTCCCTGAGAACTCTGTAGTCAAACCTTACTCCCCTCGTTCCAATGTTCGTTATTGCTGTTTCAAGGGTTATAAGGTCGTCGTAAACAACGGGAGCAATGTACCTACAGGCAGCCTCAACAACGGGCATTAAAATTTGCCTCTGCTGGAGTATCTGTCTGTACTCCATTCCTAAAGCCCTAAAGAGCTCCGTTCTTCCCCTTTCAAAGAGCTCAAAGAACCTTGAGTAGTACATAACTCCGTAAGCATCAACCTCCGCCATAGATACTCTGTACTGCATACTTCCAACTATAACCTGCGGTTGCTGATTTTCCTTCTTTTCCTCCATTACTTTCCTCCGTAGTACTCCTGAATAGGTTTAACGTCCAAGCTGGCCTTCCTCATTGCCTCAATTGCCATAACAGCTGCCTGAGCCCCTCTAACCGTTGTGTAGTAGGGAATCTTGTAGTTTACTGCAAGTCTCCTTATGCTGTAGGCATCCCTCTTGGACTTCGTTCCTGTTGGTGTGTTTATTATCAAGCATATTTCGTTGTTCTTTATCAGGTCTCCGATATTTGGCCTTCTTCCCTCCTGAATCTTATACACAAGCTCAACGGGAATTCCCTTTTCCTTTAAGAAATTGTAGGTTCCCTCAGTTGAGACAATTCTGAATCCCATGTCTGAGAGCTTTTTGGCTATTCCAAATATTCTTGGCTTGTCCTTATCCTTGACGCTAATAAAGACCTTTCCGCAGGAAGGTTCTAAGGGAAGCCTTGAACCTGATGCAAGCTGGGCCTTGTAGAAGGCAATTCCTAAGTTCCTATCTATTCCCATAACCTCACCTGTTGATTTCATCTCAGGTCCCAAAACGGGGTCAACTTCGGGGAACCTGTCAAAGGGAAATACCGCCTCCTTTACCGAGTAGTAGGAAGGTTCAACTTCTTTGATTCCTAAATCCTTCAGTTTTTTGCCCATTGATACCTTCGTTGCAATTTTCGCAAGTGGAATTCCGGTTGCTTTACTAACAAATGGAACGGTTCTTGAAGCTCTCGGGTTAACTTCAATGATGTATATCTCGTTGTCCTTAACGGCAAACTGGATGTTTATGAGCCCCTTAACCTTTAATTCAAGAGCTATCTTCTTTGTAATCTCCTTAATCCTTTCAACTATTTCCCTTGAAACTGAAAACGTCGGGAGAACACAGGCACTATCCCCCGAATGGATACCTGCCTCCTCTATGTGCTCCATTACTCCACCGATGATAACACTCTCTCCATCTGCAACAGCATCAACGTCAAACTCAACTGCATCCTCCAAGAACTTGTCAATGAGGACGGGCTTTTCCTCAGAGACCTCAACTGCCTCTGCTATGTACTGGCGGAGCTCCGTCATGTTGTAAACGATTCTCATAGCCCTTCCACCCAAAACGTAAGAAGGCCTCATAAGAACCGGAAAGCCAATTTCCTCGGCAATCTTTTCAGCCTCCTCTAAGGAGCGGGCAATCCCTGAGGGGGGCTGCTTCAAGTTGAGCTTGTTGAGGAGCTCCCTGAACCTCTCCCTATCCTCAGCTATATCTATGCTCTCTGAGGAGGTTCCCAGAATCCTTACTCCAGCTCTTTCAAGAGGAACGGACAGCTTTAATGGAGTCTGCCCTCCGAACTGAACCATTACACCCAAGGGCTTTTCCCTTTCAACTATGTTCATCGCATCTTCAAATGTTAGAGGCTCAAAGAAGAGTTTGTCCGAGGTATCGTAGTCCGTTGATACCGTTTCCGGGTTGCAGTTAACCATGTGAGCTTCGTATCCGAGCTCCCTCAGTGCCCAAACCGCATGAACACAGCAGTAGTCAAACTCTATTCCCTGTCCTATTCTGTTTGGTCCTGAACCAAAGACCGTTACTTTCTTTCTTTCACTCGGATTTGCCTCACACTCTCTTCCATCGTAGGAGGAGTAGTAGTACGGAGTATAGGCTTCAAATTCTCCTGCACAGGTATCAACAGTCTTATAAACAACGGGAAAAAGTTTCTTTCTCCTCTCTCTAACTCTCTCTTCGGAAGTTTTAAGAAGGGTTGCAATCTCTCTATCTGAGAATCCCCACTTTTTAGCCCAGAAGAGAACATCATCTGGAATGTTCTCTATTGAGTACTTTCTGACCTCTTTTTCAAGTTCAACCAACTGCTTTATATTGTTCAGAAACCACCTGTCAATCCTTGAAAGCTCGTAAATTCTGTCTAAATCCCAATTCCTTCTAAAGGCCTCTGCTATGTACCAAACTCTGTCTGGAGTCGGAACTGCTATTTTTGTCTCAAGCTCCTCCTCCGTTACACTTTCAACACTCTTCAAGGTTAGTCCGTACCTACCGGTCTCCAGTGAGCGAATTGCCTTGTTTAGGGCTTCCTTAAAAGTTCTTCCTATCGCCATAACCTCACCAACAGACTTCATCCTCGTCGTTAAAACCGGGTCGGCCTCCGGAAACTTTTCAAAAGCCCACCTTGGAAACTTGACAACGCAGTAGTCGATAGACGGTTCGAAAGAGGCTGGGGTCTTCTTAGTTATGTCGTTGGGGAGCTCGTCCAACGTATAGCCTACCGCCAACTTTGCCGCAATCTTAGCAATTGGGAATCCTGTTGCCTTTGAAGCCAAAGCAGATGAGCGGGAAACCCTCGGATTCATCTCTATAACGATAACCCTTCCATTCTCAGGATTAACTGCAAACTGGACGTTTGAACCACCTGTTTCTACACCGATTTCCCTTATTATTGAAATTGCAGCATCCCTTAAAATTTGGTACTCCTTGTCCGTCAATGTCTGTGCAGGAGCTACAGTTATAGAATCTCCAGTGTGAACCCCCATAGGGTCAAAGTTCTCAATGGAACAGATTATTACAACGTTATCGTTTAGGTCCCTCATTACCTCAAGTTCGTACTCCTTCCAACCGATAACGCTCTCCTCTATTAAAACCTCATTAATAGGGGATGCATCAAGGCCTTTTTTAACAATTTCCTTGAATTCCTCCCTGTTGTAGGCAACTCCTCCACCTTCTCCCCCTAACGTAAATGCTGGCCTTATTATTGCAGGAAGGCCAACGTAGTCAAGAACCTCCATTGCCTCCTCTAAGGAGTGTGCCAGACCACTCCTTGGAACTTCAAGGCCTATCCTTAACATAGCCTCCTTAAAGAGCTCCCTGTCCTCTGCCTTTTTTATTGCCTCTACATTTGCGCCTATGAGTTCAACACCGTACTTTTCTAAGATACCGGTTTCGTGGAGCTCCACGGCCAAGTTGAGTGCCGTCTGTCCCCCTACCGTTGGTAAAAGAGCATCAGGCCTCTCTTTCTTTATTATCCTCTCAAGAACTTCCGTTGTTAATGGCTCAATGTAGGTTCTGTCTGCGATGTCAGGGTCTGTCATTATGGTGGCAGGGTTTGAGTTTACAAGAACAACCTCGTAACCTTCCTCTTTAAGGGCTTTACAGGCCTGAGTTCCTGAGTAGTCGAACTCTGCTGCTTGACCAATTTTTATTGGTCCAGAACCGATTATCAGGATTTTTTTCAAGTCCTCTCTCTTTGGCAAGGAAGCCTCCGGGAAAATTTTGATGTAATTTTAACTGAAAATAGTTGAGGAGATACCATGAGAATAGCTATAACCGGAACGCCGGGAACGGGAAAGACAACTGTATCAAGGATTCTCTCCAAAAAACTCTCCTACCCTGTTTACAGTCTAAGTGAACTTGTAAAGAGGGAAAAACTCTACTCAGAATTTGATGAAAGGAGAAATTCCTATGTAGTTGATATTGAAAAGTTGATTGAGTTTTTTAGGAATAAGGAAAATTTCATAGCTGAGGGGCTTGTTTCCCACTATATTCCAGTTGACCTAATCGTTGTTCTCAGGGCAAAACCTGAAACAATCAGGGAGAGGTTGAAGGAGAGAAACTACAGCAAGGAGAAAGTGGAGGAAAACATTGAGGCTGAAAGAATAGGATTTATAGCAACCGAGGTTTTTGAAGGTTTAGGAAAAGCCCGCGTGGTTCAGATTGACACGACAAGGAGAACTCCAGAAGAAGTGGCAGAACTCATAGGGAGAGCCCTAAAAGGGGAGGAGGTATTTGACGATGTCGACTGGCTGGAGGACGAGGAAGGAGGCAATTAAAGTTCTCTGTGCCTTTGAAGTTGATAAAAGGCTCAGGGAACACTTAGAGCCCGTTCTTGTTAAATTCCCAAATCAGGACAGAGCATTCTTAAAGGAAATTGTTTCGGGAACTGTCAGGTATTTAAAGCTTCTTGACTTCTCAATAGAGAGGGCAACGGGGAAAAGAATTGGGAAACAGTCATGTATAGTTAGAAATGGACTGAGATTAATAGCCTACCAGCTCTTCTTAACAGGCGTTCCCGTGTATGCTGCTGTGAACGAGGTTGTTGAGGCAGTGAAGAGACTTTCGGGGAAAAAGAGTGCAGGTTTTGTCAACGCAGTTTCAAAGAAGCTCATAGGATTTGACTACAAAAAGGAAGTTGAAAGGATAGGGGACTTTTACGAGAGAATCTCCACCCTCTACTCCTTTGAAACGTGGATGGTTAAGAGGTGGCACAAATTTTACGGTGATGAGCTCATACTACTTTTAGATTCCTTAAACAGGGTTGCTCCGCTGTACGTAAGGGTTAACCTCTTAAAAATATCGGTGGAGGGATTTTTGGATCTCTTAAAGGACAGTGGTATTGAGTCGGAGCTCCACTCCAAAATACCCCACATGGTCAGAATCAAGGGAAGAATTCCCGTCGAGGAGATTCCTGGATACAGGGAGGGATTCTTCTACGTTCAGGACCCTGCCTCTTACCTATCGGCACTCCTCTTAGAGCCAAAGCCGGGAGAGCTCATTTTAGAAGTTGGAGCTGCACCGGGAGGAAAAACTACAGCAATAGCTTCTCTTACAGGCAACAGAGCAAAAATTATTGCCGTTGATGTAAGTAGAGGGAGAATGGAAGTCCTCCTTGAAAATTGCCGCCGATTAGGAGTTAAAAATGTTGAGACTGTCATTACAGATATTTCATCGGACAGGAATTTCATTAAAAAGTATGCCGACAAATTTGATAGAATTTTAGTAGATGCTCCCTGCAGTGCTACCGGCGTAATAAGGCGACATCCTGAAGGAAAGTGGAACAAGAGCTTAAAATTAATTAAGCACAATCAGAAAATTCAAAGGAAACTTTTATCCTCTTCTAAGGAACTTTTAAAGGAAGGAGGAAGGTTAGTTTACAGCGTTTGTTCCTTGGAGAGGGAAGAAGGAGAGGAGAATACAGAATTTGCTCTCTCCTTAGGATTTCGCAAAGGGGAATTAATTAATTCTAGAGTTGGAATGAAAATAGGAAGAGGTGAGCTAAGAGTTTTTCCCCACAGGGATGGATTAGATGGATTTTACTATTCACTACTATCATAGGGAGGTGTTATGTCAGAAGTTGAGAATTTGGAGCTTAAAAGAGAGGTAATGCTGAAATTAATTAATGCTCTACTTGAAGGGGAGGATTTAAACAAAATAGCTGAAATCGTTAGTCTTGACCCTAATCTCTCCGTTAAACTTCTTAAATTTATAAATTCTCCCTATTTTGGTTTGAAAAAGGAAATAAAATCTATAATACAGGCTATCGCTTATTTAGGTTATAAAAATTTAAGGGACTACATATTTCTTCTATTAACCTCTTCTATTTTAAAAAATGCCTCTAAAGAGGAAATAAAAAGAGTAATTAAATTTGCCTATCTAATGAGGGAATTGGCAAAAAGACTTATGCCAGAGTATGAAGATGAAGCATTTATGGTAGGGATTTTGGACAGCGTTTATCAAGAAATAGGTGATGAAATAAAGGAAATCTTAGAAAAGGCAGGAGTTTCGGAGTATGTAATTAACGGTGTTTTAAGGGAAGACAGCAAACTGGGAAAATTAAAAGTATTAGCTAAAAAGGTACTTAAACTCTGCGATAAGGTCACGGAAGAAAGGGGAGAAGAAGTTATTGAAGGCCTCCCAGAATTAGCAAAAAAGGATATTGTAGAAAGTTGTCTTATAGCTGAGGAAAGCGCAGAATCAATTTTATCTATCCTTTAAGCAGAAACCTCAGAAGGACTGTTGCGTATGAGCCGGGGGGAAGGGAAAACCTTACTTTTATTCTATTTTTTGTTTTCTCTAAAATCTTAAAATCCTTCGGAAAAACAGTAGCTTTCCTCAGTCCATCTGTCATTACAATCATTCCCCCAACTTCCCTGTCAAACCATTCCTCCTTTACACCATATCTTTTTAAAACCCTTTTCATAGCCCTTTTTAAAGTTCTATCCCTTATCTCAAACTCCTTTCCCGTATAGGGAATTTGGAGCTCCCTAAGATACTTCACATCGGGAACTTCAATCCAATAGCTCAACTTCCAGTTGTTTATAAACGGAACTCTTATGAAAGGGTACCTCTCCTCAATGTACTCCCTCAGATACTCGTTCCAGAGGAAGCTCTGATAGGCAAAGTTGAACATTAGTCTTACATTCTTTGGAAGAATCCTGAAGGCCTTTTCTGCCGAAAGCCCCCTCATTAACCCTCTTATTAGGTCCTTTTCATACTCTTCCAACGTTGGAGAGAGGGTTTTGTACAGTTTCTTCCAGTCTCCCCAGTAGTCAACGGAGGATTTTCCAAAAAAATAGGACTTTAGAGCTCCCTCAAAATCCCCCCTAAGGAGGTATCTCAAAACAAAGTCATCCCTACTTTTTACGCTTCCAAACCTCTGCTCTCCAAAGTAGTTTGGGAAACCATACCTCTTAACAATCTCATAGTTTCTATAAAACTTCTCCCTCAAGTTCTTTTCAAAATTTCTGACTGTAATCGTGAATCTATTCTCCCTTAAATCACCAAGTTTTAGAGGTTTTTCTACCTTTCCTAAGGGTTTGATGCAAAATCCGTACTCCTTCTCCCAGTTAAGATTTTTAACCTCTTTCCATCTTCCGTTAAATCGAAAACAGCGTTCGTCAATTTCATAGCTCGTAGGAATTGTTAAGTACTGCGTTGTAACTGCAAATCTGTCCTTTAAACCGGCAAACCCTATCTCCTTTAAAGGAATTTTTAGAAATCTAGAAATGACCCTTAAAGCCTCAAGTGTTGAAACGTTCCTCTTTTTCAGCTCTACAAGGTAAAAATTTCCTTCTTTCTTTGGCTCTAAATCAGAAATCTCCTCAACTATAAAGT
This sequence comes from Thermovibrio sp., assembly GCA_003978105.1. The sequence goes on from QOAO01000007.1 coordinate 40,402, forward strand.
CCTCAGGAGTCCTCTTAATCCTCGTATAGAGCTTCAAACTTCCTCCTGTGTAAATCTTAAAACAAACTCAACTGCCTTTAGGAAGTTATCAAAGGGGGGAACTCCAACCTTTACAGCCAACCTGCACCCTGCCTTAAACCCCATTTCAACGTCTGAATCTTTGTCCCCAATTACTATGCTTTCACTTACATTTACTCCAAAATCCTCTGCCGCCCTTTCAATCAAAAAAGTTTTCGGCTTTCTGCATTTGCAGTTCTCTTTAGGTTTGTGTGGACAGAAGTAAAATCCGTCAATCTGAACGCCGAAAGGTTTTAGGAGCTCCTGAAGTTTTCTATTTACCGCCCAAAAGTCCTCCTCCTTAAAATATCCCCTCCCTATCCCAGACTGGTTGGAAATTACAATCAGTAAAAAACCGTTTTTCTTCAATAGTTTTAATCCCTCAGGAACTCCCTCTAAAAGCTTTACCTTATCGGGTTCGTGGATATATCCGGGGTCGTAGATTAACGTATTGTCCCTGTCTAAGAAGGCTGCCCTTTTCAAGAGAAACCCCTGAAGCTGAGAGCCTCTGCTACGTGGTGAGTTTCAATTTCTTCCTTTCCTTCAAGGTCTGCAATAGTCCTTGACACCTTTAAAACCCTGTCAAAGCTCCTTGCAGAAAGGCCCAAAGCCTTAACAGCCCTCAAAAGAATTCCCTCGGCCTCACTTGTCAAAGAACAGAACTTCTTAACTTCTCTCCTTCCCATCTGACCGTTAAAGGTTATAGAACTTCCTTGAAATCTCCTTCTCTGGACTTCCCATGCCTTAATTACCCTTTCCCTCACAGATTCGGAAGACTCCCCCTTCGTTTTTGACTTTAAATCCTCCGTTTTAACCTGAGGTACAGAGACGTAGAGGTCAATTCTGTCAAGTATCGGTCCAGAAATCTTAGCCCTGTACCTCTTAATCTGATTCGGAGAGCACGTGCAGTAGTGCTTTTCGTCGGAAAATCCGTAATAGCCGCAGGGACAGGGATTGAGAGCTCCGACAAACAGAAAGTCTGCCGGGAATGTTGCAGAACCCGAAGCCCTTGAAACGGTTACAACCTTATCCTCTAAAGGCTGCCTCAAAGCCTCAAGGACACTTCTTTTAAACTCCGGAAGCTCATCCATAAAAAGGACGCCGTTGTGGGCCAAGCTGACCTCTCCGGGCCTTATGTTCTTTCCTCCTCCTATTATTGAAACGTCAGAGGCAGAGGTGTGGGGAGCTCTGAAGGGCCTGTTTAAAACGGGAACCTCGTCTATCAATCCGGCAACGGAGTAGATTCTGCTTGACTCTATTATTTCATCCTCCGTCATAGGGGGAAGGATTGTAGGGATTCTCCTTGCAAGCATTGTCTTTCCGGAGCCGGGAGGCCCTACCATTAATAAGTTGTGCCTTCCTGCCGCGGCAATTTCAAGAGCTCTCCTTGCCTGATACTGGCCCACAACCTCCGATAGGTCAACGCTGTAGTTAAAATCAAATGAGACGGAGCTCCTTTCGGGAGAAGTTATCTCTAAATCCCCGTTTATAAACGAAACGGCCTCAAAGAGAGTTCTGACCGGATAAATGGAAATTCCCTCGATTAGCAGAGCTTCTTCGGTATTCTGATATGGAAGAATTAACCCTTTTAGGCCTATTTCTTTTACAAGAACCGCTGCCGAGAGAATTCCCTTTACGGGGTGGAGCTCTCCGTTTAACCCCAACTCCCCTGCTATGAGGTAATCTTTCAAATTTTCAGAATTTACCAAACCCGAAGATGCTAAAATTCCCAAGGCTATCGGCAAATCGTAGAGGGTTCCCTCCTTCTTTACATCCGCAGGGGCAAGATTGACAATAATCTTCTTTATCGGGAAGGGATAACCAGAATTTACGATTGCAGATTTAACCCTTTCTTTACTTTCCTTGACTGCAGAGTCCGGTAGACCTACGATTACCGTTCCGGGAAGCCCGCGGGAGGAGTCAACTTCAACCTTGACCAAGTTTGCGTCTATTCCGATGGTTGTGTAGCTGTAAACAAAAGAAACCATTAAGTCAGTTTCCAAAAGTTTTCTTGTTTTTAAATGGTCGGGGCGACCCGACTTGAACGGGCGACCTCTGGCCCCCCATGCCAGCGCGCTACCAGGCTACGCCACGCCCCGACGCTACGGAAAATATATGTCCAACTCTTTCTAAAAACAAGGTTCAAAAATAAAAAAAAGGGGGCAAAAGCCCCCTTCATTGATTTCAATTGAACTGACTTAGAACTTGAGGTCTGCCTGAGCCCAGATGTGGTCTTCCGCGTCGTCCTTTCCGCCAAGATATGCATTTCCAAAGTCGCTGTCTGGGTCAAAGTGATCCCATCCAAGGGAAAGGCAGAGATTCTTGCTGTACTTGTACTTAAGCTCTAAGTCAGACTCCCAACCGATATCATCGGAAGTTTTTGTTGTAGCAGCAGTTTTAACTCCACCATTTACAGCATCATAATCTTCAGCTGCTTGGAAGTAATGAAGGTCAAGACCAACACTTACCTTATCTAAAGGCTTAGCATGGAGTTTTAAGTACAGGTCTGTAACACCAGGAGTTCTTGTTGCAATAGCCCCGTTAAATTTATAGAAGTTACCGAGCCAAATAACATCTGCATGTCCTAACCACTTGTGAGCTGTTGGAAGTACTGACCAGAAAGAGTCAATATCACCCTTATTATCCTTATCACCAGAGTAGTAGTCATATCCAAGGAATGCACTTGGAGCCCAAGCAACTTGATCAAACTCAGCCCCAGCACCGATGCTGAAGAAGTAACCACTTAAATCATCTTTTCCTGCATCTCCAGTTTGAGTAGCCCCCTCAATGTTTAATTTAATCTTTGCAAAATCTGTATCAAATGCTGGAGTTACACGACCGTATAGAGTATTAACATTCCTTGCACCTAAAGTTGCTCCCCTTGGGTTAACATAGATATCTGTTAACTCGTAAGTTCCGCCAACTCCAAATGGCTTAAACTTACCCTGCCATGTAGCAACGTAAAGGTCAATATCAGTACTATCTCCATCATTTCCATTTTGTGGCATTACCCAAGCATCGAATCTTCCAACATTATCATTTAATTTTCCATAGAAGAAGCCTGCAAGTCCATAATCTCCAGCAACGTAACCTACCAAGATACCATCAAGGCTTCTTCCAGCTTGAGACCAGCCAACAGAACCTACGAGCCTTTGATTACCAAGGTTTACTTCTTGACGACCAAGTTTAACAATTACGTTGTCTATTCCAAATGGATTGGAGAGAAGTATATAAGCTTCATGCATGTTTACACTATTTGTTTCTCCACTTGCGCCCTCGATTGATGTTCTTTCTCCTAAAAGAACTCCTTGTAAATTTTCACCCCAATATCCAACAGCTTGAGGAGTAAATACTGCTGTTACACCATCGGAGAGTTCAGCTTTGATTTTTAACCTTGCTCTGTAAGAACCTAAGAGCCTATCTCCGTTTTCATCTCCAAGACGGTTTGCATACCAGTGGAGCCTTTCTCTTAACTGTCCACCGATTGTTACTTTTGTGCTGCCCATATCCATATCGGCAGCCTTAACTGTAGCAGCAGGAGCTATTAGTGCTGCTGCAAGACCCATTAAGGTCACTGCTTTCAATGCCTTTCTCATTAGGACCTCCCCATTAAAGTTTTTCTAAAATAGTTGTTACCTTTATCTTCAAGTTCAAAATTTAGCATTTTAAAATATCCCATGTCAAGCTTTCCTTTACGTTTCAACTCCTTGGGTTTGCAAACTTGCAAAAATTAAATCAAATCCCAATTTCAACTGAAAACATACCAAATTTAGAAACGGATGGAAAATCCATCGAATATTGAACAAAGGGATGTTGAGGTTCAGACAGATGGATCGAATACTACAAGAAAACAGATAACGTCAGAAAAACCTGTAGATACTTCGGAATAAGTCCAACAACTTTCTATAAATGGAAGAAAAGATACGAAAAATACGGCATAGAAGAACTCAAAGACAAAAGCAAAAGACCCCATAGAGTAAGACAACCACAAATAGAACCTGAAATAGAACACCTCATCGTCACAGTAAGGGAAAAATTCCCAACCTGGAGTAAAGAAAAGATATCAGCATTCATGGAAAAATACCTAAATGTAAAAGTATCCTCCTCCACAGCTTACAGGCTTCTCA
>QOAO01000004.1 GCA_003978105.1 Thermovibrio sp.
GATAGGGACGTTAATTCTGCAAAGAACATTCTCAAAATAGCGATAGAAAAGCTGAAAGGAGAGGGAAAACTCCTAAAAACCCTACCCGTGGACTGCGGGGAAGTAACGCCTGTGGAGTAGGCGATAGCCTACGATGAAGCGGGAAGCCCCTTACTTTAGTGATGGGAGGAAGTCACAAAATTAGATACCAGAGGACAGCTCTTCAATAATCTCTTCAATATCTTTAATAGTTACTTCCTTTCTTGTTGAAAAATCCTCTATTCTTCCCGATAACCAGAAGAGATATTTTGCTCTTTTAAAGTTTTTAGAGATTCCCTTTCTCATTACTGGTCTAAAGTATCCTATAGGTCTACTCCAAATAGTTACATCATCGGAGCTACACTTTTCGCATTTTGTTTTTCTTCCTACCATCTTGTGACCACAGTTGTTGCACGTTGTCAAAAAGGGAGTTTTTGTTAGATACTGAATTGGGAAGTTTCTTATGATACTAAATATCAACTTCTCCTGCTCATCCGGATTCATCTCTTCAGCGGTGAAAAGGTGCATAATACTTCCACCGGTGGCGTAGGACTGAAAGTGAGAATTAACATCTATTTGTTTTAAAAGGTCTCCCTCCTGAAACGGTGCTTGAAATCCAGAGGTAAGGAAAACTCTTCCCGAGTTTATATCTCCATTCACGTAAATTTTCGGTTTAACTTTCACCTTCACTGCCAACCTCCACAAGTTCAAAGATTTTTTCCTCAAACTTTGAAACAGCCCTTCTTATGAATTCGTTAAGTTTACTATCCTTGGATAAGTCCAAGCTTCTATTTCCATTCATCGCCTCTGAGAGTAGATATGCAAAGGATACATCTTTTTGAGCAATTTTACAGGCAGCATTTTCACTGGGAGCATACTCCAATGAATAGAGGACTCCATCCCTTTTTATAAAGTAGTGAAGCTTCTCGTACAAGTACTGAGCTATCTGGTGGGCATACTCCTTTGCCTCATCGTTAAAGAGTCCTCCCTTAAAACCAGCATTAATCATACCTTCGTGGACTCCAACAACGGAAAAGATGTTGAAGAGGGATTTATCGTCCTTTTGATAAAAGGACAAGTAGGGAAATAAATCCTTCCAATGTTCTTGGAGCCACTTTCTCTTCCTTTGAAGAGCTCTCGCTCCTACTTCCATCAGGTAATCAATCATTTCCTTTAAGAATTGGAAATCATCCTTTGCCAAAAAGAGAAGCCTGTTCATGTTTATTGCATAAACCCCAATCCCTCCTACACCACTTCCAGAATGAAAGGGATTTGAGCCAGTAACAGCTTCAACTTGGGAGATATCAAAGAGCATTCTACAACAGTTGGAGTATATCATTCCTTCGTCAAAAGGTTTTATATAGGGGTTCTTTTCCTTATAAATAGAGGGCTTTTCAAAGGGCTCTTTTAAATAGTTCTGCACGTAAAATCCCCCGAAGTACTCACTCTCTTTTAGAAGGAGCTTCCAAGCTGGGTTGTTCTTGTCAAAGTTTTCAGTAATGTTTACTGTTATTAGTGGAAATGTAAAGGGATTTCCGTCAGCATCTCCCCTCTTCATTGCTCTTATGAAGGCAGTGTTAATTCTGTCAAAGTAGTGGGAGGGAATTTGACTATATGTAACATCAAGGAACTTTCCAGCATAAACTACTGGTTCGTTTGCCAATCTACTGTTTGGCTTTCCAAAGTCCAGTGTAATGTTTGAAAAGGGAGAATTTCCACTTCTAAAAGGTAGGTTAATGTTGTAGAGAAACTCCTGCCAAAGGTTTTCAAGGTCGTAATCTGAATAGCTCCTTTTTCCTACTTTTTCGAGGTGGAAGAGATAACCTGCTGCAACTGTCGATAGGTCATTTAGGGAAGTTGCTCCCGAAACTTCTTGGGCAACGAGACAGATTAAATTTGCACATTGCATAAACAGAGTTTCAAGTCTTTTAGGGGGAGCAGCTCTCCTTTCATTTTTTGCATTGCTTTGGAGTCCATAAAAAGCAATGTCCTTTGCCGATAATCCTATACAGTAAGCTGAGAGCCTGTAGGTTTGATGATGGTAGGACCAGCCCTCTTCGTGGTGAATCCTTACAGGTAAACCCTCATATACAACATCAAACAGGTAATCCTTCATTACCTCACCGACAACTACGTGCTCTAAAACGGGAACACCTCTTACAAAGTTTGCATTGTTCCTTGAAACATCGTCGTTTGCTATAAAGAGGTCAATGAGTCTGAAGTACTTGTTTGCCATTCATTCCTCCACAGGATAGAAAGGATTAAACTGGTGTGGTAGTGATTTTACAGACTCTGTAATGAGGGATTTGTCTTCTCCTGTTAGTAAAGGGTATTCAACAGTCCTCAGGATGGTAAACGGCAACGAGTATTTCATTATCAGGTTTATTGTTATTTCCACGTGTTTTGTATATTCTAAAAGAACTCTGTCGCTTACTTCCTCCTTTGAAAACAGAATTCTTTTAAAGCGTTTCTTCTGCTCAGGGGTATACTCATCTAAGAGGGGAATTTTTACATCGAGGGCAATGCCATCTATTAACCTATTTTTTATCAATTTTTCAAGTTTTTTTGGATTAGTTCCGTTTGTATCAAGTCTTATGGGAAATCCTCTCTCCTTTACAAAGGAAAGTCCCTCCTCTAAGTTTGGTTCTAATGTTGGTTCCCCTCCAGAAACTATTACCAACTCTACTCCCAACAGTTTGGCCATTGATAGCTTTTGTGAGAGCTCCTCATAGTTCATAAATTTGGTGTTCCCCAATTTGCTAAAGAAATATCTGTTGTGGCACTGAAAACAGTTTAAGTTACAGAGGTTTATATCTGTATAGAATAGAATTGAGTGAACTCCTGGATGGTCTCTAAAACTTATTGGGGTATCAACTTGTAGAAAAGGGGATAATTTCATCTACTCCTCTTGTCTATCGGTGGAAGCCGATTGGGGTATTTTTATTCTATTAAATCTTTGAAAGAAAGGCAGGGAAAACCCTGCCTTTAGGATTAGTTACTGCGTAAATTTCTTGCCAGAGTCACTAAATTCCTTAATGCAGGAATTACCTCTTCCCATCTTCTTGTTTTTAAGCCGCAATCTGGATTAATCCAGAAGTTTTCCTTAGGGATAACCCTGAGAGCCCTATCCACAATTTCTCTCATTTCCTCAACAGAGGGAATATAGGGTGAATGAATATCCCAAACCCCTAGTCCTATCTGTCTGTTAAAGTTAACCTCCTCAAAAGCTTTAATGATATCTCCTTTTGAGCGGGATGCCTCAATAGAGATAACATCAAAATCCATATCGAGAATGTAATCCATTATTTCTGAAAATTCTGAGTAACACATATGAGTATGTATTTGAGTTTCTGGTTTTACAGAGGAGTGGCAAAGTCTAAAGGACTTTATAGCCCATTCGAAGTATTCATGCCACAATCTCTTTTTAATAGGAGCTTTCTCCCTGATAGCAGGTTCATCTATTTGAACCACTTTTATCCCTGCTTTTTCATAGTCCTCAATTTCATCTTTTAAGGCTAAGGCAATTTGATAAGCTACTTCTCGTATAGGTATGTCTTCCCTAACATAACTCCAAGAGATGATTGTAACAGGTCCTGTAAGCATTCCTTTTACCGGTTTTTCTGTAAGACTTTGAGCAAAAGAAACTTCTTTTATAGTCATAGGAGCTCTTCTTGAAACATCTCCGTAGATTATGGGTGGTCTATAGCAACGAGTTCCGTAAGAAATAACCCAGCCGTTACCTGTAGTTGCAATTCCTTCCATTTTCTCAGCAAAAAATTCGACCATGTCCGTTCTTTCAAACTCTCCATGAACAAGGACATCCAGTCCTAAGTCTTCCTGAATTTGAATAGCTTTAGAGATTTCTCCTCTTATAAATGTTTCATAATCCTCCTTCGATAAAAGTCCTTTTCTATATAGTAGCCTAATCCTTCTGATCTCTTCTGTTTGAGGAAAAGAGCCTATCGTCGTTGTGGGAAAGATTGGTAATTTGAGCACTTCCTTTTGAACTTTTACACGTTCTTCATAAGAAGGCTTTCTTTCAAAGTCATCCTCCTTAAGTAAAGAAACTCTTTTTCTTACTTCCTCATTTCTTCCAAAAGGAACTGTCAATCCTTTAATCCACTCTTTAACTTCAGATTCCTTTTCTTCTACGTTAGCAGTGAAATTTAGTTCTTTTAAACGCTCCTCAGCAAAGGAAATTTTTGCTTTTAATTCATCTGGAAGTGAAGAACCTTCAATGCTAACTGGCAAGTGATAAAGGGGAGCTGCATTTGTTAAAACTGTATTCTCCCCGAGCTTTTCAACAAAACTTCTTATTTTGAATGGATTAACTCTCCAAACGTTTCTTCCATCTACAACTCCCGCGTATAAAATTTTTCCTTCTCTATCGATTCCCTCAAGTTGTTTAAGATTTTCCCCTCTATCATGAACTAGGTCTATACCAATACCATCTACTGGTAAGTTAAAAAGAAGTTCCAGTCTATCTACACTGTCATAGTAAGTGAAGAGACTTACGGAACACTTAGCATAAGAAAATACTTGATAAACATCTTCTATTAATTTCCAATCCTCTTTGGAGAGCTCTAAGACCAAAGCCGGGTCATCTAAGTGAACTGACAGAAAATTTCTTGAATTTATGTACTCAATATAGAGTCCAGTAAGCTCTTTTAGAGCTCCCTCAAAAAATTCCCTCTTTAGCCCTTTAGAGAGTTTCAAAAATGTAAAAGGACCAATTAGGTATACATTTTTTTTCGCTTTTTCATGCCTGTCCCAGATGGGTTTTTCAATAGAAAAGTTAGGAACTCTCTCCTCAAAATCAGGAACAAGGTAGTGATAGTTTGTATTGAACCACTTGGTCATTTCGAGGGCTCTTTTCCCTCGGCACAGTTCAAAGTAATCATTCAGGCTATCAACTTTGTAAACACCAAAAGTGATAGCTGTGTCTAGCATTGGATCATAGAGGGTCATTTCTCCTTCTGGGAAGGCATCTACATACTTCCTGTAGGTCTGCTCTCTTTTTTTCTCAATTTCACCAATTCCTGAGAGCAATTCCTCCTCAGAGACTCTCTTACTCCAGTATCCCTCTACAAGCTTTTTAAATTCTCTCTGTTTCCCTATCCTAGGGAAACCGTAGGCATACGTCTTCATCTTTACCTCCTGGGGTGTTCTTTTTCAACACCCGCAGGAGTTCTAGGCGGGAAAAGAAAAAGGAAAGCCTTCTCCTTTCCCGCGCCCCGAACCCCCGCAGGACGCGAAGGGGTAGAGATTCCTCTACCCATCACGGGCCGGTCTCCCGGCTTGCAGGATTTAACGGGCAGTAGCCTTCCCAGAGCGGGAGCTCTTCACCCTTCCACTCCAGTGGCTAAAGCCCTTCTTTTTTTCCTGCTCACGGTTGCGAGGACAGCGCCGGACTTTCACCGGACTTCCCGTTCACCCGTGACAGTGGGAAGTTTAGTAAATACCCACCAAAAAGTAAATATTGAGTTATCATTTTCCTGCAACCTATATATATGGAGGTGCTATGGAATTCAGGTTAGAGAAGAACAGAATAAGCTTAGAATTGGAGGACGGTCAGGAGGCATTTATAACTTTTGGGGTTGAAAAGGAAAAAAAAGTTTTAGTTGTTAGTACAACCTATGTTCCTGAAAATCACAGAGGTAAAGGCTTAGCTGGTAAGCTTTCCCAAAAACTCGTTGAATTTGCAGATGAGAATGGATATAAAATCTATCCGCTTTGCTCTTATACTCAGAAATTCCTTATGAGAAAGAGACCCGATTTAATAGCTGAGGCAGAATAATGGAAGTAGCTATAACAACAGATAGAAAGCCCTCAAAGGAAATGATAGAGGAAGCTACAAAGTTATCAGAGAAATTAGGAGCTCCTCTTGTAAAGAGGAGACATCTAACAATTAATGCAATAAGGAAGGCTTTTAACAGGAACATCTTGGTTGTCAATAGAGATTTAACACTTACACTGCATACACTGAAAGGTCAAAAACTCTTTTTCCATCCTGGACTTTTCAAAATACGCTTATTCAACTATCTCCAAACGGGAAAGGAAGCAATGGTTGAGGCAATGGATTTAAAAGAGGGAGAAACGGTTCTTGACTGTAACCTTGGATTAGCACAGGATGCACTTATGGCAGCGTTTGTCTCAAAAAGAAAAGTTGTAGGAGTTGAAAAAGACCCTGTTATCTACGAGATAGTTAAAAGAGGACTTAGAAAGTACATGCCTTCAGGAAAGTTAAAAGTTGCAGATTTCGCCTTTGAACTGGTAGAGCCTCACCTTTCTGACAATTATCTATTTTTGAGAGGACTTCCAGATAAGTCCTTCGATATTGTTTACTTTTCCCCTATGTTTGTAAAACCTAAGTGGCACTGTGATGTTATGTCTCCCTTTAGAGAAGTAGCTCCCAAAGATTTTATTTCTCCAGAAACATTGAAGGAAGCTGAAAGAGTAGCAAGAAAAAGAGTAGTTATAAAGATAAACAAGGGAGTGAAGGAAGAGTTTCCCTTTCTGTCAGATTACAAAAAGATGGAAAGTTCAACGAACGTTGAGTATATCTTTAAGGAAGTTTAATTGGAGGCGGCGGGCGGATTCGAACCGCCGAATAAGGGATTTGCAGTCCCCTGCCTTAGCCACTTGGCTACGCCGCCTTACTTAAATGGAGCGGGCGACGGGACTTGAACCCGCGACCCCAACCTTGGCAAGGTTGTGCTCTACCACCTGAGCTACGCCCGCATGGTGCGGGAGGTGGGAGTCGAACCCACACGCCGCGAGGGCACTGGATCCTAAGTCCAGCGCGTCTGCCAGTTCCGCCACTCCCGCAGTGGGGTGGGAGACGGGACTTGAACCCGCGACCGCCGGGGCCACAACCCGGCGCTCCACCAACTGAGCTACTCCCACCATAATAATAAATGGCTGGGGCGGCAGGATTCGAACCTGCGAATGGCGGATCCAAAGTCCGCTGCCTTACCGCTTGGCTACGCCCCAGCTATACTGCGGAAAGAAATTTATACCACCAGCCACTATTTTTCAAGGGGGTCAAGTCAGGAATACTACCAGTTAAAATAGCAAAAACTGAAGAACCACTTCCACTCATTAGGGGTTTAAGACCTATGTTTTCTAAAACTTTTTTAACTTTCTTAACACCTTCTATACAGGAAGCTCTGCTCAGTTCAAGGTCATTTACCATGTTCCTTATAGCCTCTTCTAATTTTCCGGATACTAAAGGAGATATAACAAATTTTTCGGCATCTTCTGGTGATACATCTCTCTTGATTGGAGGGAGATTCCGATAGACCTCAGCTGTCGAACATTGAAAGTTAGGGTAAACTAACAAGAGCTTAAAATTTACTGGGTTATAGTTTCTAATCTTTTCTCCCCTTCCATAGGCCAGTGCTAGTCCACCCTTTATGAAAAAAGGAACATCACTACCTATTTGAGCAGCTAACTGATAGAGTTCCTTTTCAGGCAGTGGATTTCCGTAAATTTCATTAAGCCCCTTCAGTGTTGAAGCGGCATTTGAACTTCCTCCTCCAAGCCCTGCTCCAACAGGTATTCTCTTTTTAAGTCTTATTCCTACCTTGGGTTTAATCCCTGTTGCTTCTTTGAAAATGTTGGCAGCCTTTACTATTAGGTTTCCCTTATTTAAGGGAAGAGTGTCGTTTCCGACAATTTCAAGCTCAAACCTGTCTGATGGATGGAAACTGAGAACATCAAATAGATTTATCGTGTGCATAACAGTAACAATTTCGTGGTATCCGTCTGGTCTTTTTCCTTTAATCCATAAGGACAAATTGATTTTTGCAGGTGACGGCACTATTAATCTCATAGTGAATAAATTATATCTATTTAGAAACAATTGGGAGAAAATTTTGAACGTAGTATTCTTCCTTCACAGAGTTTATCCTGAAAGGGGTAAGGACGACCTAAATCTCAAAAACTTCATTAGAGCTCTAAAGCTGATAAAGAGTAGATTCAGAATCGTTCCTTTGGAGGCTTTAGTTGAGGAAGAGTCAAACGAAAGGAGGGCAGCAATAACGTTTGATGATGGCTATACAGACAATTTTGTTTACGCCTATCCTATTTTGAAAAAGTTTGGTGTTCCTGCTCACATTTTTATAACCTCTGGAAGAATTTTGGAAAGGAGAGTTAGAAGAAACTTGGAGGATTACTGGAACGGAAAAGTCTCATTTAAGGAGCTCTTTAAGCCAAAATCAATGTTTGATGGCCATTTGGAGTTCGTTAAGTACTCTAAATCTCAGGAATTCCTCTCCTGGGAAGAACTTGACAGGATGAGGGACGTTTTCTCCTTTGGAGCTCATGGAGAGTTTCACTTCTCAATTCCTCAATCAGAAGAAATTATCGACTTTTACGACGGAAGGAACTTTCATTGGAACGTGCTCCTCTACTCAAAGGAAACCTTTATAGGCCTTCCAAAGTTTAGAACGAGGAGCTCTCTCTACGGGAGGAAGTTTGAACCGAGCAAGGAGCTCCTTGAATTCTGCAGGGAGTTCAAAAAGGAGGGCAACTGGAAGGAGGAATTAAAGAGGAGAATAGAGAGGGAAGTGAAGAATCTGGGAAGATTCGAGAGTGAGAACGAGGCAAGAGAGAGAATAAGGAGAGAGTTGACTTACAGCAAGGAAGAAATTGAGAGAAACTTGTCTATAATGGTGTCTACCTTCTCATGGCCCTTTGGACACTATTCAAATTTAAGTAAAGAACTAGCTTCTGACGTATATAAGTTCATATTTACTACAAAGAGGGGCTTTCTTTCAAAGGAAACGGACGTCAAGGAAATTCCGAGAGTTCCTTTAGGAAAGGATATATTCACAATTCTCGGTAGGATTTTAACGTTTTCTACAGGTGTTGGTTTCAAAATTTATAAGGCCTTTAGGAGGAATAAAGCAGTTTGAGTCTCTCTGTGGGTATTTTAACCTTCAATTCGGAAAAGAGAATAGAGAGGGTTTTGGAAAGCGTTAAAAATTTTGCGGACGAAATTGTTGTGGTTGATTCTGGTTCAAGGGATTCCACGTTAGATGTTTTAAAAAGGTACAATGTAAAGCTCTTTGTGAGAAAGTTTGATAACTTTGTAAATCAAAAGAACTTTCTCCTTTCAAAGTGTAGTTGTGATTGGATTCTATTCCTTGATGACGATGAGGTTGTGAGCGAGAAACTTTCAAAGAATATACAGAAGTTAAAATCTGAAGGAACGGAATTTTGTGGGTTCTTTGTTAACAGGTTGACAAACTACCTCGGAAGGTGGATAAGACACGCCTGGTATCCAGACTGGCAGTTGAGACTTGCTGAAAGGGAAAAATGTAAGTGGGTGGGTAATGGAGTTCACGAAACCCTCAAGGTCGAAGGAAAGGTCGGTTATCTAAGGGGTGACCTACTCCACTACTCCTACGATTCCCTCTCTCAACACTTGAAGAAGATAGACCTGTACACTACCCTCTATGCACAAGGAGCCTACAAAAGGGGAAAGAGATTTTCAACGTTTAAATTGATAACATCTCCAGTCGGTTCCTTCTTAAGGAGGTACTTCCTTAAAAGGGGATTCTTAGACGGATTTGAAGGGTTTATCGTAAGCGTTATGGCATCGTACTACTCCTTTTTGAAATACTTGAAACTCTGGGAGATTGAAAAACTTGAGAGCTCTCGTCGTTCTTGACGAAAGGTGGAACAGTGCACTCACGGACCTTGGATTTAAAGTAGCACTTTCCCTGTCGAGGGAGTGTAACGTTTCAATAGCAGCCATAAGGGATTTTCCTGCCTGGAGGAGGGCAAAGAAGGAGGGAATTCCTCTACTTGAAATAGCGGACCCAAGGAAGGGGCTTTCACTAAAGCCCTTTTTAACCCTTAAGAGGAGCTTAGAGAAGTTTAAGCCCAACCTCGTTGTTACCATTAGGGGAGATGAGATGCTCTTTGGAGCTCTTCTCAAAAAAAGTTTTGGATATAGGCTCTTCAGAATTCACGGAAGTGCAAGGGGAGTCAGAAATTCCCTATTAAACAGATTCATACACAGGAAATTTGTGGATGGGGTCATTGTCTCAACTAAAAAGTCTATAAATTCTGTTATCTCAAGTGTTCCAAAACTGACCATCCACGGAATTGTTGATACAGAAATATTTTCATTTTCTGAGTTGGGAAGGAGGACTTTTAGGGAAAGGTTGAAGGTAGGAGAGAGAAAGCTGATTGGGGTCGTAGGAAGGTTGGACCCTGTAAAGGGACATAGACTTCTCCTTAGGGCCATTTCTAAGTTGAGGAGGGACGACTTTGTTTTAGCCGTTGTTGGAGAGGAAAAAAACACAAAACTTTCAGAGTTAAAGGAACTCTCCAAAAAGTTAAATATCTCAGATAGGGTCATCTTCATAGGGAAAAGGATAGAAAGGATATCCGACTTTATGTCTGCATGTGACTTGGCAGTTGTTCCCTCTGTTGGTTCAGAGGTTGTAGTGAGAGCTCCATTGGAGTTTATGGCCTGTAAAACTGCGATTGTTTCAACGAATGTAGGGGCTCTACCGGAGGTAATCCGCCCTCCCTTTGGAGTGGCTGTTGAACCAGACGAGGAAAAATTGTCAAGTGCTATAAACAGATTTTTGGACATGGATTTAGAAAAATTGGGAGAGTTGGCCAGGGAGGTAGCCGTTGAAAAGTACTCCTTTTCTTCTCTCAGTCCTGTTATTAATTCTTTCATCCTTGACAGGGTGTAGAACGGTAAGCAAGGACTATACAATAACGTATCCCGCCGGCCTTTTGTCCGAACATCCAAAGGGTTACTTGGGGTGTTACGTTAGGGTGGTAGGAAGGTTAACCTATAAAAGGCCTCAAGACCTATTTCCTCCCTATTCTAAGGATCCTTTGGTCTGTGATAAATCGGGTTGTATATACGTCCATTACGACTACAGAGATTTAAGTAAACTGATAGGAAGAAGGGTAAAAGTTGTGGGTTACGTCGAGGTGACAGAATTTAACTTCCCTTACATTGATGCAGTAAAAGTGGAGGAATTAAAATAGGAGGTAACGTGTTTACTACTCTTGTTGTTTTCTTGGTAGCAGTGACTTCCCTCCTTCTTCTATTGATGGCAATAGGTTCGACATTTAGGAAGGGATAGGTTGTTTGTAAATGTTGTTCTGGACCTTCCTGTAGATTCGACATTTACCTACAGATTAACGGGATACGAATCGTATCCTCCTGAGATAGGAAAGAGGGTTATCGTTCCATTTGGTAAGGGAAACAGGTTAAAGACGGGAATTATTGTTGACGTATTTAATGAATTAGAAGAAACAGAATTTGCAGTTAAGGATGTTTTTGACATTCCAGACCCTTTCCCTCTGTTTACAGAAAGAACCTTGGAGCTCTGCTCTTGGATTTCTGAGTTTTACTGTTCATCCTTTGGAGAGGCCCTCTTCAGGTTCCTCCCTGAGGGATTCCTCGTGGAGGAAAAACTGAAGATTAAACTAAAGAACGTTAACTTCCCTCTTTCTCCAAACGAGGAAAAGCTGATAACCCTTTTGCAGAACTCCTCCTCAGGGGAACTTTCCCTTTCAACTCTTAGGAGGAAGTTGAAAATTTCAAATCTCCTTGAAGTTGTCAAGAGGCTCTCAAAAAAGGGAGCTCTTGAAATTGTCGAGGAGACGAAGAGGGATGCTGTTAACAGGGTAACCTATCTGAAGTTGACCGGGAGGAAGTACGGTGGAAGGAGCAAGAAGGTCTTAGAGCTCCTGAATTTTATTGCTCAAAGGGAAGAGGTTTCCGTTGATACAGTTAGAAGTTTGGGATTTTCAAGAAAAACGGTAAAAAAACTTGTAGATGACGGAATTTTGGAGGAGTTTCTAAGGATAGAAACCGTCCCATTTAGACCTCAAAATTTGAAAGAAAAGAAAAGGGTTGTTTTAACACCGAGTCAAAAGAGAGCTTTAAGTGAGATTCTCTCCCAAAGGGGTATTCACCTACTCTTTGGGGTTACTGGCTCTGGGAAAATGGAGGTTTACCTCCAGGCTGCAAAGAAGGTTGTTGAAAGAGGAATGAGGGTTTTAATTCTGGTTCCTGAGCTCCTTCTAACTCCGGAGCTCCGAAGCAGGGTTGAAGACTACTTTGGAAGTGTGGGAATATTTCACGGAAAGCTCTCAAGGAGGGAGAAGGTCTCTGCCTGGATTTCTGCCTTAACCGGTGAGTATTCCGTTTTCATAGGTACCCGCCAGGCCGTTCTCCTCCCTGTAAAGGATTTGGGACTAATCATCGTTGACGAGGAACAGGATTCCTCCTACAAGGAGCAGAAGAAACCCTACTACAATGCAAGAGATGTTGCAGTAAAGAGGGGAGAGGTTGAGAACATTACTACTCTTCTTGTATCTGCAACACCTTCCGTCGATTCGTTCAAAAGGGCCAAGGAGGGAAAGTTCTTTCTTCACCACCTAAAGGAGAGGGTTTCTGCTCTACCACTTCCAAGAGTGGAGCTCTTAGACCTTAAAACTGAGGAGAAAAGAGGCATTTTCACGGAAAAGCTCTTAACAACATTAGAAAGGGTCGTAAAGGGGGGAGAGCAGGGACTCCTTTACTTAAACAGGAGGGGGTACTACTCAAAAATTTTCTGTTTAAACTGTGGTTTCTTAGTTGAGTGTAAAAACTGTAAAGTTCCCCTCACATACCACAAATCAAAAAACCTCTTCATCTGTCACGTTTGCGGTAAAAAGTACAGACCCGTTTACAGGTGTCCAAAGTGCGGAAAGCTCTTTGAGTTTAAAGGTTACGGAACTGAAAGGGTAGAAGAGGAGTTAAAGCTTCTCTATCCGGATTGGAAAATTGTTAGATTAGACCTTGACACAGTAAAGGACCCTATAAGGGGAGCGGAAATCGTAAGGAGGATAAAGGAAGGATACTACAACGTTATAGTCGGAACAAACATTGCAATTAAGGGACACAACTTTCCAAGACTTTCCTTCGTAGGAGTTCTGATTGCAGACCTCCTTGGGGGACCTCCTGACTTTTTCTCCTCCGAAAGAATTTTTCAGTCCATTGTCCATGCTACCGGTAGGGCTGGGAGGTTCGTTCCAGGTTCTGCCATCGTTCAGGCATTCAACATTAATCTCCCATCAATAAGGTATGCAGTTAACTACGACTATAGCTCCTTCTATGAGGAGGAGCTCCTAACGAGGGAAATTTTTGGATATCCTCCGTTCAAGTTGGGAATTCTCCTTGAATTTCAAATTGAGAACAGGGGAGAGGATGGTGAGCTTAAAAGGTTTTATGATAATTTAAAGTCAAAACTACGGAGTGATTTTGAGTTTCCTAAGCTCAATCCTGCTCCCATTCCAAAGGTTTCGGGGAACTACAGGTACATAGCCCTTCTTAGAACTGATTGGGAAAGTGTTATTGAGAAATTGAAAAAGCTTAAAAACTCCGTTTCTACCGTTCCCAAGAAGTTTAGGGTTAAAATAGACGTTAATCCTGTTAGAATTTCGTGAGGAGGAAAATATGAAAAGAGGAGTTTTCCTTCTTTTGCTATTTTTAGCAGGAGCATGTGCTCCTGTTTCTCAGCAGAGCGTTAAAACCTCCCCCGTTCAGGAGGAGCAGGTTAAGGAAGAGCTCCTTGGTGAAAACGTACCTGTCTATCCTGGATTTAAGCTGATTCCTGAAAAGAGCTTCATTTACGAATCCGGAAGTGTAAAGGTTGGCCGTTTGGTGTTTAAGGGTAGAGCTCCAATTAAGGAGGTTGTCTCTTACTACAAGGAAACTCTTCCTGAAAAGGGATGGGAACCTCTAACTATTACAGTTTATGGAAACAGTGCAGAACTAACGTTTACAACTCCTGAAAAAGTTCTTCAGATTCAGGTTTTAAAGGGATTCAGTGAAACAGAAATTGTCCTAAGCTTAGGTCCTAAGGGAGAGTTGACAAATAGGGAATAGTTTCTAATTTTTATTAGTGTTCAAGCGGGCGTAGCTCAGTTGGTAGAGCACAACCTTGCCAAGGTTGGGGTCGCGGGTTCAAGTCCCGTCGCCCGCTCCATTAACTTGACACTGGGAATTTGAGAATCTATATTTTCCTCAGTCACTTTTGCGGGAGTGGCGGAACCGGCAGACGCGCCGTCTTGAGGGGGCGGTGCCCTTACGGGCGTGCGGGTTCAAATCCCGCCTCCCGCACCACTTAATTCTCAACTCCTTTCACAAGCTTCTTCAGTTTTTCTGCCTGCTCTTTGGTTCCAATAATTATGAGGGAATCCCCCTCCAAAACCATCGTCGTTGATGTAGGATTTAAAATGAACGACCCATCCTCCCTCTGTATTCCAATAACAATAACTCCCGTTCTTTTGGGAATATCCAAATCCTTTAGGAGTTTCCCATGAAACGGTGAGCCCTTAGGAACTTTTATCTCCTCAAGTCTCAGATCAATCTCACCGTGGTGAGTGACAATGTCGAGGAAGCTTACTACACTTGGTCGTATTGCAAGTGAGGCCATTCTAAGGCCACCAATTATGTTGGGAAGAATCACTTCCGTAGCCCCGGCCCTCTTTAACTTTAAAACGTTTTCCTCTCTGTTAGCTCTCGTCACAATTCTTATTCTTGGATTAAGGTTCTTGGCCGAAAGCGTAATGAACAGATTATCAGCATCGTTAGCAGTGGCAACTATCATATTGGCAGCCGACTTCACACCAGCCTTTACAAGAACATCGTCCTCGGTTGCATCACCGTGTATGTATACTATGTTTGGATACTTCTCCTTGGCTTCCTCTATTCTCTCTTCATTCTTTTCGATGACAACGAAGGGAACCTTTTCCTTCCAAAGTTCCTTAACGGCTGCCTGACCGGTTCTTCCAAGTCCACACACGATTGTGTGATTTCTCAGCTTCGATACCATCTTTTCCATCCTCTTAACTGTAAAGATTTTCCTCAACTCACCTTCAAAAATCATCGTTGCTACTGTAGATGCTCCATAGGCAAAGACAACGAAGGCTACTACTATAATGAGCATTGTAAAAACTCTTCCAGTAGGAGAAAGAGGGTGAATTTCACCGTAACCTACAGTAGAGATTGTGATTATGACGTGCCAGAGGCTGTCTAACCAGGACCAGCCTTCTATCAGTTTTATTCCAACAGTGGAAACTAAAACTAAGCCAATGAGTATGGATGTTATTAAGATGAACTTCCCTATAGGTTCCTTAGTATTTATTCCTGGTTTGAACTGGTGGTGTATCATTACTGTCCTAAATGGGTTATAAAGTATTTAGTTATTATTCTAACTGAATTTGGGAGAAACATTGAAATTTAAATTCTTCTTCGTAGGTAAGATTCCCAGTAAGGCCAATTACAAAAAAATTTCCCACAGAAGAGTAAATGGAGAAATGAAGCCGTTTATAGTAAACAATCCTGCTGTTTTAAAGGCTCAGAGAGAGGCTTTATGGCAACTCCATATCCAAAAGCTTTTCTACGGGCTGGAAAAGTTTCCTATAGAGAAACCAGTTAAAGTTTCTTTAGTCTTTTTCCTATCTGGAAGGGTAAGACAGAGGGATATAGACAATGCAGAGAAGTTTGTTGGTGACATTCTTGAAAAGGGAGGAGTTTTAAAGAGGGATTCCCTCATATACAGGAAGGAGAATGTAGAAAAGAGAATAGGAATTAGGGGGTTTGATGAAGTAGTTTACATAGAAATCGAAGAGTTGAAGGAAGAGGAGAGGATTGACCATGAAAAGGGAAAACCTAACTTTCCAGAGGAGTTTTACCAGTTTTTAAAGAAAATGAAGATGGAGCTCCCAAATGAAGGTTGAAATAGAGGTTAAAGTTCCTCTCGAGTACGAACTTGAGGGTGAACTGAGGAAATTGGGAATTGAAAGTTACGAAGTTGTTAGAAAGTCCATAGATGCAAGAAAAAAACCTGTTTTCATTTACAGAATTGTTACCGATTTGGAGGAGAAGAGAGCCAAAGAATTGATAGAGAAAGGGGTGGCAAGGGAGTACAAACCTGTTCCTGAACTGGTAATACCTAAGGTTCCTAAAAAAAAGAGGATTTTGGTTGTTGGAGCTGGTCCCGCAGGGCTTTTTTCTGCCCTAATACTTTCAAAGGCAGGCCTTGAGGTTGTGGTTATTGAGAGGGGAAAACCTGTTGAGGAGAGAATTTTAGACGTAAATAGGTTCTGGAAAAGGAGAAAGTTGGATGAGAACTCAAACGTCCAGTTTGGGGAGGGCGGAGCAGGAACCTTTTCCGATGGGAAGCTTACAACGAGAGTAAAGGACAAAAAGAAGTACTTTGTCTTTAAAACACTGGTAGAGTGTGGGGCACCAGAGGAAATTCTCTACCAGAGTAAGCCACATGTAGGAACCGATAAACTGAGGGAAGTAATACCCAACTTTAGAGAGAAGTTAAAGAGGTTAGGGGTCGATTTTAGATTCTCTCACCTTTTAACGAGAATTTATAAGGAGGAACGTAGGATAAGTTCCGTGAAAATTAAGAACCTCATTACTGGTAAGGAGAAGGAGGAGTTCTTCGATTATATTTTTTTAGCACTTGGGAACAGTGCAAGGGATACCTTTGAAATGTTAAAGAATGCAGGAATAGAGCTCTCGGCAAAACCCTTTGCCGTTGGTTTGAGGGTAGTTCACAGGCAGAAAACGATAAACAGAATCCAGTACGGCAGAAGGTGGTTCAAGCATCCAAAACTTCCTCCTGCAGAGTACTCCTTTACTTACAAGGGAAAGGATAGGAACGTCTATACGTTTTGCATGTGTCCCGGAGGATACGTTATATGTGCATCCTCTGAAAAGTATACTGTTGTCTGCAACGGCATGAGCAACTATAAAAGGGACAGTGGATACGCAAACAGTGCTGTTGTTGTTCAACTCTTTCCTGAGGACTTTGAGAACGACCCGTTTAAGGCAATTGAGTT
This sequence comes from Thermovibrio sp., assembly GCA_003978105.1. The sequence continues at coordinate 16,906 of QOAO01000004.1, forward strand.
CCAGAGGAACCTTGAAAGGGCAGCTTTTGTTTTAGGGGGAAGCAACTATGCTATGCCAGCCCAGAGGGTCTGGGACTTTATAAACGGCCAGAGTTCCACAGAGCTAATAGAGGGAGGTTTCATCCCAGAGATAAAGAGCGCAAGGTTGGACAGGCTCCTTCCTGAGGAGATTTCAAGACTGATAAAGGAGGCCTTCCTTCACTGGTACGAGAAGGTCTCTTTCTTTGTTCCAACAAATGCAACTCTTGTTGGAGTTGAAACGAGGACCTCATCTCCCGTAAGAATTTTGAGAAACGGTGACTACACATCAGTTTCTGCAGGAAACCTCTATCCGATTGGTGAGGGGGCTGGATACGCAGGGGGAATAACAAGCTCTGCAATAGATGGAATAAACGGAGCTCTCTCCCTTTTGGAAAAACTCAATTTGAAAACAGAGGTTTAGTCCTCCTAATTGAGGAATAAAGTGAAGAGAGAATGAATATTAGAGCGAGAGAGCTCATAACAAACTCAGGAATTGGTTTGAAGAGTTCCTCAAGCATCATAATTCCAAGAGCTCCTATTCCCCAGTGGGCTCCGTGCTCCAAGTATGGAAACTGGCTCAACTTTCCAGATTCAACAAAGTAGAGTGTTAGGGAACGGAGTATAAAGGCACCCACAGAGAGACCTAAAGTGATGATAACTAAGTTCTGGCTAACTGCAAATGCTCCAACGGTACCGTCCAAGGAACAGGATGCGTCGAGGAGCTCTAAATAGATGAAGGCTCCAATTCCGGCATCCAAGTTTTTCTTTTCCTTAAAGTAGTCTAAAGCCCCCTTAACGTAGTGAACCAACTCGAAGAGTAGAATTCCAACAATCATTGAGAGGATAGTGTTTGAGTCCTTTTTAAACATTCCTATTAGAAAAACTACAGATAACCCTACTATTAATCTGATTTCTCCCAACTTTGCAAGTTTAACTGCCCCCTCCTCGAAGAATCTTATCCAATGGAGCTCCTTTGTTGAGTCAAAGAGCCACTTTAAGAAAACCATTAGGAGGAAGGAGCCTCCAAATGCGAGAATTAAAGGTTCTGATGACTCCAAATGGTGAGCGTAAACCTCTGGCTCTGCAAGAGCTATTTCAACGACCTTTTCAATTGAGAGGCCGGATGTAACCGAAACTATTAAAACTGGAAATAGGAACCTCATTCCAAAAACTGCAACAACCATTCCCCAAGTTAAAAACCTTCTTCTCCAAACTCTCGTTAAACCTGTAAGAATAACTGCATTCATTACTGCATTGTCAAAGGAGAGGGAGATTTCCAATAGAGAAAGGGTAGTTCCTTCAAAGACTCCCTTTATTCCCATGTAGAGAAACTCTAAAAACCAGCTGACAAGGAGAATTACTAAAAACTCCGCTATGAGCCTCTTCAACTTCAATCAGTTTACCTCCATAAGAGAGAAGAGTTTATCTACAACCTTTTTCGGAGGTATATTAAAACATCTCTGCTCCTTACACCTTGTCTTTCCGTGTAGTGAACACGGTGAGCACGGAAGGTTGAGAGTAATGGAAATTCCCTCGTCAGGATAAGGGGCAAATCCAAACGCAGGATGTGTGGGTCCAAATATTGAAACAACTGGAACCTTAAGAGCTCTGGCTATATGAACAACTGCAGAGTCGTTTGAAATGACCCCCTTGGTTAGAGAAATTAGGGCTAAACTTTCACTTAAAGTTAGCTTTCCGCAGAAGTTTAGAACTCCTTCCCCTTCAAGTTCCTTTCCTAAGTTTTCTTCCTCCTTTCCACCAACTACAACTGGATGAAATCCCTTTCTTTTTACCTCTCCTATAACCTCCCTAAATTTTTTTAGTGGATACCTCTTTGTTTCCCACCTCGCTCCCGGTGAAAGTGCAATTAGATTCTCAGGAAGCTTTTTTTTAAACTCCTTCCGGATTTTTAAATTTGGATAGAGAACAGGACGAGGATTCTCCACCTCGATACCTGCCCTTTTGAGGGCTGTTGCATAGAGTTCAGGAACGTACAGCCACTTTGATTTAAAGGGTTTGAATAATACCATTATTCTTCTTAAAAAACTCTTCTTTTCGTAAACGTAGGTTTTAAATGGAAGGAACTTCCTCAGGAGTTTTGTCCTTAGGACATTGTGAAGGTCTATTCCAAACTCGTAGTTTTGGAGCTCCTCAGCCAAACTCCTAATCTGGGAAAGGGACTTTAAACCTTTCCTGTCAACCTCTAAAACCCTGTCAATAAACGGTTGATTTCTTAAAATCTCTCCGAAGGGCTTAAAGGTTAAAAAATCGACAGAAAATCCCATCTCCTTTAGTGGAGAGAGGACAGACGTTGTCAGGACAACATCTCCTAAGGAGGAAAACCTAACTACTAAAATTCTCATTCATCCACGGGCTCAAACTTGTCCTTAGAAGCTCCACAAACAGGACATACCCACTCGTCAGGTATTGCCTCAAAAGGAGTTCCTGGAGGAATATTGTTATCAGGGTCACCCTCATCGACGTTGTATATGTAACCGCAAACCGTACATCTCCAAAGTTTGTGCCTTATTTCCATTTTCTTCCTCCATTCTAAGGGATTAACTTTAAATTATGAATTTTTGAGGTAGATATGAAGGGAAAGGAAATAGTAAGACTAAAAACTGTTGTTTTAAAGCCTAAGGCACCAATCAGGAGGTACGACGTATTTGCAGAGTACAACAGGATAAAGGCAATCAAGGAGTTTGGCTTTACTGAGGACGAGGCTAAGGCCTACGGTTTAGCAGTTGCAAAGGTTGTTGCTGCAAGGAAGTTCTTCGGCCACAGAATTAAGTATAGAGGAGCTACAAGGGCCTACTTAGAGGGAAGGACGACAGAGAAGTGGTGGAGGAAACTCGCAACGCCTTCGGAATTTGACGAGAAAATTATCCAAAGAATGGGAGAGGACTTCTACTATAAGGTCTTTAGGCCAACGTTAGAGAGGCTGTACGAGGAAGGGAAGGACTACATGGAAATAAGGGACTCTGTTAGGGAGGAGTGGAATAAACTTCTGGAGGAAGAATAGTGGCATCAGTTATTGGCTATTTAGAGATGGAAATCCAGATTCCCCACGCTCACTCACTCAAGGAGAAGAGGGGAACGGTTAAGAGGATTGTTGAGAGGTTAAAGGGGAAGTTCAACGTATCAGTCAGCGAAATAGGGGAACAAGACAAATGGCAGAGGAGTGTTATTGCTGTTGTTACCGTTGGAACGAGCAAAAAGGTTGTTGATTCAACGTTAGAAAAGAGCGTAGAGTTTGTTGAATCCCTCTATCCCGGTTTTCTAATTAACTATCACAAGGAAATTTTTTAAATTTCTTGACTTTTGAGAAGTTGCACTTATTTTTTCCCAAAAAACTAACCTTTAAACCATCTGGAGCTAAATGGAAAAGGTATTAAGGACTTTAGAGTTCGACAAATTTCTCTTCGAGACTCAAAAGTTTGCTAAGAGTGAAAGAGGTAAAAAGGCAGTCCTTGAGTTAAGACCTAAAACGGACCTTCATGAGGTTGAGAGGGAGCTCTCCATAACCGATACGTTTGTTAAACTCCTTTCTGAAAGGAATATTCCCTTAGAAACTTTCCCAGACATTTCAAATGTTGTTGAAAAGTTAAAGGTTCCTGGAGTTCTCCTATCTTCGGAGGAATTCTTAAACCTCTTGAAGGTATTAAACCAATCTGCCGTTTTAAAAAATTTCTTTTCCTCCCTTGAAGAAAGGTACGAGAGAATAAAGTGGATAGGGGAAAATCTACGGGATTTGAAGGAGCTCCGCGAGAAACTGAACAGAACAATTGATGAAACGGGGGAAATTCTTGATTCAGCTTCTCCCAAGCTGAGGTCTATCAGGCGTTCAATACTCGTAACTTCCGAGAGGATAAAAGAGAAGCTCCAGTCAATAGTAAACAGAAACGAGGATTTATGCCCAGACAGGATAGTTACTGAGAGGGAAGGTAGATACGTCATCCTTGTAAAGCCCCACTTTAAAAAGAGATTTCAGGGAATAGTTCACGATAGGTCATCGTCGGGCCATACACTTTACGTAGAGCCACTCTCTGTTGTCCCTGATAACAACAAGTTGAGAGAGCTTAGGAGTGAGGAGAAGGAAGAGATAAAGAGAATTCTGAAAGAACTCTCCTCACTGGTCTCAGAGTACCGGAAGGAAATTTCCAATAACTTCAGAATACTAATTGAAGTAGACAAACGTTATGCAGTTTCCTATATGAGCTTAAAGTTAAAGGGAACAAAGCCTGAGATTGGAAGCTTCCTGAATCTAAGGGATGCTAAACATCCACTTCTCCTCCTTTCAGGGAAGGAGGTAGTTCCCGTAGATATAAAGCTCAAAAAGGGACTGGTCATAACTGGTCCTAACACTGGTGGGAAGACTGTAACCTTGAAAACAATAGGCCTTCTATCTCTAATGGTTCAAACGGGATTTCTCATCCCCGTAGCCGAAGGGAGCTCTGTAAGGTTATTTAAGAACTGGTTTGCAGATATAGGGGACGAACAGAGCATCGAACAGTCCCTTTCAACCTTCAGCGGGCACATAAGGAACATTTCTAAGATTTTAAAGGGCGCAGATGAGAACTCATTAGTCCTCCTTGATGAACTCGGAGCAGGTACAGACCCGATTGAAGGTTCAACGTTGGCCATTGCAATTCTCTCCTACTTAAAGAGAAAGGAAGTAAAAATGGTTGCTACAACCCACTTTACTCCGGTGAAGCTATTTGCATACAAGGACGACTACTACGAGGTTGCTACGGTCCTGTTTGATGAGGGAACGCTAAAACCACTCTACAAACTTGCCTATGGAATAGTCGGCAGGAGTTTCGCCCTGATAATTGCCAAGAGGTACGGAATTCCAGACGAGGTAATAGAAATTGCACGGGGGCTTCTGACGAGCGAGGATAGGTTAGCCGATGACATTCTTAAAGCCCTTGAGGAGGAGTACAAGAGGTTAGATGAGGAAAGGAAGGAGGTTGAGAGGTTAAAGAGGGAATTGGAGGAGAAGAAGGAGGAGTTCCTTAGAAAGGAAAGAGAGTTAAGGGAAAAGCTGAAGGAGGAGCTCTCTACGTACATTGAGGAGCTTGAGAGGAGAACAGAGGAAGCTTTAAGGGAGAAGGAGTCAGAGAGGGCAAGACAGAAGTTTAAAAAGGTCGTTGTAAGCGTACGAAATAGGGCCAACGTTCTCAGTGAGATAAAGCCAAAGAGGGAAGTAAAGGTTGGGGACACGGTTAAATTACTAAAGAGCGGAAGGAAAGGAAAGGTTGTATCGATAGATACCGGAAGGAAAACCGCTCTTGTTCAGATTGGTGGGTTAAAGGTTGAAGCGAAACTCTCTCAGGTTGAGCCTGTTGATGAGGTCGAGGAGAGAAAGGAAAGGGTAAGTGTCAATGTTCAAAGACCTGGTAGGTTCTTTCCGGAACTCAAAGTGTTGGGAATGAGGGGAGAGGAAGCATTGAGGGCTGTTGAGAAGTTCCTCGACGATGCAAACATCGTAGGAGTCAAGGAGGTAAAGATAGTCCACGGTTATGGCGAGGGGATTCTAAAGAGGTTAATCAGGGATTACTTAAAAGAGTCCCCTTACGTAAAGAGGTTTAGAGGAGGGAAACCTTCGGAGGGAGGAGACGGAGTAACGATTGTAGAACTTTATTGATTCTCTCGTAACTCTTTTAACTTCCCTTTTACCTTCTTTAAAATCCTTTTTTTTAATTAGTTCTTTAACATAGTTCCTGTCGGGGAATGAAATGGCGTTGAAAACACACCAAACCTCACACGAAGTACATCCAACCATACACTGAAGAGGTCTTGCAACAACAGACTCTCTCCTTTCAAAATCGTAGTCAAAGACCTTCCTTCCGCAGCTTAAAAAGCACATTCCACACCCTACGCACTTACTCTCGTCAATTTTCGGATGCCACCCCTTGGTACTCCCCACCAGTAAGCGAACTTTTCTGGCAACTGGGACATTTTGTTCCTCCTAATCTAAAGTTTTAATTGGAAGGAGGTTCTCTCCTCTTTATGACTCCTGCTCTACCGAAGCTAAGCATAACTGTAGGTATCCTATTGTAAGGAAAACCTATTTTTGAGCAAGCGTTGTGATAAGTGCACTAAAGGTACCGTATGCACATCCGCAAACCTCAAAGAGTTTTGCACTTGTTGAACCAACCTTTGTATGGGAACATGCAGACTTACATGCCAAATCAGCAACTTTTGGGGTTTAGTTCTTTATAGGGAAACGGAGGGGAGGGAAGCCTTAACTGCTGTAGTTGTGTTGACTGCTCAGCATTAGCCTGAGATGATGTTGTTGCACCACTACCTCCTCCACAGGAAGTAATAACCGGAGCTAAAACTCCTCCAGCAACACGACCGATTCCAACAAGTTCCAAGTTCCTTAGAAACTCACGCCTTTTCTTATCCATAACTTATCTCCCCAATACAGTTACCTTAAAACTTACCTTTCCCGTTCCTACTGACACTTACTTAAAAAAACCCGGCAGGGCCGGGCAGATAAGTCACTTTTTCCTTCTTCTGCGGAGAGTTGCAAGTGGAAGAAGTCCTAACAGGTAGGAGAGAGCTCCACCAACACCGGCCGACGGTGAGAGGGAACATCCACCGTTTCCGCCGCCACTTCCTGTTGATATAGCGTTTGTTGAAGACCCTGTTGCACCAGTAGTTGTCTCTGGAGCTGGTTGTTCAGTTGCTTTAACCAGAGCAACCGTTACGTCATTTGAATCTGCTCTTGAAGCCTGCTGTAGGGTAACAATGAGTTTGTTTCCTTTTACCTTTACATCCTTAAGAGCTCCCGATGGATTTGTAAATACTTTGTAGTCCTGAGGAGTCCCTACAGTAGGGATAACTTCTAACGTACTTTCTGGACCAATAAGGTTAACTACAAATGCCTGTTCAACCTCGTAACCACTTGGAACGAATGACGTATTAACGTTATCAGAGGTTCCTGTCAATGGATTAATACCTGCAGCCTCCTTGGACCAGACGGCCTTGACGATGGCGTTTCCATCGTAGGATTTAACCTGAACATCTGTTGGTGCAAAATAAGCAAGAGTAAGCTCCCTTAAGTCTTGCTCAGTAAAGTTTCCGCTGTATCCCTCTATCGCAGCCTTTGGAACTTCAAAGACCGTTACGCCGGGGACTGTATCGATGTGTGCGTACTTCTTGATAGGTCTGTTGAACTTACCATCAGGACTGTGGCAGTCCTCACACTGGAGAACGTGCATCGGGTCGTTGGCATAGGCTGCATCCCCGCCTGTACGCTGAGGATTTGTACTTACAGGTGCGACGTTGTGGCTCATTATGTAGGAACCGTCGTAGATACCAAGATGGTAAACATACTGAACAGTAAGGCCTGGATGCTTTTCAAAGTATCCCGGATAAACCTTTTCTATCGCATCTTTAAGTGCCTTTGCCGCAAATGAGATTTCATCCTTGTTGTCAACAAACGGAGCTTCAGCCCAGCTGTCCTTAACAATCTGTTTTGTCTCGTTCGTTAGGGGGTCAACTATCTGGTTGGGCAGAACCGACTTAACAACCCATCCGGTCGTGGCATTGGAATCGTCAAACAGAGGTTTTCCGTTTACAAACCTTCCGACGATTTTCATCTTTGTAGTGTCAATACCGAGCTGCTGAGCCTCTTCCTGTGGAAACTCAACTTCATCGCCATACTTGCCAACGTAAGCCCAGAATACCATTCCTCCTGGAATTACGTACTTATTATTGAGGGCTTTTGCCGGTATGTAAGGCTTTCCGTCTTTGAAGTAGATAAGACCGAACTCAGCTTCAGGTCTGTTGTCGTTTGATAGGTCAAAGGTTTCTGGGTCTACTCTGAAGACCATATGGAGAATCCTGTTCGGAACAGTTCTTCCATCTGAAAGTCTCCAGTAGAGCTCTGCAATGGCGTTTGCAGGTTTAATCATGAGCTTAGGAGGTTGACCTTTTCCGGGAACGTGTGGGAACCAGACATAGTCCGGATAGAACGGAACTGTTGCATCGTGTTCTTCATCAAAGTTCCAGAATAGGTGTCCCTTTCCCTCCTCTGTTGTCCTTATGAGGGTTTGGATAACGCCGTTGAACTTCTGCGGGATGTGACATACTGTACAGTGAATGTTGTTAAGGTGTTTCTCCTCAGCATCTCCAGGTCCAAATACTCCTGCGTGGTCAGCAAGGTAGTTTGTGTGGCACTGTTTACACGTAACGGTTCCCGAAAGGTCTGAGCGAACGTTGAATCCGTCTGTTCCTTTTGCAAGGTCGTGGGATGGTATCAAAGCAGACGTTGAGGGATAGTACCCCTCTCCAATGTAGTCGTGGGGAACGGGCTGGTGACAGTCTGCACACTTCATTCCGGCCTCTGCGTGAACGTCCAAGTAGGGAACCTTTTCCCACTGCCCCGTCTTCGGATTGTAGAACTCCGGCCTTTTATCCTTATCGATTACCTTGTGGGGAAGGCCGTCACTTCCAATTTCTGCTACATCTCCAATTTCTTGAGCCCTCTTGAAGAATCCCGGAGATGTAAGTATGTAGAGGTCTCCAAATAGGCCTATGTTGTCAAAGGGCGTTATCTTTCCATCCCCGTCAAAGTCCATTACACCGGCGTGACAGCGGGCACAGGATTCGTTGGAGGTTGAACCTATGAGGTTGTGGAAGTTTTGGACGGCAGTTGCATTGTAGGATACGAGCCAATCATCGTCCGTGGCACTTCCCGGAGGTTTCATTGTAGCATTGACAGTCCCAAGTCTTGCTCCGATAGTGTCCGCCCAGCCGGGGTGTTTAAATATCCAAGTGGTTTTTCTTACCAATCCCAAATCGTAGGAGTATGCGTGGCAGATTAAACAGTCGTTATCCCTTACATTGGGAACAACCTTGTCTCCAGCTTTTGCGTGATAGTCCCAAATGGCAAGTTTTCCTGAGCCGTCAGTTTTGTTTATGAGATAGTCACCGTAGTAAACACCGTTGTTTAGTGCACTTTGAACCTCATTCATGTCCATTTTGTCAAGCCTGTTGTCTTTCTGGTCCTTTAGTCCGTATCCACCACCGGGGTGGCAGATGGAACACTTCCCAACGTCCCAGTCTGCTGTTGTTTGGTCAATATCTAAGGGGTCTGTTGTCTTGTAAGGAGCGATGTGGAACATGTGCGGAACGCTTCTCCTGTTGTACATTCCCCCGGGACCGTAGACGTTTTTGGGACCGAACCACTTAAGCCACAGCTTTGTTTGGTCTGCAGGTAAGCCGTTTGTAAATTGAGTATCCCCGTACTTACTGTAGTAGAGTTTGTAAACGTCCGATGTTAGTGTTGAGAGTCTTCCTTGTTGGGTGTGCCATCCCTCGTTGATGAAGTTCAGGTCGTGACACCCTCCACAGGACTTTTCGTAGCTCACCGGTAGACTTGACTGGACAGTTCCATTGTCGGACAGGATTTTGTTGCCCAAAACGTCCTTTAAATCAACTGTTGGATGACCGTAAGCAGGCAGGGAGAACAATAAAGACATCATAACTAAAAGCTTCAGGTTCCGCCTCATTTTTTCCTCCATTTTCTGGTTATTAACTTAATTTATATTAATCAAATTTAGAGAAGTCAATATAGTTACTAATTTAATAAAAAAATATTTATATTTCGAGATTTACTTGATAGACAAAAACCAATCATTTTTAATTCTCGTAGACAACTAAAGACAATTTTGATTAAAAGTCTTAAAATGTTTTAATCAAAAATGAAGGAGTTAAAGATGGAAAAAGAAAGTGTTGTAAAGACAGAAAAGTTTGTAATGAAAACCTACAATAGATTTCCCGTCGCTTTCATAAGGGGTGAAGGGTGTTGGCTCTACGATGAAAGTGGAAAAAAGTACCTTGATATGCTGGCAGGCATTGCAGTTTGCAACTTAGGGCACTGTCATCCTAAAGTTTCCGAAGCAATCTGTGAACAGGCCAAAACCCTTATTCACACGTCCAACCTCTTCCACATAAAACCTCAAGCAGAGCTTGCAGAGCTCCTCTGTAAAAACTCCTTTGGAGATAAGGTCTTCTTCTGTAATTCTGGGGCGGAAGCAAACGAAGGAGCTCTCAAACTTGCAAGGAGGTACGGAACGGAAAAGGATCCTGAAAAGTACGAAATAGTAGCCTTTAAAAACTCCTTTCACGGAAGAACAATGGCTGCTGTAACAGTTACAGGACAGGGAAAGTACAGTCAGGGATTTGGCCCTATGATTCCCGGCGTTAAGTTTGCAGAGTTCAACAACCTCTCATCAGTTGAGAAAGTAGTTTCTGAAAGGACTGCTGGAATAATAGTTGAACCGATTCAGGGGGAAGGAGGAGTTATTCCAGCAGAAAAAAACTTCTTAGAGGGACTGAGGGAAATTTCGGATAGATACGACGCCCTCTTGATATTTGATGAGGTCCAAACGGGAATTGGAAGGACGGGAAGTCTTTTTGCCTACCAAAACTACGGAGTTGAGCCGGATGTTATGACACTTGCAAAAGCCCTCGGAAACGGTGTTCCAATTGGGGCTATTGTTACAAAGGGGAAAGCGTCAGAGGTTTTAAAACCCGGACTTCACGCATCGACATTTGGGGGGAACTTCTTAGCAACAAGAGCCGGTGTTGAGGTTATAAAGACAGTGACAGAGCCAGGATTTTTAGATAGAGTGAGGGAGAAGGGAAGTTACCTGAGGAAGAGGCTTTCCGAAATTAAGGAGGAATTCCCAAACCTTATTTTGGAGGTAAGAGGACTTGGATTAATGGTGGGAGTTCTCTTATCAAAAATCTGTGGTCGGATAGTCATGTCAGCACTTGAAAAGGGACTTATTATTAACTGTACTGCTGGGAATGTTTTAAGGTTTGTTCCTCCTCTTGTAATTACTGAGGAGGAAATAGATTACGGAATGGAAATTCTCAGAGAGGTGCTGAAGGAAGATGAAAGTTAAGGAATTGAACTTTAGGTCCTCCCTTTTTTTTGAGTGCAGTAATGTCAAACAGGAAACAATTGTAGATGCACTGGATTTCTTTGTTGAAAGGTTAAAGAAACTTTCAATAAACCTTGATGGTGTATATCCCGGAGATGTATTTTCCCTTCCCTTTGCAATGTACATTTCAGACAGAACAGCAGCTCCGTTAAAAACAGAAAATTTTATAAAAAAAACTGACAAGCTCCTTTTAGTTTTCTCTGCCCTTCCCTTTGAGCTTGTTTCGGAGAAGTACATATCAGAAAAGACATTACTCTTTCGGAAAATAGCTCCCAACTCCCCTTCCCTACTAATTCTATCTGAAAGAAACTTCAAGGGGGTTGATTTTCAGCTTATAAAGGGGAAAGTGGAAAAACTCTTTTCATACCAGTTTATAAGGGAAGCAAGGGAAAACTTCTTTTGGCCTATTGAGGGTGAGGTCACGGCCGTTTCTGAAAGACTCTGGGAGCTTTCAAAGAAGGAGCTCTCAAACTTCCTCAGAGCTAAGAGAATTAGGGATTCTGCGAGAAAGTACTTGAGGGACGAAGAAGTTGTAAATTTAAACCTCATTGACTCAGACGTTGAACTTTCTCTATGGGAAAAGTTTAAAAAGGGAAATCTTGTAAAACCCTCACTTAAAGGAAAGGGAGGTAAAGGGGAAAAAATTACCTTTGAAAAGCTGTTTCAGATAAGAGACCCTCACCTTTCATCAGCAGTAACTTCTGTTTTAGAGTACGTATCGCAGAGTATTGAGTACAGATTTCCAACCTACTTGGCCTATTCGAACGTTGAGATAACAGAGAGAAAAGGAGTTTTAATAGTTCCAAAGGTTACGGAGGAGCTAAACGGTGCAGATTTGAGGGTGGAGTTCATTGTCAGGTTGGAAAAGATTAAAGAAAACTTAAAGAAAATAAATCACTTGCTTCAAAGCTCAATTGTAGAATTGGCAAAAGATGTATTCAAAAAAGATTTCTTTACTCCCCAGATTGATTCTTCCCTTGATGAAAAGCTCAACAGGGGAAGCATATACCTGAGCTGGTACATTGATAGAGAGATGGCAGACAGGATAAATGAAAAAATTAACAGGAGATGGCTTTTAAGCAGACTGCTTTATAGAAAAAGAATAAAAACGGAGTTTCTTGAACTGATTAAACTAATTGAAAATTTCGAGTTCAACCTTGAAAATTTAGAAGTTCTAAAGACAAAATTGGGCAGTCTGTGGAGGAAAAACTCAAACCTCTTTAAGGCCAAATCAAGGGAAATTTTCGATGCAATTGAGAAAGGTAAACTCTGGCCCTTAGTAGCAATTTTCTCAGTCAAGGAAACTTCATTAAGGGAGCCTTTAGACTTTCTCATTAAGCTAAAAGGTTATGAAAACTACCACCATTTACTCTCCAGTTTAGATACGTACTACACCCCCGTTTTAACAAAGAGAATTTACAGGCCAAGCTGGGAAAGGGTAATAAGAGGAAAACTACCTATTTTTTTAAAGGGAGAACCCTTAAATCCCAGGTCCTTCTCAACCTATGTTCTACAGACAGGGGATGGTAAGTTCTTGGGAACTCTTCCAAAGACCATATCCCACTACATATTTGCTAAGGAGAGAAAGGGAAAAAGAGTGACTTGCAGAGAGCTCTACTTCGAACCTGACGTGTTCAGTGAGAACTCCTACTGGGTAGAAATCAAATGTCTCTAAGGGTTTCAAACCTTTCTGTTGAAGTAGAGGGAACAAAGCTTATAGAGGATATAAGCTTTGAGTGCAGAAGGGGAGAGAGAGTAGCTCTTGTTGGTGAAAGTGGAAGTGGGAAATCCCTTGCAGCACTTTCTGTTCTAAAGCTCCTTCCTCAAAACTTCAGAGTAAGGGGTACTGTAAGTTTTGGGAAAAGGGACGTTTTAAAGTTGAAAGGGGAGGAGCTCCGTAATTTCCGCTGGAAGGAAGTTTCGATAGTCTTTCAGGACCCATCATCATCTTTAAATCCCTTAATGACCGTTGGAAAGCAGGTTGAAGAAGTTCTGGTCTACCACAATTTCAGAGGAAGCAAGGAGGAGCTCAAGAATAGGGTTTTAGAGTTATTCAAACTGGTAAAAATACCATTGGCTGAAGAGAGAATAGATGCCTATCCTCACCACCTTTCGGGAGGATTAAAACAGAGGGTGGCAATCGCAATGGCTCTTGCCTGTAGTCCAAAGTTCCTGATAGCAGATGAACCTACAACCGCACTTGATGTCACAGTTCAGAGGGAAATACTCAACCTTTTGGGGGAGCTTTCTAAAAAGGAGAGGATAGGTACTGTTCTTATTACACACGACATGGGAGTTGTAGAGGAGTTTTCAGAGAGAGTCTTCGTAGTCTATTCAGGATTTACAGTTGAGGAAGGAAGGACAAAGGACGTGTTTAAAAATCCCCTTCATCCCTACACTGATGGGCTCATAAAGTGCTCTCCAAGTATGGAGAGTGTGAAGGTAAAGGGGGAACTCCAGACAATTCCTGGAAACGTTCCTGAACCGAAAAACCGCCCATCTGGTTGCCCCTTCCATCCAAGGTGTAAATTTAAAAGAAAAGTGTGCATTGAGCAAGTTCCACCACTTAAGACTTTTAAAGATAGGAAAGTTCGTTGTTTCTTTCCTCTAACTTGACTTAAGGTTAAACCTTATGGTTTAATAGTCCCATATCCTAAAAGAACACAGACAGCTAAGGAGCCACAATGTTTAAGAAGCTCTACGACTTTTTCAGCTCTGTAAAGTTAGCCATTTTCCTTCTGCTAACCCTGGCTGTTACTTCTATAGTCGGAACGATAATTGAGCAACAGCAGGACCCTGAAAAGTATCTCAGGGAGTACGGAGAAACTACATACAGAATTCTAAAGTTTTTAGGATTCACCGATGTCTATCACTCTTGGTGGTACATAACACTCCTGACACTTTTAGCAGTTAACTTAATAGTCTGTTCAATCAAGCGGCTTCCTAAAATCTGGAAAGTAGCTATGAAGCCGCGAAAAACCCTTCCTCCTGGCTATGAGAAAGGACTAAAAATCTCAAACACTATAACGTTAAATGCAAATATTTCGGAACTAAAAGAAAAACTGATAGAAGTTTTAAAAAGCTACAGATACAAACCAGAAGTTTCCCTCGAAAATAATAGAGAGGTTCACATTTTTGCAGATAAAAATGTATTTTCTCGATTCGGTGTTTACATTGTTCACCTTGGTGTTCTTATAGTCCTTATAGGTGGCTTAACGACGGCCTTGTTTGGATTCAGAGGTTATATGAACCTCGCTGAAGGGTCGAAAAGCAATCTTGTTAGCTTTTTTTCCGGGCCAAAAATCATCGAACTTCCCTTTTACGTAAGGTGCAACAATTTTAAAATTGATTTCTATCCTTCTGGGATGCCAAAGGCTTACATTTCGGACCTATCAATCATAGAGAACGGGAAGGAGGTATTAAGAAAAACAATTAAGGTTAATGACCCGCTAAAGTATGAAGGAATTTACTTCTACCAAGCTAGCTATGGACAGGGGGAAGCTTTTCTAAAAATTGTCTCTAAATCAGGCCAAAGGATTGTCGGTATTGCCTTTGGCCAGCCTGTAAAGTTGGGAGAGAATACTTACTTGAGAATAGTAAGCATAGATGGAAATACGATGACAATAGGAATAGAGTTCATAAGGAACGGGAAAGTTCAACCTGGAGTCATAAAACCCTTTGTCCTGTACAAAATTCCGGGGACGGATAAGTCTGTGGCAATGGTTGATTTCAAACCTCTATTTTACACAGGGCTTCAAGTTTCAAAGGACCCGGGAACTTGGATTGTTTGGACCGGTAGTACTATTTTGATTTTGGGACTCATAGTTGCCTTCTTTATTCCCCACAGGAGAGTCTGGGCAAGAATAGAGAGAAAGGAGGAAAATAGGGCAAGGCTCATTATTGGAGGACTTGCTAACAAAGGGAGTGAGGGATTGGCTACGGAAATTGAGGAGGTCTTAGGGGTGCTGAAGTCTTTATACTGTGAAAATACCCCTAAGTAAGGAGGATTAGAAATGGTTTCTTCAGTAATTCTCTTTAATGCAGGAATGGTTGTCTACTTCTTAGCATTCCTCTTCTACACAATTTACGTCTTCTCTAAGGCAAACTGGTCCTCAAGGTTAGCTACAGGGTTTGCCTGGTTGGGAGTTTTCATTCAGGGAGCAGGTTTTATCGTTAGGGGAATAGAGAAGGCGCACGTTAATATGGTTTCAGACTGGACGGCATTCTACAAGTACGCTCCCTTCACAAACATGTACGAGTCACTAATGCTCTTTGGATGGTCTGCAGTTCTACTCTACCTGATATTTGAGTGGAAGTATAAGAACAAGGCCTTTGGAATGTTCGTTGTTCCTTTGGCATTGATAGGGGAGCTCTCAACACAAATTTTGGGCTTCAGTCAGGAGGCTCAGCCTTTAGTTCCAGCCCTTCAGAGTAACTGGCTCCTCTTCCACGTTGTAACAACATTCATAGGCTACGCCGCTGCCGCTGTTAGTGCTGGAATTGCTTATGCATACTTTTCTAAAAGGGACGATACAACAAAAGTTGATTGGGCCGTTATATTCCTAACGACGTGGTTCATCTTCTTCTTCATCATCTACTCGGCATTTAGGGAAAATTTCCTTCTCTACTTAGGAATTTCTGCAGTTGTAGCTCTGCTCTTCTGCGGTTTTCTCTACCTTATAAAGAAAACGGGTATAGTAAACATACTTCCCTCAATAGAAGCCTTAGAACAGATAATGTACCAATCTGTTGCTGTTGGTTTTGTTTTTCTAACAATCGGAATTATCCTCGGAGCAGTTTGGGCTAAGTATGCATGGGGAGGTTACTGGTCCTGGGACCCAAAGGAAACTTGGTCTCTAATCACTTGGCTTGTATACGCTACCTACCTCCACGCCCGCTACATTAAGGGGTTAAGAGGTAAACCACTTGCATACTTTACAATTCTGGGATTTCTGAGTGTTATATTTACATACTATGGGGTAAACTTAATAATTCCTGGTCTTCACAGTTATGCTCAGTAGGGGGACTTTAAAAGTCCCCCTCAATTCTTCTCTCTTAGATATCTATCTATTCCCTTTGCTGCTCTTCTACCGTCCCCCATTGCAACGATTACAGTTGACCCTCCCCTTATAACATCTCCTCCTGCAAAAACCCCCGGTAAGTCTGTCATCAAGGTTTCGGGGTCAACAATAACCTCTCCCTTCTTTCCCCTCTTTATTTCCTTAACACCGTCAACAACAACAGGATTCGGTCCCTGTCCTATGGCCATAACAACTGAGTCAACCTCAATGATAAACTCTGAACCCTCAATAGGAATTGGCCTTCTCCTTCCAGACTCGTCAGGTTCTCCGAGCTCCATCTTCACACACTCAATTCCCTTTATCCAGCCGTTCTCTCCAACGAACCTTACAGGATTCGTTAATGTCTTGAATACAACTCCCTCTTCCTCAGCATGTTTTACTTCTTCAATCCTTGCTGGCATTTCCTCTTTTGACCTTCTGTATATTACAAAAACCTCTTCAACATCCTTCAGCCTTTTTGCAGTCCTTGCAACGTCCATTGCGGTATTTCCACCCCCTATTACCGCCAATCTTTTCCCCGTATATACCGGTGTATCAACTTCTGGAAACTTGTAACCTTCCATAAAAATAACCCTCGTTAGAAACTCGTTTGCAGAGTAAACGCCGTTAAGGTTAAGTCCCTCTATGTTCAGCATGTAGGGTAGTCCAGCCCCACTGCCTATAAATACTGCATCAAACTCCTCTAAAAGTTCGTAAATCGTCTTGGTCTTTCCGACAATAAAGTTCAACTCTATCTTTACTCCCATGTCCTGGAGGAACCTTAATTCCCTCTCAACTATCTCGTTGGGAAGCCTGAACTCAGGAATTCCGTAGACTAAAACTCCTCCAGGCTGATGAAGAGCCTCAAAAATCGTAACTTCGTACCCCATTTTTATTAGGTCTGCAGCACAGGCTATTCCTGCAGGTCCAGAGCCCACTACAGCAACTCTCTTTCCCAATTTCTTCCTAATCTCAATTTTTTCATAACCTATCGAGGCTTCATGGTCTCCTGCAAATGCTTCAAGGGCCCCTATGGCAACTGGAGTCCCTACCTTTCCTACAACGCATGCTCCTTCACACTGAATTTCCTGTGGACAGACTCTTCCACAAACCGAAGGTAGAATATTTTCTTCCTTTATTTTTCTTGCAGCTTCAACAAATTTTCCTTCCTCAATCAGTTTAATAAACTTTGGAATAGGAACGTTTACAGGACATGCCTTCACACAGGGGGAATGTGGACACTGAAGACATCTCTTTGCCTCCTCCATTGCAAGTTGAGGAGTGTATCCCAATTTAACTTCCCTAAAATCCCTTATCCTCTCTTCAGGGTCTCTTTCTGGTACCGGAACCCTTTCTTTTATTATTTCCCTCTTTGCCATTTCTAACTCCCACGACAACCACAGTGTTTTCTCTGAAATTCTCTCATTGCCAACTCTTCCTTATCCTTAAACATCCTCAATCGGTTCATAAGTTCATCGAAATCGACCTGATGAGCATCAAACTCGGGACCGTCAACACAGGCAAACTTGACCTCTCCCCCAACAGTTACCCTACAGGCTCCACACATACCAGTTCCGTCGACCATTACAGGATTAAGAGAAGCAATTGTAGGTATCCCGTAATCCTTAGTCAGTTCAGCTACAGCTTTCATCATTGGAACAGGACCAGCACATATCACTCTGTCTATCTTTTCTCCCTTCTCTATGAGGTTCAGAAGGGCATCAGTTACAAGTCCCTTCATTCCGTAAGAGCCATCGTTCGTCGTTACAATAACTCTATCAGAAACTACGCTCATCTTGTCTTCCCAGAAGATTAAGTCCTTCCTTCTAAATCCCATTATCGTTGTTAGTCTGTTCCCAGCCTCCTTCACACCTAAAGCTATGTGGTGTATAGGAGCCAACCCTAAACCTCCACCTACTGCAACTACATGTCCCCATTTTTTTATCTCTGTAGGCCTTCCAAGAGGACCAACAACGTCCCTTAAGGAGTTTCCTTCATCAAAGCAGGACATGTGAAAGGTGCTCTTACCGACCCTCTGGACCATAAGGGTTATGGTCCCATCCTCTGGGTCCTTATCTGCAATCGTTAGTGGAATTCTCTCTCCCTTTGCCGTAACTCTTACGATTACAAACTGTCCCGGCTTTGCCTTTTTTGCAATGAGGGGAGCCCTTACAATAAACTCATCTACATTTTCTGCAAGTTCTTTCTTCTTTAGTATTTGGAACATTTCTACCTCTAATTGTACTTTGTTAATTTTCTGTTAAAGTTTATTAAAAATTACTTTAAAACTTCAAGGGGTTGAATGTGGTAAGTCCTATTTTTGTAGACCCTGTTTATATCAAAGTAAAGTCCACTTCTATGCCAAACCCCTGAAGTTCCTGCCGTTCCTATGATTTCTCCCCTTTTTACAATCTGATTGGGTTTAACAAAAATTTTATCAAGGTTTGCATAAATACTTTGGTAGTTGTCGGGATGTTGAATTATTACAAGGTTTCCATAGGCCTTTAAGAGCTTACTGTCCTTTCCTGCAAACTTTACAATCCCTGTTTCAGCAGCTTTAACGGGAGCTCCCGGTCTACTCAGAATAAAAATTCCTGGGTAACCATCCTCTCTGACAGTTGTATCTACCTTTCCGTCTAATGGAAATCTAAACTGGATAGGTCTATTTAATTTAAGAACGTCCTTGTAACCTATTAGAATTTTAAGTCTCTGTCCAGGTCTTAAAATGTAGGGTTTCCTAAGCCTGTTTACCCTTATGATTGTTCGTGGTGAAACGTGAAGTCTCTTTGCAATACGTAGGACAGAGTCCCCTTTTCTTACTCTGTAGTACTTATAGATTGGAACCTTCGTCAG
Source organism: Thermovibrio sp. (assembly GCA_003978105.1). The sequence goes on from QOAO01000004.1 coordinate 35,804, forward strand.
CCCGTTAGGGACAAACTTTTTACTCTTTGTATTCCTACTGGGAATCTTCTTCAACGGACTGTTGTTGCTCTTTACTTTCACAGGAATTTTCAATTTTTGACCAACGTATATAGTACTTCTTCTTATCCTGTTAATCCTTTTTATTTTAGAAATTGGAACTCCGAATTTCTTAGATATCTTGAGGAGAGAGTCTCCCCTTTTCACTCTGTAAGTTATGTACTTGACCGTCTTCCTGAATCTTTTCTTTCTCGGTATCCTTAACTTCTGACCAACGTATATGGTATTTCCTCTAATGCCATTTATTCTCTTAATTTCAGAGACTGAAACTCTGTACCTTTTGGCAATTTTCCCTAAGGTGTCACCTCTCTTTACCCTGTAAATTACATCAGCGTTGGATTGAGAGGTAAGAAGTAGAAGGCTAATAAACAATAGAAAAATCCTCATATTCTCCCCTTGGTTCTGTGAAGGAGTACTCTATACTCTCAACCTTTGCAAAAAATGGACCTTCCCAAAGGTAATTTAAAAGCTCCCCCAATCTATCCTCATCTCCCTCTACATAGACTTCAACCCTTCCATCTGGAAGGTTCTTGACAAATCCCGTTAATCCCAATTTTTTAGCAATTCTCTTTGTGAAAGCCCTATAACCAACTCCCTGAACTCTACCAGAAACGAATGCGTGAAGAGCCCTTACAGCCAATTTTCAATTTCCCCTATTTGACTTAGAGTACTCCTAAACCCTAAGTCTACTAATTTTTCTAACTCTGAGAAGTCAAAGGGACTTGAATCTATTTTGTGGTTAATGACGATGTCGCAGTACTTCAGTCTACTCTCTTGGTTTTCTATGATGCTGCTCAAGGAAGAACGGTAAGTAACCTCTAAAAGGGATTTGGGGTTAAATTCCCGAGAGGGAAAGTTGACGTTTGAACAGATGTTAACCTCAGCTCCCATGGACCTTGTAACCTCTGCCGGCAAGCAGTTCCTTAGTCCTCCATCTACGTAGTAGTTATTTCCAATCCTCCAGGGAGAGAAAATCGGTGGCGCACTGCACGACGCTGTAACGAAATCTGCGGAGCTCCCCTCAGTCTTTACCTCAAGCTTCAACGTTTTGAGGTTTACAACTGTAACTGCAAAGGGAATCTTGAGCTCACTTATATCCGGATTTCCTGTTAAATCTGTTAGGAAATTGTACAAACCATCAAGGGAAAAGAAACCTCCCTTTAAATTCGGCCTTGCAAGTTTCCTCCAGGATATTTTCTTTCCCAACCTTTCCATTTCTTTTAAGGGCATTCCATAAGCATAGAGGAAACCTACAAGAGCTCCAGCACTTGAACCTGATATGTAAGAAGGGGAAAGTCCCTTATACTCCAAGGCCTTTAGGAAACCTATATGGGCAGCTCCCTTAACGAAGCCGCCCGAAAGGGTTACACCTATTTTCATTAAAACTCTAACTCGTCACCTGGATTCAGAATTTGAACGTTTACTCCACGGGCTTCGGCCAACTTTTTAAAGTCATCAGGTTCAGCATCTATTATTGGCCATGTTTTAAAGTGCATTGGAATAGCAATCTGCGGTCTAACCATCTCTGCGGCAATTGCAGCGTCCCTAACATCCATTGTAAAGTTTCCACCGATTGGGAGGAGAGCTGCAAATATTTTCTCGTACCTTCCAAGGAGCTCCATATCCGAAATCAGACCGGTGTCACCTGCGTGGTATATGTTCCTTCCCTCAACTTCAATGACCATTCCACAGGGAGTTCCAAGGGTAACTACACTGTTATCCTCAATTACGGAACTACCGTGAGCTGCTGGCACTAACTTAACTCTACCAAATGGAAACTTAAAACTTCCGCCTATGTGCATTGCATGTACGTTCTCAGCTCCCTTCAAGCTGCAGTACTGGCAGACTTCAAAAATACTTACAATAGTAGCACCTGTTCTCTTCGATAGCTCAACAGCATCGCCTAAGTGGTCACCGTGCCCGTGGGTTACAAAGATGTAGTTAAGTTCATTAAAATCCTCTAGCTTTGCAACGTTCCACGGATTCCCGGTTAAAAACGGGTCAATCAAAGCCTTCAATCCGTTCCCTTCTATGTAAAATGCTGAATGTCCCAAGTACCAGAGCTTCGCCACCTCTCCCCTCCTTAAAGAGACTTTATTATCTGTGGAATTTTTGTCCTGAGTCTAAACCTTGTTCTACCGTAAAGAGGATTGTTCTTCGCAATTACAACGAGGTACGTATCGTTTACAAGCCTATAGACAAAGATAACAAGGTCTTTAGAGAAAATTATGAGTTCCTCACTGATGTCCCTTTCTCCAGTCGCATCGTGAATAGAAGTTTCTATGGACTTAACAGGGTTAACAAGCTGAGTGGCAATATCCTCCGGGTCAACGGTGATTTCATCCTTGGAGTATTTGTGAACAATTATTCCATCCTCATCTATAACGACTGCCGATTCAACTTCCGGAACTTCATCCACAAGTTTTTTAACAATTTCCTCGCTCACCTGCTCCCCCTTAAATCAATCCCCTCTCTATTAAAAGCTCTGCAATCTGTACAGCGTTAAGGGCTGCTCCCTTTCTCAAGTTATCACCTACAATCCAGAGATTCAATCCATTCTCTATTGTATCATCTTTTCTTATTCTTCCGACCAAAACGTCATCCTTGCCTGCAACATCTACTGGAGTGGGATAGACAGAGTTTTCAAAGTCGTCCATTAGCTTTACACCGGGAGCTTCCTCCAGAGCCCTTTTTGCCTCTTCAATACTTATAGGTTTTTCGAATTCAATATTTACAGACTCAGAGTGCCCTATAAAAACAGGAACCCTAACACAGGTAGGTGAAACTCTTATTGAATCGTCGTGCATTATCTTTCTTGTCTCGTTGACCATCTTAAGTTCTTCCCTCGTATATCCGTCGGGGAAGAATTTATCTATGTGAGGAACACAGTTAAAGGCAATCTGCTTAGGAATTTTTTTTGGAGGGGGAACAGGTTTTCCCTCGAGAACCGCCCTTGTCTGTTCCTTTAACTCCTCTATGGCTTGAGCTCCAGCTCCAGAAACTGCCTGGTACGTTGAAACTACAACTCTTTTGATTTTTGAAATATCGTGGAGGGGTTTAAGTACAACTACCATCTGAATGGTTGAGCAGTTAGGATTTGCAATTATTCCCTTGTGCCAGTCAACGTCCTCAGGGTTTACTTCAGGAACCACTAATGGAACGTCCGGTTCCATCCTAAATGCAGAGCTGTTATCAATAACAACAGCACCCCTCTTAACAGCTTCAGGTGCAAACTCCTTACTCCTATCGCCTCCGGCTGAAAAGAGGGCTATATCAACCCCTTCAAAGCTCTCCGATTTAAGCTCCTCTACAGTCCATTCCTTTCCCTTAAATCTCACCTTTTTCCCAGCTGAACGAGCTGAAGCTAACGGAACCAATCTCTTAACGGGAAAATCCCTTTGTTCTAAAACCTTTATCATTTCCTGACCAACAGCTCCTGTTGCACCTACAACTGCAACTACGTACTTCTTCATCATTCTCCCCTATCCATTTCTGATTTCCTCGGCGATTAAATCACCCATTTCCTCTGTTGAAACCAACTTGCACCCTTCAGAGTGAATATCCTTAGTTCTGTATCCCTTTGCCAATACACTCCTAACAGCCCTGTCTATAGCTTCTTCAACCTCTGGCATGTTAAAGGAGTATGTAAACATCATTCCTGCAGAGTTAATAGTGGCTATTGGATTTGCAACGTTCTGTCCTGCAATGTCTGGAGCTGAACCGTGGATTGGCTCATAGAGACCTATCTTTCCGCCTATTGAAGCAGAAGGAAGCATTCCAAGAGAACCGGTAAGCATAGCACAGGCATCAGAGAGGATATCACCAAAAATGTTTGTAGTTACAATAACGTCAAACTGTTTAGGCCATCTGATTATCTGCATAGCTGCATTATCAACGTACATGTGGTTGAGTTCAACATCCTGGTATTCCTCATGGACTTTTTCAATAACCTCTCTCCAGAGAACGGTTGCCTCAAGTACGTTTGCCTTATCCACACTTGTAACCTTCTTATTCCTCTTTCGAGCTACCTCAAAGGCGACCCTTGCAATTCTCTCTATTTCATGCTCATAGTACCTTAGTGTATTTATTCCTACCCTCTCATCACCATCGACAAAAATTCCCCTTGGAATTCCGAAGTAAATTCCACTTGTAAGCTCCCTGACAACCATAATGTCAACGCCCTTTACCACTTCGGGCTTTAACGTTGAAGAGTCCAAAAGTTCATCGTAGAGTTTTGCCGGCCTTAGATTTGCAAAGGCGTTCAAGAGTTTTCTCATTCCAAGGAGAGCCCTCTCGGGCCTTATTTCAAATGGAAGGTTGTCCCACTTTGGCCCTCCAACTGCTCCAAGGAGAACAGCATCTGAGGAAAGTATTACCTCCTTAGTTTCATCTGGAAAAGGAGCTCCAAACTCGTCTATAGCTGCTCCACCAATTAGTGCGTATCTATAGTTAAGCTTTATTCCAAACTTTTCTGAAACGGCATCCATAACCTTTACGGCCTGTTCAACTATCTCCGGACCAATTCCATCTCCGGGAAGTACTGCTACTGTAAACTCCTTCTTTTCCAATTCACCCTCCTAAAGACCCAATTTCTTCTTAGCATATTCCATTAATCCACCAGCTTCCATTATCTGTCTTATGTCCTCTGGAATAGGATTGGCCTTGAACTCTGTTCCCTTTGTTACATTTTTGATAACTCCAGTTGTTGGGTCTATTTCAACAATGTCTCCCTCCTCTATTCCCTCAACGGCTTCTGGTGATTCAAAGATGGGAAGCCCAATATTAATGGCATTTCTGTAAAAAATTCTCGCAAACGACTTTGCAATTACCGCAGAAACTCCAGCAGCCTTAATTGCAATGGGAGCGTGTTCCCTTGAGGAACCACATCCAAAGTTCTTCCCGGCAACTATTATGTCTCCCTCCCTTACCTTCTGGGGAAACTCAGGGTCTGCATCCTCCATTACGTGCTTTGCCAATTCTTTTGGATCGGATGTATTGAGATATCTTGCTGGAATAATTTCATCAGTATTGATATCATCTCCAAATTTAAAGACTCTTCCTTTAAATACTTTTTCCATTCTACCTCCTACGGAAAACTTTGTTTCTGGAATTGTAAAATCCTTTGTTATTTTTATCAACTTTGTTATGAAATATTAGAGCTGGAGGGAAATTTTTGGCGGGAAAAATAAAATGGAGCGGGCGACGGGATTCGAACCCGCGACCCTCAGCTTGGAAGGCTGATGCTCTAGCCAGCTGAGCTACGCCCGCTCTTTGTGTCTAAGAAATATAGGTTTTAATCCCTCAATGTCAAGTTGGTTGCGGGGGCGGGATTTGAACCCGCGACCTCCGGGTTATGAGCCCGGCGAGCTACCGAACTGCTCTACCCCGCGTCAGTGGTGGAGGGGGCAGGATTCGAACCTGCGTAGGCGTAAGCCGGCGGATTTACAGTCCGCTGCCTTTGA
>QOAO01000003.1 GCA_003978105.1 Thermovibrio sp.
TTTCGGTAGGAGGAGTTGGGGTTTATACGAACGAAGGAGCGTTCCCCAAACCGGGAGAAAGGGTCAAGCTAAAGTTTGAACTGGAAGGCAATTTCTTTGGGATTGATGGTGAAGTAAGGTATGTTATAAAGGAAGGTAAATTTTACAGGATGGGATTTCGATTCGTATCTTTAATCCCAGGTGAAGAGGAAAAAATCGCAGGCTACGTTATTAATATACAGTTCAACATACTTAGGAAGTTAAGATGAACTTAAAGTCAGTTAAAGCGGTTTTACTGGTTTTTTCAGCCGTTTTACTCATTTTCATATTTCTCCTCGTTAGTAATAATTTCTACAGAGCCATTAGGATTTCTGAAAAGGAAAATACCTTAATCCACTGTTTGGATAGGACGAGCTCCCTCCTTGAGATTCTTAGAAACCTCCAAATCTACAGAGGACTTTCCGGAATTTATCTAAATAATAGGGATAAGAGTGTAGCCCTTAAACTTTTGGAGCTCCGAAAGATGATTTTGTCTGCGTATAACAAAGTTGTAAGATCCTGCCCTAATAGAAAACTGAGTCTTTTACTGAAGAAGAACATGGATGATTTTAGAGACCTGTCAAAATCAGTTTTCAGTGGAAAAAAGGATCCTGAAGAGGTATTTTCTGAGTTTTCATTAATAATAGATGACTTACTAAACATATTAGCCATAAAAAGTAACAAATATCTCTTTAACAATATTGAAGATTTAAGAATCAAATTAATCTCTGAGATTGCAATTCAGAGAATCCCTAGGTTTGCAGAAGTTCTTGGAAGGATAAGGGGACAGCTTGTTCTACTTTTAACGGAATCTAACAGAGATTTAAAGTTAGAAAAGAGCATATTCGATAACATTAAAATTGCCTACGGCTATCTTGACATACTTAATTGGTCTTTGAAGAACGTAGGTTTGGATAAGGACATAGAAAAACAAGTCAGAAAAGTTTCTGAGAGATTGGATAGTGTTATTTCAGAATCGGAAGACATTCTGTTTGAAGGAATTGGGAATAAATCGGTATCTGAAATATTTAACGACCAAACTCAATCAATAGACCTTCTTTACAAACTGGATGCAAATCTAATATTCTACCTAAAGTCATTAATAAATTTAAACATTAATAGAAAAGTTAATAACTATCTCATGTTATCTTTTATATACTTGAGTATTTTTATGCTACTAAACTTGTTAATTTTTAAGTTCTATCGGAAATTTTATTATTCAAATAGACAAATTATTGAGGCTTTAGAGAGTATAAAAAGGGGAAACTTTGATTTAATTCTAAAGAAAACAGGAATAGAGGAGTTTGATAAGGTAGCAGAAATATTTAATAGTGTCATTAAAGAACTTAAAAAGAATTTAAATTATCTTAAAGGTTATTGGAATGCAATTAATGAAACAAATCCTACTCTTAAGTTAAACCCTGAAGGTAAAGTAATATACGTTAATAAAAAATTTAGAGCTCTATTCGGTTACAAAAATGAAATCGTTGGAAAAAGAGTGATTGACCTCTTTAGCTCCTCTAACGAAGAGAAGGAATTAGGGAAATTTGAGGAAGCATTAAAAGAAGGAGAGAGTTGGAACGGAATTTTAAAAGCAAGAACAGGAAATGGAGATACTAAAACTTTAATTGCCAATTTAAGTCCGATATTTGATGAAAAAGGGAAAATTTTTGAATTTCTGCTATTGATTCAGGACATAACAGAGATTGAAAAGAGTAGAGAGAGAATATACAAGCTTTACTATTTTGATAGATTGACACAACTGCCCAACAGGGAAAAATTAGCAGAGGATTTGGGTAATTATAAAAGGCCAGCTCTATTGATAATCGATATCATTGAATTTGGGAAAATAAACAAGATACTTGGTATTGAATGTGGAGATAAAATCCTCTGTGGCTTATCAGAAAGACTTGTTAATATGGTTCCCAATGGAAGTGTATACAGAATTTCATCGGATGCGTTTGCAATCGTTCTCGATTTTGAAGATTTTAAGGAAAACATTCAAATATTGACTTCGTGGACGAGAGAGTTCCTCAAAAGCCTTGAAAAAGAAGAGTTTTCATGTGAGAGCCTGAGCATTAGCCTCAGTTTTAGAGCCGGCCTTTCCATTTCTGAGATGTCTAATCTGCTGGTTACAGCAGAGGAGGCACTAAAAAGGGCAAAAAGGGAGAGAAAAAAACTATTTGTATATACGCGTTCGAAGGAAGAGGAGAGAGAGAAATTTTTGAGAGAGATAAGGCTTGTAAAGGAAATAAAAGATGCTATCGACAGTAACAGGGTAATTCCTTACTACCAGCCAATAGTTAACAATTCAACTGAAAAGGTTGAGAAGTTAGAAGCACTTGCCAGACTATTAAAGAATGATGGTTCAGTTATGAACCCAGGGGAGTTTTTAGAAATTTCTAAGTTTATTGGCATTTATCCAGAAATAACAAAACAGATTTTCGAAAAGGTAATTAGGGATTTGGGGGAAATCCCCTTTGAAGTCTCTATAAATCTCTCCTACGAGGACTTAACTGCTGAAACAACTTTTAATTCCATTGTTAACTTCTTAAGGAATTTAAAGTCTAAAAAGGGATTGCAAGTAGAGTTTACAAACAGATTAGTGTTTGAAATTGTTGAGACAGAGGATATTGAAAATTACAAGTATCTTCAAAGATTTGTAAAACTTGTTAAACCTTTAGGCTGTAAGTTGGCAATAGATGATTTCGGGGCTGGTTATTCAAATCTTAAGAGGATTATTGATTTTAAAGTTGACTATCTAAAGATTGATGGCTCCATTATAAAATCCGTTAAAACGGATAAAAGTAGCATAAGTTTAATTAAGTCTATAGTTTCTTTTTCGAAGGCCTTGGGTATAAAAACAATTGCAGAGTTTGTTTCTGATGAGGAAATATTTAAAATTGTAAAGGATTTGGGAGTAGACTACTCTCAAGGTTACTACTTTGGAAGGCCTGAGCCGAAGGAGGAGATATTAAGTAAATACGTAATTTAAAACGTCGCTGAGTTTTTCAAAATTCCCACTCACAATTTCGAGATTTAACTCCTGAAAGGCTATCCTAACTCGATTACTTACCTTTGGATAGATAACTTTTTGAACACCATAGGCAAGAAGCATTTCTGCTATATCTCTATCGCTCTTTGCAACGTTTTTGTACAGTCTGACTTCAATTTCATCATCCTTCTGAGACAGAATAACAAAGTACGGTGCAATTAGAAAATTTTCTGAAACGGGAGAGTCTAAACCTAAGTCCTCGTAGACTGGAACAGCTACTCTCACAGTTTACCTCCTAAATTTGTAGAATTCTACCATGGAATTTAAAAGATGGAAGAATTTAGGAGAAATCGTTCCCGACTACATTGAGGAGTTCTGTAACCTTTACAATGAAAAAGAGGGAGTCCTCAAAGAGATAGAAGAGTTTGCCAAGGAAACAAAAACACCTATTCTCCTTCCGTCATCTGCTGCGCTATTGAGACTGTTGGTAGGAATGAAAAAACCGAAAAGGATATTGGAAATAGGGACAGGAATAGGTTACAGTACCCTCAATATGTTTTTTGCCAACCCTAAGTCAAAAGTTGTTACTGTTGATTCAAACAGGAAAAGGCTTGAGGTTGCTGAGTCATTCTTTGAAAAAGTGGGAGCCCCAGTAGAAACGGTTCTCTCTGATGGAATTGAATTTTTGAGGGAACTTATCTGCAGGGAGGAAACGTTCGACTTTATCTTCGTTGATTCTGTAAAGTCAGAGTATCCCTTTTTTAACTTTAAGTTTCAAGCGGTTTTGAGTCCTGAAGGCATTGCCGTATTTGATAACGTCCTCTTTAGGGGATACGTTGCTGGCAGGAGGTACGATAGGAAGTATGAGAAAAGTGTAAATCTCCTTAGATTTTTTCTTGAATCGATAGAGGATTATCCTAACTCGGAAAAATTTCTTATTCCTGTCGGTGATGGACTTTTAATCTTTAAATTTTGTGTATAATTATTCTGGGTTCCGAGTCTGGCTTCCTAAGGGGCTGAAAGCCCTATGGAGTCAGACCGATAGGGTATGTCTGGAAACGGACATGCCTCCCGAGCTTGGAAAGGAACCCGAGTGTAGAGGGGTCAGTCCAGGCTCGGGCTGACCCCTTTATTAATTTGGAGCCCTGCACCTCCCCTTTCATCCGGGCTCCCTTCTTTGGAGGTAAAGTTGATTGTAAGGAGGTTACTGCTAATTATAGCTCTTATACCTTTACTGGTTTCTAACTCAAAATCTGGGGAAGTTACCGTCTTTGCGGCTATGGGGGCAAAGGAGCTCCTTAAAAAAATTGCAGGGGATGAAATTTTTAACTTTTCCTCCTCCGGAAGACTGATAAAACAGATTGAGCTTGGAGCTCCCTGTGACGTTTACATTTCAGCGTCAAAATACTGGATAGATTACGGAATAAAAAAGGGACTTATACGTAGAGAAACGGTCAAGCCCTTTGTGAGAACGAAATTAGTCTTGATTGCTCCAAAAGACACAAAAAAGGACAATATACTCTCTGGAGAGAGAATAGCTGTAGGAAATGAATTTGCCCCTGTAGGTAAGTACGCAGTTGAAACATTAAAAAACTTAAAAATTTATAAGAAGTTAAAGAATAGACTTGTATTTTCTCCCACGGTAAGACAGATAACAGTTTGGGTAATGACAGGAAACGTAGATTTCGGAATAGTTTACTACTCCGATTATTTACTCTACAAGGATAGGGTTAGACTCGTCAAAATTTACCCAGATAACCTCCACAGTCCAATAAACTTTTACGTAGGCTGTGTTAAAGGAGGAAACCTTAAGGAATGCCTTGAGTTTGAGGGTAAACTCTTAAAAATGTCAAATTCAACGTATGAATCCCTTGGTTTTGAAAAGGTAGAGAATGGTTTTTGACCATGAAGTTCTATTTTCGATAAAGCTTTCCATGAAAGTAGCTTCTCTATCAACGTTATTGGTTTTTACTTTTGGACTTCCTCTCTCCTACATCTTTGCTACAAAGGAATTTCCACTTAAAAACCTCTTAGATGCCCTCATAACCCTTCCTGTTGTTCTAACCCCTACAGTAACGGGGTACATACTCCTCTTGATTTTTGGAAAGAAAGGAATAGTGGGGAAGTTTATCTATGAGCTCTTTAAAACGGGGATTGTGTTTACATGGTACGGGGCAGTCCTGGCCTCCTTCGTTGTCTCCTTTCCCCTCTTTGTAAAGAGTGCAAGGGCTTCGATTGAATCTGTTGATAGGAATTTAATCTACGCCTCGTATACTTTAGGAAAGAGCGGTCTTGAAACGTTTTTTAAGGTTGTCCTTCCTTTAGCTAAGGGAGGAATAATTGCAGGTATTGTCCTCTCCTTTGCAAGAGCTTTAGGTGAGTTTGGAGCAACCCTCATGATTGCAGGAAACATTCCTTTTAAGACCAACACCATTCCAATAGAGATTTACGATGCTGTGTCAAGTGGAGACTTTGAAAGGGCAAACGTTTTGACATTAATAGTTACTCTAATCTCAATTACAGTGATTTTTCTGATTAACAGATTATCGAGGAAAAGGGAGAATCTGGAGGCGTAAATGTTTAACTCAACCGACATTGACAGACTGATTGAGGAGGACGTTCCCTATTTTGACCTGACAAGCCACATCTTGGGTATAGGAAAAGTAAAGGCGGAAATCGTTTTTTATTCCAGGGAAGAAATTGTTATCTGTGGAACTGAGGAGTGTCGCGCAATTTTTAACAGGTTAGGAATTGAAACAGATAGATTTGTACCCTCCGGAACAGTTGTAAAAGGTGGTGAGGAAATCCTATCTGGAGTAGGAAACGGAGAGGTGATTCATAGGGCATGGAAGGTCTGTCAGAACCTACTTGAGTATGTAAGTGGTGTTGCAACGAGAACCAAGAGGCTCGTTGACCTTGCAAAAAGTGTCAATCCTAAAGCAGTAGTTGTAACAACGAGAAAGACCTTTCCACTGGCCAAGAAGGTTTGTATAAAGGGGATACTCTGTGGAGGAGCTCTACCCCACAGGTTAGGTCTCTCTGAAACAATCTTAATCTTTAAGAATCACTACAAACTTTTGGGAGGATTTGAGAACTTAGTTAAGAAGTTGGATGAGATTAAACAGAGCGTCCCTGAAAAGAAAATTGTTGTTGAGGCAGAAAATCCTGAAGAAGCAAGAATCTTGATAGATTCTGGCGTCGATGTTGTTCAATTGGACAAGTTTTCGGTTTGTGACGTTGAGGAAGTTGTCAAATACAGGGATGGGAGAGTTCCACACGTAAAGGTGGCAGTAGCGGGGGGAATAAACGAAAAAAATATAGAGGATTATGCATCAACGGGAGCGGAAATTATCGTTTTGACATCGGCCTACTTTGGAAAGCCTGCAGACATAGGGGTAGAGATAAGGAAATGTTAGATTTTAAAGTAGAAAAACTTTTTAAAAATTTCAAGTATTCTGTTTCATTTAAAACGGAGAGTTCCGTCACTGCCCTATTTGCTCCTTCAGGTTCGGGAAAGAGTTTAACCTTAAAGGTAATTTCTGGTCTCTTAAAGCCAGACAGGGGAGAGGTTTTACTGAACGGCAAAGTGCTCTTTTCATCTGAAAAGGGAATAAACCTTCCTCCCCAAAGGAGAAGAATAGGTTTTCTCTTTCAGGAGTATGCCCTATTTCCCCACATGACTGTTTGGAAGAACATAACCTATGCATCTAAGGACCCAGAACTTTCAAAGAGGCTTTTGGAACTCCTTGAAATAGAACCGATAAAGGATAAGTATCCAAAACAGATTTCAGGTGGGGAGAGGCAGAGGGTTGCACTGGCAAGAGCTCTATCGACAAGGCCAGAGCTCCTTCTTTTGGACGAACCCTTTTCTGCCCTTCACAGAACACTCAAAGAGAGTCTATACGGAGAACTTAAAAAAATTATCGACGAGTTTGGAATCCCTGTAGTATTGGTTACCCACGATGTTGAGGAGGTCTTTAGACTGGCACAGAGGGTTGTTGTTTTAGATAGAGGAAAAGTTGTTCAAACTGGGAAACCGGATGAGGTATTCTTTAGTCCAAAGAACGTTAAGGTTGCAAAGCTCTTTGGCCATAAAAATTTTCTAAAGGGAACCGTTTTAAAGAATGAAAAAGACTTTACAGTTGTTAAGGTTGGAAGGGACCTGATAAAGTGTAGGAGGAGCGACCTAAGGACAGGAGGAGAGGTAACTATTTCTATTCTTCCAATAGCTCCGACAATATCTCCTCAGCTTGAATCTGTGAAGATTAAAGTTCTGGTTGAGGAGATAGAGGAGTTTAAGGGTTTTAATATTATTCGCGTAGACTATCAGGGGAATAAAATGGAGCTCTCTGTTCCATCGGCACTCTCTCCAAACTTTATACTTGAAAGGGGGAGAGAGACGGAGCTTCACCTGGCAGCTGACTACATTTCTGTGATAAAGGAGGAAAGTGTTGAAGAGAAAGGTTAAGGTTGAGGATGCAGTGGGGATGGTTTTGGTTCACGACATAACCGAAGTGAACCTCGATAGGGGATTTAAGGGTAGAGCCTTTAAAAAGGGACACATAATAAGGCCTGAGGATGTTGAGAAACTCAAGAAGTTGGGGAAGGAGTACGTTTACGTTTTGGAGCTCTCCGAGGATGAGGTCCACGAAGACGATGCAGCAAAGCTCTTAGCAGATGCCCTTATGGGGGAAAACCTCTACAGGGATGAGGAGCCAAAGGAGGGGAAGATAAACATCTACTCCAAAGTTTTTGGAGTCTTTAAGGTTGACGTTGAAAAGCTGTTCCAGTTCAACATGGTAGGAGAGCCCTCGTGTCCCACGATACATACAAATATGTACGTTAAGCCAGGTGAGAAAGTTGCAGCAGTAAGGATTATCTCGTTAGTAGCTCCGAGGAAGGAGATAGATGAGGCTTTAAAGATAGCAGGAAGTGGAATTATGAAAGTTGTTCCCTTTGAGGAAAAAAGGGCTGGAATGATAATAACGGGAAACGAGGTCTACTCTGGAAGGATAGAGGACAGATTTTACGATAGACTGAAGCCAAAGTTGGAGTTTTTCAAGTGCAAAGTCGAGGAAAGGGTAATCCTCCCAGACGATAAGGAAAGAATAAAGAAGAAAATTGTTGAGTTTAACGAAAAGTTCGATATAGTTATTCTAACAGGTGGAACGTCAGTCGACCCCGATGATGTCACGTACAGGGCAATACGGGAGGCGGGAGCTGAAAACTTCATAAGGGGAAACCCAATTCAACCTGGAAATATGTTCACGATGGGATGGATAAACGGAAAACCTGTCGTTGCAGTTCCAGCAGCAGCACTCTTTTACAAAGCTACATCCTTTGACATCTGGCTCCCAAGGCTCTTAATAGGGGACGTGATTACCAAGGAAGAGGTGGCTGCTAAGGGACACGGAGGACTGTGCCATAACTGTCCAGTGTGTGTATTTCCAATATGTCCTTTCGGGAGACCGTAATGAAGGTAAGCAGGGAAGAGGCAAAGGAAATAATATTTGAAAATGTAAAACCGATTAAAAACATTGAAACAGTAACACTTGAAAAAGCTGAAGGTAGAGTTCTTTCTGAGGATGTCTTTTCCCCGATAGACGTTCCTGACGTTAACAAATCGGCAATCGATGGGTATGCATTTAGGAGTTCCTCCTTAAAGAAAACTCCGGCAAAACTGAAAATAGTAGGTGAAACTGCTGCAGGGGATACTGAGAGAAAGAGGGTAGGTGAGGGCGAAGCTGTTTTTGTTATGACCGGAGGAGAAATTCCAGAAGGTGCCGATTCTGCCGTTAGGGTGGAAGACGTTGAAGTTAAAGGAAAATTTGTGAAAATCGATTTTCCGGTAGAAAAGGGTAACCTTGTAAACTTCAGAGGGGAGGAGTTTAAGAAGGGAGAGGTTGTCTTAGAGAGGGGAGAGAAAATTTGCGGGCTTAAAGTAGCCCTTTTGGCATACTTAGGAGTATACAGTTTAAAGGTTTACTCCAAACCGCGGATTGGGGTTCTGGTAACGGGAAATGAAATTTTGGAACCTTGGGAGAGTTTTAAGAGGGGGAATGCTTACAACTCGAACCTTTACATCGTAGAGGAGTTTCTAAAGAGAGCCGGGGCCGTTACTTACATAGGTAGAGTTAGGGATGATAGGGAAGAGCTCAAAAAGGCCATTGAGGAAGGGATAGACAGGTTGGATGTTTTAATAACTACAGGAGGCGTTTCAAAGGGCAAGTACGACTTTGTGAAGGAGGTTGTTTCACAGGTTGGCATAGATGTTAAGTTTACCCAAACAAATATAAGACCTGGTAGACCTTTAGTTTTTGGAACGAAGGGTGAAAAGCTCTTTTTTGGTCTGCCTGGGTACCCTTCAGCAACAGTAGTAAACCTCCTTGAGTTTGTCCTTCCGGCCGTGAAAAAACTATCCGGGAGTAGGGATTGGGAGAACAGATATTTAAAGGCATTCGCAGATGAACCGTTAAGGTCTAAGAAAGGAAGGAACGACTTTATTAGGGTAAAATTCCTAAACGATAACGGAGTTTTAAAAGTGAAGAGCTCAGGTAGCCAACAGACTTCCGTTTTTAAGAGTGTTGTTTTCTCTGACGGTTTTGCTGTCGTTCCAGAGGATAGGGGAAGTGTTGAAAGAGGAGATTTAATAGATATTTTAATTTTTATGGAAGTTTAATTAAATAAAATGTTTGGCTGAGAATTTTATTTCAACTTGACAATCGAAATCGAAATTTTGTAACATTTCGAAACCAGCCCAGAAGAGAGGGATAAGCGTGGGGATAGATAGGCTTGTACTTGCGGCGGTGGGAGCGGGGCTATTGGCCAGCAGTTCCTATGGAGCTGTTAACGTCCCTGGTTTTGAAGGAGAACTTAAGACCCAAGTTGAGTTTAGACAGGACATTTACGATAGGGACTCTATCCCATTTGATAACTACTTAAAGTTGGACGTGAGGGATTTAAAAGGGACGGAGCTCCACTTTTACGGAAAACTCTGGAAGGATTTGGGCTATGGAACTGATTGGGACTTAGACCTTTACCAGCTTTACATAGAAGTTCCCTTAAGGGGAACGAATTCTATCTTTACTGTCGGTAGGCAGTTTATCTCAGAAGGTTTTGAAACGTATACAGCAGATGCTGTTAAGTTTACAAACAGGCTTAAAAATGGCTTCAGATACACGTTCTACTTAGGTAAACCAAGGTTCTTTGAACCTAACACTCCTGATGGTGATGACCTTTTGGCAGGATTTAAGTTTGACTACAAGGGATACTTCTTAGGCTTCGAACACTTAAGGGACGATGGAAAGGTAAAAAAATCCTCATTCGTTTTTGGGAATTACAGGTACCTGACCGAAAAAATTGCAGAGTACAGCAGATTGGAAATCGATACAGCCCATGGCGAATTAACAAACTTTAACCTTGGCCTTAACTGCTTTCCTACTAAGAGGCTAAGACTGGATACTGAAGTTGAGTACTACGATAACTCTTACTTTTACGATGATAAAACAGTTCCTGAGGATAGGATTTTTTATCTCTTTTCACCCAGCGGCAGGGAGCTAAGGTTTACTCAGAGTGCTCATTACGACTTAACAAAGAAGTGGGAGCTTTTTGGTAGCTATACCCTAACTGATGTTCAGAGGAGAGGAAAGGACAACGGTTATTTAGCTAAATTTGGAGCTGTGAGAGATACTTGGTTTAAGAACGGTTTAAGAACTTACGGAGCTTTCCTCTATCAGAACAGCTGGATAGGAATTTTAAAGGGAGTTGAATTTGGTTTTACGAAGTACGTATGTAGAAAGTTGACCTTAAACGGTACGGCTCAGATTGCCAGATACGACAAGGTTACTTATGGAAAACAGTGGGCAAGTGCCTACTACTTGAAAGGTGTTTATCAAACCAGTGAATTTTCAAATCTTGAATTGGGTGTCGATTACAGAAACAATGAGGATTTTGACCGTGATTTAAGGTTAATCCTCAGGTACAACCTCCTTTTCTGGGGTGGAACTGGAAAAAAGGAGAGGACAGAGGATAGAAGATGAGAAAATCCGTGCTGATTTTTTTAATTGGATTGGCGTTCTTAAGTTCCTGTGGGAAGGGTAGTGTCAAGTACAGTGAGGAACTTGCTGCTACTGCAAAGTTTCACCATAGGGAACACAAGTCGTTTATAGATAAACATGGTTGTATTCCCTGTCATAAGATGAACGTTAAGATGTCCTTTTCTGATATAGAGGCAGCAGAGAAGGGTTCCAAGAAAATAATCATGCCTTCAAAGGTTACCTGCCATTACTGTCACAACAATCCTGGAAAAACACCAGCTCCTAACGCACCTACCCAGTGTTACATTTGTCACTTCAACATGAAGGAGATAGAACCTGCTGACCACAAAACGGGAAATTGGCTTAAAACTCACAAGTTTGCCTACGAAGGAAAGCCTAAAAAGTGTAGTGAGTGTCACAGGCAGAGATTCTGTATTGATTGCCACCAGAGAAGGGATACAATCCAACACCTTGTTCACCCGAGAAACTACGAATATATCCACAGTATAGAGGCAGCAGCAGACCCTGCTAAGTGCAGCAGGTGTCACAGGATTGGATTCTGTATGGAATGCCATACTAAGGGGAACTGGTCAAGATGAGGAAGGGAATACTGCTTACGTTTGTTCTAATTTTAAGCTTCCTCAATTCGGAAGCTAAAGAGTGTGGTGGAAGGGGATACACCGGAACTGACAAATCGTACTGTCTGAGTTGCCATAGAAGTGGTTGTCCTATCGTCCATCCAGTTGATATTGAAATTAGAAAATCGGAATGTATCGATGTTCCTGAGAATTTCCCAAGGGCAAAGGATAACAGAATGACCTGTACAACTTGCCACGATATGACCTCCAACAGGAAGAAATTCTTAAGGGGAAAGGGAGAGTTTAAAGAGAGGTACTCCTTCTGTTTCCAGTGTCACAATAGAGAATGTTATGAAAAGTTTAATCCTCATAAGACGATAGCTTCCAATTTAAGTTGGAACGAAAAGAAGAAGACCTGTATATACTGTCACGGTTTTGGAGCAAAGCTAAACGCTTACAGAGCCTGCGTTGGGTGCCATACTAAGACCCCTCATGTTGGAGCCCCCGAGCACATCTTTGCAAAGCGAGAGGAGGTTTTAAGACTAACAAAGGGAAAGAAGGAAATTGTTAATATATCTACGATGAAACAGTTGAATCCAAAAATTGACATCAATGAACTTAAAAAGAGAAGGCCCAAAGTTATTTTGGTAAACGGAAGGATTGAGTGTATAACCTGCCACAATCCACATCCTCAAATTGCCATTCCTGCCCCTCCTGAGAGGAATCCATGGAAGAGTATGGAGAGGGCAGATTTTGAATACAAAGTGAAAAAGCTCAACGAGGAGCTTCCAAAGTTTGAAGTTAACACCAATGGCGTAAAGCTTATGAGTAGAGATTTGAGAAGTGGCAAACTGTGCAAAGTCTGCCACTCCATCAACTCGCTTAAGTAGGGGGTAGAGAGTGAAAGCCTTTATATTGGGATTAGCGGGAGCACTTGTAGTTTCCGGTTCGGCCTTTGGAATGAGTGATGATGGCTGTTTGGTCTGTCATAGGTTAAAGGGACTATCTGTCGTAGATGAGAAGAATGAAATAAAGGACTGCAGTATTTCTGAAGCTCTCTTTGCCCATTCAGTCCACAGAAACGTTGGATGTACAGAGTGTCACTCGAAGATTGAGGAATATCCCCACAAGCCTGAAAATGCAAAGGTAAACTGTGCTACCCAGTGTCACGTTGTTGACCCTTCAACGAAGAAGCCATTTTCCCACGAGGGTGTATTTAAAACTTGGAAGGAGAGTGTTCACGGTAAGAACTACGAAAAGGCTCCAGATGTCTATCCTTACTGTACGTACTGCCATACAAACAGCTTACTCGTGGGCGTATCAAAGCTCTCTGCTATGAAGATGAGTCTTGATAGGTGTTCAATCTGCCACGAAAATAAGAGCTGGCTGAAGGACAGATTGTCCCACGTTTCAAGTAGGGAGCCGATTCCAGTTATAAAAAATGGATTTACCCACTCCTTTATTAAGACCAGAAGGGATGGATGGGAAATTGTGGAGCTCTGTGCCTCCTGCCACGAGGATGAAAAGAAAATGGAAAGAGCGCTTGATATAGAAGGGATTGAAGATAAGTTTGAGAGAGAGCACGTTTTAACAGCCGTTGAGTCCTACAAAGTTACAATGCATTCCAAAATGCTCTACTTGGATAGAAACGATAATAGGGCTGCAGACTGTCTCGACTGCCACACGAACAAGGACGGAAACTTCCACGATATTTTCCACAAAAAAGACCCCCGTTCGTCCATAAATGTCAAGAACATTGAGTTAACCTGTGGACGTTCAACGGAGTGTCACCCGTTGGCTCCTGCAAAGGACATGAAGAACTTTGCAACAACCAAATGGGTTCACATGCATCCCATTCCGGACTCTCTAGGACAGAAGATAGTTAAGATAATTGAAGAGTTTATGTTCTGGCTCACAACAGGAACTCTCCTCTTTGCAGTTTCAATTGTTGGATTAGACCTTCTTAAAAACCTGAGGAGGAAACACTAATGGGACTTTGGGAAGCTTTTAAAAGGAGATTTAGGGTAAGGGCAGAGCAGGATAAGCTTCTCATCGTTGATGGTGAGAAGATAATGATACAGAAGTTCACTCTCTTTCAGAGACTCCTCCACGTCGGTATCTTTTCAACATTCATCTGGCAGATAATTACTGGATACCCGTTAAAGTTCTACGATACAGCTTGGGCAAAACCGATAATAACCTTGTTAGGTGGAATCCCTGGAGAAATGACAATTCACAGAATATCCGGTTTCATCATGTTCTCAGACTTCCTCTTAACGGTTCTATACTTGATACTTATTCTTATAGCAAACTGGGATTTGGCAAAGAAGGACTTTTTTGGATACTTCAAGATTGTTCCCGGACCAACCGATGTTACGTTCGTTCACTACATTAAGTATCTCTTAGGACTGAGAAAAGTCCCTCCGGACTGGGACGAGTACATCTGGGTTGACAAGTTTGACTTCTGGGCGGTTGGTTGGGGTATGCTTGCCATTGGTATTACAGGTTGGATGCTCTGGCTTCCAGAGGTATTTACTGGATTTCTCCACCTTCCGCCGGAAACTGTGCAGATTGCATATCTGATGCACTCGGATGAGGCTGTTTTGGCGTTAGGTTGGATTGCGTTGGTCCACATGTACATGGTTCACTACGGACCTAACAAGTTCCCGATGGACTGGATTTGGTTAACAGGAACAGCTTCTGAAGTAGAATGGATTGAGGAGAGGCCGAGAAGCTACAGGAGAATTATTAAGGCTGTAGCTGAAAACGAACCCCACCTTTTAGAAAAGTATCCATTTTTGAAGGAACGTTACGAGTTTGTCCGTGAAGTTGAGAAACTTCCAGAAGAAGAGATGATAGAGAAGATGCACGAATACGCTCACCATCTCCTTGAAAAGGAAGTTGAAGGGAGGACTGCATAATGAGAAAGTATCTAATAGTACTGTTACTCATATCAACGCCTTCTTTAGCTGCAGAAAGTCCTCTTCTCTCTGCTCCATCTACCGATACATCAACTTGGGCTCAGAAACTCAAGGAGTTTAAGAGACCCGAGTTACCAAAAGTAAAGGAGTACCCTAAGCCGTTTCACTATGAAAACCAATACAGGTATAAAATGAACGATGTCTGTTCGGAATGTCATACATTTGCTGCACACAAGAAGGACAGAAAGTACTCTCCGTTCTACAATGCCCACAGTACATTCATGAGCTGCAATACGTGCCACTTTGTTAAAGAGGGTTTGAGCTACAGCTGGGCTGAAATAGACAATGAGAATGTAAAGCTTTTAAAGAGTGGAGATTTCTACGGATTAAGGTACATTAAAGTAGGGAACAGGGTTATGCTTTCTGGAGAAGAAAGCAGCGCGAAAATTGTTCCTGTTTATAATGGAAATCCTGTAGAGCTCCCCCTTAAAGGAAATGAGGAACTTTTAAAGGACGTTGGTTCAGTTGCAAGAATGCACAATGCACTTACGAATAATCCATTAAAGTGTGAGGACTGTCATAAGGAAAACGGAGCTCTCAACTTTAGAGAACTTGGATTCTCAGAGGAGAGAATAAAGGACCTTGAACACAACGAAATTGTAAAGGGATTAAAGGAATACAAAACAATCCACTTCCCCAAATTTATCTGGTAAGGGGTAGAGATAATGAAGAAAGGATTCTTAACTGTTCTGTTTCTTGTTTTAATGGTGGTTACCACTGTTGCAGGAGAAATAAAAGGAAACTGGAAGTTCCCCTCTGACATAGCCGTTTCAAACGGAAAACTCTACGTCGTTGACGGTCTGAACAACAGAATTTCAGTCTACGACCTGTACGGTGAACATCTAACGGATATAAGGATTGATTCCCCTTATGGGATTTTTGCCTTTAACGGCCTTATATATACTGTAAGTCAAAAGGGAAAGCTTACAGTGATGGACGAAAATGGTGGCGTTGAAAAGGTTTTAAACCTCGAAGGAAGGCCTATCGATGTTGTTAAAATTGGTTCAAAACTCTTTGTAACAGATGGAAAGAATGAATCTATTGATGTCTACGACCTTGACGGAAACCTTATAAAAAAAGTTGGTAGTAAAGGAACAGCTCCCGGAAGCTTTGTCGGAATATTCCTGAGTGATGCCTCAAAGGATACGTTGTTTGTTGTTGATTCTGTAAATGCCAGGATTCAAGAGTTTAGTAAGGATGGAAGCTTTGTTCGTCAGTTTGGGAAGTTTGGAATTGAGGAGGGAGACCTCTTTAGACCAAAGGGAATTGCTTACTGCGGAAATGGAAAGTTAGTCGTTTCAGATGCCATAACAGGAGCTCTTCAGCTCTTCAACGTTTACGGCGGTTTTGAAAGGGTAATAGCTAAAGGTCTCTACTATCCAACGGCTGTTGCCTGTTACAGAGGAGAGGTATTTGTCCTTGAACCCCTCAAAAACAGGGTACTTACATTTAAAGTTCAAGGAGTCAAGTAATGAGGAAATCACTGCTTCTTTTGCTGTCAATTTTGGTAGCGCCTAACGTTTCTGAAGCAAAACTTAAGAAGAGCATGAAAAAGGAGTGTTTAGTCTGTCATGAGAACTGGCTCCTTGAGTCAAAGATAAAGTCATCCAATTTGTTAACTACAGAATCTTATAGGGCAGCTAATAAATTAATGTGTTTAACCTGTCACGATGGTTCAATGGCAGACGATAGGCTCACCTTTTTAGGTTTTAAACACTTCTCACATCCTGTTGATAAAAAAGTACCTGAAGATTTTAAAATGCCAAAAGGTTTTCCCCTTCAAAGTGGAAGGCTTTACTGTGGAACGTGCCATACACCCCATACAAAAACGGGAAGTGAGAAGAAGTTAGACTACACATTTATGAGGGAGCCGAACGTAAACTCCTCCCTCTGTATGAAGTGTCACAAGGAGAATGGGGAGCACGGTAGAAACCACCCAATCTTTAAGGATGAAAAAGGACCTTTAAAGTTAGAGTATGCTCTTAAAATCGAAAAGTTGGGTGGAAAACTGACAAAGGATAGAAAGGTTAGGTGTGAATCGTGCCACTCTGCCCACAGGGGAAGGGCTAAAAAAGCTCTCGTTGAAAGGGCTGACAACTCTCTCTTGTGCTCTATATGTCACATTGAAAATGTTAATTCAAAGGAACATCCAAACTTTAGGAATCACCCCATACATAAGAAGTTACCTAAAAATGCGGATGTTTCTTTCTTTAAGGAAAAGAAAGCCGTTACAGAGTCCGTTGAGTGTATGACGTGTCACAAGGTTCATAGGGAGGAGAATAAGCACCTCCTCGTAGCTAACGAGAGGGAGTTCTGTATCCTCTGTCACGTTAGTGAGAAGTTCGTACTTAAAACAAAACACAATATAAGCGATAAAGGATGTAGCTCATGTCATATAGCTCATAAAGCAAAGGGAAGGAAGCTATGGAGTAGGGAAATTCCTGAAGATGCCTTTGACTATGCTGCACTGATTGAGGCACGAGGAAAAACAGATATACTCTGTCTATCCTGTCACTATCCTGAACACGTTATAAACGGTAAGGAAGTTGAAACTGTTGGAACGTTAACCCACCCAACAGGTAAGAAGGTTAAAGGAAAAGTAAAGCTTCCTCTACCTGGAGGAAGGCTTGCCTGTACAACCTGTCACGACCCGCACCATTCGTTCAACAACAATCCAAAGGCCAAATTCCTCAGGAAGGAAAGGGTGTCCTTATGTATAACCTGCCATAGGGAAGAAGCTGATGTTAAAAGGGGAGCTCACGGAGAGATAGATAAGAAAAGGTGGAAGAAAGGAGACTGTGCAGCATGCCATAACGTCCATAAGGCCAAGGGCGGTTATCTATCAAGGGTAGTTTACGGAGAGATTTCACCTATGGAACCTCCCGTTGATGGATTCTGTCTGGCGTGCCACGACCCAGAGGGTATGGCAAAACACAAGGTTAAGGAAAGTATCTTTAATGAACACCCAGTAGGTGTTGATAATCCTACGGATAAACTTCCTGGAAGGAAGGTTTCCTGTGCAACGTGCCACAACCCCCACACCCATAAGGAAGAACTTCTGAGAATTCCCGTTAGAGGAAACTCTAGACTCTGTATTACCTGTCATACAGATGAGAACTTAACGAACAGTTCCCACGATATCCTTAAAAATAGGAGCGTTAAGCTTTCGGAAAAAGAAAGAGAGGAGATTGTTAAACACGGTTCCTGTTCAATCTGTCACACTCCTCACAATCCTAAGTTTAAAGTTCTCTGGAGCAGAAAACCAGGAAAAGGAGAGACTATTGGAGAAAGACTCTGTAGCTCCTGTCACTCTAAAGGAGGTTTAGCTGAAGACAGGACGATAGGTAGGTTCAGCCACCCAATTGGAGAGAAGGTAACTGAAAAGAACAGAAGCATGATACTAAACTCAAGACTTCCTCTTATTAACCAAATGACTGGTCACGTAGCAAAGAGAGGGGAGAAGGGTGTATTTGACTGTGCAACATGTCACGACCCCCACAATGGAGCAGATAGTAAGAGACTGACAAGATATACAGTAGAGGGAGACAGCGCTCTCTGTACTTCGTGCCACAGGGCAGAAGGTAGAGTTATAGGAACAGACCATGACATGAGAATAGTCAGGAAGAATTTCAAAAACGCCCTTGGAAAGGAAGTCCTTAAAGATGGAGTCTGTTCAGCATGCCACGTTCCCCATAGGGCTAAGGATAGATTACTCTGGGCAACTGATGTCAAGGGAATCTCCGGAAATAGAATGTCTGACTACTGTTTGACCTGTCACTCTAAGTCAGGTGTTGCAAAGGATAAGGTTGTTAAGTATTACTACCATCCTAAGAAGGACGTTGTTGTTAGGAGTTTTGATAGACCTGGAAGGGAAGGAGACTGGCCTATTTTCAACAAGGATGGAGAAAAGGTCCTCGTAGGTGGCGAAATTACATGTGAGACGTGCCACGACCCACACGTTTGGAGTAAGTGGAATGATAAGCCACCTATGAAGCCAGTTGAGGGTAATGCACTCAACAGCTTCTTAAGGAATAAGGACCTAAAGGGTAGTCTCTGTGTTGACTGCCACGGATTTGATGCACTGTTTAGGTATAAACTCTTCCACTGGGAAAAAGCACACAGTAAGAAGCCCTCTTATAAGTAAGGAGGTAAATAATGGCAAGGGAAGTTAGCTCAAGGGATATAGAGAAAGAAGCTTGGATAGTTCTTACTGCAGTTCTTTCCGTTCTACTACTGCCTATTTTAGGTGTCTGGTTTGTTAAATTTGTCCACTGGTACTCTCAATCTATATTCATGTGGCTCTAAGGGGATTTTCCCCTTTCTACATTATTTTTACTTCCAACTCCAACTCTACTCCTTTTAGATTTCTTACTTTCTCCCTTGCAATTTCAACAATTTCAAGGAACTCTGAAAATGGAGCTCCCCCCTCATTTATCAAGAAATTTGCGTGAATCTCCGAAAATTTAAGGTTTTTCAGCTTAAACCCCCTAAAACCGCACTCATCCAAGAGTTTCCCAGCAGAAAAACCCTTTGGATTCTTAAACGTAGAACCCGCCGTTTTAAGGTAAAACGGAGGATGTTTTGTCAATCTTTCTTTAACAATGCTCTCTACTTTCCTTCTAATATCTCTATCCGAGGTTATTTTGAAAGTTGCAGAAATTACAGCTCCTTTTCCTGGAAATGGAGAACTCCTATATCCAAAACTGTTCAGTATCTTCCCTCTGTCTAACCTTAAAATCTTACCTGTTTCAAGATTTAAATACTCTACAGAATATAGGAATTCCCCTATTTCCCTTCCAAAGGCTCCTGCATTTTGAGCCACCAATCCTCCTACAGTTGCCCTTGGAATCCCAGAAAGAAACTCAAAAAGAGAAAATTTCTTCAGCAATTGGAGCTTTAAAACCTCTGAAAGCCTAACACCTGCACCTAACGTTAAAAAGTTCCCCCTAAATTCAACATTCTTAAACCTCTCTAAGGAAATGAGAGGAGCTCCCCCATCGGAGAGAATGGCATTTGACCCCCCTCCGATTACCTTTAGACCCTCCTTTAGGAGGGAGCGGAGCTCTAAGAGATTTTCAGGTATGTAAACCTTTCTTGGAGCTCCTACTCCAATCGTTGTTATCTCAAAAGGATTTCTTACTTCAGCTTTCAACTCTGTTTCTAAGTTCCTTTGCTGCTTTAATAAAGTTTAGAAAGAGGGGATGGGGGGTTCTCGGTCTTGATTTGAACTCCGGATGAAACTGGACAGCAACAAACCAGGGGTGTTCCTTTATTTCAACAATTTCTACCAACTTTCCATCGGGAGAGGTTCCAGCTATAACGAGTCCAGCCTTTTCCAAAACATCCCTGAACCTATTGTTAAACTCGTACCTGTGTCTGTGTCTCTCAGAAATTTCCTTTACTCCGTAGGCCGAAAAGCTGAATGTTCCTTCCTTAAGAATACAAGGATAGGCTCCTAGTCTCATAGTTCCGCCCTTCTCTTCAATGCCCTTCTGTTCCTCCATCAGGTCAATGACCGGATAGGGCGTTGCTGAGCTGAACTCTGCACTGTGGGCTCCTTCTAACCCCGCAACGTTCCTTGCAAATTCAATTACGGCACACTGCATTCCAAGACAAATTCCAAAGAACGGAATCTTGTTTTCCCTTGCGTACTTAACGGCCTTAATTTTTCCCTCAACTCCCCTCTCTCCAAATCCTCCCGGAACTAAGATTCCGTGAACATCAGATAGGAACTCCTCGGGGGAACTCTCGTCAAGCTCCTCAGCACTTACCCACTTAATTTCAACCTTCACATTGTTTGCAGCCCCTGAATGTACGAAGGACTCCACTATGCTCTTATAGGCATCAGGAAGCTCAATGTACTTACCTACAAGTGCTACTCTTACACTACCCTCCTTGGGTTTCTTTATTCTGTCGACAACATCCTTCCAGTCGGAAAGGTCGGACTTTTCGTAGGTAGGAATCTGAAGTTTTTCAACTATGAGTTGGTCAATTCCCTCCTTTTGAAGAACTAATGGAACCTCGTATATTGTCTGTAAGTCCTTTGCCGTAACAATTTCGTTTTCCTTTAAGTTGGTAAAGAGGGCAATCTTCTTTTTAACACTGTGTGGAATACTCCTTTCAGCACGACAGACGATAATGTCTGGCTGAATACCTATTGCCCGGAGCTCTTTAACCGAGTGCTGAGTAGGTTTTGTCTTTAACTCTCCGGCTGCCTTCACGTAGGGGACGTAGGTTACATGGACGTATATAGCGTTACTCTTTCCAACTTCCGTTCCAAGCTGCCTTATTGCCTCTAAAAAGGGAAGTCCTTCTATGTCCCCTACAGTTCCTCCAACCTCGACTATTACAATATCAACGTCTGTTGACATCAGCTTTTTTATCTTTTCCTTAATTAAATTTGTTACGTGGGGAATTACTTGAACGGTACCCCCTAAAAATTCTCCCTTCCTCTCCTTTTGGATAATCTCCTGATAAATCTGACCGGAAGTTACGTTGTTTATTCTCCTCATTGTTGCATTTGTAAATCTCTCGTAGTGTCCCAGGTCCAAATCGGTCTCTGCTCCATCCTCTGTAACGTAAACCTCCCCGTGCTGGTAAGGGTTCATCGTTCCCGCATCGACGTTTAAGTAGGGGTCCAACTTCTGAATAGTTACCTTCAATCCCCTGCTCTCTAAGAGTGTCCCTATTGATGCTGCCGTTATTCCCTTTCCAATTGATGATAAAACTCCACCTGTTACAAAGATTAGTTTTGAGGACATCTACACCTCTCCACAAAGGATTTTTTCTGCTCTTTTTAGGTCCTCCTCAGTATCAACTCCAAAGGAGTCCTTTTCAACTATAGAAACGTAAATCTGCTCTCCGTTTTCAAGAATCCTGAGCTGTTCAAGTTTCTCCAACTCCTCAAGTTTTCCCCTTTTCCAGTTAACAAACCTTTCGAGGGCTTCCTTTCTGTAACCGTAAATGCCAATGTGCTTTAAATAATCTTCAGGCTTAATTTCTCCATCCCTAACATAGGGGATAGGGCTTCTTGAAAAGTAGAGTGCCCTTCCCCTTTTATCCAAAACAACCTTAACCATAGAAGGGTCCTTTACATCCCCAATACTCTTAAAAGGGGTTGCAACAGTCGAGAAAGGAGCCCCAGCCTTTAGAGCTCTGTAAACAGCCTCTATGTGCTCCCTATCTACAAAGGGCTCATCTCCCTGAACGTTGACGATAAATGGAAAACTCTCTTCCTTCGCAGCGTAGTAGACCCTGTCGGTCCCGCTTGGGAGCTCTGAAGGGGTTAACTTTCCCCTAACCCCAAGCTTTAAGGCTACATTCAGGACACCTTCACTATCTGTAGCAACCAAAACGTTAGTAGTTACCCTTTTAACCGCCTCAATCACCCAACCTATCAGAGGCTTTCCACAGATTTTCCTGAGGGGTTTTTCAGGAAGTCTCTGTGAGCCTATCCTTGCCGGAATTACAACCAACAAGTCTTCCATCTTAAACCTTTGTAACGCTTTCAACTATTGATTTAAACATCCTAAGTCCGTCCTCTGAACCTAAAATTACCTCAGAAGCCCTTTCAGGGTGGGGCATCAGTCCAAAAACGTTTCCCCTTTTGTTGCATATACCTGCAATGTTGTTTAGAGAACCGTTTGGATTGTAATCCTCAGAAACGACCCCCTCTGGTGAGCAGTACCTCACTACAACCTGACCGTTTTCCTCAATCTCCTTTAACGTTTCCTCAGGACACGTGTAGTTCCCCTCAGCGTGGGCTATAGGTATTTTCAGGACTTCTCCCTTTTTGTAAAGACGTGTGAACGGTATCTCATTGTTTTCAAGCCTCAGATAGACAAACTTACAGATAAAGGAGAGTGTTTTGTTTGGAAGCATTGCGCCAGGAAGGAGTCCTGCTTCAAGGAGAATCTGAAATCCGTTACAGATTCCCATTACAAGTCCACCCTTTTCTGCAAACTCACAAATAGATTCAGTAATAGGGGAAATTTTTGCCATAGCTCCGGCTCTTAAATAGTCTCCGTAGGAAAATCCCCCCGGAATAATGATGCAGTCAACGTTTTTCAAGTCCCTCTCCGAATGCCAAAGGTAAACAGCTTTATGTCCTAAAACATTTTCAACGACCCATCCAACGTCCCTGTCACAGTTACTTCCTGGATAAACTGGTATTCCAACTCTCATTACTTCACCTCTTCGATTTCGTAGGAATACTCCTCAATAACGGGATTTACGAGGAATTTTTTCGCCATCTCCTCAATTTCCTTCTTTACCTCATCCCCGTTACTTGCTTCTATTTCCATTGTTATAAACTTTCCTACTCTAACGTTCCTTACCCTTTCAAAACCCAACTGATGGGCAGCCTTTTCCACTGCAACACCTTGAGGGTCAAGAACTCCCTGTCTATAGCTGATAAATAGCTTCACCAAATAAATCGCCATTTTTCCTCTCCTGGCATATTTTTTCACTTGAATTATAGACAATAGGAGAGAAATGCTTAACTGCAGGAGCTGTTCCTTTTTCAAGAGTTATTTTGCTGTAATCCTCATAACGGCTATTTCTGTAAGGTTTTTCCCTCAGTACTCTCCTGCTATTACATCCTTCCTTTTAGTAGGAATACCTGTTCTCATCTACAAAAAATCTGCCGAGGAATTAGGATTCCAGAACATTAAAAATGGATTAATTTGGGGAACGGCCATTTCACTAATAATTCTTCCCATTTACTACTTATTTGTTCCGGAAAGGAATTCTATAGCTCTCAACAGTTTCATTTCCCTAATTCCCTACTACTTTGGAATAGCTTTAGGAGAGGAGGTTTTCTTCAGGGGATTCTTCTACTCCACGTTCGAAAATGAAAACCTTTTAGGTTCACTACTAACGAAGAACAACTTAGTTTCCAGTATACTGTTTGGCATTGCCCACACTCTTATCTACTACAATCCATCAATGTTTAAAGTTTTCTTCCCCTCATTAGTTATGGGATTTCTCTACGAAAGGAGCGGTTCTATTGTAGCTCCTATAGTTTTCCACTGTTTTTCAGACGTTGTATACAAGTTTGCGAGGTTTTAAAGGATGAGAACAATCTTCCTCCTGACGTCCCTAACAACTTTTTTCTTCGATAGAGTTACAAAATTCCTTGCTCTTAAGGAACTGAACCATCCCGTTGAAGTCATTCCTGGATTCTTCTCGTTAAGGTTGGCAGAAAACAGAGGAGCTGCATTCAGCATCTTCTCAACGGGAAGCGAACCTGTAAGGAAGTTCTTTTTAATAGTTGTACCTTTACTTATATGCATTTACATAATCTACTACGTTTTAAAGAACAGACTTTCATTAAGGATTTCTATTTCTTTAGGACTTATCTTTGGGGGAGCTCTTGGAAACCTCTACGACAGAGTTTTCAGCGGAAAAGTTTTAGACTTTTTGGACTTTTACATTGGAAACTACCACTACCCTACCTTCAACGTTGCAGATGTTGCAGTGTTTTTAGGGACTGTTCTCCTAATCCTGTCCTGGAGGAAAAGTTGACTTTGAAATTTCGCCGAATAATTTTACTAAAGCATATAAAGAACGAGGTGATATAATTGGGGAGCTCTAACGTCTCCCATTCGTTAATTCATGAGCTCTTGTCGCAGATAGACATAGTTGATATAGTATCCCACTACATTACCCTCAAAAGGTCTGGAAGGAACTTTGTAGCTCTCTGTCCTTTCCACTCAGAAAAAACACCCTCCTTCGTAGTAAGTCAGGAAAAACAAATTTTTAAGTGTTTTGGTTGTGGAGTTGGGGGAAACGCAATAACCTTCGTCCAAAAGTACGAGAACCTTTCGTTCTGGGAGGCCGTTAAGAGGGTATCTGAAATTGCAAGGGTGGAGCTCCCGAAGGGGTTCTTCAAAAGAGGCGAGCTATCGAAAGGCATTGAGGAGTCTGGTTTAAAAGCAGCTAAATTTTTTAATAAGAAACTAACTGCCGTAAAGGAGTACCTCCTTTCAAGGGAAATTGATGATAAGACGGCGAACAGATTCCTCTTAGGTTACGCTCCCTCTGGATACGTTAGAGAACTGAAAATACCCAAGGAAGAAGCCCAAAAGTTAGGCCTTGTTAACAGCAGGGGAGGGGAATTTTTTAGAAACAGACTAATGATTCCTATATTCAGTCACTCAGGAAACGTTGTAGGTTTTGCCGGGAGAGCTCTGTCCAATAATCAATCACCCAAGTACATAAATACTCCAGAAACGGAAATTTTTAAAAAGAGCTCCATTCTCTACGGTTTCTTTCAGTCTAAAGAGGAAATTGTTAAAAAGAGAGAAGTTGTTATAGTTGAAGGTTACTTCGATGTAATTTCCCTTCACAAAATAGGAGTGCAGAACGTTGTTGCTCCTATGGGAACATCACTAACAGAGAAACATGCCTCCTTTTTAAAGAGGTACTCCCCATCTCCAATTCTCATGTTCGATGGTGACTCCGCCGGAATGAAGGCAGCAATTAGGTCTGCAGGACTCTTCTTCAAGTTTGGATGTGAACCAAGGGTCGTTCAGCTTCCAAACGGAGAGGACCCGGATTCAATGGCAAGGAAACAACCTGAAAAGGTATTGAAGCTTTTATCAAGTCCCAAGACCTTTATAGACTGGGCAGTTGGTACTGTAAAATCATCGGATAACCAGGTTGAGCTTCTCAAACAGGTTGTTCTATCAATTTCTGAGCTTAAAACGGTAAATCCCTTTCTATTTAAGGAGTACTTTTCTGTCCTGTCTGCCGAGTTTGGAGTGGATGAGGCGTGGCTAAAGGTTCAAATTTCAAGGAAAAATATCCCCGATAATGAGGAGAAGGAACCAATTCCCCACAGTGAGAGGGCATTCTTGAGGGCCCTCTTTGAGGGCTGGGAAATTCCCGTGGAGGTCTCTCCAAGCATTTTTGTCTCTTCAAAGGTTTCTAAGCTCTACTCGATAGTTTCCCAATTGGATGAAAGAAATCCGACGGTACTTCAGTCGGAGTATCCGGAGCTCTCTCCTTTCATATCCGAAATACTACTTTCGGAGTTTACAGAAGGGGATTTAAAGGAGGGAATAAGGAAGGTTTTTGAGAAGGAATTTGAGAGGAGATTAAAGAGGATAAGGGATTTCGTTGAGAAGAGAAAGCTAAAGAGGGCAATTTTAGAGTTAAAAAAGGGAAATTTCGAGGTTATAACGCAACTCCAAACCACTTAGAGGAGGTAGCTTTGGAAAGAATGAGCTTTGAGGAAATTATAGCCTTAGGGAGGGACAAAGGATACATCACTTTTGACGAGCTGATGGAGCACCTTGACGAGGAGGTGCTCACACCAGAACTGGTAGAAGAGCTAATAACTCAGCTTGACGAGTACGATATTCATATTATACCAAAAGAGGGAGAGGAACACTTTGACCTTTCAAAATTTCAAATAACAATCGCTCCAGATACTGTAACAAGGTCCGATGACCCTATTAGACTCTACTTGAGGGAGATGAGCGATATCTCCCTCTTAAAACGCCACGAGGAGATATCCCTTGCTAAGAGAGTGGAGTTGGGTAGAAAAGCACTTGTGAGGTACCTTTTAAAGACAAGGGTAGTCCTTGACTACATTCTCGATGTAGAGGAGAGGATAAAGAGCGGTGAAGTAAAGGTAAGGGACATAATGAGGTCTCCCGATGAATTTGCAGAGGGAGGGGAGAGCCAGAGGAGAAAGAAATTCTTTGCGATAACAGAGGAGATTAAATCCATACTTCCCGAATTTGAAAGGCTCCAGAAACAGTACAGTAGAAATAAAAGAAATAGGGAAGTTAAACTTAAATTCCTAAAGACGTGGGCAAAAATTAACAATCTCCTTCGAGAATTTCCACTT
The DNA here is from genome assembly GCA_003978105.1 of Thermovibrio sp. Next base: position 26,466 of record QOAO01000003.1, read on the forward strand.
TCCTACTCAATATACGAAAGGTTGGCAGAGGATATTTACAGAAAGTACAAAATTTTGAAAAAGAGTGAGAAGAACATTCAGAAGCTCAGTGGTAAACTCTCATTTTTAGGAGTTCCCATTGAAGAAATATGTAGCAGGCTTGACGATGATGATGTAAGGGAGAAAATAGATGCCTCTCCCTACACCACGAGAGAGATAAAAAAACTTGTAAAGAAGTATTTAGATACAAAGGAGACTTACAGAAGTGTTGTTAAGAGTTTAGGAATGTCCCGAAATACATTCTACAGGCTTGCAGAGAAAATCTACTTTTACAAAAAGGACTCTCAGGATGCCAAACAGACGTTGGTTCGTTCAAACCTCAGGCTTGTAGTTAGTATTGCTAAAAAGTACATAAACAGGGGACTACACTTCTTAGACCTCATTCAGGAAGGGAACATTGGCTTGATGAAGGCTGTTGATAAGTTTGAGTATAGAAGGGGGTACAAGTTCAGTACTTATGCGACCTGGTGGATTAGACAGGCAATAACAAGGGCTATTGCTGACCAAGCAAGGACGATAAGAATTCCTGTCCATATGATTGAAACGATAAACAAGGTAATAAAGACCTCAAGGCAAATGTTCCTGGAGATGGGAAGGGAGCCAAGACCTGAGGAGATTGCAGAGAGATTAAAGATGTCCCCTTCAAAAGTTCGCTCAATCATTCAACTTGCTCAGGAACCCGTTTCTCTGGAAACCCCTATCGGTGACGATGAGGACAGTAGACTACGTGACTTTATAGAGGATACGAAGAGTCCTATTCCCGAAAACGAGGTGATAAAGAAGGACTTAAAGGAGAAGGTGGCAGAACTTCTATCACTCCTAAACGAAAGGGAGGCACTTGTTATAAAGTTGAGGTTCGGTCTTGATGGGTATCCTGAACATACATTGGAACAGGTTGGAAAAGAGCTAAGGGTAACAAGGGAGAGAATAAGGCAGATAGAATCTAAGGCCATCAAAAAGCTGAGAAATTCCGGTCTTAATATTGATCTTTCCATATTCCTTGAGAGGTAGGGGGGAACTCTACCTCTCTTACTCTAAATCCATTTTTGAGTCCTTCAGTAAACCATAGAAAATCCTCAGGAATCTTACTCTCTACCGTTACCGTTTTCTTTGAATCAGGCAGTGGAAATGTTATTCTGAAGCTGTGAAGGAGTATTCTTGGAGTAAATGTAAAGAAAGGTCTGTACGCTTTCCAGTATCTAAACTCACCTGCGACGGGAAATCCTGACATTGAGAGGTGTCTCCTTATCTGGTGTTTCCTCCCTGTTGGTATTGAAACTTTACATAGAGCTCCATCCCTTAATCTCTCAATAACGGTAATCTCTGTTAGTGCCTCCCTTCCATCAAGGGGAATTGAAATTTTCGACCTATCCTTAGGGTTCCCTACAACTAAGGCTAAGTACTCCTTCTTTACGGCTTTTCTTCTAAACAGCTCCTTGAACCATTTAAACAGCTCCTCACTGTCTGTGGCCAAAATCAATCCAGAAGTCTGTTTGTCCAACCTGTGAACTACCTTTATCCTTCTGTTTAATCTTTTTGAGACAATCTCCTCAAGGTTTGGTTTATCAACATTGCTGTTTACAAATGGAGGTTTGTTAATAACAAGAATTCCGTTTCTTTCAAGGAGAATTTCAATTTTTTCAGGGGAGAAGGTTGGATAGTTAAGGCAGAATTCAATAAGTGAGCCTTTTTTAACCCTCCTTCTGTAAAAGAGCTCCTTTCTTCCATTTATACAAACAAGTCCTTCATCTATGAGCTTCTTAGCCTTCCTTTTTGACTCGGTAACTGTGGAAACCGCATCAATCAGCTTTCCCTCTTCTTTCACCTTTACTCTGAAAGCCTCCATAGAATACTCCTATTAGATAAATAGTCCTAATTGAAAATTACTTGCATAAATATGCTAATAGTAAAACCAAATTTAAGGGGGAAAATATGGCACTTGTAGGTCAGAAAGCACCTGAATTCGAGGTTCAGGCTTACGACCCTGTAAACAAAAAGTACGTTAACGTGAAACTTTCAGACTACGTACCAAACACTGAAGGTAAATTTTTAGTTCTCTGCTTCTATCCTGCAGACTTTACCTACGTCTGACCAACTGAGTTAGCTGCGGTCGCAGCTAAGTACGACGAAATTAAAAAGAGGGGGGCTGATGTTTTAGCAATTTCAACCGACACCGTGTTCAGCCACCAGATTTTCTGTGAGACAGAACCCTTGATGAAGGATGTTAAGTACCTCTTGGGTTCTGACCCAACGGGGGAGGTTTCAAGAAAGTACGGCGTTTACATTGAGGAAGCCGGAATTGCAAGGAGAGGAAGGTTCATTATCAATCCTGACGGAGTTATTGTTGCAGAGGAAGTTCTCAATCCACCTGTCGGCAGGAACGTCAATGAACTACTGAGACAGCTTGATGCCTGGAAGTACGTTTATGAGCATCCAGATGAGGCATGTCCTGCCAACTGGAGACCTGGTAAGAAGACACTCAAACCGGGACCGGACATCACCGGAAGGGTTGGTGAAGTTGTTACTATCGATGAAATTCTATCTTAGTCTTCCTGGGGGCTCTCTCCCCCTTTAAAACCAAAAAGAAGTATTCTGTCCTTCTGTTTGTTCTTCTGTTCCAGCACTTTATTCCTATTCTCGTTGCATATCTCCTAATGTAGATTTTCCCCTCAGATACGACCATACTTCCACTCTTTTTAGCCCTTACCCACCCGTTTTTCGTTCCGTAAATCCAGCAGTTTTTGTAGTTTTCTGCCTCTTCTATCCAAAAAATTGGTTTAAAGGAATTCCTCTCTACGAGGCCGTAATCTGGATAGTGTTTGACGACAGGTAAGGGTTCAATCCTTAGGTCCTCCAAAAAGTTTTTAAATCCCGATTGACTTCCAACAATTGCCATTCTGGGAACCAAGTAAGACTTTCCGTTGTATGCTCCTCTGTCCTGGGTCATCAAGAGCTTGTATCCGGCATTTTTAAAAAACTTAACGCTTAACTTATCGTAATTTCCATAGGGAAATGCTAAGAATTCCGGTTTTCGTTTAAAAATCTTGTAGAACTTTTTCTCAGAAAGCTCTTTTTCTCTTTTTAAAATTTTTAGGTATTTTTCTTTCGTTAATCTAATTCTCAGTTTTCCTAAATCTGGATGGCTGTAGAGGTGATTTTCAAAATCAACAAGCCCTGACGTCTCCATTTCCTTTAAATCACTCAACGTCAAAAAGTCTGGATACCTTCCCACTGCCTCCATGTACAGAAAAACTGTAAAGGGAAATCCCAAATCTTTTAGAATTTTAAAGGCCTTTAGGGTTGTTTTATATCCATCATCAATCGTTATGACTACCGTTTTTGGAGGAATTTTCATTCCTGAACGGACTTCATTGTAGAGCTCCCTTAAACTAACAACCCTATACCCATTTTCCTTCAAGTATTCCATTTCCCTTCTAAAATCTTCCAAACTTACAGACGTTGAAGGATACCTTTTATCTCCAAACCTGTGGAATATAAGGACGGTGGCGTAACCGTTATTCTGTGAGCTGTAGGCTACTTGAAGCAAGTTCAATGCTATCAAAACGCTGAAGGTTATTCTTAACAATAATCTTCCAAACAAGCTCTTCATACTCCTCCCTCTTTGTTGAATAGAGGTCCAAACTCTTCACAAGTGTGTGAACATCTGCTCCTTCTGCTCGGAGTTCCCTAAATCTCCTGTAAGCCCAACTAATGTTGAGATTGTAGATGTAGTCCCTAATGGAATCAAGTAGGTTATCGTAAACCTTTAAACAGGCATTTGAATACTTAGCCTTCATACACCTTGCACCCTTAAAAGAGTAAACACCGAAGATATTGTTTGCCTCTGTAAAGAACCTTGAGGTCCCCCATCCGCTCTCTATAGCTCCCTGTGCAAGTATCAAGCTTGGTGGAACTGTATTTACCCTCTTTAAAAGCTCATCGATGTTTTCCGCTCTGTACTTCTTCATAAGAAAGGACAACCTTTCCTTTTCTAAATCTGACAATTTAGCCTTCTTTGCAACTTCAATTATGAGCTTTCTCTCGTTTAAAACTTCTCTATTGGCCATCCTAATCAGGGGTAAGAGAATTCTTACAAACTCCTTTTTTCTCTCACTAGTAGGTAAACCCTTTAAACTAACGTGACTTGGAATCTCAATGGGCTTTAGAATCACTTTTTTCTCATGTAATACTTGATATCCGTCAGCTCCCTTCTCTATTTGAAACAGTGAATTTGCTAAAATTCCAAGAACAAATCCTAAGAAAATAAACAGCCAAACCTTTTTCACCTTCACCTCCAAATTTCCTACGGGAAATTTAGATGCTTTGATATACTTGTCAGGAAAAAAGGAAAGGAGGTTTTGCATGTCTGCAATCAAACTTACGGCTCCCATAACCGATGATTCTGTCCTTGAAAAACTGAAAGCCGGAGATTTAGTTCTTATTTCTGGTGTTATCTATACAGCAAGGGATGCTGCTCACAAAAGGATAGTTGAAGCTTTGGATAGAGGGGAGGAACCACCATTCGATCTTAAGGGCCAAATCATTTACTATGCGGGTCCTGCCCCTGCAAAGCCTGGAAGACCCATAGGTTCTGTAGGGCCAACAACGAGCTACAGGATGGACCCTTATGCTCCGAGACTTTTAGAGGTGGGACTAAAGGGTATGATTGGAAAGGGCTCAAGGAGCAAAGAGGTTATTGAGGCAATAAAAAAGTTTAAGGGTGTTTACTTTGGAGCAGTAGGAGGGGCTGCAGCATACTTGGCAAGGTGTGTAAAATCTGCCGAGGTTATAGCCTACGAAGACCTTGGACCTGAGGCAGTTAGGCGTTTAGTTGTTGTTGACTTTCCAGCATTCGTTGTTAACGATATATATGGAAACGACCTCTACAAAATAGGTAGGTGTAAGTACTCCGAAACCGAGGACCCTGAGCTCATAGTTTGTTAAATTTTTGTTAAAATTCCGTTACAAAATACTAACAGTAAGGGAGAGCCCATTGGAAACTTACTTGGTTCTCTTCGTCTTCTTTATTGTGGCACTTTCCATTGCTCTCTTAGTACCAAACGTAAATCTAATAACCAACAGATTTTTGAAAATTGATAAAAATAATCCGGAAAAGTTTGAACCCTATGAGTGTGGAATTCCTAAGATACCCCCCCTATCAGGACACTACTTTGCCTTCTTTTACATACTTGCTCTGGTGTTTCTCTTGTTTGACCTGGAAACGGTTTTCCTCTTCCCTTGGGCAGTTTCTTTTAGGGAACTTGGAGTTTTTGGAGTTGTTGAAGCCTTTGTCTTTGTTGGAATACTCCTTGTAGGATTTTTCTACGCTATAGTAAAGGGAGCTCTAAAATGGGACTAAAGAACGGCATATTCCTGACAAAACTTCAGGACTTAATAAACTGGGGAAGAAAAGGAGCTCTCTGGCCCCTCGCCTTTGCTACTGCCTGCTGTGGAATAGAGATGATGGCTGCAGCGGCTTCAAGGTACGACTTCGATAGGTTTGGTGTCATATTTAGGAATACTCCAAGACAGTGCGACCTTTTAATAATGTGCGGAACAATAAGCCGAAAGATGGCTCCAATAATAAAGAGGCTCTGGGACCAGATGCCAGACCCTAAGTGGTCCATTGCAATAGGAAGCTGTGCTATAAGTGGAAACATATTCCAAACGTACTCGACTCTAAGGGGACTTGACTGTATCATTCCCGTTGACGTTTACGTTCCAGGATGTGCTCCAAAGCCGGAGGCCTTCTACGAAGCTCTAATCCTACTTCAGGAGAAAATAAAGAGAGATAGGCCAATAATGGTTGGTGAGGAAAAATGAAGTACATAGATGAGGAACTTATTTCAGAATTAAAGAGTGAATTTAAGGACGGGATAGAAGAAGTAACGACCTTTAGAGGAGAGGTAACTGTAACAGTTTCAAAGGAAGTATTAAAGAAGTTCATGTCCTTTTTAAAACACAGTGAAAAATTCAGAATGGACATGTTGGTTGACGTTACAGCTGTCGATTACCCTGAAAGCAACCCCCGTTTTCAGATTGTCTACCAGCTAAGGTCAATTCCCCTAAAGCACAATCTGAGGGTAAAGTGCTGGGCTAAGGATGACGAAGTTCCTACAGTCGTAGATATCTGGAAGACTGCGGAGTGGACCGAGAGGGAAGTCTACGAAATGTTTGGTGTAAAGTTTTCCGGAAGAAAGTTGAGAAAACTCCTCCTTCCACAGAAGTATCCGTACTATCCGCTCAGGAAGGACTTTCCGTTGGAGGGTTACGAAGAACCCTGTGAAGTTTGGGATTGGGAGTAGTTGATGGAGAGAGAAAGAGCCGATTTGATTTTAAATATGGGTCCTCAGCATCCCTCAACCCATGGCGTTCTAAGACTGGTACTGGAGCTAAAGGGTGAAAGGATAGTTAACTCCGATACTATTATTGGTTACGTTCACAGGGGAGTCGAAAAGCTTGCAGAGACGAGGAAGTACATGCAGATACTTCCCGTCTTTGATAGAGTGGATTACGTATCGGCAAACACAAACGAGTTGGGCTTTGTACTGGCAGTTGAGAAGCTCTTGGGTATTGAGGACAAAATTCCAGAGAGAGCTCAGTTTTTAAGGGTAATAATGGCCGAGCTTACACGTATATCCTCCCACCTCATATGGCTTGGAACCCATGCATTAGAGCTCGGAGCAATGAGCGTTTTCCTCTATGCCTTTAGGGAGAGGGAGAAAGTTTTAGACCTCTTTGAGGAGATTGCGGGAGGAAGGCTTCATACCGGATACATGAGAATAGGTGGTGTTGCTGCAGATACGACTCCAAAGTTTCTCGAGGAGCTTGAGGAGTTCTTGGAGCTCTTTCCTAAAAAGATTGATGAGTACGAGGATTTACTGACTGAAAACAGAGTATGGCTCTCAAGAACCAAGGGAGTCGGAGTAATAGACAGGAAAACTGCTGTTAACTGGGGAATTACAGGTCCGACGTTGAGGGCTACCGGCTGTGATTACGATGTGAGGAAGTACTACCCTTACTGCGTTTACGATAGGATTGATTTTGAGGTTCCCGTTTACACTCAAGGGGACGTTTACGCCCGTTACAGGGTGAGAATGGAGGAAATGAGAGAATCTGTAAAAATCATAAGGCAGTGTTTGGAGATGATGCCAGAAGGTCCCGTTCAGATAGAGGATACGACTATCATTCTTCCTCCAAAGGAAGAGGTCTACAACACAATGGTGGGGCTGATTCAACAGTTTGAGCTTGTGATTCACGGAATTACTCCCCCTAAAGGCGAGGTTTATGCAGCGGTTGAGGGCCCAAGAGGGGAGCTTGGTTACTACATAGTTAGTGATGGAACGAACAAACCTTACAGGTTGAGAATCAGGCCACCTTCACTGATAAACATAGCAATTCTTCCACAGCTCCTTAAAAACCACTACGTTGCAGATGTTATATCGATAATAGGAAGCCTTGACCCTCTTATGGGAGAAGTTGACAGATGACAATTGAAGAGTTTAGAAGGGAAATAAGGAATTTGAAGGAAAAGGGAATTTATCCCTCGAATAAGTCCTATATGTTACCCTCACTCTGGATTGCCGAAAAGAACTTTCCAGTGATTACAAAGGAGGTAATGAGAGTTATATCCGAGGAGCTCTCAGTACCTTTGGTTGAGGTTGAGGAGGCTGCTACCTTTTACGCCATGTACCACACAAGGCCCAAAGGTAAGTACGTAATTAGAGTTTGTACAAACCTCTCCTGCATGTTGAACGGAGGGGAAGAGATACTCAAGGAGATTTGTAACATTTTAAAGGTAAGACCTGGAGAAACTACTCCAGACGGCCTCTTTACTGTTGAGGAGTACGAGTGTATGGGGCTCTGTGATGGAGCTCCTGCAGTAACGGTAAACGAGGATAGATACCTAAAGGTTAAACCATCAGACTTACCAGAAATTTTGAAAAATTACGGCTGGAAGGGAGAGAATGAAAAGACTTCTCCTTAGGAATATAGACAGGGAAAATTCCAATTCGATAGAGACCTATCTTTCCAACGGCGGATATCTGTCCTTGCGAAAGGCTCTAAGGGAAATGTCACCTGGTGATGTTATTGAAGAAGTTAAGAGGAGCGGTTTGAGGGGAAGAGGGGGAGCAGGTTTCCCCACCGGGATGAAATGGGAGTTTGCAGCTGCAGATATTAAAGAACCGAAGTTCTTCGTCTGTAACGCTGATGAGGGGGAGCCGTGTACATTTAAGGACAGGTTAATCATTGAGAAGGACCCCCATGCTCTCATAGAGGGAATGCTCATAGGTGCCTATGCAACGGGATGTCGTTACGGTTACATCTACCTGAGAGGAGAGTATCCAGTAGGTAGGAAAATTCTCGAAAGGGCAATTGGAGAGGCCTACGATAAGGGCTTTTTAGGTGAGAATATATTGGGAACAGAGTTCTCATTTGACCTTTACATCCACAGTGGAGCTGGAGCTTACATTTGCGGTGAAGAAACGGCTCTCATTAACTCCCTGGAGGGAAGGAGAGGGGAGCCGAGGATAAAACCCCCCTTTCCAGTTAATGCAGGGTACCTTTGGAAACCTACCGTGGTCAACAACGTAGAGACCCTTGCCAACATTCCACTCATAATTGAAAGGGGAGGAGACTGGTACGCATCCATTGGCTCTCCAGACTGTCCGGGTCCCAAGCTCTATCCTGTAAGTGGTAAGGTTAAGAGGCCCGGAGTTTACGAGCTTCCGATGGGAACTCCTCTTTCAGAGATAATCTACGAACACGCTGGTGGAATAGTAGGAGACAGAAAACTGAAGGCAGTCTTTCCGGGAGGTGCATCGAGCTCCGTTTTAACCTCTGAAGAGATAGATGTCCCTATGGACTTTCCTTCACTGGCTAAGGCTGGTACAATGCTCGGCTCCGGTGCTGTTATGGTTTTAGACGAAACGGACTGTATAGTAAAGGCTTCTTTAAGGCTCATAAAGTTCTTCAGACACGAATCGTGCGGTAAGTGTACTCCCTGCAGGGAAGGGACAGACTGGCTCGTTAGAATTGTAAGTAGAATAGAGGAAGGTTTGGGAAGTGAGGACGACCTTGATACCATCTTGGACATTTCGTCGGTTATGGAGAACTCCTTCTGTGGTCTTGGAATGGCAGCCCACAATCCCGTTGCTTCCTCTGTCAGGAAGTTTAGGGATGAATTTTTAAAGCACATTAAACTTGGAAG
>QOAO01000001.1 GCA_003978105.1 Thermovibrio sp.
ACTACTTGTCTGCGGAGTTGCAACGGAGTTCTGCGTTAAGAATACCTGTACCGGCGGAATTAACTTAGGATATACCGTTCTTCTCCTCAACGATGCCGTAAAGGGAATTGGAGAGGAAAGCTCCCAAAGAGCTGTTGAGGAGCTCCTCAAGAGAGGCTGCATAGTTTTAGAGAAAAGGGATTTAATCCTCCTTTAAGCTCTTTAGTATTTCATCAATATCAAATGGTTTAAATTCTCCTTCCCTCTCCTCGTTCAAACTCTCTGAGAACGGCCTCACAATTCTTCCCTTTTCATCAAATCCTGTAGCTATAACCGTAACTTTAATCGTTCCCTCCAAGTTCTCATCCAACGTTACGCCAAAGAAGAAGTTTGTGTCGTCCCTCTTTGTTCTCTCCTTTATCAAACCGGCAGCAGCGTGGGCTTCATCCAAGGTTAAATCACTTCCCCCGCTTATGTTAACCAAAATCCTGCTTGCCCCTTCAACCTGAATGTTCTCCAATAGTGGATTGTCTATGGCCTTGCGGGCAGCGGTGAGAGCTCTATCCTCTCCGTTAGCCTCTCCGGTTCCCATAAGAGCGTATCCTCCACTATGCATTACAGACTTAACGTCTGCAAAGTCAAGATTTATGAGGCCGGGCTTTGTTATAACTTCCGTTATACCTTTGACTGCCTGGTACAGAACGTTATCTGCCATCTTAAATGCATCCACAATTCCTATCTTCTTAGGAGCCACGGTTATCAGTTTCTGGTTGGGGATTACCATCAGAGTATCGACAAACTCCCTCAACCTCTTTATTCCCTCCTCTGCGTAGTTCAACCTCCTTTTTCCTTCAAAATCAAAGGGTTTTGTAACAACACCTACTGTAAGTATTCCCATATCCTTAGCAATCTTTGCAACAATCGGAGCAGCTCCCGTTCCCGTTCCCCCTCCCATACCTGCAGTTATAAAGACCATATCCGAACCTTCCAAAACCTCTCTGATTTTCGGTTCGTCCTCTAAAGCTGCTTGCTCCCCTATTTCGGGACGGCCACCGGCTCCCAGTCCCTTTGTTAGCTTTTCACCTATTTGAACCTTTATCGGTACTTTTGACTTCATAAGGACTTGAACGTCTGTATTCACAACTGCAAACTCGACTCCCTCTATCCCCTTCTCCATCATTCGGGAAACAGCATTTCCACCTCCACCGCCAACCCCAATGATTTTTATTACAGGTCCCTGAAAAGTCTCCTCAGATATGTCAAACATTCCTCTCCTCCAAAATTTCTCACTGTTACGATAGAATAGTAAGTTCCAAGGAGGTACTTTGCAATGGAATTTTTAGCAGTTGATGTTGGAAAAGGAACACAGGATTTAGTTTTTCCCTTGGATGGAGAGGTGGAAGAGAACTGGCCGAAGTTAATTCTCCCTTCTCCTACAGAAATCCTATCTAAAAGAATTCAAAATCTAAGAGGGGATATAACTGTCTGTGGCTGTACAATGGGAGGAGGACCTGTTAAAAAAGCACTTATAGAGCATGTAAAGAGAGGATACAGGGTAAGGATTACAGAGAAAGCAGCGAAAACTATCAGAGATAACATCTCAGAGGTTAAAAAATTTGGATTTGAAATTGTGAATGAAGCTAAAAACTGTGATATTTTTCTTTCAGATTTGGACTTTAACGTTTACGAAAAGTTCTTGGGTTTTTTAGAGAAGCCCCTCAATAGAATAGGAATTGCCTGTCAGGACCACGGATACAAGGAAGGGCAGAGTGACAGAGTTACAAGATTCAACTACTTTAAAACTATACTGGAGAAGGAGAGAAATCCAAAGAAGCTCTTTATAAAGAAAAAAACCGGTTTCTTTTCCAGGCTTGATTCAATCATTGAACAGTTAGAGGAAAGGGGAATAGAAGGTTTTGTTATGGACAGCAAAATAGCAGCTATTTCAGGTATGGTTGACTACGCAGAGAGGGAGGGAATAAAGGAGTTTATAGTTCTTGATATTGGAAACGGACATACACTGGGGGCTTCAGTAAAGAGTGGAGAAATTCAGGGAATTTTTGAGCATCACACAAAGATGTTAAACAGTAGAAAAATAAGGAGAATAACGGAAAAGCTCATAAATGGAACGTTGACCTTTGAGGAAATCTTTAATGATGGAGGTCACGGAGCTCTCGTTTTCTCTCCTGTTAATCCTGAAAAAATATACATAGTCGGCCCTAACAGGAGTTTGGCTAAAAGTTACGGGGAATTTGCCTATCCTTTGGGAGATGCCATGCTTTACGGCTGTGCAGGCTTGATTTCTGCAGCAGAGTTCGCTTTTTCTTAAAAACTATCGGAAGATAGTTTATCAGATATCTTAAACATTATCTTAGCAGAAGTTTTGGATTCAAAATATTGGCTTTTAGTAAACTTTCCCAATTTTCAGGAGAGAGCTTTACTAAAGATGAGAGCAGAACCCTAACTACCAAAGGCATAGGAGTACAGTGAAAGCATTATTACGTAACCAACCGAAAGTAGCGTATTCAAGTAAGCTGTAAACAAATTGTTCCCGAATCCTCTTACCAAAACTCAACTGTTCCTCCTTCACTCGGGTACCTAACTGAAAGCTTTGCGTAGGAGTAAGATGTAATTAGAGCTATAATACCTGCGAAAATAAAAGCTACCGGAGCTGCTCCTTTAGACAGGAGAATAGTTAGACCAAGAACTGCAAATATTCTTCCCCCAATCATTCCACCTACACCTATTGAATAGGCCTCCCAAAAGCAAATCTTTTTTCTCTCCTTTTAGTTCTCTTTGGTATAGTTAAAGTTATAAGTTTTGGAGGATACTATGAATAAGGCCTTGCTTCTCTTTCTGATAATTCTTCTTTTTCAAAATTCTACTGCCGGTCAGATAACAAAGGAGAAGTTTGTATCTAAACCTGCTATTATTTGGACTAGAGCCTACTCTCAATTTTTGATGTGTTCTTCTCACTTTAAGTTAGAGTATAAATTTGAACCTAAAGTTGTAGGGAAACTAAACATATTTTCAGAGTTAGCTAACTCTTACAGTGTCCCCGTTAAGGAGCTACAAAAATCCTACAATTTGGCCGTTGAAAGAGCAGCGGATGAAGTTTTAACAGAGCTTTCTCAAGAAGCAAAGGAAACAGTAGGAGATGAGGATGTAGCCTTTTTAATGTTGGATTTACCTAACTATACTATTCTGAATTTTGAGAAGTTTATAACTGACTTCACAAACATAAATTCCCGGAGATTCCTGGAACGTTCAGTGAAGAAGTGTCTAGAATTGAGATACAGTCCAATGATTAGGGCTTTCTTAAAGAGCTGTGAATGTAAGGAACTTTTAAAGGAGTTTCCTAGGGATGTTAAATCGCTTGTTTACCAGAAGCTTTCAACTATTCAAGAGAAGCTCCTTGAGAATCAAGATGCGTGTAAAGGGAACGAGCTTAAGTTTATTATAGGAAACCTTAAAAAATTTGGATTTGCAGAATAGGAGGTAGTGTTGGAGATAATTTGGGCTCCGTGGAGACTCTCCTACGTTTCACGTGTTGGAAAGGAGGATAACGGGTGCTTTATATGTAAAGCTGTAAATGAGTACCCAGAAAGGACTAAGGAAAACTTAGTTCTGTACAAGGGAGAGAGAGCTCTCGTTATTCTCAACAAGTTCCCTTACAACACAGGGCACCTTATGGTTTGTCCTGTAAGGCATACAGGAGATTTCTCTTCACTTTTAACTGAAGAGATTGTTGAGATTAACGACTTATTAAAGAGAGCCCTGAGAGCACTGAAGAGGGCTTACAATCCTGACGGATTCAACATCGGTCTAAACTTGGGAAAGGCTTCCGGAGGAAGTGTTGATACCCACATCCACTACCACGTTGTTCCCCGCTGGATTGGTGACACAAATTTCCTTCCCGTTGTTTCTGGAGTAAAGGTAATTCCTCAATCACTTGAAGAAACCTATGAAACGTTAAAAAAGTGCTGGAAATAATGTTAAAGAAAATAAAGGAATTCTTTTCAGTAGAGGGAAAACCATCCATCGACCTCTATTTAAAAAAGCTAGCTGTAGACAGGTACGATTTAATAGACGACACATCCTTTGACGTTGACCTGAAAAGGCCCGTAAATGCCTTTATAACCTTTGCCATTTTGCTCAAAGAAAAGGGGGAGTACTACAAAAGTCTGAAGGTACTTGAAAGCTTGAAAGAAGAGGAGCTCTCAGAGGAGGAGAAAAAGTTAGTTATTCTTAACTTAGCTTTGGTTTACAGGTCTGCAGGATTTGTTGATAGAGCTGAACAGGTTTTGAGAGAGGGAATTACCCTCTATCCTACGGAGAGTTTCTTCTACTACGAACTTGCTCAGATTTTAAAGTCGGAAGGTAAATTGGAGGAATCCGTTGACCTTTTAGAGAAGGCCGTTGAGCTAAAAAACAGTTTTTTAGATGACCTAATCTACACAAAACTACTTTTAGCAAACAGTTACATCGACTCGGGAAGAACTGACAGAGCCCTGAGAATTATTAGAAAGTTGAAAATTTCTATACCAATTCAGTTTTACTACTACGTTCTTTCAAAACTCTTTTACTCTGTTGGAGAGATTAAAAAGGGATACGAGACGGCTTTCAAGGGAATGAGAATATGTCCTGACAGGGCAGAGCCTTTTTTGGAGGTTATAGAGAAGTACGATTCCCTTGATAGGAGCAAACTTGAAGGACTTCTTGAGAAGTTAGGCTTCTCCGTTCCGATAGTCAGAAAATTGGTCTATAGACTTATAGAGGAAGGTAAAGGAGAGAAAGCTCTCACTGTTCTGGAATCCCTCTGGAAGAGGGGAAGGACTTTTGACCCAGAACTTTTTGAGGAGTATATAAAAATTCTTTGGAACTCTGGAAAGAGAAAGAGGGTTGCAGAGGAAGTTATCTCCCTACTTTCCCTTCTAAAGGAAAATAAGAGACTCTACAAGTGTGAATCCTGCGGTTTTAAAACCGACCACTTTGACTGGATGTGCCCAAAGTGTAAAGGCTGGGAGACGTTGAGGATAAACGGTGAGGTATAGAGAGTTCCTCAGGGAGCTTCTTAAATCCGTTAGAAAGGGAAGAATTCACTACCTTTTGAGGTTTTTACTCGTATTAGCCTTTGTACTCCTTTCAGTTATCTCCCTTTTTGATATCTCTAAGTATTTAGTTAGGGAAAAGGCAAATATTACACTGATAAAGAAGAACTTTAGGTGGGGATTTGACTGGAAAGATAAGATTTTGTGGGCCTCTGCTGATTCTATTTTCCTAAAAAGTCCAGGTTTTGAATTAGAACTTTCTAAAGTTAAAGTAAATTTAGACGTTCTAAAATCACTCAAGAGTTTAACTCCTACAGTTTCAAGCCTTAGTTTGGAGAGTGGTAGAATTTTTATTTTGAAGAGAAGTGGAAGAAAGAAAAACTTACGTTTTCCTGAAGTTCCAGTGAAGATTGAAAATTTGAAGGTTTCAAGTTTTGCTCTTATTTCAAAGGATGTGGAGTTCATTTTAAATGGAATTAAGCTTGACAACAGGTCTATTTCCTCTGGAGGATTAGAGGGAAAGGTATTTGGGAAAGACTTATGGGTCTCTCCCTTTTCAGGATTTAGGGAGAACAACCTTTTCAAAATTCCCTCTATATCCTTTAGTTATAACGGATGTAGCGGTCAGGGAAGTATAGCATTCAAGAGCTTTGAAGAAGCTCAAAGTAACTTGGAACTCTCCTGCCCCTACTACCTTGGGAAACTAACCGTAAAGAAATACGGTAAGTCCATCAACATAGTCTGGAAGGGTAGTTCCTTTGGAAAAAGAACTTACGGAGAGGGGGAGCTCCTTTTTACAGAAACCAAAGTAAAAATTGAGAGCTTAAGGGGAAGTTTTGAAAATACCTCCTTTAGAGGTTCTGGAGAGTTAAAAGAGGACAGAGTTTTCTTTTCTGGTAGGGTTCATGGCTCTACTTTAGAGTTTAGGGAAATTAAAGTTATTAACTTTAATTCTCAGGTAGAAGTAAAAGGAAACATTAAAGGTCCGAAAGTTAGAGTTACTGGAGAGGCTGAAAAGTTAGAAACTCCCATTCTGGATCTGAGTAGGATCAAGGCCACAGCCTCTATTTCTCCTAAGAGGAAATTTAACGTTAATTTTAGTTCTAAAGATATAAGGGGAAACCTTTCGGGGAAATTAAGTAATTTTGAGGGAAATTTTTTCTTTAAAAATTTAAAAATTAACGAGTTTAAGAAGGTTAGAAGCTACAGGAGTAAGTATGGAAAGTGGATTCCTTCCTTGGAGTTCTCCGGAGATTTAAAATTAAGAAAAGATAAAAGGGGACTCACCTATAGGGGAACTTTTTCCCTTAAAAGGTTCTACTTCCGAGGTTATTCCGGAATTGGGAACATAAATATCAGTGGAAATAGAGAATCCCTGAACTTTAGCGGTAAAATTTCGGGAAAGGATGGAACTGTTGAGTCAAAGGGTAGTATAAACATAAGAAAATTAACTATCGATTCAGAGTACAAGGGGGAAAACCTTTCCCTTAATTCACTTGACTTTTTAAGGTCTCTAGGTCTTAAAGGAAAGGTCCGTGGAGGAGGAAGACTCTACGGCAGTTTAAAAAATCCAAAAGGTCAATTCTCTTTTTCCTCAAAGGTTGTTTATCTCTTTAACCAGCCTCTTAGTGAGGCCAATGGAGAGGTCAGACTTAAGGACTTTTACTTGAACATATCTGCATTTGCGGAGAATCTCTTTATAGATAGACTTTCTGTCCACTTAAAACGTCCTATCTCATTTTTCCTCTCTGGGAAAGTTCAGGAAATTTCTTCAGAAAAAGTTTTAGGAGTTCTAAAGGGATACAGAGTAAAACTGCCCTTTAAACTGAAGGGTTCTGTTTCCGGTAGTTTCAAAATTAAGGCCAGGGATGTTAAAAGAAGGTATACTTACACTGCACTTGTTTATATAGACAGATTCCATGGAAGTTTCTCAAACGAAATTTTAAATGCAACAGGAGTTGCTGCTGGTAGCATATCCTATTTTGACTCTGACTTGTCAGTTAATTTAACCGGTAAATTGGAGAATGGAATTTTTGAAGGACAAAAGTTTAATGGTGGAAACATTTCTGTTTCACTTTTTGAAAACAATCTGTCTATTAAATTTGAAAGAGTAAGACCAGTAATACCTTCGGTAGAGAGTGTTTTGTCTGGTAGTTTAGGAGTAAATCTAAAAAACAATGAAGTTTTGGGTGAATTTACATCTTCAGGCTCAGGAAGGTGGAGTGTAGGAAGTATAAACTTCAAAATAGATTCAAAAATATCCGGTCTAACCTCTAAATTTACCATAGAAGTTAGCGGTAACTCAACTTTTGACTCTCCATTTTTAGAAAAATCTGTAAACCTAAGGATTTTTGGAAGACTAATGGAGCCTCAAAATGTTGGAGTTTTTTCCTTAGAAGGAAAAAATAGTGACTTAAAGTTAGTTGTAAATGGAGCTGAAACTCAAGTTGTTGGAACATTTAAGAATTTAAATCTGAGGGGAGAAAATCTAAAAGGAACGATAAATCTGGCATTTGTAAATATAAACCTTAACAACCTTTCTGGAACGTTAGCTATTCCTACTTTTAGAATAAAGCCTGAAAGTTTCTTTCCTCTTTATTCGGTTTCAGGAATCTACATCCGTTTGGAAAACGGCAAGCCAGAAATTTCTGATTTCAGTCTCTCCTTCATAGATGGTTGGATAAGGTTCAAGAACTTGAAGGTAGGGAAATTAAGTGGAATCAGTGGAGAATTTGAGAGTAGTTTGGGGGTTAAGGGGTTAGTTTATCTATTCAAGCTCAACAAGTTTATTAACTATGCAAGGAACGACCTGTACGTGACGGGGAGTTTTTCTTACGGCAAGGAATTTTCCTATCAGCTCAGTGTTGCTGGAAAGGATATAGAGATAAAGTCGGAGTTTCTCTTGGAGAAACTCGTATTTAGGGAGCTCTCTGCAAAATTTAGGAACGGTAGTCTGGAGGACGTTAAGGCTGTTGCTGATACAGGAATAGGAAACGTAATTGCTCTAAAGACGAATGAAGGAGTTTCTATAACCTTATCCAGCGTTCCACTTGGAAGTATTGGTAGCTGGAAGGGGGAGGTTTCAGGAAAACTTCTCTATACGGGAAGCTGTTTAGAAGGAAAACTTTCCATTTCTAAAGTTAAGGTCTTTCTTAACAAGGAAAAACAGACTACAGTACAAACCCCTATAAAAGTTCCTATTTCGATTGACGTAGATTTACTTTTTGATGAACCTGTGGAGTTAAATGGGGAGCTCTTCAGCATAAAAATAATTCCGAGACTGCACCTAAAAACGAGAAACAGAAGGCCTGTGATTGAGGGTGATTTTGTAGCAACTGAAGGAAAAATAAACTACATGGGGAAAATGTTCGAAATTCTCTACGGTTTTGGAACGATAGAGAACTTAGAGACAAAAGAGGGGACAATCAACATTCTCGCTAGCTCCAACGTGTCGGGATACTTCATATATATGAAGATAGAGGGGAGTTTGAAAAGTCCTGCTATTTACCTTACCTCCGACCCTCCACTAACGAGGGAACAGATACTGAATTTGATAATGACGGGGGCATCTCCAGAGGAGATAGAGGCATCATCTGAAATTTTCCCTGCCGTTCAGGTCGCCTACTATGCAACAGCTTCGCTCTTCAAACCGGTTGAGGAGACCTTTAGAAAGGCTCTTAAGGTTGAGAACTTTTCTATAGAGCCTTACATAACGAAGTACGGGGAGACTGTTGCAAAGCTCAACGTTGTCAAAATATTGACAAGGAGGGTTAAACTCTTTGGATATGAAACTACAGGACAAAATCCTGAGTACGGGGGAGGAGTTCAGCTGAGGCTCAGCAAAAAGTACTTTTTGGAGTTGAGGTACAACAGTTTCTACGGAGCTGAGTTTGGAATTGGCATTGAATTGGAGAGGAGATGAAGTTAGAGAAGGAGAAAGTCGAAAAACTGATAGAAGTACTGAAGAAAAAGGGGGCTGTTGAGGAGAAACCTCCAGAGAATGTTAGTTACAGGTTGAGGAAGGGAAATGGAATACTGATGGTTTACGATACGGGAAGTATCGTTTATTCGGGAAGGGAAAGGGAGAGGTTGAAGGAGGAGGTTATTGAGGAAATATTAAGACTGGAGGAGATTCCAAGAATAGGCTGCGATGAGGCTGGAAAGGGAGAGTTTTTTGGCCCCTTGATTGTTTCGTGCATCTGTGCAGATAAGGAGTGTTTGAGAGAGCTCCTTAAATTAGGGGTTAAGGATTCAAAGAAGATTCCTAAGGAGAGGATTCCTGAAATTGCTAAAAAAATAAAAAGGAGCTGTAAAGGTGCCGTTAGGGTTCTTAAGCCGGAGAAGTACAACGAGGAGTACGGGAGATTTGAAAACGTTAACAGGCTCCTTGAGAACATTTATATGGATTTGATTGGAAAACTTTTGAAGAGGTGTTCTCCAAAGAAAGTAGTTATAGACAAGTTCAGTCCAAACGTTGAAAAGATTGTCAGGAAAGCCTTTCCAGGAATTAATGTTGAGGCAAAACCCTGTGGAGAGGATGATGTTGTAGTGGCGGCTGCTTCGATTGTTGCAAAGAACGAAAGGTTAAGGGTTATGAGTGAGCTTTCCAAGGAGTTGGGGTTTTCACTTCCTGAAGGAAACGTAAAGAACAAGGAAATTTTGAGTAAAATTCCTAAGGAAAAGAGGCTAAAGTTTGTAAAGGAGCACTTTAAGATAGGAGAGTGAGTTGGAAAGGATAGGTAAGTTCTTTACAGTATTTGGAGTTTTAGCTTTTTCACTTATGGTTATTGGTTTATTTTCGCTCTTTTTGAAGAACAGGAGCGAAATTCCAATATCGGGAGACAAAATAGGCGTAGTTAAGGTTTATGGAATCATTAGAAGCTCCGATAAGTATTTGGAGTTCCTGGATAAGTTAGAGAGGAATAAAACTGTAAAAGCCGTTGTTCTTAGAGTTGACTCTCCCGGTGGTATTGTTGGGGCCTGTCAAGAGATTCACGATAAGGTTAAAGAACTTGCCAAGAAGAAACCAGTGGTTGTCTCTATGGGTTCCGTCGCTGCATCTGGGGGCCTGTACATATCTGTCCCTGCAACAAAAATTGTTGCAAATCCGGGAACAATTACGGGAAGCATAGGGGTTATCATTCAAACCTACAACGTAAGTGAGCTAATAAAGAAGTTAGGAATAAAGGTTGTAACTGTAAAGAGTGGAAAGTACAAGGACCTATTAAATCCATTTGAGAAGCCGAACCCAGAGAAAATAAAGGTTGTTCAGAGCTTGATAAATAATTCCTACGAACAGTTTGTAAGGGCTGTTGCAGAGGGAAGGAGGCTCCCGATAGAAAAGGTTAAGGAGTTTGCCGATGGAAGGGTCTTTACCGGGGAGCAGGCTCAGAAGTTGGGCCTTGTCGATGACTTAGGAAACTTTGAAAGGGCAGTCGAAATTGCCAAGAAGTTAGGAAACTGCCCAAATGCGAAACTCTACTTTGTAAAGCCTAAGAGGAGTTTCTTTAAAAGGTTGTTTGGGGAGGAGACAGAGGAGCTAATTGGAAATCTCTTAAGGATAACAAATGGAAATATTGAGGGGACTGAGCTTATGTATCTTTTTAATTAGTTTTATCTCAACTCCGGCTTTTGGTTGGATAAGAATTTTTGAGAAAAATGGAATCATCTACATTAAAGGAGTTGGGGAAAACAAGTTTGAAAAACCTAAGAACTTTAAAATTTTAGAGAAAAAAGCTGATTTTTACGCTAAAAAGTACGGTATTCCAGTGAAACTCTTTAGAGCTCTCATAAAGGCCGAATCAAACTTCAATCCAAGGGCAGTTTCAAAGAAAGGAGCTTTAGGTCTGTGTCAGCTCATGCCGGAAACTGCAAGGGAACTTGGAGTAAAGAACCCCTTTGATCCAGATGAGAATTTAAATGCGGGAGCTCTCCTTCTGAGTAGGCTCTACAAAAAGTACAGGGACTGGAGGTTGGCACTTGCTGCCTACAATGCTGGTGAGGGGGTAGTTGACCGTTATGGAGGAATTCCTCCCTACAGGGAAACCAGAAGTTACGTAAAAAATATTTCAAGGGAGTATAAAAATCAGGAAAAAAGTAACAGAAGGTACAGAATTGTTCTTAAAAGAAAGGGTAACGTAATAGTTATAAGTCAAAAATTTGAGTGAGGATAGGTTGAAAGAAATCTTAGAAAGGCTATCTGTAAAACCCTTTTCCGTTGTAGGACACAGAGGAGCAGCTGGAGAGAAGCCGGAAAACACAGTAGGGACATTTAAGTATGCAATTGAGTTGGGGGTGGATGTTGTTGAATGTGATGTTAGAATAACGAAGGACAGAAAATTGGTAGTTATCCATGACGACAATTTAAAAAGGGTTGCAGGTATCGACGTTAAAGTTTCAGACTTAACCTATAGTGAACTTAAAAAGGTTTGTATAGATGGTGAAAGAATCCCCCTTTTAGAGGAAGTCTTAAACGTAGTAGAAGGAAACTGTGGCCTGTTTATTGAAATAAAGGACCCAGAAACGACAGAACAGATTTTAAAATCGGTTAATTCAAGAGTAAGTAAGACAGACTGGATAGGTTTTATAAGTTTTTATGAGGAAGCACTTGTTACAGTTAAAAAGTGGAATAGCAATCTAACAACAGGACTGATTTACTCAAAACCTCCGGGAAAAATTCTTGATGCAAAGAGGATTGGATGTGAATTCGTCCTCCCCAAGTGGTACCTTTCAACAGAAAAGGCTGTTAATTTTGCACACAGGTTAGGATTGAGGGTAATTTCCTGGATTATTGATGATGAGAAAACCCTTGATAAGGCCTTAAAGTCAAAGTCTGATGCCCTTGCAACAGATTTTCCGTCCTGGCTGTTAAATATCAGAAAAGAGCTGTTATAATTGGCGCAAAAGTTTTCCGGGAGAGAGGAAATGAAGGTTCTCATAGTTGGAAGCGGCGGAAGGGAGCACGCTTTAGCCTGGAAAGTTTCCCAGAGTCCAAAAGTAAAGGAAGTCATTGCAGCTCCAGGAAATCCAGGAATAGAGAAGATAGGAAGATGTGTTGACATAAAACCCACGGATGTAGAGGGACTGGCAGAGTTTGCACAAAAGGAGAAAATTGACCTAACAATCGTTGGTCCTGAAGCTCCACTCGTTGCCGGAATAGTTGACGAGTTTGAAAGGAGAGGACTCAGAATTTTTGGTCCCTCAAAGGCTGCAGCTAAACTGGAAGGTAGTAAGGTCTTTGCAAAGGAGATGATGAAGAAGTACGGAGTTCCTACGGCAGAGTTTCAAGTTTTTGACAATCCCGAAGAGGCTAAGAGGTACGTAAGAGAAAAAGGAGCTCCGATTGTTGTCAAGGCAGATGGGCTTGCTGCAGGAAAGGGGGTAGTAGTTGCCAAAACGGTTGAAGAGGCCATTGAGGCGATTGACAGAATAATGGTTGAAAAGGTCTTTGGAGAATCTGGAAACAGGGTTGTTATAGAGGAGTGTTTGGAGGGTGAAGAGGCTTCTTACCTTGTGATAACAGACGGTAAAAACTTCGTTCCACTTGCGACTGCTCAGGACCACAAGGCCGTGTTTGATGGTGATAAGGGGCCAAACACGGGAGGAATGGGAGCCTATTCACCGGCACCTGTTCTCTCTGAGGATATGGAAAAAGAAGTTCAGGAAAAAGTTATAAAACCGATTTTAGAGGGAATGAGAGAGGAAGGGACTCCCTTTAAAGGCGTTCTGTATGCAGGATTGATGATTACGGAGAAGGGACCTATGGTTCTTGAGTTCAACGTTAGATTCGGTGACCCTGAAGCTCAAGCTCTAATGAGAAGACTTGAGGATGACCTTGTTGACGTTTCGCTCAGTTCAATAGAAGGTAATTTAGTAGAGGAGCTCCACTGGAAACCTGAAACATCAATCTGTGTTGTTCTGGCCTCCAAAGGTTATCCTGGAAGGTACGAGAAAGGAAAGGAGATTACCGGAATTGAGGAAGCTGAAAAGGTTCCAACAGTTGTTGTTTTCCATGCGGGAACAGCTGTTAAGGATGGAAAATTAGTTACAAACGGTGGAAGGGTTTTAAACGTAACAGCACTTGGAAAGGACATAGTTGAGGCAAGGGAAAGAGCTTACAGGGCTATTGAAAAGATTCACTTTGAAGGGATGCACTACAGAAAGGACATTGGAATGAAAGCCTTAAAGAGGAAGGGGACTCTTTAATTCCCCTTCTTTTTCCCCTCTTTGGGCTCCATCAGTTTTAAGTACTTCTTAACAATAGTATTTTCAGGATCTAGGATTAGTACATTTTCAAAGATAGACTTAGCATAGGAAACTTTACCCTGATTGTAGAGTGAAATTGCAAGTTGGTTGAGAAAGTTCACATCCGTTGGGTATATCACCAACATTTTACGGGAGACTGATTCAGCTATTGAATACTTTTTCTCCTCAGTAAGGGCTTTACACAGTCTTAAATTACCATAGTAGTTGTAGTAATCTATCTTAATCACTCTGTACATTAAGGACTCTAAATCGCTCCACCTTGATTGTGCCATAAGGGGAAGTGAGAGGCCTAACATAGCTTCAATTGAGGACGGAAGTGCTTTTAAGGCCTTTCTGTAGTGGTACTCTGAGTTAGCATAGTTCTTCATCAGATAGTATAGCCAGCCCAATCTCAAGTTTACTGTGTATCCGTTTGGATAACTTTCGTAAATTGGCATGAGAGCCTTTACTGCATCCTTATAGTCGCCATTCTTCTCATAAGTGTAACTCTTCTGGTACAGTCTCTTTATTTCAGAGTAGGACATACCATAGGAGGAAACAGAAATTAACAGTACGATTAGGATTAGTAAAAATCTCATTAATACTCCTCCTAAAATCTATAACCCAAAGAGAGAGTTGCTGTTGTCTGAGTAACAGAGTCACTGTTCTCCTTGTATCTGTTTACTCCTAAGTTCAGAGAAACTCTCAGACCTCTTCTAAAGGTATATCCCAGTTCAGCGTAGGCACCTCTTTTGTACTTTTCAACTAAGTTGTAAACAACGAAACCACCGTTTTTCACGGCAAAGACCTGCTGTCCGGACCAGGCTCCGACCTTTAAATCATAGTTTCCGTAGTAGTATCTCAGAGCTCCCTCTATTGAGTACAGGTTGTCTATATCCACACCTATATCGTCTGAGTTGGAGAGGTGAATGTAGTAACCAATCAAATCGGCATAGAGAGAGCCCCTTCTGTAATTGGAAAAAATTCTATATGTAGTGTGGGGAGTAATCTGTACTACGTGAAAGTTTATAGTATTGTCATAGTGAGAGTAGTAAGCTCCTATACCCGCACTCCAGTTAAAGTAGTAGGGATACTTTTTAGAATAGGACGAGTAAGTTCCATCGACGAAAAGGGTGTATCCCCCATCACTCAATTTGTCATCACTACTTATGTAGTGCCCCCCAAAGGTAAATGTGTGGTTTTTTAGAATTCCATTCACATTTGAATATGTGAACGTGAAATCCCTCTGATTAAGGTCTGAGAAACCATCTTTGTAGTTTATATGTGTGTAGGTAGCACCAAATTGAAAAACATTCTCTCTACCATCACCTATGCTGATGTAGCCTGTTGTTGAATAACCATCGTCCTTGTACTTTGAACCGCTGTAATTTATGTAGGTTGGGTAGAGAGCTCCGTAAGCGTAAATTTTCTTTCCTTGAATTTCTTTTGCCTCTGTTTCGGAGAAAATAAGGGAGGCTAAACTAAGAATTAATAACGTTTTCTTCATTTTTTACCCTCCTTAGAATTATTTCGTTATTATAGTTTATTTCCTCAAATCCTAAGTGGTTTGATAACTTTAGTTTTGCTTTTTTAACTTTCTTACTTCCCGGTAAGATAATTTCCGTTGAAACTGTGTTAATGGAGCTCCAGCAGGACTTTACCCTTACTTCCAAGAGGTTATGTTTGAAAGATGATATAAAGAGGAGAAATTTCCTCTTAAACTCAGAAAAGAGGGAAGTTATAGGAAGGTAGTCCTTCCATACTACTCCGCCTGAATTTATAAGGGGAATTTTAGGTGCCGAGAAAAGGAAATACTTAAGAGGAGAGCTTAAATCGCCGTCAATACTGTAGAAGTAAAACGTTGAGTTGAGAATTCCAAAGTAGAGTTTAGACCTTCCCTCTGTAAAGTAGAAAGTCCCGTCAGGTGCCATTTTAACCTGAATTTTTAATATTTCCTCCTCTCCCCTCTTTTTATCGTACAAAGAGTACGTAAATTCCTGGCCTATCAAAAAGTTTAAGCGCCTAAACAGGGATTTATCGGCAAAGACAGGAGTAACCCTCTCTCCCCTTTTTGGAATTCCTACATCATGGAAATTTTTTGAAGAGATAAAGGAGGTAAATGAGAAGGGAACAGTGGGAGCTCCTAAGTGGGGCAGAACTTGAACGTGAATGTGGATGTGAGGTTGAGGAGAGTATCCAGAATTTCCACAGAGTCCCAAGAGGCTTCCCTTTGTTACTGAATCTCCCCTCTTAACGTTTACAGAATTCTGCTTTAAGTGGCAGACAAGTACGTAAAATCCCCTCTTATCGTAAAGTAGAACGTAGTTACCCCAGTTGTTTTCCTTGTCCACTTCTCCAGGCTTATTGTCAGGTAGAGAAGAAACAACATCTACAACTGTTCCATCAACAGGAGAAAGAACAGGTTTTCCAAAACAGTAGTAATCTGAAAGGGAAGAGCCGGTTCCTTTAAAAGTTTTCCCTTCACTATCCGTTATTACAAAATCAACTGCATGTCTCCAAGCTCCCTTATGGGTCCACTCTCCGTCAAACGACTGCCAAACTGTCCACTCCCCTGAAAAAGGAAGGGCTATTTCCCTACCGGTAAAGGGAAAGCGTTTTAAATGTGTCAGATAGTAATCCAAGGTTCTCTCGGGTGTTCCCCTGTAAACCTTTGTAGCTAAAGAGTATCCTGTAAAGATGAAAACGTAAAGTACCAAAAGGGAAACAACGTTAAAGGGTAGAGCAAATACTGGGATACCGTAAGTTTCCCAGAAAACCTTTGAACTTTCAACAATTGGGACGGAGATAAAGGATGAAAGAAGGGCAAATTTGTAGCTTCTCAGCGATGGAACGAGAAAAACCCCTCCAACTGCCATAGAAGTAAGTATGTAGTTAAAAGCTGATGTATCAGAAATAGCTTGATAGAGAGAACCTTTAAACAGGGTAGTTGTAAGGATTCCAGTAGAGTATCCTATAACTGATAGAAAGGCTAATATTGGTGATATTCTAAGAATTAATAGAAATATCACTAACCCACAAAAAGTGTTAGGGAGGAAGAATACTGCTCCTAAAGATTTAAAGAACCCATTAATAAAAGGAGTAAAGTTGATGTTTGGGAGGTAGAAATGAGGATAGAGGCTCTCAACAAACAAGTTTGAGAAGTGTTGAGATGCTAAGTATAGAGTGGAACTAACCACAACGAAGGGAAGGCTTAATATAGGAAGTTTGAAGTAGTAGTAAAAAAGATTGGAAAGTACATATGTGATTAGGAATGACAGTATACCTCCAGTCAGGAAAAATAGAAAACTAATCGTATTAATCTTGAATATGTAACCTAAAGAAAGACCAACGAGAAGGGGATTGTAGATGTAGTAATCGATTCTTAAAAACTCCCTTTTAAATCCTAAAAGCCTCGCAAAGAGGTAGGCAGATAAAAGAGAAACCAATCCCCCAAAGCCAACATTCGTATTTAAAAACGAGAGAAAAAGCAAGAGAGCTCCACCGTAAGTCTCTGAATTAAACAAAACGGCAGAGTAACTCCTTAGTATTGGAACAATATACTTTTCTATTCCCATTTTCCTCTTAATCTTTCAGGTAAGTGTTCTCTCCTTACAATGTCTGTAAGGTCTTCCTTTTCCCTTATCAGGTCAACTTCTCCGTTTCCTCCTATTAAAACGACAGCTGGTCTATAGCGAATAAACTGCATCCACTGTGTAACGTTGTAAGCCCCAACCGGAGATAGTACGAGCCTTGTTCCTCTTGGAAGGGGAGGAAGGTAGGTCATTTCATCAATAACATCTATATTCATACAAAGTGGCCCGTAGAGAACTGATGGTTCGGTTGTTCCATAAATTTCCCTATCTATTTCAATGTTGAACTTGTACCAGAAAGCTGTAAAGAGGATGTTTACTCCAGCATCTAAAACGTAAGCTTTAAGTCCAGAGGGAAGTCTCTTAGCAGCGTGAACTGTAGTTATAAGGTATCCTGCCTCATCAACTATAGCCCTTCCACTTTCCAATATTAGTTTTGGGTAATCCCCAGGTCGTAAATTTTTAATGAGAGAACTACAAATTCTCTCTGCGTATTCATCTATGGATGGAACAGAAACTTCTGGAGGTAGATAAATCCCCTTAAGCCTGTTCTTTGAGGGAAATCCACCACCAATGTCCAAGTATTCAATTTTAAAGCCAAACTCATCCTCTATCTGGTATGCAAACCTTATGAGCTTTTCAATTTCCTTTTCGTAAGCTTTAGGTTCCAGGATGAAAGTTCCTATGTGACAGTGTAGTCCGACTAGTTCAAGTTTGTTTCCAGATGCTATTCTCTTTACTGCATCTAAAGCTTGTCCCGATTCCAAATTGAAGCCAAAACGGCTCCACTGGGGTTGAATGCCAGTGTCCATGTTGACCCTAATTCCCACTCGAGGTTTGGTGTTAAGCTCATCGGCCACCTTCTCTAAATCAAAAATTTCCTCAAAATGGTCAATATTTATTCTTGCCCCCTCCTTAACGGCAGTAACAAGGGAATCGTAAGGTTTGTACGGGCCGTTATAGATTATCTTCTCACCCCGAACTCCAAGTCTTCTAGCCTTTTCATATTCAAACTCTGAAACAACTTCGGCCGTTTCTCCTTCATCGTGAAGAATAGAGCAGATAGCATCTAAATAGTTGGTTTTGTACGACCAACTAAGTTCAACGTTAGGATACCTTACGGTAAATGCGTCTTTAAGCTCTCTGAACTTCTGACGAAGCTTTTTTTCGGAAAAGACGAACAAAGGAGAGCCGAATTGAGAAACTAATTCATCAATAGAAACACCATCTATATCTTTTCTAATATTCCTACCAAGATAAAATCCCGTTCCGCCAAACTTATTGGTAAAACCTGTTTTCAATTTTTGAATAACCGGTTTTTCGTAAGTCTTTTTCACATTTACCTCCATTTAGCTTTCTCCTCTTGTTGCTACCTTTTGAAATTCGCTTATGTCTGTAACAAAGTCATCGGTGAAACGTACATACAGTTTACCCGCCTCGTAATCCCAACTTCTTTCGGGTTCCATGCCTAAAGCTGCCTTCAACAACCTTCCAGGAAGGTTAACTCCCACACCTGTTGAAAAGTAGACCCATGCGGGAAATCTTGGATTTATTTCTATGAGGTATATTTCGTTTTCCTTAACTATACACTCAAATTCAAAAGCTCCCCTCCAGAGAAATTCCGAAACAAATCTCTCAGCTGCTTCAAGTAAACGTTGATTTTTAACAGTTACCCCGGTCCATATTTTTCCCAAACTCGTTATCCAGAGCTTCTTAATTCCGATAAGTCCGAAGTGCCCTCCTTCCCCATCGCCAACACCGACAACGTTCATCTCCTCACCTGTAACTACCTCTTGAACTATAACGGGATATCCCCACTCAGAAACGATTGAGTTAAAGTAGGAGTTAAGTTGAGAAATGTTGTAGGCTTTATAGGCTTTGTAGAATATTCCCTTTACCATTAGAGGAAATCCAATTTCGTTGGATGCCTGAGAAAGTTCTTCGTAAGATGTAACAACTATCGTCTTAGGAACCTTTACTCCTATTCTTTCTGCAACCTCTGTTAACCTGTCCTTTCCCCTAAGCTTAAACTGTTCTTCTGTAGGAAGGAACGTTTTAATCCCATAGCTTTCAAGAAGCGAAACACCCTTAATAAAAAGGGGGAGCTCTGCATCGAGAGTGGGAATAACAACGTCAAGACCGTAATTCTCCTTTATGTAGAGCAACCTGTTGATAAATGGAGTCTCCCCTGAGGAGGGATAGGGCATTATGAAGCTTTTATCTATGAGCCAGTTCATATAGATTCCTGGCTCCATTGCGTCATAAGCAAGTCCGAAGACTTTTACATTTAAACCACTTTCCCTAATTCCCTTTGCTATTCCTATACCTGGACCGGGATTGTCTATTGCATTGACTCCAGAAACTGCCACCTTATACAACTTCTCCCTCCAAAAGGCCAAAGAGCCTCAGTTGTTCTAAAAAATCAATAAGGTCCCTTTGAGCCTCCTCAGGGGATACTTCAAATTCGTCCGTTAAAGTTTTAACTATCTCTTGAGGGGATTTTCCCCTTTTAAGGAGCTCTAAGATGAACAGACCTACTCTGTTAACCGTGTAACTGTTTCCTGTTTCAGGGTCAAAGATGAATCCCTCATCACTTACTGCTAACCTTTGAAGTTTCAATGTTACCTCCAGAAAAATATTTAGGGAATAGGGAATTTAACCCTACTCCCCTTTAAATTTTAACTAAGATTGAGTTTGGTTGGAGCTTTGTAGTTCTTCATGTGATTCCTGGTTTACCTGAACCTGTGTTTGATTACTGCTTCCCAGTCCTTGGTTTAAATGAGCTCCAGTTTGGTTACCACTCTGTAACTCCTGATTTGTTTGAGACTGAGTTTGGTTGGGACCTTGTGACTCCTGGTTTGTCTGAACTTGTGTTTGGTTATTGCTTTCCTCTTCTTGGTTTGTTTGAACTTGAGTCTCGTTTGAGGTTTGTTGTGTACTTTCGACCTCTGTGCTGTTTTGTATTAGACTCTCAATCGTGCTGGCCAATCTCTGTAAACTGAATGTTATTATGGAGAAATTATTAGTAGAGCTAAGGGCTTCTATAAGGGAGTTTACATCGGTAAGGGCGTTTTGGATTTCGTCTTTAGTATCCTCTGTTAAGCCGCTTGTTTTAAGGTCTTCTACAACATTCATTAGTTCAGAAACAACAGATTGAACGTCACTAACTTCATCAGAAGGAAGCAAACCATTCGTAGCAATAGTCTGCAATTTTTTACTAATGGAGTCAATGAGGGATGTTAATCTGTGGAGCTCAAACTGTTTAACATTCCCAGAGGCAAGGTACTGAAGTGCTTGAAGGTGTTCCTTTATCTCTTGTTGATGTTCTTTCCAATTGTAATTCAATTTCTTAATTACCGTTCCAAGTTTACAGGTCACAGGCTCTTGAGAATCTGTGGCATTAACCTGTATCAGGTATTCTTTGTTAAGTAATTTATGATAACTCTTGATGATTATTGCTTTTTTATTCTTTAAAAGGTCTGCAAGGGATACGTTTGATAAATTCTGTAAAGGTTCTGTCTGATTATCCTGTGTTTGAACTTCAACGTCTTCAATAGTAGCATTGGAAAGGTCCACGACAGTTGCATTGCCATCAAGGTCTCCACCGATGGCGTGTATGAGAGCTCCTATTTGATTTGCCAACGTTTCATTACCTGCAGCCAAGTTTTCCGGTGTTATTTCCAAGACGTTTGTTGAGTTATCCACTTCAACTTGAGTTATAGAAACGTCCGCTATTTTAATAAAATCTCCATTTTGGTCTACTATGTAAAGACCTACCCAGTTATCGTTTGATAGGGTTACACCTTGAGGAATTTGAATTGTAAAAGTTCCATCATCGGCAGTGGTTGAGCAGAGCTCTGTTCCATTTACGGTTATTACATTTTTGTTTGAATCCTCAATACAGACTTTGGCTCCTTCAATAAAACTTGCATACGTTGCACCAGTTACACTTGAGGAAGAGGATGTCGTAGTTGCACCACCACCTCCTCCGCCACAACCAGTTAAAAGAGCAGATGATGCAACAATTAAAGTTACTGCTGTTAATAACTTGCGCATATCACACCTCCCTGTAATTAATTTTCCACTATTTCTTAGTTAGCAAATTTCATGCCAAATAAAATCACAGTAAAGGAGGAAATTTTTAAATCAATATCGGAAATTTTTCCGAATGGTAGGCTATTTGTTCGGAAATTTTTCCGAACTTAACCTATCGGGAGTTCCATCCTGAAAATAGACCAACCTTCCCTCTTTTCGGCACTCACCCTTCCCCCGTGAGCCTCAACTATTCTTTTAACGTTGTACAGACCAATTCCGAACCCCTTTTCCTTTGTTGAGAAGAAAGGCTCAAAAAGAGTTTCTGGAAGTTCCAATGGAGAGTTATCGCAAATTTCCAAAATGTACCTATCCCTATCTTTTTTTCCAACCACACGGATTTCTTTCTGTTTACTATTGGTCGAATCAAGAGCCTCTACAGCATTTTTCAAAATATCGATAACGGCAGAGGATATCTTCTTACCATCAAAGGGAAACTCCAAGTCCTCTACAGATAAATCAAATTTTATGTTTTTAGACAGAAAAAGATTGTTAAACTCATTAACAATCTGTTTTAAAATTTTTCCTATATTTTTCCTTTCCTTATATAAGGAAATTGGCTTTCGTAAATCGGAAGTTTCTTCAATATATCTGCTTAGTTCCTCAATCTCTTTTTTCATTCTATCGATGTAGATTTCTGACTTAGTAGAGTTGTATCTATAAATGAGCAGTCTGAGAACGTTCAACCTATTTTTTACCTCGTGAACTATTGAATGGATGGCTAAGTTTACAGCTTCAAGGTTTTTCCTCCGAAGTTTTTCATTTATCCTTTCAAGTTTTTCCCTGTAGTACTCCTTTAGAATAAGAAAGAGAACCACTACGAAGATGAACGTTAGAATAAGGAGAAAAACAGCAAGAAATATAAGGTGCTCTTTAAAGTGTAAGAGCTTTGATACATCGTAGTAGAGGGTAAATTCAAAAGGTGGGATTTTTACTGTTCTTGAAATGAAGTTTGGAGAAATCTGGGAGTTGGGAAGAAAAATGTTTCTCCCCTCAAGTTTGTACGAAACACCTTTTAAAATTTTTGACCTTTTTAGATAATTGCTGAGAGCCTCTACAGGGTCACCGCCGGCAGATATTGTTCCCTTTACAACAGATTCTACCCTGGAGGTTTCCTCGTTTAAAAAGAAGTAGTAGAATTTCTTGTACTCATTCCAAATGAAAAAAATATCACCAATAACTGCTAAGAATGTAAGAAAGATTATCAAAATAAATAGGTAAACTCTTCTATGTTTCATCTATATTCCGTACTTTTTTCTCTTGTATCTCAGGGATTTTTCATCTATTCCAAGCAGTTTGGCAGCTTTTGTTTGGACGTAACCGGTATACTTAAGGGCCCTTTCTATAGCCTTCTTTTCCACATCTGCCAAGAATTCTGGAAGTGGTTTGTCAAAGTTAATTTCAATATCCATTTTCCTTTTTTCCTTACCTAAAACTGCTGAAACCTCCTGAGGGGGTATTTCTCCGAAAGACGTTATAACTAACCTGTGAACTATGTTTTCAAGCTCCCTAACGTTTCCAGGGAAACTGTAGTTTAAGAGAACATCAAGGGCTTCTGGGGTAATCGAAACAGATTTATTGTAATTTCTCGAATACTTCTTTAGAAAGTACCCTGTAAGCTCAACTATATCCTCAGGTCTTTCCCTAAGAGGAGGAATTTCTATTTGAAGAACGTTAATTCTGTACAGCAGATCTTCCCTAAATTCTCCCTTCTTAACCATTTCTTCCAAATCTCTGTTCGTTGCTGCAACGATTTTTACATCTATCTTCTTTTCTATACTGCTTCCCAACCGTCTTACTCTTCTTTCCTGAAGAACTCTCAAAAGTTTTGGTTGATGTTCTAATGGGAGCTCTCCTATCTCATCTAAAAAAAGTGTTCCCCCGTCTGCCTCCTCAAAGAGACCGGGTTTTGGCTTATTGGCTCCGGTAAATGCCCCTCTCTCGTAACCGAAAAACTCCGATTCAAAGAGCTCCCTCGGTATGGCAGAGCAGTTTACAGAGATAAACCTTCCCTTCCTACCACTCTCCTCGTGAATAAATTTTGCAACCAACTCCTTACCAACTCCACTTTCCCCTAAGATAAGAACGGGAGCTTCTCCCTTGGAAAAAAGGGAAGCCTTTTTTAAGACCTCCTCCATTTCCCTCGAGGCATAAATAATTTTGGAGGTTCCTATGGGTATCCTTCTCAGTTTTATAAGCTGACACGCCTTTTTAATAAGGTTTATTAAAACTTCCGGCTCGTAGGGTTTTGTGACATAGTGAAATGCTCCAGATTTTATGGATTCAACAGCATCCTCAATACTGCTAAAGGCAGTTATTACTATAACTTCAACATCGGAAAATTCTGATTTTATCTTCTTCATAAATGAGAGACCATCCATTCCCGGAAGTCGAACATCGGTAACAACGACGCAGGGGTTCTCTCTGTTTATAATTTGAAGTCCCTTCTCTGCATTTGATGCTGAATATACCTGAAATCCAAAATCCCTCAGTATTTCAGATATAAGGGACAGCTGAGTTTTATCGTCCTCAACAACTAAAACCTTACATTCATCAATTCTCATTTCCACCAAACCTGTACCAGATGTTGCAAGCCCCTTCTAAAGACACCATACATGGCCCCTTGGGATTCCTTGGAGTACATGACCTTTTAAAAAGTTTACAATCCGAAGGATAGGCCTTTCCCAAGACTACCCTATCGCATATACAACCGGGGATTCTCTCCTCCTTGATTTCAGGAAGTTCAAAAGCTACCTTTGCATTCAGGTAGGAATACTCGGGGCGGAGCTCCAATCCCGACTTCGGAATGTTCCCTATTCCCCTCCAGTTAACGTCAGCCTTTTCAAAGTACTTGTACATCAGTTCTTGAGCTCTCCTGTTACCCTCAGGCCTTACAACTCCCCTGTAGACGTTTTCCAACCCAGACTTTCCTTCCCTAATCTGAACCAAAATCCTCAAAACTGCCAGTAGTAAGTTTTCAGGTTCAAATCCAGCTACAACTGTCGGTATTCCAAATTTCTCAGGGAAAACTCTCCAAGCGTTTGAGCCTACAATGGCAGAAACGTGTCCAGGAGCTATGAAAGCATCGACCCCTACCTCACTGTCCTCTACGAGAACCTCCATGATTTCGGGAGTGAGCTTCTGTGAGGTCAGAAGGTAGAAATTCCTCGGAACTCCCATCTCAAGGAGGGCTGCGGTCGGAGCGGTGGTCGTTTCAAAGCCTATTGAGAAAAAGACGACATTTTTGTCCGGGTTTTCCCTTGCAATCTTCAAGGCTTCGTGGGGAGCAGAAATCATTTTGTAGTTTCCACCGTTTGAACGGATTGAGCCGACTCTTGTCGGAACCCTGAGCATGTC
The DNA here is from genome assembly GCA_003978105.1 of Thermovibrio sp. Next base: position 24,314 of record QOAO01000001.1, read on the forward strand.
CCCGTAGGTGCAGAGAATCGTATCCTCCCTCTTGGAGAGGTTTATTGCGTTTATGACGTCACTTTCGGAGCAGACGCAGACGGGACACCCGGGGCCCGGGACGAGCTCAATGTTTTTAGGAACGAGGGAGCGGAGTCCGTAGTAGGTTATCGTGTGTTCGTGGGAACCGCACACGTTCATTATTTTTATTTTCCTGTCCTTAGGCGCAACCTCCTCTATTGCCCTTACTATATCCTTTATTTTCTCCTTCATCTTCACCCCGTAGGAATCAGTTTCAGTCCAAAAAAGTAAACAAGTGAAAACAGGGCAATCGTCGGAACAATGCTGAACTGAAAGACCATTGCACTCAAAACCGAGAACTGAACGACAGCAGCCTTTAAAGGAAATATACCTGAAAGTAAAAGGCCGACCATTACGCCAGGAATGTGAACGATTCCTGCAGAGCGAAACATGTCCCTAACCGGAACGGTTATGTCGTCTATAAGTTCTCTGAATATAAACTTGAAAACGACTAAATCTGAGGCTCCCAAGGCAAACATCCCTAAGATAACGTCCTCTAAATCCTTGAGCTTCGACCTGTAGTACCTGAATGCCAAAGATAAACTCCTCATTCCAGCTGCAGTTATTATCCCTGCAAGTGGGATAATTGAATTTGCATTTAAGTTTAGTATTCCAACTATGTAAAAGATGAAGAGGAGAAAGGAAGAGGAGAGGGAAATTGAGAGAAAAACGATAGGGAAAACCTTCCAAAATGAATAGGGAAATGGCCTCAACCTTCTGTAGGAAATCCAGGATGCATTGAAGAAGAAAAAGAGAACAAACAGAAAATTTATTAAAGGAAGCTTCAGCTTAACTAAGTAAAGAATGACAAACGCTATTAAAAGGAGTTGGATAAAGGAGAGAAAGGAAGTTACTAAAAGTTCCTTCCAGGCTTTAACTCCAAAGGTCCTATCTATATAGGAAACTGAGAGAACCAAAAGGTAAGAAGCAACTACAGTTAAAATTAGATGGTTCATCAACATATCCTTGGAAGAGGGTCTTCTTCAAGGAGTTCCAATCTCCTCATTCCTCCAACCGATGTAACTAAAACCACTTCCCTTTCCTCTGTAACTTCTCCTATAATTTGAGAGTTCTCCCCTAAGGGATGGGACTTTAAAATTTCTAACGTTCTATCAGCATCCTTCCTATCAACGACAACTACCGCCTTCCCCTCGTTTGCGAGGTAAAGTGGGTCGTAACCCAACATGTCACATATGAACCTGACCTCATCCCTGACGGGAATTTTATCCTCGTATATCCTTACACCAAGACCTGACGTTTCCGAAAGCTCCACAAGAACAGTCGCAAGCCCTCCCCTTGTAGGGTCCCTCATAAACCTCAAACCCGGAACATCAAAGAGTGGAACTAGCAGAGAGTTTAAGGGAGCACAGTCGCTTTTAAGCTCAGTTTCTACCTCAAACTTCTCCCTTGAAAGTGAAATGGAAATTCCGTGGTTCCCGATAAATCCCGTAACAATTACTAAATCACCAGGCTTTACAAACTTTGGGGATAACTCCCTTTTCACATCGCCAATTCCCGTCGTATTTATGTAGATTCCGTCACACTTTCCCCTTTCGACTACCTTCGTATCACCCGTTACTATTTTGACCCCAGCACTTTCGGCAGTTTTTGAGATTGATGAGACAATTTTTTCCAGGTTGCTTATAGGGAATCCCTCCTCAATAATAAAACTGACGGAGATGAATTTTGGAACAGAACCGCTTACTGTTAAATCGTTTACAGTGCCGGCAACTGAGAGTTTTCCTATATCTCCACCAGGAAAGAAGATGGGTTGGACAACGAAAGAATCGGTCGTCATTGCAATTTTCTCAAATCCAGGAAGGTAAGTTGCATCCTGGAGGGAGTGGAGCTCCGGTGATTCAAAGTACTTTAAAAAGAGTTCCTCAATTAAATCCCTCGTTAGCTTACCTCCACTCCCATGACCTATCTCGATTCTTTCCATACTAACCTCCAGAAATTACGTAGAGAAACGGTGCAACTGCCAACGTACTGTCAAGCCTATCCAGGACTCCTCCGTGTCCCGGAATTGTTTTCCCCGAATCCTTGACGTTGAAGGATCTCTTGAGGGAGCTCTCAAAGAGATCTCCAATCTGGGAAATCACTGTCAGCATGAACAGAAAAAGAAAAGTTTGAAAACCTTGGGAAAAAACTGATAACTTAACAGCAACTAAGTAGGAAACAAGAGTTCCTAAAATTGAACCCCCAGCTGACCCTTCAACCGTTTTTTTAGGACTAACAGAGGGGATTAACCTTCTCCTTCCAAAGTACTTCCCTGTAAGGTAGGCAGATGTATCTGTTGACCAGACAATTGAGAGAAGCAGAACAAACTCCTTTTTGGATATGAGTGACAGGGAAACGATTCCAAATATTGAATAAATTAGAAACCCTAAAGTTGGAACGAACCTTTCCGAAATTTTTCCATCAACGATAAGGGCGTAAGAAAATAGGGACAGAAAGAGAAAGGCCGGAGATGCAATCAAAACCGATGAGAGGAAACCGTGAAAAAATGGACTAACAACTATAGGATTTGTGGAAAGTATAAATACTAAAGAGTAAATTATCACGGAAACTGTTAAAAACTTCTCTAAAGAGGCCATTTTAAAGAGTTCTGAAATAATAAAAACTCCTATCATGTAAACCAATGAAGTGTATAGGGGTTTGGGAGAGAGGAGCATTAAAAGTGCATAAACTACAACGATAAGAGCTCCAACTATCCTTTCCCTCATTTTATACCGCCGAAACGCCTTTCCCTCTTCATAAAGTCCTCTATAGCCTCCTTAAACTCCTCCTCCGTAAAATCCGGCCACAGCGTATCTGTAAACCAGAGCTCCGTGTATGCCGACTGCCAGAGAAGAAAGTTGGAGATTCGGAGTTCCCCGCTCGTCCTGATTAGGAGGTCAAGGTCTGGAAGTTCCGGCATGTAGAGGTAGTTTTCGAACTCATCCAAGTCTACCTTTTCCTTTCCTGAGCCAATAATTCTGTTAACGGCATCGACTATCTCCTGCCTTCCTCCGTAGTTTACTGCAAAGACTGCCGTCATTCCGCTACACTTAGACGTCTGCTCCTCCATCCAACCGAAACCTTCCTGGAGAAAGTCCGGGAGCTCCCATAACCTTCCTATCACTCTAAACCTCACGTTGTTTTCCAAAAAGAGCTCCAACTTACTCCTTACGTACTCGTACATCAGGGAAAAGAGGAAGTTAACCTCTTCTCTCGGCCTTTTCCAGTTCTCCGTTGAAAAGGCATAAAGTGATAAATACTTTACTCCAATGTTTTTTGCGGCAATTACTATTTTCTCTGTTGTTTCTGCTCCCTTCCTGTGTCCCTCTATCCTTGGAAGACCTCTTCTTACAGCCCACCTTCCATTTCCATCCATTATTATTCCAACGTGAACAGGTAAATTCTCCTTCATTCTCAAGAACTCCTAAAACTTATGGTTGAAATCTCTCTTTAGATAATCGATGAAGTTTGCAAGCTCGTGAACCTTTCCAACTAACATAAAGTGAATTCCCCCTGCAAACTCCAAACATGACCTTGCAACGTCAATTGCGTACTTCCAGCCATACTCTTCAGGGTTTTTTGCCCTTTCCAATCCCTCAATCAGTGAATTTGGAACGGATGTAGGATTTAGCTTCTTCATAAAGTTTGCCATCTTCAAACTTTTTATTGGAAGAATACCTATTATAGGAGTAGAACCTAGCGAGTAAATTAACTCGGAAACTTCTTTCGCCAAATTTGAATCGTAAATCGGCTGGGTCTGAATAAACTTAGCTCCCGCCCTTATTTTTTTCTCTAACTTCAGTTCCTGTAAGCGCTTTGGACCTGCAAATGGGTTGAAAACACCTCCTATAAAAAAGGAAGTTTTTCCGTTGAGCTTCTTTCCATTTAGTAACTCTCCTAAGTTTAACCTCTCAACAATTTCAATAAGCTGAACGGAATCAACATCAAAGACAGGTTTTGAATCAGGCTGGTCTCCCAAAGTTGTAAAGTCCCCCGTCATCAAACAGACGTTTTCTATTCCAAGAGCATAGGCTCCCAAGAGGTCTGACTGAAGGGCTATTCTATTTCTATCCCTACATGTGAGTTGAAGGACTGGTTCAAGTTTAAAGTCAAGAAGGAGCTTTGCCATTGGGAGAGCTCCCATCCTAACCATTGAACGCTGACAGTCTGTAACGTTAAATGCATCAACCTTTCCCCTTAAAGGTTCTATTCCATCGATGATAGGCTTAAAATCCGTTCCCCTCGGGGGTGCAACCTCTGCAGTTATAACGAACTTTCCACTCTCTACCTTTTCCCTAAAGGTCAAATTACTCCTCCAGAATCAGCTTTCTCGGATAGACCGATTTGGAGTAATCCTTAGGAGGAACGTTCTCCTTTACGTTTTCTAACTCTCCTAATATCTCCAGTCTCTTCTCTATTTCGTACCAAACACACGGAATGTCTGGATTTACCTCGCACTTTCCTGCAATTGCTCCACCGCAGGGTCCGTTTACAAGGGATTTAGGACACCTTGCAACAGGACATATTCCACCTGTATCTGAGATTACACAGTCACCGCAGGCGATACAGTATTCATCAAAAAACCTTTCCTCCCTCTCAACACCTATAAAGAGGGTTGTAACTCCTGTCTTAACAGGAATTCTTACGTTTTCCGCTATGAGCTGAGTCCCAGCTCCGCAGGCCAGTGAGAGAATTACCTCAGATGTGGCCTCAGCCTCCTTTAATACGTCCTTCGAAGTTAATCTCTCAAGAATACACGTTCCCCCAGGGCTCTTGACTCCGATTATCTTAAATCCCTTTCCCTCTAAAAATCCGGCTACCTTGTAAGCCTCCCTAAGCCCTCCGTTTTTACACCTTGCAGAGCCTATCTGGCACCCGAAAATGAAAACCCTCTTGAAACCCTTGAGCTCCTCTACTATCCGGTCGAGGGATTTGAGCTTGACAGTAACCAAGGAAAACCTCCGGAGTTACATGTAGACCTTAACGCTTGCTTCCCTTTTTAGTTTATTAACGTAGTCATTCAAGGCCTTCTGGAACTTTCTCATGTAGAGCTCCCGTCTTATTCTGTTCCTGTCGCAGTGTCCCTTCTCTTCAGACTTTACGTACACAATGTAAAAACCGTTGTTAGTTCTAATCAACTTGTAAGAACCCGGCTTTATGCTCCAAACGGCACTGTCT
>QOAO01000014.1 GCA_003978105.1 Thermovibrio sp.
GAGTCATTCCCTAAGTCGTCTGAGGATACAGAGAGATTCGTCAAGTCTATCAACTCCTTAGTCCCGGATGTATCATTGGCTATTCCGTGAATTATCTTTGCAAGTTTATCTCCGACCTGAGAATCTCCTGCTAACTTAAAGGGATTTATAACCTCTCCATTTTCCTTGAGGGTGTAGTCACCGAGTTTTAAACTACCTATGTAAAATGTTAAGTGTGGTGTTTGTGTAAGGGAGAGAAGGGAAAACTTTCCTAAGCTATCGGTGTACGAACATCTTCCAGAATCGGTGCAGACCTTTAATCCCTTAACGTAACTTGAAACAAACTGGCCATTTACTTTCTGTAAATTACCCGAACCTCCTCCCCCTCCACAACTGTAAGACACAATTAAAATTGAGATAAGAAAAAGAAGCCTTAGCATCCATCCTCCTAAAGTTCACAGCTACAGGCCTTGTACTTTACAAGGTCTCCAGGCTTAATTCCCTTTAAACCAAATTCTATAGCACCCTCCTTTGAGCCCTGACGGAACACTGTTATTCCCTTAAGCTTGAGCTTATATCCGAGCATAAATACTCTTTTTACATCATCAACTGTTGCCTCCTTTCTTAAGTTAACAGTCTTTGAAACAGAGTTGTCGACGTGTCTTTGGAAGGTAGCCTGCATTCTAACGTGCCATTCGGGAGAAATGTCCAAAGCTGTTACAAAAACTCTCTTAACCTCTTTCGGAATACCCTCTATGTTCTGAATACTTCCGCTCTCCAAAACCTTAGAAATCTGTTCCTCTGTCAGGATATCCCCGGCATACTTTAGGAAAAACGGGTCTATTTGAACGGCCGGTTTTCCGCCTAAAATTTTCTTTATGTAGGCAATTGCAAACAGAGGTTCTATACTTGGAGTTGTTCCTGCAATCATGCTTATCGTTCCCGTTGGTGCTATACTCGTCCTTGTAGCATTTCTAACCTCTTTTCCCCTGTAGATGCTCCTTTCAATGTTTGGAAAGCTTCCCTTTTCCCCTGCAAGTTCTACCGATGTCTCAAATGCTTTTTTGTTTATAAATCCCATAACCTCATCGGCAAGTTTTAGAGCTCTCTCCGAGTTGTAGGGAATGCCAAGCTTTATGAGGAGCTCCGCCCAGCCCATAACACCTAGTCCTATTTTTCTGTTTCCCTTTGCCATTTCCTCAATTCTTCTATCGGGGTACTTGTTAACGTCTATAACACAGTCTAAAAACCTGACTGCAACTTTTACAGTTTCCTCAAGCTTCTCCCAATCAATACTTCCGTCCTTTTCAAAGTGGGAAAGGTTTATTGAACCTAAATTGCACTCCTCGTAGGGTAAAAGGGGAACTTCTCCACAGGGGTTTGTTGCCTCTATCTTCCCTATTTGTGGTGTAGGGTTGTACCTGTTTATCTCATCAATGTAGAGAATTCCAGGATCTCCACAGTCCCAAGCAGATTCTGCAATCAGGTTAAAGAGTTTCCTTGCTTTTATCCTTCCCCAAACTTCACCAGTTCTTGGATTTACAAGCTCAACGTACTCATCCTTTTCTATTTTTTCAAAGAATGAGTCTTCACAGGCTACAGATATGTTAAAGTTTTGAAAACTCTTCTTGTCTCTCTTTGATAGAACAAACTCCTCAACATCCGGGTGGTTGTAGGAGAGGACTCCCATATTTGCCCCCCTCCGCTTACCACCTTGCTTTATCGAGTCGGTAGTGCAGTCAAAAACCCTCATGAAGGAAACGGGGCCTGAAGCCTTTCCGTTTGTCGTTCTAACAATGTCCCCTTTAGGCCTTAAGTGGGAAAATGAAAATCCGGTTCCTCCACCGGTTTTCTGAATCTTTGCCATTAGTGAGAGTGTGTCGAAAATGTCCTCTATTGAATCCTCCACCGGAAGGACAAAACAGGCCGCAAGCTGCCCCAATTCCGTTCCGGCATTCATCAGGGTTGGGGAGTTTGGTAGAAAATCGAGGTTTAACATTATTTTTAAAAACTTTTCCTCCCACTCCCTTGCTTTAGAGGCAGGACCGTAGAGGAGCTCCGCCTGAGAAACACCCCTCGCTACCCTCTCAAAGAGCTCCTCGGGAGTCTCTCTAGGCCTTAAGTACCTCGCCTTAAGAATTTCTAAAGCTGTTTCCGTTAGTTTCAGCATCAAATCTCCGAGATAACCTTTTCAATGTCCTTAGGCTTCTCAATATTTACTACCTTTATGCTTTTGTCAATCTTCCTTATTAAACCCCTCAAAACGTTCTTCGGGCCGATTTCGTAAACTCTATCTACTCCAAGTTCTCTCATTTTTAAGACATCCTCAACCCACCTAACAGGGAAGAATACCTGTCTGTAAAATGAATCCTTTATTTCGTCGGGTTCCCTTATAAGTTCTACATCTACATTGTTTAGAATGGAATACTTTGCTTCTTTAAATTCAACGTCCTCCATGAGCTCCTTCAGCCTTTCGGCAGCAGGTTTCATCAATTTTGAATGAAAGGGAGCAGAAACTGAAAGCCTTACCAATCTCTTGGCCCCTGCTTCCTTAAGTTTTTCCTCCGCCTCCTCTAAGGCCTTAATCTCCCCCGATATTACAGTCTGCTCAGGAGTATTGAAGTTTGCAACCTGAACAAAACCACTCTCTACCGTTTTTAAAGTTTCTTCAACCTTATCAGAGGGAAGTCCTATAACTGCAGTCATTCCACCTACTCCAGCAGGAACTGCCTCCTGCATGAACTCTCCCCTCTTTCTAACGATTAGAGCTCCATCGGAAACGGAGAAGACCTTGGAAGCTCCCGCAGCCGAAAACTCACCTAAAGAGTGGCCGGCAACTAAAATTGGCTCAACGTCAAACCCTGATGACCTTAGAACTCTTAAAACAGCCATACTTACTGTAAATATTGAAGGTTGAGCATTGTAGGTAAGTGTCAACTCACTCTCAGAGGAATCAAAGCAGAGTTTAGCTATGTTAACTTTCGCACCCTCTGAGGCTTCCTCAAAAACCTCCCTTGCCTCTGGAAAGGCTTCGTAGAGCTCCTTACCCATTCCAACGTACTGCGAACCTTGGCCTGGAAAAACAAAGGCAACAGCCATTCTTCCTCCTGATTTAAAAGTCTGATTCTAATTATAAAGAAAGGGTTTCCTCTAATTGGATTTACTCACTATAACCTTTTCTGGTTTGAGGAGCTCCCCGTTGGAAACTCCAACCCCAAGGAACTTTCCCTTTTCCGATAAAACGGAGTAATATTCCTTGGGAAGTTCTTTTTTTAAAAAAACACCGTTAATAAAGAGTTTCTCCTCTTTCTTTGACAGTTTAATCTTTGGAAAACCTAAAACTTCCTCTGGAGATTTTAAGAACTTTTCAACTCCCTCCTCAATTACTCTCTCCAAAGGAACTGCATCATTTTCACATAAATCCCCGACGCAGGTGCGGCGAAGTTCAGAAACAACAGCATCACAGGAGAGCTCCCTTCCAATATCGTGAACAAGGGAGCGAATGTACGTTCCCGATGAACACCTGACAAGAAGTTCGAATTCGGGATATAAAAAGGAGAGAAGGTCTATCTCGTAAATTTTTATCCTCCTTTTCGGAAGTTCTACCCTTTTCCCTTTTCTTGCCAGTTCATAGGCCCTCTTTCCCCTTATCCTTACAGCTGAGAATGGAGGAGGTTTCTGCTCTATTTCACCTCTAAACATTGAAAGAACTTTCAAAAATTCTTCTTTACCCACTTCTTTACATTCAATTTCTTTAATCTCGCCATCAACATCGTACGTTGGAGATGAGAGACCTAAAATTCCCTTTACCTTGTAGGACTTATCTCTCTTTAACATAAATTCTGAGAGCCTTGTAGCCTTTCCCACTGAGATTATTAAAACTCCAGTTGCTAAGGGATCAAGAGTTCCTGTATGTCCCACTTTAACAGATTTTGGAAGCAAATTCCTCACCCTTTTAACAACGTCATGTGAGGTCAACCCCTTAGGCTTATCAACAATTAAAAATCCTACCATCCCCTACCTTTCGGAGTTAAGAATCACTGGAGTTATAAAAATTAGCATTTCACTCTTGGAAACGATCGTTTGAGAGTTCTTAAAGAGCCAGCCTAAAAGAGGTATTCTTGAAAGTCCAGGAACACCGGAGGATGACTTTTGTTTCTCTTTCTCGTAGATTCCTCCAATTACAACAGTATCTCCGTTTCCTAGTAAAACTTTAGATTTAACGTTCCTCGTGTTTATTGCAGGTTCACCACCTCCCGTTACAGCTACGTATTCGTAGTTTGGAGAATCCTTTCTAACTTCTAAATCCAAAAGAACCTTATCACTGCCTATTACATGAGGCTTTACTTTTAGAATAAGAGAAGCCTTTTTAAAGTTTATATTGTACGAAGTGGCTCCTCCTGCTCCAACTGTAGATTCTCTGTAAGGTATCTCAACACCCTGCTCTATGGTAGCCTCTTCGTTGTCAAGAGCTAAAACCTTAGGTGTGGATATTGTTTGAGCATTTCCATCAATTTCCAAAGCTTTCAGAGCAAGCTCTACCCTCAAGTTTTGTGATTTATTCAAAATCCCCAACGCTAGAGTAGAATCGGAAACAGGAATTTTTGAATAGTCACCAATAGAGCCAGGACTAATTAGAGGTGAATAGGTACTTGTATTAAATCCATAACTCCCTGTAATATAAGGAGAAGGTCTTTCACCCATAAAGTTAAATCCACTTATGTACCAGGAAAAACCTAAATCTTTTTCCGCCTTGGAACTTATCTGGATTATCTTAGCCTTTACAAGAACCTGTTTTCTCGGTTTATCTATATTTCTTATAAAACTCTCTATTTCTTTAAATTCAGACTCCGTTACCTGAAGTAGTAGGGAATTTGTCTGTGAACTAACTGAAATAGAACCTCTCTTTATCAGTTTTTTTATGTTTTTCTCTACATCCTTAGCATCCACATATTTAAGCTTAATCATGTAGTTTTTAAGAGGTTCTACTTTTTCCTGTTTTACAATTTTTGACTTAGGCAAAATTCTGTAGTATTCGGGGGTTTCTATGTAGGTTAGCATTAAAGGCTCCAAAACGGCCTTCAATGCATCCTTCCAGTAAACTGGATTTTTAAAATCAACACTCACCCTTCCGGAAACCTCAGGGTCAAAAACAACATTTATTTTTGCTATATCAGCTATAGCCCTAACAACGGCTCTGACATCTGCATTTGTAAAGTGAAGGGAAACCTTTGGTCCCTTACTTATTACACTTGTTAAATTAGAACTTTTTTGTGGCTTTGACCTAAACTTTATAAAAATCCTTTCTCCTTCAGGAGAAACTTCTACTGTAGAAACAGAAGGTTTTAGATAGACAATGATAGAGCTGCTCCCCCCTTTTAGAACTGTTTTTAAAGAAGAAACTGAAAGGGAATTAACAACTTTCTTCGTTGGTTTAAGTTTTAAATTCGGTAGGTCTATTATTAATTTGTTTCCTTCCTTTTTAAAGTTAGTTCCTTTTAAATTAGGAACACTTATTATCATTAACTCACCGTTAACTAACCTTGTTATTTCAATCTTTGGAGTGATGAAACTTTCTACAATTTTAAGTATAAATTTGTTCTTTCTTTTTAGAAATTTAAGTTTTCCTTTCTTATTCAGTATAACAGTAAGCTTAGAAGAGCCATCTGTAGGAATTATTCTAACACTTTTTATGAAGTTTCCTCTTCTACCTAAACTGTAAGGTTTTAATAGGGAACAGTTTTCCAATTCGACTTCTATCGTCTTTCCTTCCCTGTTAAGAGGCACAACTCTACAGTTCCCCGATTTAGAAATATCTATTTCTAAAAATTCCCTCTGAGCTCCAGCAAAAGGTTCAGAAGAGTATAAAAAATCGATATTTTTTATAACGCCTCCATAAACAGCAGAGGAAAAAAATAGAGGGACTAAAATTAGCAAACTCCGTAACATTACTCTCCTCCTAAATTCACTTTTAAAATCCTGTAGCTCTTAATAAGATGCCTTCCTTGACGTTTGTAGACTGCTATTATGACCTTTTCAGGAGTAATTTTCACTATTTTTTCATTCTTACTTATAGGTTCTCCTTCCTTTAGGATGAATACCTCTCCTGTGGAAGGGTCTTCAAGAACAAGCTTATGCCAATTTCCAGAGGAAATCACCCCTTGTATACTTAACTCGTCCAATGGTTTAAAAATAACTGATGAAAAAATAGAAGCCTCCTCTGTTTGAACAACCTCTTTTTTTAACGTTTTAAGCCGTTCTTCCTTTAACTTTATAGGATTTACGAACGGGTCAACGGCAAAAACCTGATTTGTAAATATTCCAGTTAGAAGAAATAGGTATAACAATTTCATCGTTACTCCTTTAGAGTAAAGGCTTCTACGTTCAATCTAATAGAAACCGTTGCGCCCTCTAATTCACTACTTTCCCTGTTACTTTTGATGGAGTTTATCTCCATAGAGCCAAAGTTAATAATTCTGTTGGCCTGTGAAAGTTTTTTACACCAAGAAATAAAAGAAGGATAAGTTCCTACTAATTCCACTTCATAGGGATATCTTATGTAGTATTTTTTGTTTACCTTGGCTTTTCTTACTATTTTTTTTACTAGCATTCCACTATCAGCTTTAGATATAGAGTTAACTATTTGTGCAACATCCTCCTTTCCAGTTGGCAACTTCTTTTCAATATTTCTTATCTGTTTCTTAAGAATAGCTATCTCTTTTTGAAGTTCCTTTCTTCTCTTTTCAAGAATTTTTAGTCTATTTATTGTCAAAATTAATGTTTCTACCTTTCTTTGCTTTTGTAATAGTTCTTTTTTTAGAGGTTCAACTTTAGAATAATAGAGAATAATATAAAATACAACACCTATTATTATAATTATCAACCATTTTTTCCAGCGAGGTAGATTAATCAAATATTCATAAGCGCTAATTATTTGATCCATTTCTGAGCCTCACACTAAATTTAAACTTGTAGTAATCCATCTTAAAGTTTAAATCTCTATTTTCATATTTTTTTCTCTCAATATTCCTAAGTTTTACCGTTCCCAATTCACTATCTACTCTCTTGAGGAATTGAGGAATGAGCTTTAAGTCTAACGCATTCGCCTCTATGCTAAGGGTATTCTTGTTGTACTTTAGCCTATTTAACCAAACTCCGCTAACATTTTTTCCTTTTTCAAAAAAGTAAAGAAAGTTAGGAATATATCTGCTTTTTTCCAAGTTACTTACAATACTAAGTTTACTCTGTAAGTTGGTTTTAAGGCTCAAAAGTTTTCTTTCAAAAATTTTAAGCTTCCTTAACCTTTTAATTTCACTGTTAAGTTGGGATATTCTACTGTCTGTAGTACCAATTTCCCTTTTAATACTCTGGGTCTGATAGTAAACAAGGAAGATAACTAACAAAAAAACAATCAGGGAGAATCCTAAATCCACCCTAATGTACTGTTTGTATTTAGATTCTTCAATCTCGGCAAAGTTAAACCTTAGCATCTTCGTCACCCTTGTATCTAATGCTTAAGCCAGTAGCAACTGCAAATTCCTCAGAATCAGAAATTCCTGCAAAACTTAAAGGAGCTCCCAAAGTAACCTCTATGTTTGAGATTTCATTGAAAAATTCCGTTATACCCTTTATCTTGGAAGAACCACCGTACAGTTTAATGGAGCTAACCTCTAAGTCAAACCTCTCTCTAAAGGTGTCGATAGTCCACATAACTTCAGTAAAGGCCCTTCTTAAAACACTACTAACAACTTTAAAAGCCTCAGAATATGAAATATTGTTTACTTCTTCTCCCCTTTTTAATCTTTCAGCCTCTTCCCTACTAAGCATAAACTCCTTTTGCAACTCCTCGGTTATTAAGTTCCCTCCAATTTCAATACTTCTAGTCACATAGGGATATCCGCCAAACGAAACTACAATTTTTGTGAATGAAGCTCCTATTCCAACTATACAAACAGGGGTAGCTAAATTATCTGGATTGTTCAGGTAGTATTGATTGTTGAGAGCAGCAGGCTCAATATCAATAACAACTGGAATTAAACCTGCACTTGAAAGAATTTTAATCCTATGTTCTACGTATCCTCTTCGAACAGCGGCTATGGCTATATCCATATTTCCTTTTTTAATAGAGATAGGCAAAACCTTGTACGTTAACTTGACATTCGACAATTCCTCTGGTGTTAGGATACCCTTCATATACTCTACAACTGCCTCTTCAGGCTTTTTAGAAACAGGGACACTGATAACGTTATAAAAGCTCATGTATAGAGGAATGTGAATTACAACTTCCTTATCCTTAATCTGCAGTTCTCTGTAGAGCTCCCTTATGTGTTCGATAAGGGAATACTCATCTAACAGTTCGGTTCCTGCAAAAATTCTATCCTTATACTCCTTCTTTCCTTTTTTTTTAACTTTGTAGGAGTGTCCTTTCTTTTCTAATTGAAGAAGCTTTAATGAGTAAGTTCCTATATCCAAAGCTGGTACCAGATAATTCCCTGAGAAGAACCTAGAAAGCCATGAGAACCATCCCATTCCATCCCCTAAACAGGTCTTATTGTACTAATGCTTAGAATAGGGAGAAGTAACGCATAAACAATGAAGCCAATGATTAATCCCACCATCAACATAGTAACAGGTTCCAAAAGTGAAGTCAAGATTTTTATTTTCTGTTCAATCTCCTCGTTAAAGTAATTGGAAATCTTAATACTCATCTCAGAAAGCGAACCTGAACTCTCTCCTGCCCTTAAAATTTGAACAGCAACTTTTGGAATGAATTTGATTTGAGAGAAGGCCTCAGAGAGGCTAATACCCCTTTCCACTAAGGACAACTTCTCAAAAAGTTGTCCCTTTAAGTACTCATTGGTTACAGTTTCAAGAGCTGTCCTGTAGGAATCTATGGCCGAAATTCCTGACGATAGAAGAGAAGATCTCCAAATGTCATAAAAAATTTTGTGAGCTCAGAGAATAGAAGGAGCTCCCCCAAAACGGGTGTTTTGAGTTTTAGCCTGTCAAACGTAAGCTTATTTCTCTTTACTAAGACAAAAATCAAGAGGAAAAAGAGAAAAACAGCTAAGACTATAAAGGAATAATAGTTTATTATAATACTACTCAACGTTAAGAGAAGTTTTGTACTAAAAGGTAGTTCAACCCTTGCAGTAGCATAGATTGCCTTTATTTTCGGTATTACCGAAAAGAGCATGAAAACAACAACTCCAAGGGAAACAAGAAGCAAAACAGAAGGATAAATTAGAGCCTGAAGAAGCTTCGATTTAATACCTTCCCTCTTTTCTAAAAGTGAGGCAACCATTAAAAGGTTTTTTGAAATGAGTGCAGATTTTTCACCTGATGAAATTAGGGATAGGACAACTGGGTCGTTCAGTCCGGCCTCTTTAAGTGCATCTGAGAGTGAGTTTCCCTCTTTTAGCAGATTTACGACTTTTTTAAAGAAGACCTTTAGGTGGGGTTTCTCCTCGTCCTCACTGAAGGAGTCAACGGCTTCAACTATTGGAATCCCCGATTCAAGTAACGTAGCAAGAGTTTTGAAAAAAACAATCAGCTCACCTGTTTTCGGACCTTTCTTTAGAAAGGAGAGGAGTTCCCTCCTCCCTCCTTTGGATTCCTCAACAATCTCCGTTGGATATATCCCCTTGCTTTTTAAAAGGGTAAAGGCTGCCGATTTAGTCGGCGCTTCAATTACCCCGGAAACATCCTTACCTTTAGAGGTTATTCCCTTGTAGGAAAAGACTGCCATTATCCCCTTGTTACCCTTAAAACTTCCTCTGGAGTTGTTACTCCCATCTTAACCTTTTCCGCTCCGTCCATCCTCAATGTCTTCATCCCCTTCTTAACGGCAAGCTCCTTAATTTCATCGCTGTCCTTTCCACTCAAAATGTAGCGCCTGATATCCTTATCAACCGTTAGTATTTCGTAAATTGCCGTTCTACCGAGGTATCCCGTTCCCATACAGTACTCACAGCCCCTCCCCCTGTAAAAATTACCTCTGTAGTCACTAATACCCAAATCCCTAAGCTCCTCAGGAGTCGGTGTATAGGCTTCCTTACAATAAGGACAGACCTTCCTCACAAGCCTCTGGGCTATAACACCTATGACTGAAGAGGCAACCAAGAACGGCTCAATTCCCATATCCAAAAGCCTCGTTACAGAGGACGGAGCGTCGTTTGTGTGGAGGGTTGAGAAAACCAAGTGTCCCGTCAGTGCAGACTGTATAGCTATTTCTGCCGTTTCGGTATCCCTTATCTCCCCAACCATTATTATGTCAGGGTCCTGACGGAGGATGCTCCTCAGGGCAGAGACAAAGGTCAGTCCTATGTCAGGCTTTACCTGAACCTGCGATATTCCGTCTAACTGGTATTCGACGGGATCTTCAACGGTCACTATGTTTATCTCCTCACTGTTTAGCTCTGAAAGTGAAGCGTAGAGTGTTGTTGTTTTTCCCGAACCTGTTGGACCGGTTACTAAAATTATTCCGTGGGGATTTTTTATAAGTTTCTCAAATCTTTCGTAGTCCTCAGGGAGTAGTCCCAACTCCCTCGTCGAATAGAGGACGCTCTCCTTTGATAAGAGCCTTAAAACAACTCTCTCTCCAAAGTACGTAGGAAGGGTTGATACCCTTATGTCAATCTCCTTTCCTCCCAATCGAATCATTATCCTTCCATCCTGAGGGAGCCTTTTTTCAGCAATGTCCAGGTTGGCCATTATCTTCAACCTTGAAATTACAGCTGGGATTTTTGAGGATGGGAGTTCCCTCACAGTTTTTAAAACCCCATCAATTCTGATTCTCACCCTCATTTTATTTTTAAATGGCTCAAAGTGGATGTCACTTGCCTTTGCCCTTACGGCAAGTGTCAGAATGTCGTTTATGAACTTAACGGCCGGAGCTTCCTCATCGGAAGAGAGAATATCCTCCCCGTAGGAGCTCTCCTCCACCTCCCTTGTAGTTTCTTCCTGAGAGGAAAAGAAGTTTGTTATTTCATCAAAGGGAACAACAACAACTTTTAAGGGTTTCGAAAAGAACCACTCTACTTTCTTTAATCCTAAGTAGTTAAAGGGATTGTCCGTTGCAACTAGTACAGAGTTTTCCTCCTCTTTAAAGGGAACAAACCTCTCCTTTCTGAGTATGTCTAAGGGTACCCTCTCAACTACTGGGATTTCAATCTCAGGAATTGAATCCTTGAACTCGAATCCGTTGGTGAGAAAAGTTTCCCTTACCTCAGGAAGGTTCCACTTTAAAATTCCGGAAACCTGCTTAAAGGAGGAAAATTCCTGGTTGGGGATGAGCCCCCTTTCCTTCAGTAAATTAATAAATTCACCCTCAGTTAATGTCCTTAACATTAAAGTTCATCTCCCTATCGAGTTCAAACTTTCCAAATCCCTTTAAATCTGAAAGTACTCCTTTTCTCGACCTCTCTATCTCCCGAATGTTGTTCAAGTAGGTATTAATCTTGTTCCTCGTCAGCTCATTCTCCTCCTTCACGTTTCTAACAACGTGGGGAGTTATGAAGACGAGGAGGTTCGTCTTCTCAATCTGGTGCCCTGTCTTTTTAAAGAGGTTCCCGATTAGAGGAATACTCCCAAGGACGGGAACCTTTTCAACGGTTGTGAGTTTCTTACTCTTAATCAGTCCTCCTATTACGAGGGTTTGACCGTCCTGAACGTCAACTGTTGTTTTAGCCTCCCTCTTTGATGTGATTGGAGCCGTCTGGTCGGCATTGGCATAACCTACAACGTCCTCCACTTTCTCGTAGACCTTAAGCTTTACCTCCCCTGATGACGTTATGTGGGGAGTTATCTTTAGAACGATACCGACATCCTTGTAGTCGTAGGAGATAACAGGGTTGTTGTTTGCATCGTACTTCATACCCGTTGAGTAGGGAATCACCTTTGAAATGTTTATTTCAGCCTCCTCGTTATCAAGGGTAAGTATCTGGGGGGTTGCTATAACGTTTACTCCTCCTTCCTTAGCATAGGCGTTTAAGAGGAGGCCTATATCTGGAGTTCCTTCTCTCCACTTTGCAAGTCCCAAGAGAAGACCGGGAGAAACGGAGGATGGATACCCTGGCTGGAGGGGAAGGCTTCCGTACAGACTTCCACCGAAAGGAACGTGCTCTCCCCTTGATAGGAACTTCCACTCAACTCCCAACTGGAGAAGCTTATCCATCGACATTTCAACAATCTGAACCTCAACAAAGACCTGAGGTCTCTTAACGTCTATTCCCTCTATTACCCGTTTGACCACAGAGAAGTCCTCTGGAGACGCCAAAACTATCAGAGAGTTACTTCCCTTATCTGAAACCACCTTCACAGAGCCTGTCAAACCGTACCTGCTTCTACTACTTCCCCTAAAAAGGTTGTTTAAAACCTTAGCAGTGTCATCTGCAAAGGCGTATCGAAGTTTAACAATGTGTATGTTTCCAGATTTAACAGAAACGGGAACGTCAAGTTTTGGGAGGAGCTCCCTCACTCTCTCTAAAACTTCCTCTGTTCCAACTAAGTAAACCGTATTCGTTCTCCTATCGATTGCAAAGTGGTAGTAGTCCCTTCCCGGTAGGGGAATTGTTCTTGATATATCAAAGGCAAAGCTCTTATCAAGTAGAGCTGATAGAACCTTAACCGTATCGCCGGCATTTGCATTCTTTAACGTAAATGAGGCTA
The DNA here is from genome assembly GCA_003978105.1 of Thermovibrio sp. Next base: position 12,649 of record QOAO01000014.1, read on the forward strand.
TCTTTAGCTTGACGGGAGCTCTGTCCAGTCTGTTTAGAATCTGGAGAATTTTGTGGATATTCTTCTCCTTATCGGTTATAACTATTGCATTGGAATTTCTAACGTAAGAAACCCTCCCTATCCCAGACAGCATATTTCTAACAAGCCCTTCAACACTTATAATTTTTAGGTGATTCGGAATGTAAACGTAGGTTAGAATCCTGTCACCTCCGTCCAACCTGCCCTTGGCCAACGACGCAGATTCCCTTGCAGCCTCCCTACTCCTTACGATTTTGATGTAGCTTCCGTAGTCAACTATCTGATAACCCAACTCATCCAAAGCAGCAACAAAGAGGTTAAAGAACTGTTTTTTAGGAATTGGTTTTGGAGAAACTATTGTAATTTTGCCCCTCAAGCTTGGAGGAATAATTATATTTTTCCCTACAGTCTGACTGACAATTTTTGTAAAGTCCTTTATATTAACGTCCTCAAAGTTGACCTGAACGGACTTGGGATTTTCCTGAGAAAAGGAACTCATAGGGTTCACAAAGGACAGTATAAGCGTACTTAGGACTAAAATTTCGCTTCTCATCACAATCTCCCTTATTCTAATTCGTAGTGAAGCTTTTCCTCTCTACCGCCTCTTAGAACTGTTATTGTAATTGAATCGGCATTCTTCAATTTTTCAAATGCAGAAAATGAGTCCTCAGGGGTTCTTATCCTGATATCGTTGATTGAGATTATCACATCTCCGGGCCTTATTCCTAACTTGTAGATGAAGCTGTTTCTGTTAACGTAGTTAACCCTCAAGCCTGGAGGATTCTGAACAGGAACTATGTTTATGTACCTTAGAAACTTCCCCGATGATATTTCTTCGAGAATCTCAGATCTCTTTACAAAGAATCTGTTTTCTCCACGGCTGTTTACTACTCTATTTGAAGATTTTAGATTTTTTTGATTTATTTTTATCAGCATAAGAACAATATCTTTACCATTTTTAGAAAAAACTACCCTATCAGGATAAACTTTTTTCAGCTTAAAACCCTCAAAATAATCCCCTTCGTACAAAATCTTTGTACTTTTACCCTTTTTAAGTATCGCTAAACTGGGACTGTTAACTACTGTTCCCTTTAACTTGTAATCGTTTAGAGAAACTGTTCCCTCTAAAGTTGCTGTTTTAGGCTTCAATTTTTCTACAGACTTAAAAAATCCCTCTCTTTCAACAAAGATGTCGTAACTTAATTTTTTTTTCTTACATGAAATATTTGAAAAATGAACACCGCTGTTTAAATTTACTCTGTAATTAACAAAAGATGAAACAAAAACTCCTACTGACGAAGCAAGCAGAAGCAGAGAAAACCCGTTAATTAGACGGAGAAAATTTTCCAACGGCCATCTCCTTTAACCTTGAGTACTGCTCCTCCCTATCCTCCCGGGAAATCCTACCGTCAATAATTTCGTATTTTATCCTATTAAGAATTTCTTTAAAAGCAGGTCCCGGTTTTAGTCCCAACTCCTTTATATCCTTTCCCGAAACCAAGGGCTCCACAAACCTCCAATCCCTCATGAAGTTAACAACTTTCTCCTCAACATTGGGAAATAGGGCAGCTAAGAGGAGTAGGAATTCCTCCTCCTTTCCCCTTAAGATTTTGTAAACTTCACTCGGTAGACTGGAGTTCTTCAGGCTTTTGTAAGTTCTGTGTACTTCCTCCAAAAATTTTAGAAGTTTTTTACCTTCTTTTTCTGGAAAGGAGAGTGAGTTTAGGTAGCTCTTCACCCTGTCTAACGGTTCCTTAAAGAAGAGAGCTCCAAGGTAAACCAAGTGGTAATCTGTTTTTCTCTCAGGGAAATTAATTCTGTGCCAGATGAGGAGCTTCCTTACCCTCTCAAATGTATTCTTCTTCTCCCTGTTCCACCTAAGACCCGGAAATAGCTCCTCAATAAGCCTGTACTTTTCAAGCCTTAGAAAAACTCTTAAGGGATTATCCTCCAACAGAATCTGTTTAAGCTCGTGATATATCCTCTGCCCCTCAACCGTTTTAAAGAGCTTCTTCTCAACGGCCATCCTTAAGAGCTTCTCTGTATGTTTTCCCAGTTCAAACCTGTACCTTACAGAAAACCTGAGAGCTCTCAAAATTCTCGTTGGGTCCTCAACGAAGGAGAGTGAGTGGAGAACCCTTATCTTTTTATCCTTTATGTCCTTCAATCCCCCGAAGAAGTCAATAAGCTTTCCAAAATCGGAGTAGTTAATCTTCACTGCCAGTGTATTTATTGTAAAGTCCCTTCTGAACAGGTCCTTCTTTAGAGGGGCTATGTCAACCTCAGGGAGAGCTCCAGGAAACTTGTAAACCTCTGTCCTTGCAGATGCCATATCAATTCTCGTCCCATCCTTAAATACAAGAGTTGCCGTTTTGAACCTGCTAAAAGTGTGGACTTTAGCCCCCAACTCCCTTCCTACAACCTTTGCAAACTCAGTTGCATCTCCCTCAACAACAATGTCAATGTCAAAATTTTCTCTTCCAATTATTAAATCCCTCACAAATCCACCAACGATGTAGGCGTTTACTCCCTCCCTATCTGCTATTTTTCCGATTTCCCTCAGAAGGTTAAAAGTCTCTTTTGGAAGCACTTTCTTTATAAGTTCACCGACGTTTCTAAACCTTGGGGGGGAGGAGACCCTCTTCCTGTAGAAGTTTGAAAGTTCGTTAATTTCGTCGCGGTAGGAGTTAACGAGTAAATCGGTCCTCGTAATAACACCCACAAGTTTACCAGAAACAACAACGGGAACGAAGCTCTGGTGCTTTTCAACTATTATCTCTTCAACTTCTCTAATTGAAGTTTCAGGGGAAACGCTGTAAAAGTCCCTCTCAGCAACGTTTGAAACCTTCTCCTCGTCAAGCCCCATATAGATTGCCTTATCGAGGAGGCTCCTTGTAACGATTCCAACTATTTTTCCCTCTGAATCAACAACAGGAGCGGCATTTATACTGTTCTTCATTAAAACCATTCTTCCTTCAGAAATCGACAGGTCTTCAGAAATTACTATCGGAGGGGAGGTCATAATATCCTTAGCCTTAACAAGGGGTTCTATCTTTTCAAAGAGAACCTCTTTCAGTTTGTCTAAAATTTCAAAAACGGTTTTGCCCTTAATCGAGGCAGATGCAGCCTCACTGTGCCCTCCTCCTCCAAAGGGCTCTACAACCTTTGAGACGTTAATCCTTTCACTTTGGGAACGGCCTATAAGGAACGTCGTCCCCTGAATTTCGAAAACTCCAAAGAGAGCGGGAAGGTCCCTAATTTCAAGCAGTTTACTGACTAAGTGGGAAACCTCTCCCACATACCTGTCAAACCTTCCGTAAGTTAGTCCTATTCTATTTCCGTGAACGTTTAAGAGAGTAAGGTTGTCCTTCATAACCTTCAGGATGTCAAGCTCCTCAGGAGAGAGCTCCTTCGGAAGATACCTCTTAACAAAGGAGAGTTCTGCCCCTACACTTAAAAGGTAGGCCGCAGCTAAAAAGTCCATAGGAGTTGTGCTTGGATACCTGAAAGAGCCGGTATCTGAATAAACTCCAAGAAGCAGAAGGGAAGCTTCGTAAGGAGAGGGAACTACTCCCTTTCCCTTTAAAAGCAGGGTTACAATTGAGGAGGTTGAACCTGTCTCCTTGAAAAAGACCTTTGCAGGAAGTTCAAAAGACTTAGAATGGTGGTCAAAAACAACAATCTCCGTTCTCTCTGTAACCACCCCTTTTACACTTTCCGGAATTCTCTCAAAGGAGTCCGTATCTACAATAATGAGTTTATCAATCTCTTCCATCTTGAAAGAGCTCTCCTCTGTAAACTCCAAGACGTCGGGATTTTCCCTTAAAACGGTTAGAACGTCCTCGCCCTTTGTGTCTGGAAGAACCACTTCTGCATCTGGATAGAGTTTCTTTAGTCCAACGAGAGCTCCAAGCCCGTCCAAATCCATACTTTTATGGGTTGTTAAAACTGTTCTCATCCTACCTCTGAGAGTATAATTTCCCAAAACGGAGTTTAAGATGAAAGTAAGAATAAGAAACTTCAAAGACAAGGGTGAGATTGGAAGCTACTTGCTGAAATTGGGCAATACAAATAAAGGGGCAGAGATTCTTTCAAAAAAGTCTGAAATCCTTCTGTTGGAAATAGACGGAATAGACACAAGAGGAGCAAACATCTTAAAGCAGGATGCAATCTCTGTAGGTGGAGACTGTTCAGTCCCAAGAAGTGCCTCACTTTTTAAGCCTGGAGAGTGGAAGGTTCTTCTAATAGTAAATGAAAGGGAATTGGAAAAGCTCCTTAAAAAATTAAAGGAGCAACCCTTTAGGCTGAAGGAACTCTCCTCTTTAATAGAGAATGCCCTTGAAAACTACCACAGGGAAAACTTCAAAATAGAGTATAGGGGAAAAATACTCAAACTCTCAGAACCTATTGTGATGGGAATTCTAAACGTAACTCCAGACTCCTTCTCAGATGGAGGAATGTTTAACAGGGTTGAACTGGCAGTTAAGAGGTGTGAGGAGATGTTGGAGGAGGGGGCGAAGATTATTGACGTTGGAGGAGAGTCAACAAGACCGGGCTCTGAACCCGTTCCAGAGGAAGAGGAAATAAAAAGAGTCATTCCTATAATTGATGAAATAAGGAAAAGGTTAGGGAACAAGTTTTTCATTTCTATTGATACCTATAAGAGCTCCGTTGCAAAAAAGGCACTCCTTTCGGGAGCCGATATTGTAAACGACATAAGTGGATTCAGGTTTGATGAGAAAATGGTTGAAGTGGTGGCTGAGTACAACTGTCCTGCAGTTATTTCCCACATAAAGGGAAAGCCCAAGGACATGCAGAAGAACCCCCACTACGAAGACGTAATGGCAGAAATTATCGACTACTTAGAAGCCTCAATAGATATGGCTGTAGAGAGTGGAGCTGACAGGGAAAAGCTGATAGTGGACCCTGGAATAGGTTTTGGAAAGAGGTTAGAGGATAACCTCTGCATTTTGAGGAATCTTAACCAACTGAAGGTTCTCGGAAGACCTATCCTTGTGGGAGCATCAAGAAAGAGTTTTATTGGAAAAGTAACCGGTGTTGAAGAACCAAAAAAGAGGTTACCAGGCAGTTTAGCCGCAGCGGTTGTTGCGGTCCTTAAGGGAGCGAAAATAGTAAGGGCTCACGACGTAAGGGAAACTGTAGAAGCGATAAAGTTAGCCTACGAAATAGAGGAAGTAAATTGTTAGAGTTCCTTCCAAAACTCTCTATTACAGATGTTTTAGACATAGTTGTAGTCTCTGCAATTCTCTACTGGATTCTTTTGAGTCTGTCGAAAACCAGGGTCGTTCAGGTTCTCATAGGACTTCTCTTCCTCTTAGTACTTGGAGTCGTTGCAAAGCTTCTCCACCTCTACACCCTCTCATTTCTCTTTAACGGAGTGATAACAGTTGGAACCTTTGGACTCATAGTCATATTCCAGCCAGAAATCAGGAGGCTTTTAGCAAAGTTTGGTGAGAGCAGGTTTGGAATCTTGTCCGCCGATGAGGAATCTGAGAGGATAATTGAGGAGATTGTCAGGGCGGCAGCTGTAATGTCTGAGGATAGAATTGGAGCTCTCATAGTCATTGAGAGGGAGATTGACGTTGATAACTACATTGAATCCGGTACACTTCTTGATGCAAAAGTTTCAAAGGAACTTCTAATAACAATCTTTTGGCCTGGAACTCCCCTTCACGACGGAGCTGTAGTTGTAAAGAAGAACAGAATTTACAAGGCAGGTGCATTCCTTCCACTAACGTTAAACCCAAACCTTCCACAGACCGTTGGAACGAGACATAGGGCAGCCATCGGCATAAGTGAGGAAACAGACGCAGTAACCGTTGTTGTTTCTGAGGAAACTGGAGCAATATCGGTTTCTTACTCAGGTAAGCTCATAAAGGACATTGACCCCCAGAAACTTAAAAAGGTTCTGACGGGACTCCTGATAAGAACACCTCAGAAGGATAACAGATTCAGGTTTCTAAAGAGGAAGTTTCATGAAGAGAATCTATGAAATCGTTTTCAGGAACTTTCACTATAAACTGTTAGCCTTTTTATTTGCAGTTCTCCTGTGGTTTTTAGCAACAAACAAGGAAATTGTCGAAACAACAATAGAAGTTCCCTTCAAACCTGTTTCTACAGGAAACTACAAGATAGCGGACTATCAACCTAAGTTGCTGAAAATAAAGGTCGAAGGGTACAGGAAGGACATAATAACCCTTGAGAACATTAAAGAGGTTAAGGTCTTAGTTCCGAGTAAAATTGAGGAGAGTGGATGGATTACCGTAAAGTTGGATAAGAATTCCATTTCCCTTCCGGTAGAATCTGTCAAAATTAAGAAAGTACATCCAAAGAAAATAACTGTTAAAATTGAAAAGCTTTACAAGAAGGTTGTTCCAATAGAACTGAACGCTGTTGGAATTCCAAGAAAGGCTAAGATTGACATCGTACCGAACTATGCAGTTCTTCTCCTCCCCGAGGAGCTAAGGGAAGCAGTTTTTAACGTAAAAACTGAGAGAATTGACTTAACAGGAGTAAAACTCCCTGCCGTTTTGGTTCTAAGAATAGACACCTACTACAAGGTAGAACCCAAAAGAGTAAGAGTGACTGTAGAGGAGGGAAAATGAAGGTAAAGAGGAAACTCTTCGGAACCGATGGAATAAGGGGAATTGCAAACAGGTATCCCTTGACTCCTGAAATGGTTCAAAAGATAGGAATTTCCTATGGAGTTTACCTGAATGCAAAGTTTCCAGAAAGGAAGAACACCGTTGTTGTTGGAAAGGATACGAGGCTATCGTCAGACATGATTAAATCAGCACTCATCAGCGGATTAACCTCGGCCGGTGTTGATGTTATAGATGTTGGAGTAGTCCCGACTCCTGCAGTTTCGTTCTTTATCGATAAGGGCAGCCTCTACGGTGGAGTAATGGTCTCAGCTTCCCACAACCCTTACGAGTACAACGGACTAAAGTTCTTTAACGAGAGGGGAAAGAAGTTTTCAGAAGCTGAAGAAGGAGGATTGGAGCTTGTAGTTTTCAACAAGTACGAGCTTCCGAGGGCAGACTCGGACAACATAGGGAGGGTTTTTGACGGATACAACATTGTCGATTCCTACAAAAAACACCTTGAATCTGCCGGAAGGTACTTAGCTGGGCTTAGAATTGGAATAGACTGTGCAAACGGGGCAACGTTTCAAATAGCTCCTGAGATTTTCAACTCGTTAGGGGCAAAGGTCTTTACTTTTAATGCAGAGCCCGATGGAAAGAACATTAACGACGAATGTGGAGCTCTCTACCCCGAGTTTATAGCTGAAAAGGTAAGGGAACTTAACCTTGACATGGGATTTGCCTACGATGGAGACGGAGACAGATGTATAGCAGTTGATGAAAAGGGCAATGTAATTGACGGTGATAAGATAATCGGCCTTTTAGCAATGCACTATTCTGACAAGTCAAAGGAGGTTGTTGCAACGGTTATGAGTAACGTAGGTCTGGAGCTTTTCCTGAAAGAACGCGGATTGAACCTCCACAGAACACCCGTAGGGGATAGGTTTGTAGAAGAGAAGATGGAGGAGGTTGGAGCTCTAATCGGTGGAGAGCAGTCCGGACACATAATCGTAAGGGAATTTGGAAAGACAGGTGACGGTATTCTAACTTCCGTTCTAATAGCTTCAATCGTTAAATCCTTGAGGAAACCTATGAGTGAAGTCTTTGACCTGTTTAAAATCTATCCTCAGAAGCTCATCAACGTTAGGGTGAGGAAGAAAACTCCCCTTGAAAACCTTGAAACTCTACAGAAGGTCCTAAAGGAGGTTGAGGAGGAGCTTAAAGACAGGGGAAGGATTATTCTAAGGTACTCTGGAACGGAACCTGTCTTGAGAGTTATGGTAGAGACTGACTCAGAGGAGCTTATTGAAAAAATAATAAATAGGATTGTTGAAGCAATTAAAAGTGAGGGAATAACAGAATAGGAGGAATAGGATGAAGACGCTTCTAACCGCCCTAATTTTTGTCCTTTCTACGTTCATTGGCTCCTTTGCAGGGGACAACTACGGAGCTCTCATCCTCTACGACAGGTGCTACGTAAAATTCCTTCCCGATGGAAGAAAAATCTGGAGGGAGGAAAAGGCTGTAAAAATAACGGGAAAGAGGGGAATTAAGGACTTTGGAGAGATAGTAATCCCGTTTTCGACAGAACATCAAAAGTTAAAGGTTCTCTATGCATACACCGTTACTCCAGATGGAAAAATTGTCAAACCCAACAAAAAAGCCTACAACGTTGTATATCCACCGTTTGTCTCTGAAGCTCCCATATACTCAGACCTAAAGTACCAAACAATATCAATGCCTGCAGTTTCAAAGGGAGCAATTATCAAGTACGCCTACGAGATTAAGACAGTTAAACCTTACATGAAAAATCAATTTTGGGAAACAAACTACTTTCAGGATGAGTATCCAATAGAGGAAGCAACGTTTACCGTTGAAATTCCTAAGGGTAAGTACTTTAAGTACAAGACTTACAACTTTGAGAAAAAGCCAACGGAAAGTGAAAGGGGAAAGTTCATAGAGCTCCGCTGGAGTCTAAAAAACATTCCACCGATAGACAGAGAACCTAACATGCCCCCCTTTGAGGAGCTTTCAAAGAGGGTATCGATAACCTCTCTTAAGAGCTGGAAGCAGGTTTCAGAGTGGTACTCCAAACTTGCTAAGGAAGCAGTAAGGCCTGATAAACTCGTCAGGGAAACTGCCCTTAAAGTTACAAAAGGAAAAAAAACGGAGGAGGAAAAAATAAGGGCAATATACAACTTTGTATCTCAGAACATCAGATACGTTGGGATGGAGTTTGGAATAAACGGTTACAAACCCCACAAGGCATCAGAGGTTTTGAAGAACAGGTACGGGGACTGTAAGGACCACGCTACACTCTTAGTCTCAATGCTTAAGGCTGTTGGAATAAAGGCTTACCCTGTCCTAATTCCTACGCTGAGCAGGGCTAACATGGATGTTGAGATGCCGATGCCAACTGCATTCAACCACGAGATTGCAGCTGTGAGGTTCAAAGGGAAGTGGCTCTTTATGGACACAACCTCAGACTTTGTTCCCTTCAGGCTCCTACCTCCAGGAGACCAGGGAAGGAACGTTTTAATAGTTGACGTTGAAAAGGGAAATGAATTTGTAGAGAATACTCCTGTTTTCCCTCCTGAAACCAACGTTGAGGGATTTAAGGGGCATTTTGAACTTAAACCTTTCGGAAAGTTAGAAGGAGACTTTAAGTTCATCTATACGGGAGTTTACGGTATATTTGAAAGGGCAAGACTTAATACTTCAACAAAAAGGCAGATAAAGAGACACGTAGAGGAATTAGCTGCAAAGGTCTCTCCTGGATTTGATGTTGAAAGGTACAAACTGTCCAATTTTAAGGACCTAAACAGTAATAGAGTCTGGATTGAAATTTCTGGAGAGGATAGAAACTACGGAACGATAACTTCCCACTATCTACTTGCAAAGTTTCCGGCTCCAGACTACAGCAGACTTATAACGTTAGTTGCCCCTAAAAAGAGAAAGTACCCCTACGTTGTGGGGTACAAAATGGAGAAGGTTTCAAAGGTTGAACTTCAACTTCCGAAAGGTTATTCACTCTACTTAAAACCTGAAAACTACAGCTTTAAGAACAGAGTTGGTGAGTTCTCAATAAGGTGGGAAATAAAGGGTAGAAGTTTGGAAATGGAATCAAGGATGGTTTTAAAGAAGAGAATCGTTCCAACTGACGAGTACGGAGATTTGAGGGAGCTCTTCAACACTGCAGTAAAAACCTTGAGGAACCAGATTGTTGTCTTGAGGAAGGAGTAATGGAGGAGAAGGACTTTGTTAAAGAGATTGTCGAAGAAATTGAAAGTATAGAGGGCGTAAAGATGGTGGAAATTGTCCCCGTCTGTGAAATTTACATTGACGCGTGTTTAAAGGTTGTTGCGATAAAGAAGGAGATAAAGAGAGAAGTTGCAGATAAAATTATTGAGGTAGCAAACAGGAAAGAGGAAAAGAGGAGAGGAGAGGTTATAGACCTGAAATCTACTGGGATTTAGAGGTTGAAGAGTGATAGTTTTAGGAATAGATACGTCGTGTGACGATACGTCCGTTGCAGTTTACGATGCTAAGGAAAACAAGCTACTGAGCAACATCGTATCCTCTCAATACGAGTTCCACATTCCCTTTGGGGGAGTTGTCCCCGAAATTGCTGCAAGGAAGCATGCAGAGAATATAGACGTTGTCTTTGAAGAGGCCTTAAAGGTTGCAGGTGTTGGGGTTGGGGATTTAGAGCTAATAACTGTCACGAGGTTTCCCGGCCTCCTTCCTGCCCTCCTTGTCGGTTTAACTTTCGGAAAGGGTATCTCCTACTGCTTGAATCTGCCGTTTAAGGGCGTTCACCACATAGAGGCTCACCTCCTCTCCCCTTTCATAGGAAAGGAACCTGAGTATCCGTTTTTAGGACTCGTTGTAAGCGGGGGTCACACTCTCTTAGTCCTTGCAGATGGTCTTGGAAGGTACAGAGTTATCGGAAAGACCTTTGACGATGCAGTTGGAGAGGCCTACGATAAGGTTGCAAAGATGCTTGGTTTAGGTTATCCGGGAGGTCCCGTAATAGACAAAATTTACAGGGAGTTTAAGGGAGACTACCTCCAACTTCCTAAACCGAAGGTCAAAGGGCTCAACTATAGCTTCAGTGGAATAAAGACTGCAGTCAAGAGGTTAGTTGAAAAGGGGTATCCTAAGGAACAGATTGCTGCTTCTTTTCAGAAAACTGCTGTTGAATACTTATTTGGAAAGTTAAAAAAGGCCTTAAAAGAATTTGGGGTAAGAAGAATTGTTGTTTCTGGAGGAGTCTCTGCAAATTCCCTCTTGAGAGAGAAGTTGAAAGAGCTTTCAGAAAAGGGATACGAGGTCTTACTTCCCGACCTTTCGTACACATCTGACAACGGTGCAATGGTTGCCTACGTTGGATACAGGAGGTTTCTCCTTAAGGGTGGAGATGAGCTCACAGTCGGAGCTCTCCCAAGACTCTCGTTAGAGGAATTAAACGTTGAAGGGTAGCTACTGTCTAATCTTTGAGGTTAAGAGTGACCTAAATGTAGAGGTTAGAAATGGCAGGGCTTTTCAATTAAAGAGGGGAATTTACGTTTACTGCGGCTCTGCCTTTGGAAGCGGCGGATTAAAAAGGAGAGTTCTAAGACACATGAAAAGGAACAAGAAGAGACACTGGCACATAGATTTTCTAACAACGAGAGAGGAAACAGATTTTCTCGGAGTCTGGATATTTGAGGGAAAGAGGTTTGAGTGTAAACTTGCAAAAGAGGTTTCTGCCGTTGGAGAGGCCATCTTAGGGTTTGGCTCAACTGATTGTAAGTGTGAAAGTCACCTTTTTAAAGTAAAGAGTTTAAATTCCCTTGAGGAAGCCCTTAAAAGTTTCAACGGGAAATTCCTAAAACCTAACGAGGTAGAAAAGTATGGAGTTTAAAAGCCTATTAAACAGATTAGTTGAAGGTGAAAACTTAACCGATGAGGAGAGCTCCAACCTCTTTAATAGGATAATGGAAGGAGAGCTTACCGACGTTCAGATTGCCGGCATTTTAGTTGCTCTAAGAGCTAAGGGAGAGACCGTTGATGAGATAACTGGAGCAACAAAGGTAATGAGGGAAAAGAGCAGAAAAGTTCCCCTTCCTAAAGACTTGAGGGAGAGGTTGGTCGATACCTGCGGAACGGGAGGAGACCTAAAGGGAACTTTTAACATCTCAACAACCGTTGCCTTAGTCGTTGCATCCTGCGGTGTTCCTGTGGCAAAACACGGGAACAGGTCAGTTTCAAGTAGGTGCGGAAGTGCAGATATTTTGGAGAGCTTTGGGGTAAAGATAGACCTTGAACCTGAGAAAGTTGCAAGGTGCATTGAGGAGTTAGGATTTGGATTTATGTTTGCTCCGAAGTTTCACCCTGCAATGGCCTCTGTTACAAGGCCGAGAAGGGAGTTAGGTATAAGGACAATCTTTAACCTCCTTGGTCCTATGACAAATCCTGCTGGAGCTCTGAGACAGCTGATGGGGGTTTACAGTGAAAATCTAACCGAGAAGCTCGCAGAGGTTCTTTTAAAACTTGGAACGGAGAGGGCCTTTATAGTTCACGGTAAGGACGGAACTGACGAGATAACGATAACCGACTTAACAAAGGTAACAGAAATAAAAGAAGGAGAGATAAAAAGCTACGTTATTTCACCAGAGGACTTTGGATTAAAGAGAGTTCCCTTTTCGGAAATAAAAGGTGGAGAAACGTTGGAGGAGAACAGGGAGATTGTAAGGAGAATCCTAACCGGTGAGGAGAAAGGAGCTAAGAGGGACGTAGTGACCCTGAATTCGGCCTTTGCTCTCCTTGCAGGGGATAGGGTTAAAAGCGTTGAGGATGGAATAGAGCTCTCTGTAAGAGCAATGGAGGAAGGAAAACCTTACGAGCTCCTCTGTAGACTTGTTAAGTTGACAAATGAGCTTTAACATTTAGTTTTTTCTCAAAACCCCGAGGGAGTTGAAATGTTCAGATTCTTTAAGAGAAAGCCAAAGATTGAAGACGAGCTTAAGGAGAATCCAAACCAGCCTGAGAAATGGTTAAAACTTGCAGAGGAGAATGAAAGGAGAGCTCCAGAGGCCCTAAAAAACGCTCTTTTATACAGCAACGGTGAACTCATTGAGGAAGTTTCCAAAATATTGAGAAACTTAGCTCTCTACAGGGAGATGGAGCCCTACTTAACTGAAATAGAGGAGAAACTCGGAAAGGATTACAGTTCATTCCTAAAGGGATTAATTGAGGAGTACAGAGGAAACTTTCAGAAGGCCAGGAACTTGTACGATGTAGCTAAAAACAGTCAGAACAAAAAGCTTTCATTTCTCTCAAGCTACCACATTGCAAACCTCTACATAAAGGAAGGTCTCTACGACCTTGCCTATAAGGCTCTCAAGGAAATAGAGGATAAAGTTCCCGAAAGCTACTCCTTTGAGTACATGGTTAAAAAGAGGGAACTTGAGGAGAAGTTAGGAATAGGCGGTTCAAAGATAATAAAGAGCTTTAAAGAGGGACTCAAAAAGACGAGAGATGCCCTTGGCCTTTCCCAATTCTCCGGCAGAGATGTGGACGAGAGTCTGTTTGAGGAGTTGGAAGAGAGGTTGATTCTTGCAGACGTTGGAGTGAAGACAACCCTCGAGCTTATCGATTACCTCAGGAAGGAGGCAAAGAGGAGAAAGATTAAAAAGTCAGATGAGCTTCTGGAGCTCTTAAAGGAAAAAATAAAGGAAATGCTCAAAAACTGTAGAGGAGAACTTAACTTAAATGAAAAGCCCTCGGTCATTTTAGTTCTTGGAGTTAACGGAGTTGGAAAAACAACAACGATAGGAAAGTTAGCAAAACAGTTAAAGGATAGGGGATACTCAGTTGTCCTTGCCGCAGCCGATACCTTTAGAGCTGCAGCAATCGAACAGTTAGAGGTCTGGGCAGAGAGGGCTGGAGTCAGAATTGTTAAGGGGCAGGAAGGAACGGACCCTGCAGCCGTTGTCTACGATGCAATTCAGAGTATAAAGGCGAAGGGGGAGGATGTCTTAATCGTTGACACTGCAGGAAGGCTCCACAACAAGGAAAGGCTCATGAGGGAGATTCACAAGATAAAGAAGGTTATTGGAAGGGAATTCCCAGGTCAGCCTGCGGAGATTTTATTGGTCTTGGATGCCAACACCGGTCAGAATGCAATCTCACAGGCAAAGGCATTCAAGGAGATAACCGACGTTACAGGAATAGCCCTGACAAAGTTGGACGGAACTGCAAAGGGAGGAATTGTAATAGCAATCTGCAACGATTTGAAGGTTCCAATTAAGTTTGTGGGAATAGGAGAAAAGATTGAGGACCTGAGAAAGTTTGACCCGGAGGAGTTTACAGAAGCCCTCTTTTCAGAGTAGCTTACTCTTCCTTCAAAACCTCCTTCGGGTCTACGGAGAGAGCTCTCACTGCAGGGTAGACCCCTGAAATTAGACCAATTAACGACGAAAGAACTATCGAGAAGAAAGCCTCCTTTAATGGAATGTAAACAGGCCAGTGGGCAACTTTCGCTATTCCAATGACAAGGAGGGTAGAGAGGAAAGCTCCCATCAGAGCTCCAACGGACGAGAGAAATGTTGCCTCGTAGAGAAACTGTTTAAAAATTGCACCCTTCGTAGCACCAAAAGCCCTTCTAATCCCTATTTCAACGTACCTTTCGTAGACCGATAGTGTAAGAACTGCAATTATTCCTAAAGCTCCCGTACCAAAGGATATGAAAGAGACAATTAGAGACAGCTTTTTAAAAACGTCCATTGCCTGCTTTTGAGTGTTTACCAAATCCTCGTACTTGTTGACAGAAAAGTCCTTCTTTTTGTGTCTTTTGAGGAGTAGCCCTTCAACTTCCTTTTTAACTGTGTCAACAAGTTCTGGAGAGTCTGGAAGAATGTAGATTCCATCTATGTAGTCAACGTTTGAAATTCTCTTAACGGCAGAACTTATCGGTATGTAAACTCTATCGTCCAAGTTTTCTCCACTTAGGTCCGTTCCCTTCTTTTTAAGAACCCCAACAATTCTGTAGGGAGCATTAAATAGGTAGATAACCTTCCCAACCGGACATGTACTCCCGTAGAGCTCCCTCGCAACGCTGTATCCCAAGACAGCCCTCTGAGAAATCCCATCAACATCCTCCTTGCTTAAAAACCTTCCACACAGGAACTCCAAATTGGCAATGTTTCTGTACTCCGGCCAGATACCGTAAACAGAGGCACTGTAGGATTTTCCTCCGTAGTGAACGTTGGGAGATACCTTTTTGTAGGGAGAGACGTAAAGAACGTCGGGACACTTTTCCTCAATCGCCTCTGCATCGGATATTTTCAGAGTAGGATAGAACGACAGCTGAATAGTCCTTCCGCCTAAGTTCTTAACATCTCCGGGAAGAACAACTAAAACAGATGAGCCCATTTTGCCTATGACAAACTCTACCCTTTTTTTCATTGCAGACGAAATTCCCAACATGAGAGTAAGCGTAAAGACACCAATTGCTATTCCTATGATGGAAAGTAAGAACCTCTTTTTGTTTTCAGAAGCGTAGGATAGAAGAGCTTTCAACATTAGGCCTTCCTCCTGAGAGCTCTAACGGGCTCAAAAGAGGCCGCCTTTTTTGCAGGAAAGTAGACAGCAAAGAGGCAAACGATAAGGGAGAAGAGAGAGGATATAACAAAGGCTTTTAAAGGATAGACAACGGGAATGTTTAAAAGCGGAAGGAGCTTTCCTATTAAGATGTAACCTACAATGACTCCAAAAATTGAGGAAATTACAGATATTAAAACGGCCTCGTAGAGAATTCTATAGAGAATCTCTTTCCCTGTTGCTCCTAAAGCCCTTCTCAGTCCAATTTCCCACTGTCTCACTTGAATGTTTATGTAGAAAATCGACGAAAGGACAAATCCCCCTATTACTAACGCCGTTGTTGAGGCAATTCCTAAAAACAGAGCAAGTGTCGCAGATAGCATTGATAGAAATTTCTTAACAACGGTAGGCGTTATAACCATGAATTCGTCCGGTTTGTGGTGTTTAAGTAGAGTCTCTCTCGTTTCAGAGACTATTTTGTTGTAGCTATCCAAATCCAAAACCCTAAATCTGATAATGCTTATATGTCCGTAGGTCTTTTCGGTAACTCTGTCAAAAACGGGAAATGGAATGAAGACCCTGTTGTCCAAATTGTGGCCGTTCGGAGTCTTCCCCTTCTTTTTATAAACTCCTATCACTCTAAAAGGGGTTTTTCCAACCAAAAGGGTTTTTCCAACTGGGTTTTGGTTTGGCCATAGAAAATCACTAACGTCGTGTCCTACAACAGCAACCTTCCTCAAATTCTGAAAATCCCCCTCGGTAAATCCCCTTCCCTCCTCAATTCTGTAGTCCCAAGAAATTAGCCAATCCCTGCCAACTCCAAAGACAGAGGAAAACTTTGACTGGGAAAGGCTTGAAACCATAGTCATAGGCTTAACAACTCCGTAGGTCAGCGCAAATATTCCCTCTAACCTCCCAATTTCCTTTACATCCTCTAACGTTAAATTTCTAAAGCCACTCCTTGGCCCCTTTTTAACAGAACCTGAAACTATTAAAACGGAATCGGGACCCAACTTCTGGATTATTCTGTTAGCAAGTAATGAACTTCCTTCTATTGCTGCAACAATTAAAACAACAGAAACGACACCGAAGACTATTCCCAAAATTCCAAAGAGGGTTCTCAGTCTGTTGTGAACGAGTGAAAGGATGAGCTCCTTTATTAGAAATCTACTCATCCAACGATAGCTCCATCCTGAATTCTGATGACCCTTTTGGCCTGTCTTGCCACTTCAGGGTCGTGTGTAACAACCACTACTGTTTTTCCCTCAGAGTTAAGCTCCTTAAAAATTTCAAGAACTGCTCTTCCAGAGGCCGTGTCCAACTGTCCTGTAGGTTCATCTGCAAGGATAATCTCTGGAGAGTTAATCAGAGCTCTCGCAATTGCAGTTCTCTGTTTCTGTCCTCCCGAAAGCTCCTCCGGTTTAAACGAGAGCCTCTCCTCCATTCCCAAACGGCTTAGAAGTTTTTTCGCCCTCTCCTCAGGAGAAACTCTTGAAAAGAGCTCCCTTCTCCTTTCCTTTGGAAGGTACTCAACGGGCAAAAGAACGTTATCCAAAACATTTAGGTAGGGAACAAGGTAGAATGCCTGAAAGACAAAGCCTATGTATTCAGCCCTGAGCTTTGAAACCTCCTCGTCTGAGAGTTCCAAAACGTTCCTACCGTCTAAAATGTACTCGCCACCTGTAGGCCTGTCCAAACAGCCCAAAATGTACATCAAGGTTGACTTTCCCGAACCTGAAGGACCCATTATAGAG
This sequence comes from Thermovibrio sp., assembly GCA_003978105.1. Next base: position 29,612 of record QOAO01000014.1, read on the forward strand.
ACAAACTCCCCCTTATCTATCGAAAGGTCTATTCCCTTTAAAACCTCAACCTCTAAATCCCCCTGTCTGTAAACCTTCCTGACGTTACGGAGCTCTATCAGCGCCATCCTCTTCCTCAGGGACAAAATCTATCGAAGCGGAATTTATACAGTAACGAACGTCCTTTTTAGTATATCCCTCCCCGTAGAAAACGTGTCCCAAGTGCGCTCCACACCTTGAACATACAACCTCAATCCTGTCGTCTGGAAACTCCTCAGGAACCTCCTTTACAGAACCAGGAATTGAACTATCAAAGGAAGGCCAGCCAGAGTAGGAGAGGAACTTGTCCTCACTCCTAAACAAGGGTTGTCTACACAGCTTACAGACGTAAACTCCCCTTTCAAAGTGGTTCCAGTACTTGTTTTGAAACGGAGGTTCCGTCCCCTTCTTGAAAATTACCCACCTTTCAAAATCGGTCAGGTGGCTATCGTCAAATCTCCTTTTCAACAACAACCTCCTTCTTTATTCGGGAAATGAGCTCCTCAAATGCAGGGAGAACATCGCTTCTGAACCTCCCTGCAACGACAACAACCATTATGTCGTCTCCTACCTTCAACCTTCCCTCATTTATCCATACCTCAACGGCTTCGATTCCGTCCTTTTTTTCAATCTCAGAGACAACCTTCTTCAGCTTTTCGCTGTCAAATGAGAGCTCCATCTCGGAAACCCTTTCCCCTGAGCGGGAGCTCCCCCTAACAATTCCATTGTGAACCAAAATCATCCCCAAGTTTCCAGGATTTGAACTCCTCTTTACCCTATCAATCAATTCATCTACAGACGGCCTCAATGTAGTCCTCCTGTCTATTAACGTTCTTCAGGGAATCCCCTCTAAAGTCCAGATGCTGGAATTTCTCAAAGGGAATAGGACGGGAATTTAGTTCTCCGTGGAGCTCCCTCAACTTGTGTCTTCCACTTCTCAGAAACTCCTCAACTTTCGGCAGTGAAAATTTTGAAATTACCGTAAACAGTGAGTGAAATCTCTTCTCCTTCACAACAACGGCAGGTGGAACCTCTAAAGTAAGCTTCCTAACGAGCTCACCCTTCAAAAGAGGGACGTCACCTGGAACGAAAATAACCTTTCCAAATTTTGCACTCCTCAGTCCCGTGTAAATTCCGTAAATGGGAGAAAATTCAGAAAAGCTTTCAACAACAACTTTTAAATTGTGGTAAGTCCTCACCAGCGGTAGAAACTTAAACGGAAATTTAGTTATTAGGATAACCTCAGGAAAATCGGTTAGCTCATCAAGAATGTTTGAAATCAAGAACTTTCCTCTAAAGGGGGCTGTGAGCTTATCAGCTCCAAATCGGGAGCTCTTCCCACCTGCCAGAACGCACACACTTATCAGTGGCCACCCCCCTGTGCCATTTTAAGGGCGTGCTTAATGAGTGGAGAGAACATTCTAAGGTTCTGCTCCACTCCCCTCGAGGAACCTGGGAGGTTTAGGAGAATACACTCTGGAGAGAGAAGACCAGCCTTAGCCCTTGACATTATTGCCTTTGGGGTAAACCTAATGCCTAAAATGTGCATAGCCTCAGAGAATCCCACCATCTCCTTCTCAAACAGCTCCTCCGAAGCTTCCGGAGTTACATCCCTCGGGCTGAATCCCGTTCCTCCCGTTGTAACGATTAGATTGGCTCCCATGTCCTTAAACTTTTTAACACTCTCTTTAATCCTCTCCTTATCGTCTGGAACGATTTTGTAGCCGATAATTTCAGCCCCAAACTCTCTTAGTATTTCCTGAGCCAACTTCCCACTCCTGTCCTCCTTCTCTCCCCTTGAAGCCGAATCGCTCACAGTTATAACAGCAGCCTTCAACCCACTTAAATCCTCAGCCCAGTCCGATTTTCCTCCACTTTTTGAAACGAGCTTAACTTCCTCAATAACCATGTTCTTATCGTAGGCCTTACACATGTCGTAAATGTTTAAAAGTGCCATAAGACAGGCGTTCATGGCCTCAACCTCGTAACCCGTCCTCCAAATTCCCCTAACCTCTGCCTCAACCTCAACGTAGTCCTCTCCGACCTCTGTTTTGACCTCTATGTGGTCTATTGGGATGGGATGGCAGAATGGCATTAACTCTGAGGTCTTCTTTGCTCCCATTATTCCAGCTATTTGAGAAGCTGAAAGAACGTCCCCCTTCGGAATTTCCCTGTTAATGATTCTCTTTACCGTTTCGGGAGAGAGTCTAATCCTTCCTTTTGCCTTTGCCGTTCTTAAATTGTCAAACTTTGTTGAAACGTCTATCGTTTTCATGAAAAACCTCCTGAAATTTCGTAGATTTTATTTTAGTATCATTTTCCAACACTCCCTCTGTTCGAGGTTAGGTTGAGGCGGTTAGTTACAGTTGTATCTATTATGCTCTTCTGTACTTTAGAATCTCTCGGCTCAGGTTTAAACCCAGAAAATCTAAAGAGGCTCGTTGAGAAAAACTCGTTAGACCTAAAAATATCAAGGGAGCAGATTAAAGAGCAGGAGTTTCAAAGAAGGGCAACACTAAGAGAGTTCTTCCCTAAAGTCAGCCTCTCCTTGGGTTTTCAGGAGTTCTATCCAGACTTTAAGGAAAACTGGAATCAGAACTACAACTATGGAGTTTCTATCAATTCTGAAGTCCTGAACTTAAAAAGGAACGTGGAGCTCTCCATAGACTCAAAGGAGATAGAGAAACTCAAGGAGGCCTTAAAGGAAACTTTCCTAACAGTTTACTACGAAGCACTGAAGGAGCTCTACCAACTTAAGCTCTACGACGAACAGATAAAAATCAGGAGAACAATACTTAAAAACTCTAAGGAGATTCTCTCTGTTGCAAGGGAGAAGTACAAACAGGGACTTGTAATGGTTACCGACGTTCTAAAGGCAGAATCTGAGGTTGAAAGTGCAGAGAGCTCCCTGATTGAGGCTGAAAACGACTACAGAAAGAAGTTTACAGAGCTAAATGCCCTCTTAGATTTTTCCTTAAAAAAGGTAGAAAAACCGGACTTTAAGTTCTCAGATGAGCTGATAGATAAAACGTTAAAAGAGCTCCTAAAAACAGCCTTTAAACTGAGACCTGAGATAAAGAAGGCTGAGGAGAAGGTTAGAATTGAAAGGAAAAGAGTAGAACTTGTACAGAGAAACCTCTCTCCTACCCTCTCAATTTCACTGTCTGCAAAGCGCTCTGGAACGGAATTTCCTGGAGATAAGTCCTATTCTGCAGGAATTACACTCTCCTACCCAATTTTTGACAGTGGAGAAACAAAGTACAGAGTTCTCTCTCAGAAGTCTTCACTGATTCAGTCGGAGCTAAATCTCAGAAAGGTTAAAAACTCTGTAAAGTTAGAGGTCATAAATGCCCTAAGCGACGTTGAATCTGCCTACAAAAAGCTAACTTCTGCTAAGAGCTCCCTCAAATACTCCCAGAAGGCGTATGATAGAGCTCTGAACGAGTACAAGTTAGGTGTTTCAGACATTGTTCTTCTCTTGCAGACACTCAACTCTTTGAAGGAGGCAGAGGAGAGTTACGTGAGAGCTCTTTACGAGTACAACCTATCAATAGTTTCTCTCAAAAAGGCAACAGGAGAGCTCGTCGGAGGTAAAAATTGAAAAGATTGCTTGCCGTTTTATTAGCACTTTTAATTGGAATTGGAGTTTTTCTCAAGTTGAAAACCAAAAAGGTTACCCTCGTCCCAACAAAGGTTGTTGAAGTAAAGAGGGGAGAGGTAAAGAGAGTAATTGATGCGACCGGTATAGTGAAGCCTCAGGTAGGGGCCGAGATAAAGGTTGGAGCAAGGATTTCTGGAACGGTCGTTGAGGAAAACGTTAAGGTAGGAGACATAGTTAAAAAGGGTGATTTAATCGCCGTAATAGACAACAGGGAACTGAAGGCAGAGCTTGAGAGGGCAAGGGCAAATCTAAAGGAGGTTGAGAAAACATATCCAAGGAGAATAAGGGAACAGGAGTTAAAGGTTAAGTCTGCAGAGTCGGAACTTCTCTCTGCCAGGTCAAAATTAAAGGCTGAGGAGGAGAATTTAAGGTTAAAGAGGTGGGAGTTTGAGAGACAGAAGAGGCTTCTTTCAATAGGTTACACGACGGAGGAAAAGTTCAAGAGGGCCAAGGCAGAGTTAAGGAGGGCAGAGAGCTCCTTTAAGTCAGCCTTGGAAAGTGTAAAAAAGGCAAAGTTCAATCTAAAGGCTCAGGAAGAGGAGCTAAAGAGGTTAAGGATAGAGTACGCTCAAAGCCTTAAAAAGGCCAAGGAATCACTTAAAGAAGCAGAGGTAAGGTACTCCTACTCCTACATTTACGCCCCTATTAGCGGAGTTATCTCCTTTGTCTCAACACAGAAGGGGGAAACTGTTGTTGCAGGATTAAACGCTCCCCAGTTTGTAACAATCTTGGACCCAAAAAAGCTTGAGAACTGGGTTTACGTTGACGAAACAGAGATTGGAAAGGTAAAGAGGGGAATGGACGTTGAGTTCACGGTTGACACTTACAGAAACAAAGTGTTTAAGGGAAAGGTTGTTGAGATATATCCGAAGCCAAAGATACTTAACAACGTTGTCTACTACATAGTCGTTGTAAGGGGCTTTAAGGACGAAGAGCTCCTAAGGCCTGAAATGACCACACACAACAGAATAATTGCCGGAGTTAAGAAGAACGTTCTGGTTGTCCCAAATGCAGCAGTCAAGTGGAAGAATGGAAAGTACGTAGTCTATAAGCTTTTGGGAGAGAGAATAGTTGAGGTTCCAGTTGAAGTAGGCTGGAGTGACGACAGATTTACGGAGATAAAGAAGGGGTTAAGGGATGGAGACAGAGTAGCCCTTTCCGTAGTTAGAAAGGGTTAGTGTTGACAGAAAAAGAACAGGGAACTAAGTTGAGTATTGAGAATGATTCTCAATAAAACAGAATAAAGGACTGATTATGAAAAAGTACGTTTGTATGCCTTGTGGTTACATCTACGACCCCGAGATTGGAGACCCCGATAGCGGAATACTACCGGGAACTCCCTTCGAGGAGCTTCCAGAAGACTGGACATGTCCTTGGTGTGGAGCTCCG
>QOAO01000016.1 GCA_003978105.1 Thermovibrio sp.
AATTGAATATGACGCTGAAATACAAAGCCTGGTGCCCATAGCGGCGGGGAAACACCCGATTCCATTCCGAACTCGGTAGTTAAGCCCGCCAGCGCCGATGATACTGCCCGCGGGAGCGGGTGGGAAAGTAGGGCGGTGCCAGGCTTTTTTATTTTTTCAATACCTTTTTAGTCAAAATATCCTTAACAAATTTCTCAATACCTTCTGAATCTATTCCTACCAAATGGCGTAGTAAGTTTTGATTTCCATGTTCTATAAACTTGTCCGGTAACCCTAAATTAAAAACCTGTCCTGTGTACCAGGGTGCCAAATACTCATTTACGGCAGAACCGAAACCTCCCTTAACGGCATTTTCCTCAACAGTTACTATTAATTTAAATTCCCTGGCTATTTGGTTTAAAAGTTTTTCATCAAGTGGTTTTACAAAGCGAGCATTAACTACAGTAACATTTAGTCCGATTTTTTTCAAATTTTCAGCTGCCCTTAAGGCTTGATAAACCGGCCATCCCGTTGCAAGAATAACTAAATCCTTTCCCTCTCTTAAAACCTCCCATGTACCAATATCAATTTTTTTCAAAGGCTCCCTTATCGGAATTCCGTATCCTCTACCACGGGGATATCTAACGGCAAAGGGTTTCCCTGAGTAGATGGCAGTGTAGAGAAGGTGACGGAGTTCCTCCTCATCCTTAGGAGCAGCAACAACTATGTTTGGAATAATCCTCAAGTAAGAAAGGTCAAAGGCTCCATGGTGAGTTGCCCCATCCTCTCCAACAAGCCCTGCCCTATCAATTGCAAAGATAACTGGAAGTTCCTGAAGTGCTACATCATGAATTATCTGGTCATAAGCCCTTTGAAGGAAGGTTGAATAGATTGCAACAACAGGCTTTAATCCCTTCTTTGCAAGACCTGCAGCAAACGTAACGGCATGCTGCTCGGCTATTCCCACATCAAAGTACCTTTCAGGGAACCTCTCCTTAAATCTATCAAGCCCTGTACCAGAGGGCATAGCAGCAGTTATACCTACAAGATCACTATCCGACTCTGCAATTTCTATTAACGTCTTTGAAAAAACTTCTGTATAGGTTGGTGGTAGACTCTCCTTCTTTTGAGATTTTGGAGAAACTCCGTGAAACTTGTCAGGCCTCTCCTCAGCAGGGGCGTAACCCTTTCCCTTTTTAGTGAGAACGTGAACGAGTGTAGGACCCTTTAATTTTGAAACGTTGCTTAACGTTGTAATTAACGTAGGAATATCGTGACCGTCTATGGGGCCAATGTATCTAAATCCTAACTCCTCAAAGAGCATTCCGGGAGGGAAAAGCCCCTTCACAATTAAATCCTCAACCCTCTTTAACCCCTTGTAGACCTTTTCCCCAAAGAGTTTCTTTGTAACGCTCTCAAGTCTCTCCTTTGCCTTCCTTAAACTCTCTCCCGTTGTAAGTTTCGTTAAGTAGTTTGATATAGCCCCTATATTCTTTGAAATTGACATTTCGTTGTCATTTAGAATAACGATTAAATCCTCTCCCAACTGACCTGCATTGTTGAGTCCCTCGTAGGCCTCTCCTGCAGTGAGAGCTCCATCACCAATAACAGCTATAACATGCCCTTCCTCTCCCTTTAATTTTTTCCCTATTTTGATTCCAAGAGCAGCGGAAATAGAAGTAGAACTGTGTCCCGTTCCAAATGCATCGTACTTGCTCTCCTTTATCGATGGAAATCCGGAGATTCCTCCATACTGCCTCAACGTGTGGAAAACCTTCTTTCTCCCTGTGAGAATTTTGTAAGGGTAGGATTGGTGTCCTACATCCCAGACAATTTCGTCCTTAGGTGGAGAAAAGACCCTCAAGAGGGCTATTGTAAGTTCGACTACTCCCAATGAGGATGCCAAATGGCCGCCTGTCCTTTCAACTACAGATATGATGAACTTTCTGATTTCATCTGCAAGTAATTGAAGTTCCTCCTCAGTTAACGTTTTAACATCTTCAGGATAGTTGACCTTCTCCAAAACCAAAAATCTCTCCTCCATCTCTAATATTCTCTCTCAACAATAAACCTGGCTATCTCTTCTAAGGGCTCTCTCCTCTTTCTATCAAAAATACTCAAGGCCTCAACAGCCCTCTCAATCTCTTCTTTGGCCCTTTTAAGAGCTCCCTCAACTCCAAAAAATGTGACAAAGGTAACTTTCCCCTTCTCCAAATCTGAACCGACGTTCTTTCCTATTTTTTTCTCATCACCAACAACGTCTAGAACATCGTCAGTTATCTGAAAGGCCAAACCTATGTGGTTTCCATACTTTCTAAGAGCTCCTATCTCCTCCTCACTTCCACCTCCGGTTATTCCTCCAGATACAACAGAAGCCGTTATTAGCCTTCCCGTCTTGTGTTTATGGATAAAAAGGAGCTCCTCTAAAGAGACGTCACTCCTTCCCTCTGCATCGATATCACACTGCTGCCCAAGAACCATTCCAAGCATTCCGGAAGCCCTTGAAATCTCCGAAATGACCCTAACCTTCCTTTCACAGTCGAAATTCCAACCAGATAGAACCTCAAATGCCCTGTTTAATAGGGCATCACCTGCAAGAATAGCAGTAGCTTCCCCAAACTTTACCCAAGTTGTTGGAGCTCCCCTCCTCAGCGTATCGTTGTCCATCACAGGTAAATCGTCGTGGATGAGAGAGTATGTATGAATCATCTCAATTGCACAGGCAGGGGTAAGGGCCTCCACAAAGCTTCCCCCGACAACTTCACAACCTGCCATACAGAGAATAGGTCTTAACCTCTTTCCACCTACCGCTAAGGAGTACCTCACAGCCTCGTAGAGCCTCTTTCCATACTTAGGCTCGGAGGGTAAAAATTTTAAAATTTCCTCATCTACAATTTTCTTCCTTTCCCGTAAGTATTCCTTTAAATCCATGACAACCTCATACGTACTTTTTTTCCTCTCCTTTTAAAAGCCTCTTAATGTTGCTGTAGTGTTTTAAAACTATAACAAGGGAAGACAGTGAAACAAATATAAACGATAGCTCAGAAGGCCTCTCCCAAATTTTATAGAGAATTGGGTAGGATAGTGCGGCAGTTATTGAAGAGAGGGAAACGTACCGTGTTGTGAAAAAAACGATTAAAAAAACCATAAAAGCAAGTAGTGTAATCTTCGGTGAAATTACCAAAAAAGCACCTAAACCCGTTGCAACGCCCTTTCCTCCCCTAAAGGAGAGAAAAGGCGAGAAGCAGTGGCCTAAAATGGCTGAAAGTCCTGAAAATACCTGAAGTTCAACGGGATAATTTAAGTATTTTAGGACTAAAACGGGGAGAGCTCCCTTTAGTGCATCGAGGAAAAGAACGAGAGTTCCGTACTTCTTTCCTAAAATCCTCGAAACGTTGGTTGCTCCAATATTTCCACTTCCGTACTTTCTAACATCAACTCCCTTTATTCTCCCAACGATGTAGCCAAAGGGAATGGAGCCTAAAAGAATTGAAACTAAAAATACGAGAACATAGCTCATTTTCCGTTCTCCTCAAGGACTTTAAAGAAATTAATAAAGTAAACAGTTCCGGTGTAGAGTGCTACAAATGTTGAGAGAATGAGGAGTACCTCTCCCAATTCTTTAAACCCCGATAAAAGAAGGACTATTGAGCTCATTATAAGTATCGTTTTAAGTTTTCCTCCCTTTGAAGCTGGAATGACAATGCCCCTTGAGGCAGCTATTGCCCTCATCCCTGTAACAGCCTCTTCCCTCCCAACAATCGTAATTACGGAGTAAGGGTCACAGAGCTTTACGTAGGCAAGTGAGATTAACGTTGATGAAGTCAAAAGCTTATCGGCAATAGGGTCGAGGAGTATCCCCAAGTTAGTAACCGAATTGCTCCTTCTTGCTATGTAACCGTCTAAAAAATCGGTAATTGATGAAATGAGAAAGAGAATGAGGGAAACATTAAAGTATCCCTTTACCGTAAAAACGACGATAAAGGGAAGAAAGAGGATCCTAATAAAAGTTAAAAGGTTTGGAACTGTTTTGACCCTTCCCATCAAATTTTCATAGGCATAACAACGTTTTTAAGCCGCGTCTCTTCATCAGAAGTAATGAGAACGGGACTTAAAGGTTCGCTCATCTGAAACTTTATAGAGGAAGCATCAAAGGAGCTAATCGATTCAATCATGTGAACAATGTTAAAACTAATCGTAAACGGCTCTCCTGAGTAGTCAACAGGTATTGTTACTTCTGCCTCCTCGGAGGACTCTCCCTCTAACTTCTTAGCGTTGAGGATTAAATTGCTTCCGTTCAAGTTAAATACAACTGCCCTTACCTCCTCCTTGTCAAAAATAATGGAGACCTCCTTAAGGGCTGAAAGGAGCTCCTCCTTATCTGCAAAAAAGGAAACGGGATTGTTCTCGGGAATAACAGAGAGATAGTCTGGATACTCCCCCTCTATTAGGGAGGTCCACATAACCGTATCTCCGCTTCTTAAAAACAGTTTGTTGTTGAGTTCCACAAAGCCCACCTCTTCACCCTCTCTGAGCACCTTTTTAAGCTCACTGAGGGATTTTTTCGGCAGAATAGCACTGAACTCTTCAGAAGGTACAAAAACCTCGTAGAGGGCCAATCTGTGGCCGTCCGTGGCTACTGCATGAAGTCTGTCACCTAAGGACCTCAGGAGAACTCCGGTTAGAATGTAGCGGGCTTCATCTGTACTTGCCGCATAGGATACCTTTTTAAGAGCTCTGTCTATCTCATCTGAAGGAAGTTTGACTGTAAAGTTTTCAGGGAGCTCTATCTCGGGAAATTCATCTGAGGGAAGTGTTGCAAGTGAGAACCTTGAGTTTGCAGAGCGAACAACAAGTTTTGAATCATCGGTTTCCAAAGTAATTTCATTTCCCGTTAAGGATGAAAAGAGCTTTGTTGCCTTGTTTGCATTTATCGTCGTTTTTCCTTCCTTTTCCACAGAACAATCCACAACTGTGGATATTCCAACCTCCAAGTTTGTTGCAGTTAATCTCAGTAGGTTGTCCTCAGCTTCAAGGAGAATGTTTGAAAGTATCGGAATTGTTCCTTTCTTGTCCGCTGCCGATGCCGTCAGCTTCACAGCATCCCTCATTTTTAGTTTGGATATCCTAATTCGCATCCTTCCTCCTTATTTATTCTTTCCTCCTTACTATTTAGAGAGAATTATATGTATATATAAAGAAGAATAATAATTACAGGAGCACAATTTTTGTGCACTAAAACAAAAGTTTCTTGGTTTACAAGAGCTTAAAGCCCAGAAGTTATCCACATATTGTGGATAACTTGCCAATTTTCCTGTGGATAAGTCTGTGGATAACTTTTTAATGTGGATAACTCTGCTGCCTGCCATCAGAGTTATCCACATTAATTGGGTTATCCACATAATTATCCACATAGTTATCCACAGTGGTGTGGATAACTTGAGATGCCCTTTCCACTGCTTCCCTTACCCTCAGTTCCAAGTTGTTAACGAGCTGTTTTACCGAGTCATCGGAGTTTACCATCTCCTCCACCTTTCTGACTGCATGAATTACCGTTGTATGGTCGTCCCTATTAAAGGCAGATGCTATCTGTGTGTAGGGGTAATTTCCAACCTTTTTTGACAGGTACATTGCAATCTGTCTTGCAAAGGCAACGTTCTTTTTTCTCGAGGGTCCTTCAAGGAGTTCCAAATCAACCTTCAGCTCCTTCCCTACTATTCTCTTTATTATGTTTAAAGATGCTTCTTTGAGCTCCTTCTCCATCCTTTCACTGCTCTTTTCCTCAGAGAAAAGCTCCCTCACAAGTTTCTCATTTATCGGCTTTCCCTCCAAGTTCGATTTTGCCTTGAGCTTTATGAGAGCTCCCTCAAGCTGCCTTATGTTTGACTTAACTATCGAGGCGATGAGCTTAATGACCCTATCGCTTACCTCTATTTCCTCCTCCTCTGCCTTCCTCTTTAAAATTGCAACCCTCGTCTCAAAGTCAGGCGGTTGAATATCTGCTATGAGTCCCCATTCAAACCTACTCCTCAACCTCTCAGTTAACGTTGGAATGTCCTTCGGGGGTCTATCACTGGTTATTACAACTTGTTTTCCTGCATCGTAAAGGGCATTAAAGGTGTGGAAAAACTCTATCTGAGTTCTTTCCTTCCCTCCTATGAACTGAATATCGTCTATCAAAAGAACATCAATATTTCTGTATTTTTCTTTAAACTCTTGAATGTTATCGGACTTCAATGCTTCTATCAGCTGATTCATAAAGGTTTCTGTTGTTAGATAAACTACCTTCTTTCCCGGATTGTTTCTTAAAATGAAGTTCCCAATTGCCTGCATAAGGTGGGTTTTACCAAGTCCTACTCCACCGTATATGAATAGGGGGTTGTAGGCCCTTCCTGGATTTTCCGCAACTGCAAGAGCTGCAGCGTGGGCAAACTGGTTACTTGCTCCAACGACAAAGTTTTCAAAAGTATACTTTGGGTTTAGATTTGATTTAAAAGTTTCTCTCCTTTCTTCAACTTTCGTTTTAAATAGGTCAAGCTCCAACTGTTGAGGCTGATTTAGTTCTTCTGAGGAGATGAGCTCTACCTCAAGCTTTCTTCCGTACGTTTTCTCTGCTACTTCTCTTAAAAGTCCTAAATGGTGCTTTATTATTAAATTCTTGGCCACCTTGTCTTTTACCTTAAGCCTCAAAGTGTTCTCATTAATATCTATGAGTTCCAATTTACTAAAAAGGGTCTTAAAGAGGCTCTGTTTGGCTCTTTTCTTTATATTCCTCAAGAACTCCTCAAAGAAGTTATTTACCACTAAGAACCTCCCGGTAGAGCTCCACGTAAGAGTTTACCATTCTATCAACTGAAAACTTCTTTGTAACAAGATTGTAAGCTTTCTCAACCAAGTAATTTGAAAGTTCCCTATCCGTTACTATTCTAACTATTGCATCGGCTAAGAGTTCTGGGTTGTTTGGAGGTACTAAGAGTCCCGTCTCTTCATTTTCAACAACCTCACTCGTTCCACCAACGTTGGTTGAAACAACAGGAACTTTGAGTACCATTGCTACAAGCAGGGAACTTCCAAGCCCCTCGTTTTTTGATGGTAGAACAAATACGTCTAATGCCTTTGTATAGTTAACAATATCGTCCACAAAACCGTAGAGAACAAAACTTTTGGAGATTCCCTTACTATCTATAATTTTCTGGAGTTTTTTCCTCAGTTTTCCCTCACCGAAAACGAAAAACTTTCCATTGGTAAGTTTCTCTAAAACCTTTTTAGATGCCTCTATTAGATTGGGTATGTCTTTTTGTTCCGTTAGAGCTGCAAGCGTTCCAACTGTCGGATTTCCATTAAGTTCTTTTTTAATATTTTCAACTATTTCACTTTTTACTTTTCTCTCAATCTCTTTTACATCAACCGAAGAGTAAATAACTTCTGTTCTGTTTGTTAAAAATGGAAAGCTTTCTAACACTATTCTTCTTACAGCTTCTGTTATTGAAACTATTTTATCTGTATTCTTATATTTTAAATAGGTAAATCTGTTTTTCCTCGGTCTGTAGTCGACTCTTCTTGTATAAACTACAGGTTTCCTGTGTAGTTTTTTCGAAAAGACTGAAACCGTGTGTCCCTTTGCAGAGTGGGCATGGATAATGTCAAACTTTCTTCCTATATAGCCCAATCTCAAAATGTCAGACGTTTGATTTCCCTTTAAAGGGACAATCTCTATTCCTTCCCTTTTACACTTTTTAAACAGTTCATCCCCTGTTCTGCAAGCTACAGCTGAGGTTATCCCCTTTTCTCTCAAACCTTTGATTAAGTAAAGGAGCTGCTGCTCTCCTCCTCTCCACCCTTTTTCTGTGTCAACGTGTAGAATTTTCATGGCTCACCTATTAATTTTTTCGAGAGAAAATTTTTGGAGGAGAGATGAGGTTTTCAAGGGCATTCATACCCACTTTGAAGGAAGCACCTGCAGATGCTGAAATTCCAAGTCATAAACTCTTGATAAGAGCTGGATTCATAAGAAAGGTAGCTTCTGGTCTTTACGATATTTTGCCTTTGGGAGCTTTAGTTGTAAGGAAGATTATTCAGATAATAAGGGAGGAGATGGACAGGGCAGGAGCTCAGGAAGTTATTCTTCCAATTATGCACCCTGCAGAGCTCTGGATTGAAAGTGGAAGGTGGGACGTTTACGGGAAAGAGATGGTCAAGTTCAAGGACAGACACGGTAGGGATTACTCACTGGCACCGACAGCTGAGGAGGTTATAACGGACCTGGTAAGGAGGGAGGTTAAGTCCTACAAGGATCTTCCTCTAAACCTTTACCAGATTGGAAGGAAATTTAGGGATGAGATAAGGCCAAGGTTTGGACTTATGAGAGCTCGTGAGTTCATAATGAAGGATGCCTACTCCTTCCACGCAACCGACGAAGATGCAGAGAGGGAGTACTGGAACATGTACGAGACCTACTCGAGAATTTTTAAGAGAATGGGGCTCGAATTTAAGGCCGTTGAAGCCGATACGGGGGAGATAGGCGGAAAGTTCTCCCACGAGTTTATGGTTATTGCAGATACAGGTGAGGGAAAACTTGTTTACTGTGAAAAGTGTGGATACGCTGCAAGTACCGAAAAGGCAGAGCAGTTTAAGCCAGAACCTCCAAAAGACAGGGAATCAAGGTTTAAACCTTTAGAGAAAGTTCATACGCCGAACGTAAAGAGAATTGATGAAGTTTCGGAATTTCTAAACGTTCCACCTGAAAACATACTAAAGCTCTTAGTTTACATCGTTGATGGAAAGCCTGTTGCCGTTGCTGTTAGGGGAGACAGGGAAGTTGAAGAAACAAAATTGAAGAGGGCTTTAGGTGGAAAGGAAATACGACTTGCAACAGACGAAGAGATTGAAAACTCTACAGGACAGCCTAAGGGATTTCTATCTCCTTTAGGTCTTAACATTCCAGTATTTGCAGACTACTCTGTAATTCAAATGGTCAACTTTGTTGCCGGAGCGGGTGAGAAGGATTACCACCTAAAGAACGTCAACTGGGGAAGGGATTTTAAGGTTGAGGACTTTATCGATGTTTCGGAGGTTAGGGGAGGACAGCCCTGTCCTAAGTGTGGAGCTCCCTTAGTCGAGAAGAGGGGAATTGAGGTTGGTCACATTTTTAAGCTTGGAACAAAGTACAGTGAGGCAATGGGGGCAACTTTTGTTGATGAGAATGGAGAGGAGAAGCCGATTATCATGGGCTGTTACGGAATAGGAGTTACGAGGGTAATGGCTGCTGCGGTTGAGCAGAACTACGATGAAAATGGAATAGTCTGGCCTAAGGAGATAGCCCCATTTGAGGTTATTGTTATTCCTGTTAACGTTAAAAAGGAGGAAATCTCTAAGATTTCTGAGGGAATATACTCGGAACTCCAGAAGAACAAAATTGACGTTATATTGGACGACAGGAATGCAAGGCCCGGGTTTAAGTTTAAGGATGCAGACCTTATAGGAATTCCCTACCAGGTGATTGTTGGAAAGAAAGTTCAGGAAGGAATAGTTGAGGTTAAAGAGAGAAGGACAGGGAATAGAGTTGAGATGAAGGTTGATGAGGTTGTTGAATACTTGACTGAAAAACTCAGATAGTCTGGAGTTTATTATTGAAGGTGGAATACAAAAAACAAGTTGAATTGGAGCATTTAAGACCTTGGTCCTTTTCAAAGGTTCAAAAGGCCAAAAAGTGCCAGTACGAGTTCTTCTTTAGATACGTTGAAAAGTTGGAACCAAAAGAAAAGGCCGATTTTCTAATCTTAGGAAGTGGCGTTCACTACGTCCTTGAAAATGCATTGAACAGGGTTTTAAAAGAGGGGAAGCCCTTAAGGAAGGAACTTCTGTTTGAATATGCTGAGGACTTTAAAAAAGAGGAACCTTTGGCCGATGTTAATTCCATAAAAAACTTCTTTCCAAACATCGTTAAATTTGTAAACGGTCAGCTGAGGAGAATTGAGAATACCTCATTTGTTGCCTCTGAAATTGAGCTTGCCGTTGATTCCTCCTTTTCCACCGTTGATTACTCCTCAAGAAACGTTTTCTTGAGGGGTAAGTTGGATTTTCTCTTTTCAAACGATGACACCCTCTACATAATAGACCATAAGACAAACAGGAGCTGGGAGTTCAACAATAAGATAAAAACCCAACTTAGGTGGTATGCACTCCTTGCAAGTGCAAAATTTCCACAGTTTAACAGGTTTGCCTTAGAGGTCCACAACGTAAGGTATGGAACTATAAAGAGGATAATTTTTACAAAGAGAGACCTTGAAGTGTTCAAGGCAAAACTAATTCCACTTATTGAAGTTATAGAGAGGGATTTTATTGGAAAGGGATTCTCGGAGCTCCAGCCAGAACCTAACGAATTTAACTGTAGGTGGTGTGAGTACAGAGACGTTTGTCCTGTATATAAGGAGTAGATATTGCAGGAATAAGAATAATTTTATAAACTTGGAAATATGATGAAGAAGATAAAAGAGGCCTTCTCTTTAAGGTTTTACTTAAAGAAGCTTTTGGAGCTTAAGGACAGGCCTGATGAAACGGCCAAAGGCTTGGCCTTGGGTGTTTTTGTTGGATTTTTACCGATAAACGGCTTTCAGGTCTTGGTTGCAGTTACAATAGCGGCAATAACAAGGGTCAGCAAAATCGCTGCGGCCATCGGAACCCACGTAACAAATCCGTGGACAACTATTCCTATTCTGATACTTGACTACTACGTAGGCTGTTTTCTACTCCATAAAAAATCCTGTGTTCCACACGTTGACTTCAGCTCCTTTAGTTCCATTCTCTCAAGTGGAAAGGAGATTTTTGTTCCAATGTTTGTTGGTGGAGTGTTTTTGGGGGTGATTTTCTCTGTTCTTTCCTACTTTGGAATTAAGAAGCTACTCGAAAGGGAATTTAACGCTGTTAAGAACTATGTAAAAAACATTAAGGAAAAGACTGCCGATTGATGGAGAAACTTCTATCCCTTCTAAGAGGATTTTCTCCTTCGGACATTGAAGAAATAGAAAGAAGGGACAGGCAGTACAAGGCCCTTGAGAAGCTTTATGAAAAAGTAGAGGATAAAGAACTCTTTTTTAAGCTTGTTATTCTAAACGCCCTTTTATCGTACCAACTTCAAACAAAGGGGGAGACCTACTGGGAAAATTTCTCCAAATTCTTTTCAGAAAATCCGAGTATAGATAAATTCTCCGAATTCTTATCTAAGTTTAACAGGAGATTCCTACAGGCAAAGCTAAAAAGGTTTAAAAGGGCAAAGGAGTGTGTAGATAGGCTTTTTGAGAAGTATTCCCTGAGGGATTTAGGAGAGAATCTATTAGTTTTGGTTGATGAGCTCTCTAAGTGTATGAACCAAAGGAGAGATTCAAAAACGATTGTTTTCTCTGCAAAGATGTTTATGTACGGATATAAAATCGTTTTCGGCGAGGAGCCTAAAAATTTAGAGAAGATAGAGATTCCGTTGGATTCACGATTGAAGAAGATATTTCCAGAATTAAAAACGTGGAGGGAGCTCTCTTCGAAGTTAAAAATTCCTCCTGTAAAGTTGGACGCCCTTGTTTGGGTTCCTATGGGACTTAGGAAAGGGGATTTGGAGGAGTATCCCGAGGAGCTCCGTGAAAAAATACTTGAACTTAAAAGGAAAATAGAAAGGTTAGGAACATAAGCTTCCCCTTATCAAAGTTAAAGTTTTAACAGACTACTCTCAGCCCTTGAATACTTGTATAGATGTTGCAATCCCTCTCACTTTTCAGGGCATTTCAATAGTCCAGGATTTAAGCCATTGATTTTCAATGGCTCTAAAATATAAGTTTTTTTAAAAAAACTAATAAACACTGAAAAGCAATAATTTCAGCTGTACAGGGTTTTGTCCTCTTCTCCTATTCAATTTTTGAGAAACTTATCTCATGTTAACATAAAAAGGCAGGACAGGGCCTGCCTTCTGTTACTTTGAAACCATAACAATTGTTTGGAGAATTATTCCAACAAAGAGTGTTAGGGCCAAAACAGGGAGAATCAAGGTTTTTAGGAGCTCCCCCTCTTCCTTTCCTTTGACTCCCACAAGAGCAGCTGCATTTGTAATTTTTGAGGGGGTTATAGCACTTGCAATTCCTCCGGCCACCGCATGAGCTCCGTAAACGGCCATAAACACTGAAGCTCCTACTGTTGAAGCTACGGCCCCGTACTGAATCTTTGCAAAGAGAACGTTTGAAGCGGTTTCACTTCCACCTACAAAAGCTCCAAGCAATCCTAAGAAGGGAGAAATCAGGGGATAGAAACTACCAAATGCTTTAGCCAGCGTGACTCCAATTATTAAATCCATATTCAAGTGGGAAAAGTCAACCATAGGTTTAAGCTTTCCATTTATAAACTCCATTCCAGACCAGGCCATTATAAAGGCAACCGCAAAGAATAGAGAGTAAGCCAAAAATGGTCCCCAAACTCTTTTCATCCAGAGGTTAAGAGCTCTATTAAACTGCTCCTTTGTTGGTTTAAGAATTGGAATTGAAAGTAAGAGAGAAACTAAAATCCAGAAGTAAACGTGGGAAAGAACGTTTAAGTCTTCCTTCTTTCCGGCAATTGTCAGAACTTCTAAGTTCCCAGGAAGGTTTGCCAAGAACTTTTTGATTGGAGGGTAGTTTACCACTAATGAAAAGAAAAAGAGGAGTAGCCAAGGAGAAACTGCTCTCCAGAACTTTGCATCTGCTTCAACCTTTAATCTCCTGTTGTAGATAAGAAGTGAAACGACCATTGTTAAAAGTCCTGAGATTATTCCAATAACCTCAACGGGGAAGATTTTCAGAAAGGCCAAAATGAGAGCAGTCAACGATAAAGTCAATCCTGCAATAGTTGCCTCCTTCCAGTACTTTTTAATGGACTGCCAGCCATCAACAAAGTAGAGCATCATAAATGCAAATCCCACTGAAACAACAGGCAGAAATATCGTTATGTGCTGTGTAAAGCTCCAGATAAAATGGTCTAAGTTCTCTATTCCCGGAGGTCTTATTCCAAAAGGCCCCCAAGCGACGTGAGCTGGAAGTGTTATTGGAATGGAGAGTAGAGCAAAGGATGTGAGGGGGTCGTAACAAAGAACTGAAATTGCAACGGCCGCTAGTGGCGTGAATCCCAAGGCTAAAAAAACGGGAGGAAACAGTGCTGGAGTTACAACACCTAAAGATGTTGCGAGAGAGCCGAATCCCATTCCGATAAACAGAGTCTGTTGCACCTTATCTTTTGTAATAGAGGTTATTGTTCTAACAATTTCATTTAGAGCTCCGCTTTCCTTCATTAGGAAAATCATTAGCATTGTAAAGGCAACGGCAAAGGTTATTGCAAAGGCCTTCACTATTCCGTATATACTTGCTCCCCAAACAACAGAGAGTGGAGTTTTAAAGTAGAAAACAGCTACTGCTCCTGCTAAGAGCCAACCAACAACCGACATAAAGACTCCTGAGCGAGAGAGAAATAACATTCCACACAGAACAACCAAAATAGGGAAAACAGCCATTAAAAAGTCCATCCCTCCCCTCCTAAGCGTAAAATTCTGCAGCCTCTACAAGTTTTAAATCGTTTTCGTGGAGAAGTTTAAGCGCTCTCTCCAATTCTCTATCAGGGACTTTGAAAAAGAGAATAGCTCTGTTTAGAGCTCCAGCATAAGCGTACGTGTACTCTACATCTATCTCATTCTCGGCTAAGATTTTCACAACGGAGTAGAATCCCCCCGGTTTGTCCTCAACCTCAACGGCAAAGACCTCCGTTTCACTTGCAGCAAATCCCTTACTGCTTAAAACTGCCTTGGCCTTTTCCGGATTGTTAACGACAAGCCTCAGTATTCCAAACTCCGAGGAGTCGGCTAAAAAGAGAGCTCTTATATTTATATCGGCATCGGCCAGAGCTCCGGCTACATCAACCAACCTTCCCCTCCTGTTCTCTAAAAAGACAGAAATCTGTTTAACTGCATACTTTCCTCTCATTCTCTCCTCCTACTGAAGTTCTCTTCTGTCAACAATTCTCTTTGCCTTACCCATACTCCTTTCAAGAGTCTTAGGTTCAACCAATTTCACCTTTGCATTTATGTAGAGATTGTTTAGGAGCTCTTCTTCCAACTTTTTCTTTAAGTTTTCAAGAGTACCAACACCGTTCCTTAAAATTGATTCATCAACCTCAATCCAGACCTCCAACTTGTCCAAAACACCCTTCTTATCAACAACGATGACGTAGTTTGGAGTGGTTCCCTCAACCTTCGTTATCACGTGCTCAACCTGGGATGGGAATACATTTACTCCATTGACAATAAGCATGTCATCAGCCCTTCCCTTTATGCTCTCTATGTAGAGAATTGTCCTTCCGCAGGGGCAGGGCTCCCTGTGAATTACGCTAATGTCCTTTGTTCTGTACCTAATCATCGGAAGAGCCTGTTTTGTTAAGGTAGTTATGACCAACTCTCCCTCCTCTCCGTCGGGGAGAACCTCTCCAGTCTCCGGGTCAATAATTTCTGGAATAAAGTGGTCTTCGAAGACGTGTAGATTCCCGTGTTTACAGCTTGCAGCAACTCCGGGGCCTATTATTTCGGAAAGTCCGTAACACTCAACGTACTGAATCCCCCACTCCTCAGCTACCTTTTCCTTCAATCCCTTTGATGCCGGTTCAGCTCCGAAGAATCCAGCTCTGAGTTTGAAATCCTCATGTAGTTTGTAGCCTTCTTCCTTTGCAACTTCCGATAGGTGGAGGGCAAAAGATGGAGTGCAACACAGAACTGTAGCTCCAAAGTCCTTCATCAACATCAGTTGCCTCTTTGTAAATCCGCCACTTGCCGGAACAACAGAAGCTCCTATTGCTTCAGCTCCGTAGTGAAATCCAAGTCCTCCCGTAAAGAGACCGTAACCGTAAGCGTTGTGGACAACGTCCTTTTCGCTAACATCGGCCATTAGATAGGTCCTTACCATAACCTCAGTCCAAATCTCTAAATCGTGTCTTGTATAACCAACCACTGTAGGCTTTCCGGTAGTTCCAGATGAGGAGTGAATTCTCACAACGTGCTCCAACGGAACTGCAAAAAGGCCGAAGGGATAGTTGTCCCTCAAGTCCTGCTTGGTTGTAAAGGGGAGCTTTTTCAGGTCATCTAAACTCTTAATATCTTCCGGTTTAATTCCCCTTTCGTCAAATTTTTTTCTGTAGAATGGGACCAAGTAGTACGCCCTTTCGACAGTTTCTTTTAACCTTTTTAGTTGTAGTTTCTCAAGTTCCTCCCTCGGCATACAATCCTTGTCCTTTAAGGACATCCCCTACCTCCTGTTTAATAGTTTATTGTGAAAACATTTTATAAAATTTATCTACTATCTTAAATTTTCGGGGGACTAAATGTTCCAAAGAAGACTTGAAACCCTAGACAGAGAACTTCTGGAGAAAATTCAACTTGACAGACTAAGAAAATCGATTCAAAGAATTAAAGAAAAAAATAAAAAATACTGGGAAAAGATAGGAAAACTCGAGCCTGGAGATATCAAGTCCTTAGATGACTTAAAGAATTTTCCATTTCTAACAAAGGACGATTTAAGGAAAAATTATCCTTTTGGTTTAGCCTGTGGAGAACAGTGTGAATTTGTTAGGTTTCATATGTCATCTGGAACAACGGGAACGCCAGTTGTTAATCCTTACACCCCCAACGATGTTGAACAGTGGGGAGAGATAATGGCAAGGTGTTTGGCCTCTGCAGGCTTAACCTATAAAGATGTTCTTCAGATAACACCCTCCTTTGGACTTTTCAACGGGGGATTTGGCTTCCACTACGGAGCGGAGAAAATAGGGTGTTTTGTCATTCCGATAGGGCCTGGAAGAACACTGTTGCAATTAAAGTTTCTGAAGGATTTTAAAACAACAGCAATTGCAGGGATTGCTTCGTATCCTTTAAGGTTGATTGAGATTGCAAAGGAGGAGGGTTTTGACTTTAAGGAGACCAACCTGAGGGTAGGTATCTTTGGGGCCGAAACCTGGAGTGAGGAGATGCGCCGTTTTATTGAAAGGGAAATGGAGATTGAAACTTTTGACATAATAGGAATGACTGAGACCGGAGGGGTGGGGCTTGGGATCGACTGTAAAGCCCACAACGGTATCCACGTTTGGGAGGACCACTACATTGTGGAAATCGTTGACCCTGAAACAGGAAGAGTCCTTCCCGACGGAGAGGAGGGAGAATTGGTTGTAACAACGTTAACCAGAGAGGGACTACCTCTAATCAGGTACAGAACCCGAGATATAACTAAGATTTTGTCAAGGGAGAGATGCGATTGTGGAAGAACCCACGTTCGTCTTGAGAGAATAAAGGGAAGAACCGACGATATGCTCAAGGTTAAGGGAGTCTGTTTCTACCCAAGACAGATTGAGGAGATTATTATGAAGCACCCTGAAATTCTTCCGAACTACCAGATAATAATAGGTAAAATTGAGGGTAAGGATGTTGTTGAGGTTGTTATTGAATCTGATAAACAGGATGAGTTCTTAAGGGAGAGAATTGAGGAGGAAATCTACAGTTTACTTGGACTTCACATAAAGGTAACACTTAAGAAAAGGGGAGAAATACCGAGGAGCGAAGGAAAAGCTGTAAGGGTAAAGAAATTTTCATAGGGGGAGTCTGTTATGAGAAAGGAACTTATTCTTGGAACTGTGTTTTTACTCTCCTCAGCACTTCCATCGTTTGCTGCCAGCGACTACGAAGTTGAGCAGCTTAAACAGATGGTTGAACAGATGAGGGCAGAGCTCCAGCAGGTAAAGGAGGAGAACCAGGAACTTAGGGAGGAAATTCAGAAGTTAAAGGGAACTAAGGCTCCTTTAAGAAAGGGGAAGGGAGTTCCATCGTTTTTGAGTAAATCAGGAAAAAAAGTTGACTTCTACGGTTACTTTAAAATTGACGCATCCTATTCAGATTCAAAGGCAGTAGGAACCGATTACATCCTGTTTGCCTATCCAGAAAACGTAAGGGGAGGACTAGCAAACAAACTTCCTTTTTTAAGGAACAGTAACGATAACGACTTCAATATTAACTTTAAACACAGTAGGTTTGGGTTCGATATAAAAACTAAGGAAAATGGTTACGACATACTTGGAAAGTTTGAAATTGACCTCTACAGAACAGATACAAATGACTGGGAGAACAACGACCCCAACAAACAGGTTGTTAGGGTAAGGAGAGCGTTTGTTCAGCTTAAGGGTGACAGTTGGTCAATCCTTGCAGGTCAGGAGTGGATGCTCTTAACACAGCTCTATCCACACCTTTCAAACTTCCCTTCTGGAGCTCTCATGGGTAACATCGGTTACCGCATTCCCCAAATAAGATTATCGAAGTGGTTTGAAACGGATTCTGGAAAATTTACGATTCAAACTGCTCTTGATAAGGAATTTGGAGAAACTGATACGCCTTGGTTTGATACAGGTTCAGATTCAGGACTTCCCGACCTACAGGGAAGGATTACGTACGATACTAACTTAAATGGCTTAAAGTTCCACATCGGAGCAATTGGACACGTAGGAAGGGAGCAGATTGACCTTGCCGATGGAGGAAACAAAGACCTCGATTCTTACTCCTACGGTTTGGAGTATAAACTTGGATATGGAATGTTCGAACTATCTGGGAAAATCTGGAAGGGGAGAAATTTGGATAAGTGGTACACAGGAGGAGTAGGTCAAGGAGTTCTGTTTATCTACAACGGCGGTAAGTTTGATACGAAGTTAGACACCAAGAAGTACGGTTATCCAATAGATGCTAAAGAAATTGATGCTGAAGGTGGATGGATAGAGTTAACTACGAAGTTCTCTCCAAGGCTCGTCTGGAGAATTGGAGCGGGTATTGATAACCCTGACAACGACGATTTAAAGTACAACGGGAAGTATGCAGTTATGGCAAGGCTTAAAAATACTATGTACTACACAAATCTGTTTTATAAATTAACACCATCTATAGGCCTTATGGGAGAGTACTTAAGAGTGGAAACAGAATATCCGGATGAAGACTACATAGGAACGAAGTACGGGGATGGAACCGTTAACAGATTCCAGGGAAGTATCCTCTACTTTTTCTAAATTAAGTGGGGGAACTCTCCCCCTTTTGTTAAAGAATTTCTCTCAATTACCGAAAATCATACTTAGAGTCCCTACAAAAGGAAGGTTAGTATGGACATAGCAACCCTAATAGGAATAGGTGCTGCCTATCTCCTCATTATTGCTTCAATAGTGATAGGTGGGAGTCCTGGAGCCTTTATAAACATTCCTTCCCTCCTCATTACAGTTGGCGGTGGTCTTGCTGCTGGCCTTGCAGGATACCCTTTAGGTGAGTTTATAGGTGGACTAAAGGCAATTTTAAAAACAATCAAACCCACCGTAGGAGACCCTTTAGAAACGGTAAACTTCTTGACAGAAATTGCAAAGAAAGCCCGTAAAGAGGGTATATTGGCTTTAGAATCGGATATTGACCAGTTTTACTCAAAAGACCCATTCCTTGGAAACATAATGAGAATGCTCATTGATGGTCTGGAAATAGAGGAAATTAGGAGTACTGCAGAAAATTCTATGGCTCAAGTAGACCAAAAACTATCAACTGAAGTTGCTGTTTGGGAAGCCTTAGGGGATTTATTCCCAGCATTTGGAATGATAGGAACATTGATAGGTCTTATCCAGATGCTTCAAAACCTCTCCGACCCTTCGGCTCTTGGACCTGGTATGGCAGTTGCTATGATTACAACGCTTTACGGTGCTATTTTGGCAAATACTCTTTGCATTCCTGTAGCAAAGAAACTTAAGTACTACAAGGACCTAAAACTTCTTTTCTTGGAAGCTTACATTTTAACAGCAGAGGCAATTGAAAAAGGAATAAATCCAAACATTTTAAAGCAAAAACTCGCAGGTCTATTTGGAGTTGAAGTAAAAGAGGAATAAATGGCAAGAAAAAAGAAGGAGGAGTGTAAAGCTCCTCCAGCATGGCTTACAAGTTTTGGTGATTTAATGTCCCTTCTTCTTACCTTTTTCATTCTTCTTTACTCAATGTCAACAATTTCCCTTGAAAAGTTCTATCAAGCGATAAAAGGAATAATTGAGGCATTTGGAGGCCACTACGTTATATATGAAGAAAGGGTTATCCAGGGAAAGAGAGTTTCCATTCAGTTTCCTGGTATGTATCCAAAAATGAGAAGTCGTAAAGAAATAGAGAGTAAACTCTCTGAAATAAGACAGATGCTTCAAAAATTTGGAATACAATCTGAGGTATCAAAATATGGAACGAGTATTAGGTTAAGAATAAACACTGATAAGCTCTTTCCTCCTGGAGAGGATAAACCGTATCCTGGAGCAATTCCGTTGATAATGGAAATGTGTAGGAAACTTAAGGAGTTGGATTTACCTTTAACAATAGAAGGACATACCGATAATGTTCCTATTAGAAGTAAGAGATTTCCTTCTAACTGGGAGCTCTCAGCAGCGAGAGCAACAACTATACTAAGGTTGTTTATCCAGTGTGGTTATGACCCTAAAAAACTTTCAGCAGCAGGTTGTGGCCCTTACAGACCCATAGCTCCTAACAACACACCTGAAGAAAGGGCTAAAAATAGAAGAGTAGAAATAGTAATCCATCTTCCTATGTAGGAGAAATATGCCGAGGGAAAAGAAAGAAGAGTGTAAGTCGGTTCCAGCATGGCTTACAAGTTTTAGTGATTTAATGTCCCTCCTTCTCACATTTTTCATTCTTCTCTACTCAATGTCAACTTTAGATGTAACAAAAGCGATGAAGTTCCTTTCGTACTTTCAAGGTGAAAAAGCAAAATCCTTTGAGCAAATATCGATAGTTAAACCTATCAAAATATACACTACAGACTTAGCAAAGAAGATAAAAGAAATAATTAAAAGAGTTCTACCAATCTCGGGATACCAAATAGTAACTACAGATAACTATGTAATGGTGAGATTATTCAACAGGGTTTTATTCGAGGAAAATTCTCTTAAATTGACCAAAGAGGCTAAGGAAACTCTCAATAAATTAGCAAAAATTATTAAAAACTTACCTGGTAACTATTCAGTTGTTGTTGAAGGACATACAAGTAAGGATGAACCTACCGCACCGATACCAGACATCGAAGACAGCTGGGACCTTTCCATAAGAAGGGCAACAACCGTTGTTAGATATTTAGCTTCGAGAGGAGTCGACCCTTCGAAACTGGAAGCAGTTGGTTACGATGCAACAAGACCCCTTTATACGTGGAACAACCCCATTTTACAGGCAAGAAATAGAAGAGTTGAAATATACATAAAAGTAGCAGTACCAAAGGAAGAAAAGGAGAAGAAAGAGGAAGTTATTAAAAAGGAGAAGCTTCCTTCAAAACCTCCAAAACCTTAAATTTTCTACCCATATCAACAAGGAGGGTCAAAGCAGCAGGAACTTCCGATGGATTTAGAAATTTCCCAATTCCATTTTCTAAGAGAAAGGAGCTTTGAGGCTTTAAGGAAACAAATTTAAAACCAACCTTCTCTAAAAGACTTCTCAAATAGGTAAAGTCAACAGAAGCAGTCAGGTCCGTTTTACCGATTTCCTCTAAGTAATCGTTAACCAGTCTGTTACTTCGGTATGCTCGAAATGAGAGCTCTCCACAGCTATCTCCGTAATCAAAAACAATTAAGTAAGCCCTCCTTATCTTTTTTGAAAGCTCCCATAAAAAGTCCTTCCACATAAATAGGGGATACTCCTTCCCTTCGTTTAAACTGCAGGGGACCCCTCCCTCAAACTCAATCAATTTCTCCTTCAAAAATCCTCTATCCTCTGTTACAACAATTTCGTAGTGCTTTTCCCACCTTTTCACAATTCTCTTAAACGGAAAGGCATCAAAAAATTCGTTTGCGACTATAAAGCCTGAAAACTCCCCTAACTCGGAAAGGCTACTAATCCAGTTAACTTCATCTATCCAGTTGGGTTTCTTCCTTACTTCAAGAACAGTATACTCGTCAACAGAAATAGAATCGGTTATATCCTTGGATAGAAATCCCTTTCCTCCTCCAAGCTCTAAGATTCTTAAAGGTAAGTTAAGTTCCTGAGATTTTTTTTTAATATAAAAAGCCAAAACCTTACCAAATGCTGAAGTGAGCTCAGGAGCTGTAACAAAATCCTCACCCAAAACGCTTTTTACTCTCTTTTTGGTGTAGTATCCAAATTCAGGGTGATATAGGGAGAGTTCTACAAACCTGTCAAAGGTTATAAATCCGTTCTTTCTAATCTCTTTCACAACAATCTTTTTCAGCATACCCGATAAACTCCTCCGTCCCTGATTAAAAGGCCTAAAACCTCAAGTTCTAAGAGGATAGAGGAGATTTCGGAAAGGCTCTTCCCTGTTTCCTCAACAAGGCCATCTATGGTTGACGGCTTTTTAAGAAGTATTTTGTAGATCTCCTCCAATCTCTCAGGAACCTCTATTTTTTTACTCTCTTTAATTGAGAAGAACTCTGCAATTTCAGAAAACTCGGTTAATGGAAGAGCTCCCTCCTTTATCAGCCTGTTAGTTCCCTTACTGAAAGGGGAGTCAATATTTCCCGGAACAGCCCAAACGTCCCTCCCCAAGTCCAAGGTATAGTTAACTGTTATAAAAGTTCCACTCCTCTCGGCTGCCTCAACAACAACCACACCACACAGTCCGAAAGGCCTGCAACAATTCTGTTTCTTCTTGGGAAGTACTCCCTTTTAGGTCTCGTTCCAAGTGGAAATTCGGAAACAATTCCCCCTCCGTTCTCCAATATCCTCTCTCCCAAACTCCTATTCTCCACGGGGTAGATAAGGTCAACAGAGTTCCCCAAAACGGCAACCGTGTTTCCCGAGGGGAGAGCTCCCCTATGGGCAGACGTATCAATTCCCAAGGCCAGTCCACTAACAACTGTAACTCCCAAATCTGAAAGATACTTTCCAAGTCTGTAGGCAACGGTTCTACCGTAGGAGGAACACCTCCTCGAGCCTACAATAGCAACCGACTTTTCAACATTTAAACTTCCCCTTATGTAGAGGACCATGGGAGGTTGTTGGAGGTCAAGGAGCTTTTTTGGATACTCGTTAGAGAAAAAGGGAACTATTTCAATTCCCAATCTTTCAGCTTTTTTGATTTCTTCCTCTGCAAGTTTTAATTCACTACTTAAATCCGGAACTTCTTCCTTTACTCCTTCCTCTAAGGAGCCGTACTTCTCAATTAAGCTCCTTGCTCTGTGAAAACCAATACCCCTTTTAAACTGCAGAGCAACAGCTAACAATTTCTCCATCAAAGAAGCCTTATGGCAGATAGTGTTCTCTTTTTCGTTTTCTCCTTTCTATAGGAGAAAAATCTATCGTTGTTACAGACTGTACAGAAGTTCAAGTCCTCTATAACCTCCACGCCTGCAGCTTTGAGCTGAACTCTGTTTGCACACTTCAGGTCGAAGAGAAACTTTCCATCCCCAACCTCGGTAAAGCAACTTGAGTACTCTTTTGAGAAGGAATTTCTCACGTCCAACCTTACCTCGTAGCATCCACCGCAAATAGAAACACCTAGAATGGCCTTTTTTACCCTTGTAAACTTGCTCATGTATGAAGCTGCGTTAAAGGCAATTCCCTTTAAAGTTCCTCTCCAACCGGCATGGACAACTCCAATAGCTCCTTCTCCTACGAGGAATATTGGAAGACAGTCTGCCGTTAAAACCCCTATCCATATTTTCTTGGAGTCTGTAATTAGTCCATCTGAAATCGGTGGAACGGTTGGAACAGAAGCTACAAAGGAGACCTCTCCTCCGTGAACCTGAACGGGAGTCACAACCGGTATGCCCTTTATCTCCTTTATCTCTCTTCCATCCTGAGGCTTTTCGGAAATAAAAATTTCGTAGTTCAAATCAGATAACTCCTTGTTCATTATTGTAGAATTTTACATCAAGATGGAAATAAGATTAAAAGTAACAATAAAAAGGAGGAGTTTCCCTCCTCTCTACCTCTTCAAACCTTCAGAGCTCTTTGAGAAGTTTGAGGAGACTTTGAAAGAAAACCTCAAGGGTTTAGGCGACAGTAGAGTAACGAATAGGGCCATTAAGGAATTCTTTAGGAGGAAGGGAAGTAGAAAGTTAAAAAAGCTTAAAAGGGAATTTCTAAAGTTGGATGAAGCTCCTCTTGTGAAGAGGAAAGCCATTTACAATGCTTTTTACAGGATTTTCCAGAGACTAGAGTGGGCTTTAAGCTCTGGTAGCGAGAAGGAAATAGAACTGAAGGTTTGGGCAACATCGTCTATAGACTACTTAACCGAGGTCTTAGAAATCTTAGGGGAGAACGATGGAAGAGGTTTCAAGTAAGTGGATTCTCCAGGAAGTCTTTGTCGACCCCAATTTTTCAAGAGAAATGGAAGAGTTTAGTCTAAATCTAAAAATATCCTCTGAATTTTTGAAAGAAGAGGAAAACCTAAAAATTGTTGTTGAGATAAGTGGCTCTATAACAGGTGAGAGTGGCCAAATTGCAAACGTTAGGTTCGTAAACCTAACAGGACTCTCTAAAAAAACAAAGGTTAGAAAAAAAACAATCCTCAAAAAGATTGAAAAGGAGAGGATTTCGGAGCTCCTCTCCTTTCTCCCACTCTACCTTTTAAAATCGGGAATAGTTGTGAGGGAAGTCAAACGTGAGCTGTAGCTGTAGGAATGGAAAGAGGTTTTCCTCGATAGAGTCAAAGGAGATTGAGGAATTTTTAAAGTTTTTGAGGAAAAATCCTAAAGCCTTTTCGGTTCTTGCCGAAGTTGTCAACAGTTTCAGGCCGACAGATTCTCAGAAAGTCAGGAGTGAGAGGGTATTTTTGGCAGTTAGAGACAGTTTAGAGTTAGGAGTTTTAAACTACAGGGATGCAGAGGTAATTTTGAAAATTTTAAAAGAGTTCTTTTCAAAATCGGATAAAGAGAGGGGAGACTTTTTAGAGGTCTTAGTCTCAAAGTTGGGGCCTTTTACATTTAATGGAAGGTACAGAAGGGTTAACCAGTGCAGGGTTTATAAGGGAGAGAAGAAGCTCTCGGAGAAGGAGATCGATGTCGCCTTCTCGGGAAAGGAAATTTTGGAGCTCCACGAATGTAAGGCCAACATGGTGAGGCAGTGGAGAGATCCACTTTCAAAAAGGTCAAAGAGGGGAGGTAAACTTCACTTTTTAAACGACCTTCCTAAAGAATGTGAAAATGAAAAGAAAGTGGTAACCTTTGTGACGGGGCTTGATGGAAAGAGCGGTTGTGAGTATGTAAAGTTGGTTCTAAAGTTCTACGGATTTAAAAGAATAAAAGTTTTAGGACGGGAGGAACTTAAAGCAAAACTCCTGTAATGTTAAAATCCCACTCAAAATTTTGGAGCTTTTCAAATGGATTCAAAACTTGTTGAGCTAATTCTTATATTTATTTTAGGGCTATCTGTATCGTTGGTATTTCTATACTTTGTCATTAAGAAACTTTAAATAGAGGAGAAACTATGGCAGTAAAGGACATTCACGAGAGCAAAATTCTCATTTTGGATTTCGGTTCCCAATACACTCAGCTAATTGCAAGGAGGCTAAGGGAAAAGCACATCTACTGTGAGATACACCCCTACAACATCTCTGTTGAGAAAATAGAGGAGTTTAAACCAAAGGGAATCATTCTATCGGGAGGCCCTGCAAGCGTATATTCTCCCGATTCCCCGAGAATTAGCAGAAAAATTTTTGAATTGGGAGTTCCCGTCTTAGGAATCTGCTACGGAATGCAGTTAATTACTTACCTCTTTGGCGGAAAGGTAGTAAGGGCCGAAAAGCACGAGTACGGAAGAGCGGAGCTCCAGGTACTTGATAGTTCAGACCTCTTCTACGGACTTCCTGAAAAGTTTACAGTATGGATGAGCCACGGCGATAGGGTTTTAAAGATTCCTGAGAACTTCGAACCGATAGCCAAAACTGAAAATGCTCCGTACGCAGCAATTAGGGATAAAAATAGAAATATATTTGGCGTTCAGTTCCATCCAGAGGTAAAGCACACCCAGTATGGAGACAGGATACTTGAGAACTTTGCGGTTAGAATTTGTGGCGCTGAGCAAAACTGGACGATGGAAAATTTTATTGAGTACGAGATTAGAAAGATAAGGGAAACTGTTGGGGATAAAAACGTAATATGTGCGCTCTCTGGGGGAGTTGACTCCTCAGTAGTTGCAGCACTCCTCCACAGGGCAATTGGAAATCAGCTCTACCCCATCTTTGTTGATACAGGACTCTTGAGAAAGGGGGAGAGGGAGTCTGTTGAGAGGACTTTTAAGGAAAAGTTCCACATGAAAAACTTTAGAGTAATTGATGCATCAGATATTTTCCTTGAGAGGTTAAAGGGAGTAACAGACCCGGAGGAAAAGAGAAAGATAATAGGCCACACGTTTATAGAGGTCTTTGAAAGGGCTGCAAAGGAGATTCCAAACGCAGAGTTCCTAGCACAGGGAACGCTCTATCCCGATGTAATAGAGAGTGTTTCTGTAAAGGGTCCTTCTGCAACAATAAAGTCCCACCACAACGTTGGGGGACTTCCTGAAAGGCTTAACTTTAAGCTTATTGAGCCACTTAGAGAGCTCTTCAAGGATGAGGTAAGGGAACTTGGAAGGAAGTTGGGACTTCCAGATGAAATTATTAAGAGGCAGCCATTCCCGGGGCCCGGCCTTGCAATAAGGATTATTGGTGAGGTTAAACCTGAATACCTAAAAATCCTGAGGGAGGCCGATGCAGTTGTTTTAGAGGAGATAAAGAGAGCGGGACTTTACGACAAAATATGGCAGTCCTTTGCCGTATTCCTTCCAATTCAAACTGTTGGTGTAATGGGAGATGTTAGGACTTACGACTACGTGATTGCCGTAAGGGCTGTTGAGAGTACAGACGGAATGACTGCCGACTGGGTAAAACTTCCCTACGACCTCCTTGAGAGAATCTCAAACAGAATTATCAATGAGGTTGAGGGAGTAAACAGGGTTGTTTACGATATAACTTCAAAACCTCCAGGAACGATTGAGTGGGAGTAGAGATGGAGTTTGTTGCACAGATAGAGAAGTTAAAGAGGGAGAAAAACGCGGTTATCTTAGCCCACTACTACGTTGATGGCCTCATTCAGGACGTTGCAGATTTCGTTGGTGACTCCTTGGAACTTGCAAGGAAGGCAAGGGAAGTTGACTGTGAAATAATTGTTTTTTGCGGTGT
The DNA here is from genome assembly GCA_003978105.1 of Thermovibrio sp. The sequence continues at coordinate 26,199 of QOAO01000016.1, forward strand.
TTACTTTATGGCGGAAACGGCAAAGGTCTTAAATCCTGAGAAAAAGGTTCTAATTCCCTACTACAAGGCCGGCTGCTTAATGGCGGATATGGCAATTGTTGAGGAAATTGAGGAGTTTAAAAGGAAGAATCCTGAATACGCAGTAGTTACTTACGTTAACAGCTCTGTGGATGTTAAGGCAGTTTCAGACATCTGCTGTACTTCTGCAAATGCAGTTAAAGTGGTTGAGGGCTTGGAGAACGAGAAAATCCTGTTTGTTCCCGATAAAAACCTTGGAAGTTACGTTGCTGAAAAGGTTAAGGGTAAAGAAATAAGGGTCTGGAACGGCTACTGTCCGGTTCACCAGAAGTTGACAGTAGAGGATGTAAGGAGGAGAAAAGAGGAAAATCCCGGAGCCCCCTTAGTAGTCCACCCCGAGTGTAGAAAGGAAGTAAGGGATTTTGCAGACTTCATTGGAAGTACGTCACAAATTGTAAGGTTTGTAAAGGAGACGAGTGCTAAAAAGGTAATTGTTGGAACGGAAAGGGGAACGATTCACCAGCTTAAAAAGCTCAGACCTGACGTTGAGTTTATACCTGCCTACAGTGAGTTTATCTGCGACCAGATGAAGATGATAACTCCGGAGAGGTTGTTGAAAGCCCTTGAAAGGGAAAAGTTTGAGGTTTCTGTTGATCCAGAAGTTGCAAAGAGAGCAGAGGGAGCTCTCCTCAGAATGCTGGAGGTTAAATAATGGAAAAGAGATTAGAATTTAAGCAGGACTTAATCTTCTTTGCTATTCCCCTAACCTTTGATTTACTGTTTTTGGTTGGAGCTCTCTTTCTCTCATTTCCATTTAACCTAATATTAGGACTGGTTGCAATTATCTTTGCCGGAGTTGTTGTTTGGCAGTCAAGGCCTTTTCTGAAAAATTACGAGCTTACTCTAACTTCCAAGTTTTTAGAGGTTAGAGACTTTAGGAGGAATCTAGTAAGAAAAATTGAGTGGAGTAAAGTAGAAGCCGCAGCTGCTGGGTACAAAAAGAGCTGGCTCCTCTACACCTACAGCTTTTACTTTAGAGTAAAGGGAGACGAGGATTTGCTTTTTGGACTTATAACAAGACGGGAGGGACTAACCTCAAAGTTTCAGCAGTTCATGAAGGTATTTGTTAGAAAGAGAATCCCCGTTCAAGTTGTGAAGGGAAAATAGAACGGGAAAAAGGGTTGTGATGTTGGAAACTTAGAAAAATGCATGGAGCTGAAAAATTTTAAATTAATTAATGTCTTCAAAATAAATGATAGCTACATAATCGGAATCTACAAAAGGGCATTAAGTGGTCACGATATAGTTAATGGAAATTTTAAACATACGAGCATCATACAATCTTATTTGCCTTTCTTACATATCAATTTTACAGAAAATAAAATGTAAAATAACGAAATTTAGTTAACTAAATGAAATATTCTGTTAAATCTCGGAAGGTGTTTGTGTGAATCCCAGGAGAAAAATATGATTCTTGCAATTCCTACAATTTTACTTCTATCAACGAAGCCCCAGTATCTACTATCATAACTGTTGTTTCTGTTATCACCCATCATGAAGTACTTGTTCTTGGGAACTACGAAAACCTGAGTATTGTCTCCCTGAATACCGGTTTTCAGTATAAAGTGCCTCTTCTCACCACCTTCCTTGCGTGGTAAGTATTCGTAGTAGAGTTTACCTGTAAACTTTCGTCCCTTTTCCCAGTAGGAAAATTTGCCTACAGGTTGATACTTACATGGCTTGCCGTTAATGTAGAGTTTCCCATCAATAACCTGGATTTTATCCCCCGGAACACCGATTATTCTCTTAATGTAGTAAACATCCTCGTTCAAAGGAAAGTGGAAAACAACTACATCTCCCCTATCGGGCTCCCTGAAGTGGTAAGTAATCTTATCCACCAGAATAAAGTCGCCTACAAGCAAAGTTGGAATCATTGAACCGGACGGTATGTGAAAGGACTGAACTATGAAAGTTCTTATAATTAAAGCAAGAATTAAAGCAACTACAAGGGATTTTAGGTTTTCTAAAATCTTATTTTCCTTCATATCCTGCTCCAGGTGCAAAATTTTCTGGAATTATACTCCCATGGAGGAATAGGTTGCTCGGTCAAATCGCTCAAATATTGATTAGAACGGGAAGGAGTAAGAAACTGATAACCTACGGTAAACTGTCTGAGGGAATCAACTTCCAATTTGGAAGGTACATAGTTCATCCCATTTCTGTTTCAAGATACATCAGACAAGTCTGTTATGAGTTCTATGAAAACTTTGGTGTATTTCCTGGTTCGGTAGTAGTAAGTAAGTCTACGGGGATACCGTCAGAAGGCTATTTTTCATTTATAGAGAATTTTGGATTTAAGAGCTCCAACAGAAAAACTCTGTGGTTAGAACTCCTAAACCAATTCTACAGGTTCTGCGAGGTGATGGATGGGAATACTTCTTTTCCTGATTCTCTTTTTAATTCTCGTTCTCCTTGTTTTTCCGTCGATACAGAGGGGAAGAAAAGGAAATGAACAGAGCATTGAAATTAAGGGGTTAGACGGAACAACGGTTCTGCTTTCCGAAGACGGAGTATCCATTTTTAGAGAAGGAGAATTTAAATTCTGGAGGAAAGAAGAGATAAAGGAGCTCTTCTTCAAAAAGGAAACTGATAGTACCTACATTTTGAAATTGAGAACCTCAAACTCCTACTACGAAATTCCTGTAAGGAAGGAGGAACTCTCGAAGTTATTTGTAAGAGGAGAAGGATACTCAGAACTCTCCATTCCCTGGCTTCCAGTAGTACTCGGAACGGCATCTTCACTCATCCTGGCGGAGATTTTATCCTCTGAAATCTCCCAATTCCCTCACAGCAATAAATCGGACAATAAATTAGATACCAGTGAAAATGAACACCCGCAGGAGGACGATTTTATTGAGGATGACCAATTCTTTGACGACTTCAACGATTTTTAACAGCGAAGATTTAAGGGAGCTCTACTCAGTAAAAAAACCTGCAGTTTACCTACCCTTAGAGTTAAACATGGGAGCTCCTTCCTTTGAAGAGAGGGAGGTAAGGTTCGTCCTTTCCTACCCCGACCTTTATGAGGTTGGAACTTCCCACATAGGAGGAAAGATTCTCTACTACATAATCAACAACTTAACAGATTTTGCCCTTATGCACAGGGCCTACCTTCCAAGGCCCGACATGCAGGAGTTTATGATAAGGAGGGGAATCCCTCTCTTCACCATTGAGGGACAGAGACCTGTAAGGGATTACGACCTGTGGGGACTCTCATTCTCATCTGAGCTTACATACACGAATGCACTTCAAATGATGAAGCTTGCAGGAATTCCTCTCTTAAGGGAGGAAAGGGATAGTTTAGAGAACGTTCCGATAGTTTTTGCAGGAGGTCCCTGCGTCTACAACCCTATTCCACTATCCCCATTCATCGATTTCTTCTCAATCGGAGATGGAGAGGAGACGTTAGTTAAAGTAGCGGGGGTTTTCAGAGAAGTAAAGCGAGAGGGAGGGAAAAAGGAGGACTTCCTTAGGGAGATAAGAAACATTGAGGGAGTTTGGGTTCCAAAGTTTGGTAGGTATCCCGTAAAAAAGGCGGTATTTACTGGCGTTTCTAAGGGCTTTTTCCCAACCTCCCCTCCAGTTCCCGTAGTTGAAACGAGCCAGGACAGAATATCGATTGAAGCTGCGAGGGGCTGTTTAAGGGGATGCAGGTTCTGTCAGGCTGGATACATATACAGGCCTTACAGAGAAAGGGATGAAAACTCAGTAAAAGAGCTTTTAGTAAAAACCTACAGAAATACAGGATACGAGGAGGCATCCCTTAGTGCACTCTCAATATCCGACCACAGCCGTTTCAATCAACTTGTTCCAAAGGTAATGGAGGTCTGCTACAGGGAAGTGATTTCCCTTTCACTCCCATCGATGAGAGTTAAGGGGTTCAATCCAGATTTGGCCTCTCAGATTATGCAGGTTAAAAAGACAGGTTTTACATTGGCCCCGGAGGTTGGCTCAGACAGGCTGAGGAGAATAATAAACAAGGATTTGACAAACGAAGACCTCTTTAGGGCAGTTGAAGGGCTCTTTTCAAGGGGATGGAACAGAATTAAGCTTTACTTTATGATAGGTCTTCCCTTTGAAAAGGAAGAGGACATTGAAGCTTTGGTGGATATGCTCTGGCAGGTCTACAGGATAGGGAGAAAGTACAGAGGAAAAAAACACTTGGCAGGCGGCATCTCCATTTTTGTTCCAAAACCCTTTACTCCCTTTCAGTGGGAGCCATTTGTAGATAGAGATGAGGTAAGGGAAAAGGTTGAACTTATTAAGAAAAAGTCACCAAAACAGTTCAAGCTTAGGTTTCATGACTACAGGCAGTCCATTATAGAGGCTCTCTTAACAAGAGGAGGGAAAAGTGTAGGGGATATCCTCCTTAAGGTCCACAAGGAAGGAGCACAGCTTGACGAGTGGAAGGAGTACTTTGACTGGGAGAAGTGGGAAAGGGCATTTGAAAAAAGTGGTATCGATTTAGAAAGGGAGATCGGAGGAAGGGAAACTGAGGAGGAGCTCCCCTGGGACTTTATAGAGGGAGTTGTAACGAAGGAATTTCTCCTCAGGGAGTTAGAAAAGGCAAGGAAGGAGGAGTGGACCCCAGACTGTAGAATTGTAGGTTGTCATGCCTGTGGAGCCTGTACTCCTGAGCAAATTAGGGATTTAAAAAACTACCCCATTCCTGAAAAGATTGAGTTTTCTGTCCCTCCTAAACCAAAGAGAGAGTTTCCATTAAAGAGGAAAGTGGCCCTTATTTTCGAAAAGGTTGGCCCGGCAAAGTACCTGTCTCTTTTAGATCTAACAAGGGCCTTTACAAGAACTTTCAGAAGGTTTGGAGTTCCACTTAGGTACTCTCAGGGTTTCAACCCCCATCCACGGATGAACATCCTCTTTGGCCTTCCTGTAGGAGTTGAGGGGTTAGGAGAAATTGTTGAGGTGGAACTATCGCATGAAAGTTATAACTTTGATGAATTCTTAGAGAAGTCAAGGCATTTTCTACCGGAGGGACTAAGGTTTAAAAGGTGGGTAGATGTTGAACCTAAAGGAACAATTTCAAGTTCTATTAATGAGATTACATACAGGATAAAACCCTACAATGATTATAAAATTGATAATCTAAAAATTGGAAGTCTGTCAGAACACATCAAAGAGTTAATTGAATCTGAAGGAGAAATTGTTGTTACCTTAAAAGTAACAAACGGTAAAACGGCGAACATAAAGGAAATTTTGAGCTATCTGGAGGTTGATTTAAGCAGTGCAGAGGTTGTTAGAGAAGAACTTTTCAAATAAAAAACAGATTTTAATAAATGCTCTCACAAAAGAGGTAAGAATCGCAGTATTGGAGGACGGGGAGTTAGTCGAGTTCTACGTTGAGAGAAAGGGAAAGAGGGGAATAGTTGGAAACATCTACAAAGGCAGAGTCTTAAAAATTGTTCCTGCCGTTCAAGCTGCCTTTGTTGAAATAGGAGTTGGGAAAAAGGCTTTTCTCTACGTAAGGGATGCTATAAACATTGAGTTTGATGAGGATGAATTCTTTGAGGAGGAGACGGTTGATATAGAGCTCCCCCCCATTGAGGAGGTTCTGTCAGAGGGTCAGGAGATTTTAGTTCAGGTTTCCAAGGAACCCATTGGAACAAAGGGGCCAAGAGTAACAACCAACTTAACAATTCCGGGGCACTACTTGGTTCTCCTTCCGACGGTTAACAGGGTAGGAATTTCAAGGAGAATCTCCGATGAAGAGGAGAGAAAGAGATTAAAGGAGATTGCCCACAGAATAAAGCCGGAAAATTACGGAATAATAGTAAGAACTGCAGCAGAAGGGGCGTCTGAGGAGGAGCTTAAAAAGGACCTCCTTTATCTGTTAAAGGTATGGGAGGGTCTGTTAGAAAAAGCTGAGAAAAAGCCCCCTCCATCCTGTCTCTACCAGGATTTAGATATAGTTCCTAAAACACTGAGGGACTTGCTTACCGAGGATATATCCGAAGTTCTTATTGATTCACAGTTGGAGTACGAAAGGGCTGTTTCCTTTGCAAAAGCCTTCATCCCTAAACTTGCAGGGAGGATAAAACTCTATAAAGGAGAGATTCCCCTCTTTGAAAAGTTTCACATAGAAAACTCGATAGGGAAAGCATTATCAAGAAAGGTGTACCTTTCAGGAGGAGGATACATTGTAATCGATGAAACAGAGGCCTTAGTTTCAATAGATGTTAACAGCGGTAAATTTAAAAAGGCAAAAACCTTAGAGGAAACAGCCTTAGACGTTAACCTGAGGGCAGCAAAGGAGATTGCGAGACAGCTCAGATTGAGGGACATTGGAGGAATAGTAGTTATTGACTTTATAGATATGAAGAGTGAGGAAAACAAAAAGCTTCTCCTTGAAACGTTGGAAAATGAGCTCAAGAAGGACAGGGCAAGAACAAAAATTGTGAGCATGTCAGACTTAGGCCTCGTTGAAATGACGAGGAAGCGGGTAAAAATGAGTCTGGGAAAAACTCTTACCACTACATGCCCCTATTGTGAGGGAAAGGGTAGAGTGAAATCCCCTGAAACTGTAGCCTTTGAGGTGGAGAGAGAGGTCCTATCCCTTCTAAAGAGAAAGAGCAACATTAATCTGATAAGAATTTACGTTCATCCCTCAGTTTCTGAAAAATTGGAGAACGATGAGAAGGAAATATTTGACAAAATTTCAGAAACCTTTGGAGTTGAAATGAGAATAGTACCTGTAGAGAGTTATCACATTGAGAAGTTTACAGTTGCCCACTGCTGATATAATTCAGAGGGAGGAGTTTAAGTATGAAGAGGGTAATTACCTGTCTTTTTCTAATAGTTTTCATTACCTCTTGTGAGAGGATACCAAGAACCTCTCAGGAGCAGTACAGGAAAGGAATAAAAGCAGCCCTTGAGGAGAACTGGGGAAAGAGTTCTACACTTCTTGAAAAGGCCTTGGAGGGTGAACTCACTCCAAAGGAAAAGGAGATTGCGAAAATAACCCTTGCTGATGCCTACTTCAACGAGGGAAATTACGAAAATGCAGCGCTGAACTACGAGGAGTTTTTGGAGCTCTACCCCGCATCCCCAAAAGCAAAGGATGCTCTATTTAGACTTGGTGTATGTTACCTCAATCTAATAAAGGGTCCACAGTGGGATGTTGAATTTGCCCAGAGGGCTTATAGAACATTTAAGAAGTTTATGGAAAACTTTCCCGATGACCCCCGTATGGAAAAGGCAAGAGAGTATAGGAAACTGGCAAAAAGGGTACTGGCGGAGCATGAAGTTTATATAGCCGGGACTTACGATATGTTAAGAAAATTTACAGCCTCGATACAGAGATATAGAAAGATAAAAGAACAGTTTTCCGATGTTGAACCTATGGACAGAATCGAATACCTAATTGGAAGGGCATACTACTATACTCCCATTCAGTCGAAAGAGGAGATTGACAGGTTAAAAAGGAGTCTAAAAAAGGAAAGGAGAAGGTTGAAAAGTAGTGACCCCGAAGAAAAAAAAGTTGCAGAGAACAGAATAAAACTGATAGAAAAGGATATAGAGGACTGGAAGGAAACCGGGAGAAAGAACAGAAAAATAGGGAAGGGGATTTTGAGAAAAGTTATAAAAAACTATCCAAACTCGAAGTATGCTAAGAAGGCAAAGGAAATTCTCTCAGGAAAGAAACACTTAGAGGTTGAACCTATTGAGAATCCTATAAAACACTCAATCTGGTGGAAAATAAAGGAAACGCTTTAGGGAGGTAAATTGGAAAGTTTAGAGAAGTTGAAAATAGCCCTAAAAAAAGCTCTCGATAAGAAGGCAGAAGAACCGGTAGTTCTTGACTTAAGGGAATTAACGTCTCTTGCAGATTTCTTTCTAATACTTACAGCTAACTCTGACGTTCATGCAAGAACAATAGCCGATGAAATTAAAAAAGAACTGAAGGAAAGGGGAGTTAACCCTATAAATGTTGAAGGTTACGATAATGCCAATTGGATACTCCTTGACTATGGAGATGTTGTAGTTCACATATTTAAGCCTGAAATTAGGGAGCTCTACAACTTAGAGTCCCTCTGGATGGATGCTCCAAGAATAAACATTGAGGAACTTTTATCTGAAGAAACCGTTCAATGAAAATAAGACTGTTGGCTGTAGGAAGAATAGCTCCATTCCTGAGAGAAGCTCAGGAACATTACATTAGGAAAATTCGCAATCTCGAGTTAATTGAAGTTAAAAGGGGAAAATCGGTTGAAGAGGAAGGAAAAAGATTAGAGAAAAAAATCAAAGGCTTTTTAGTTATTTTGGATGAGAGAGGAAAAGAACTAACTTCAAGAGAATTTTCGGAGCTCCTATTAAGAAATTCTTACATATCCTTTGTGGTTGGGGGCGCTGATGGAATTTCTGAAAATCTAAAGAAAAGAGGAAACTTTATACTTTCCCTATCAAAACTGACATTACAACACGATATAGCAAGGCTGGTTTTACTCGAGCAGATTTATAGGGGATTGGAGATTATAAGGGGTTCACCCTACCACAGGGATTAATAAGTGGCGGGGACGACGGGACTCGAACCCGCGACCTCCGGCGTGACAGGCCGGCGTTCTAACCAGAGCTGAACTACGTCCCCTAAATGGTGGGCGGAACAGGGATCGAACCTGTGACCTCCAGCTTGTAAGGCTGGCGCTCTCCCAGCTGAGCTATCCGCCCAATCGGTGTTTTGGAAATATAGGCTACATTAATTTTATTGTCAAGAGGTTGTTCAAGTTCAATACATGGTGGACACATTGATGACTTCTAATATAGTCCTCAAACTTTTCAGCGGGAGTCTTGTAATTTAAAGACTGATGAGGTCTAAGAAAGTTGTAAACCTTTAAATACTCAAATAGTTTCTTATTCATCTCATCAACCGTTGGTTCTGTTCCTTCTATCATCC
>QOAO01000005.1 GCA_003978105.1 Thermovibrio sp.
AGTTGTGGAGGGGGAGGAGGTTCGGGTAATTTACAGAAAGTAAATGGCCAGTTTGTTTCAAGTTACGTTAAGGGATTAAAGGTCTGCACCGATTCTGGAAGATGTTCGTACACCGATAGCTTAGGAAAGTTTTTCCTTCTCTCCCTTACACAAACACCACACTTAACATTTTACATAGGTAGTTTAAAACTCGGGGACTATAACCTCAAGGAAAATGGAGAGGTTATAAATCCCTTTAAGTTAGCAGGAGATTCTCAGGTCGGAGATAAAATTGCAAAGATAATTCACGGAATAGCCAACGATACATCCGGGACTAAGGAGTTGATAGACTTGACGAATCTCTCTGTATCCTCAGACGACTTAGGGAATGACTCCTTAGAGGATGCGGTAAAGAGCGGAAAACCTTTCAAAATTTCAGTTAACAATGATTACTACGTTGAATTCAACGGAACGGACGTGGAGCTCTGTCGGGGGAGTGGAACCTGTGAAACGGTAAACTACAGACAGTGGTTGGTTCTTGTTTATATGATGGGGGACAACAGTCTATCAAACAATGCAAAGGAAGACCTACAGGAAATGGCATCGGTTAACTACACTCCTCAGGTGAAATTGGTTGCTATTACAGACTTTTCAGACTCCTCTGACGAAATATCGATAAGCAACGATACATCAGGAAAACTGGATTCCTTCTCTTTCCCTCCCGATACAGAGCTTGACCTATCAAAGGAGGAGAGTCTAAAAAACTTTATTTCTACTTATGTAAATATGTATCCGTCAAGCCACAGAGCTCTAATATTCTGGGACCACGGAGATGGATGGCGCTCTTCAAGGTTTGCAGGGATGGATTCAAAACCTTCTGATTACCTTTTTATGTTTAGAATCTATAACGTTCTAAGCCAGCTAAGAAATGACGGGATTACCTTTGACCTTGTAGGGTTTGATGAGTGTTTAATGGGAATGGTTGAAGTTCTTTACGATTTAAAGGACTTTACTGAAAATGTGGTTGCCTCTGAAGGATACGAACCGGAAAACGGTTGGGACTATACAAAGGTTCTCTCCTACTTGGTTCAGAATCCAAGTTCTGATGGTTATACATTTGGAAAGGAAATTGTTGATGCCTATAAACAGACCTACGGAAATTCAGGGAGTTTGGGATATACACTGACGATGACGCTGTTTGAAAAGAAGAGAATTAATGAAATTCTCTCCAACTTGGAGAGTTTGGTCGATAAGTTAAATTCCTACAGTTTTCCAGATTTTAAATCGGCAAGGAACAGTTCAACTGAGGTTGCCTGCGATTCTCAGAACAATTGTTTGTACTATTACGTGGACCTTTATACTTTTGTAAATTCTCTTCAAAACAAATATCCTGAAACTTCGAATTTGGTGAGTTTAATAAGCGGGGCCTATAAAGCGGTGATTCCTGGAGGTGATGGTAAGGAGCTCCACGGTTTGTCCATCTACTTCCCTTCAAGTTCTACAGAAGCTGACGATTCCGGTTTTAACTGTTACAAGGTTGATACACCGTCAGTTTGCCAATTTGGAAATGAGGTAGTTGATGGCTACTACAATCCCTTTGCAAAAACAAACTGGGATGAATTCTTAGAAAGTTTTATCTCCTACTCAGGAGAGTAAAATGAAGAAGCTCTTTTTATTTATACTCCCGTTTCTTTTCTCATGCAGTTCTGTTCAGATAAATGGTGAAACAAGGTTAAGACTAGAAACGGTTGGAAGTATAAAGAAAAACTGTGGGGAACTTGTAGGAAAAGAGGTGGTTTTAGAAGCTATCTATAGGGGATGGAACTGTTCTTCTGACTGTGGAGTTCCTCCCGTTACTCGCTCAGATGTCTGTTTAGAGGATTCTACGGGCTGTATCTACTCTACTCCTTTCCTCTCTCCAATTAACGACAGGGGAAAAGTAGTAAGACTCCTTGCAAAAGTGAAGAAAAAGGGGAATGAGTGCTACTTAGAGCCCGTGAGGATTTATGAAGTTAGGTGAGTTTGAACTTATAGACCTTCTTTCAAAAACCTTAAAAAATAAAAGAAATGGCATAAAGGTAGGTATAGGGGACGATACGGCAGTTTTTGAACTAAACGGTACGTTAGGACTTCTCACCTGTGATGCTCTCGTTGAGGAAGTTCACTTTCTAAAAAGTTGGAAAAACTTGATTTCGGACTTTTTCTACTACTTGGGAAGGAAGTTGGTTTCAATTTCTGTTAGCGATGTTGCATCGATGGGTGGAGCTCCCCTTTACTCCCTTATAACCTTAGGGGTTTCCGATTGGATAGAGGTTAACGAATTAAAGGAGCTCTACGAGGGAATAAATTCTGCTTTGGAGGAGTACGATTTTTCTTTAATCGGAGGTGATACAGTTAAGAGTCCAAACTTTTTCTTAGACTTGTCCCTCTTTGGAGTTTCAAGCAAAAATCGCGTAATGCTGAGGTCAGAGGCTAAACCCGGTGATTTGGTGGGAGTTACCGGAACGTTAGGGGATTCAAGGGCAGGTCTGGAACAGCTTTTAAGGGGGAAAGTAGAGGATGCTTATCTAATAGAGAGATTTCTAAATCCGAAAGCAAGGTTAGAGGAAGGTGTTAAGGCTTTAGAAATTGGAGTTTTATGTTCAACGGATGTTAGCGATGGTTTTGTTTTTAATCTTTATACAATAGCAGAATCCTCTAAAGTAAGAATTGATTTAAACTCATCTGAAATTCCGGTTTCTAAGAATTTGAAAAAATTTGCTGGGGATGGAGCTCTCCAGTACGCCCTCTACGGTGGTGAAGACTACGAGCTTATAATTACCTTTCCCGAGGAAAAAAAAGAAAAGTTAGAAAACTTAGGTTTTAAGACAGTAGGTACCGTTTCTCAAGGGGAAGGTGTTTTTTTGGATGGTAAGTTTTTAGAAAAGAAGGGATACGACCATTTTAAGGGAGGTGTATAGTTGAACGTACTTGATTCTGTAATTTTGGGAATAGTTGAAGGAATAACAGAGTTTCTTCCAATATCATCAACAGGGCACCTAATTCTAACCTCTCATCTCTTAGGTTTAAAGCAGGATGCATTTGAAAAAACCTTTGAGATTGCAATTCAGTTAGGAGCAATTCTCTCTGTAGTCTCAATTTACAGGGAGAAGTTGGTAAGAAGCCTGGAGCTCTGGAAAAAACTCATTGCTGCCTTTATTCCAACTGGAATATTAGGTCTCTTACTCCACCACTACGTTGAAAAGCTCTTTAGCCCTACCGTTGTTTGTGGAGCTCTCATTGTCTGGGGAATTGTCTTTATAATTGTAGAGCTCCTTCACAGTGAGAAGGAACACCACGTGGAGAAACCTGAAGAAGTTTCGTACCTTCAGGCAGTAGGTATAGGTCTTTTCCAATCCTTAGCAATGGTTCCGGGAACTTCCCGGTCCGGAGCTACAATTATAGGAGGAATGGTTCTTGGACTTAAGAGATTTGCAGCAACCGAGTTCTCCTTTCTCCTTGCTATTCCAACAATGTTTGCAGCTACAGGCTTTGAGTTGGTCAAGAATTTCGATTCACTAAGTACGGATAATTGGTTAACTTTGGCAGTAGGATTTTTTGTTGCCTTTGTCTTCGCATACATCTCTGTTAAATGGCTTTTAAACTACGTAAAGCACCACACATTTATCCCTTTTGGAGTTTACAGAATTGTTGTAGGAATACTGTTTACTCTCTTTTTGCTATAATCCTCTGGAGGTGAACTTTGAATGTTGATATGATTCAACTTTTAAAGGAAGTTGTTGATAAGAAAGCCTCTGACCTGCATATAGTTCCTGGTAGTCCTCCAAGAATTAGAGTTTTAGGAGACTTAATACCCCTTGTTGAGTACGGAACACTCTCACCAGCTGACGCAAAAAAGCTGATTTACAGTGTTCTTACAGATGCCCAAAAGAAGAAGCTTGAGGAAGAATGGGAGTTAGATTTTTCCTTTGGAATAAGGGGGATTGCAAGGTTCAGGGGAAATGCTTACTTTCAGAGACAATCTTTAGCAGGAGCCTTTAGATTAATTCCTTACAGTATTCCTGAATTTGAAAAGTTGGGACTTCCAGAGATAATAAAGACCTTTGCCCACAAAACAAAGGGATTGGTCTTAGTTACAGGTCCCACAGGTTCTGGTAAATCCACTACTCTTGCATCACTAATCAATATAGTCAATAAAACGTACAGCTATCACATAATAACGATTGAAGACCCAATCGAGTTTGTTTACGAACACAACAAATCGATAGTTACCCAGAGGGAGTTAGGAAGTGACACTAAGAGTTTTGCCAGAGCTCTAAAATCAGCACTCCGTGAAGACCCAGATGTGATACTGGTTGGAGAAATGAGGGACCCTGAAACTATAGAAGCAGCCTTAACGGCTGCAGAAACAGGGCACCTTGTATTTTCAACACTCCATACAAACTCAGCAGTAGAGACAATAAATCGTATTGTTGACGTTTTTCCTGCGGATAAACAGTCTCAAATAAGAACCCAACTTTCATTTGTTTTAGTTGGTACAGTTGCCCAAAAATTGCTCAAGAGAAGGGACGGAGCTGGAAGAGTAGCTGCAGTTGAGGTTTTTATTCCTACTCCAGCTATTAGAAACTTAATAAGGGAAAACAAACTCCATCAGATTTACTCTCTAATGCAAACGGGACAAGCATCAACAGGCATGATAACCTTTAATCAACACTTGGCTCAACTCTACTTGGATGGTCTCGTAGATTTGGAAGAGGCAAAGAGAGTATCTCCTGACCCGAAAGAGCTTGAAACACTGATAAGGGCATACTCAAGGAGACATTAATGCCAAGTTACAGGTATGTTGGCAGGGACGTTTTTAACAGAATCAGAAGGGGAATTGTTGAAGCAGATGATGTTGAAAGTGCAAAAGAATTACTACTAAAACGGGGATTGGTGGTCATTGAAAAATTAAAGGAGGATAGGCCTCTCTTCAGTACAGAGATAACTTTCTCCTTTTTAGATAGAGTTTCTCTAAAGGATGTTGTTTTATTTACAAGACAATTACATGCCCTTATAAATGCTGGAATTCCTCTGGTTCAGTCATTAAGAATAATAAAAGACCAAATATCAAACAGGAGGCTTAAACATATAATAGATGATATTGCTACTTACATTGAGGAGGGAGGAAGATTTCATATTGCTCTCTTAAAATACAGAAACGTTTTTGGAGACCTCTACATATCAATGATAAAGGCTGCAGAGGAAGCAGGAACGTTAGAGGAAACGTTAAAACGCCTTGCAGAACACTTGGAAAAAATAGAGCAGTTAAGAGGAAAAGTAAAAAGTGCTATGTTTTATCCGACATTCGTTTTAGTTGTTGCTACAGTTATTGTAATTGGAATCCTCGTGTTCGTTATTCCAACCTTCCAACAGCTGTATGCAGATTTAGGAGGAGAGCTTCCTTCTCTGACCCAAACGGTAATAAACGTTAGTAACTGGTTAAGAGACTATATAGGCTGGTTTTTACTTGGTGTAGTTGTCTTCTTCATAGGATTTTTTCAGCTCAGGAAGTTTTTTAAGCAATTTAGGTACTTGACAGACCTTTTACTTTTAAAATTACCTATATTTGGAGAGCTCATTTTGAAATCCAGTATAGCCAATTTTTCAAGAACTTTATCTTCCATGATTTCAAGTGGTATTAATATTCTTGACGCTCTTCAGATTTCCGCAGAAACGGCAAATAACGAAGTGATAATGAGAGCCCTTCTAAATGTAAAGGAACAAGTAGAAAAAGGGGTAAGTTTGGCTTTAGCTATGTCAAGAATTTCCATTTTTCCACCAATGATTGTAAATATGGCAGCAGTAGGAGAACAGGCAGGTAATTTAGATACAATGCTTTCAAAGGCTGCTGACTTCTATGAAGAGGAAGTAGATAGAGCTGTTGATGCATTAACTTCTCTTATCGAGCCCCTGTTAATGGTCTTTATTGGTTCAATAATTGGGGTAATTGTAATTGCAATGTACCTACCAATCTTTAAAATTGGAGAACTGATAAAGTAACAGTTAAGTTAGTAAACTTTATATCCAAATTCTACTATAACTTTCTCAGAAGGGACTTTTCTATTTTTTACTTCTATTCTAAACGTATAAATTTCCCCATCTTCTACTTCAACTATACCCAAAAGTGTAGTATTTACCTCATAGTTTGAATTACTAAAAATAGTTTTCGGTAAATTCACTGATAGGTTGCATTGATTGTTAATACAGTTAGTATAATTTGGAACTAAACTATTTATATTTCCTGATAGAATCTCATCGGTTAAATAGTAGCTTATCCCTTTTGCATACTCTAACGTCGATTTGTACCTTTTTTCCCCTCCCGAAATGGTGGTTGAAGTTATTGAAATATAGATTGCAACTGCTGAGAAAATGAGAGCAATAAGAGTTAAGAAAAGAACTGTTAAAAGAGCTACTCCTTTTCTCATTTTTTCCTCTAAAGATTCATAGGTTTTACAACCATCTTAACAATTTTCCATCTACAGTGCCTGGCTTTTGGATTGGAAGGAAGATTTAATATTACTCCATCAATAGTTGTATTTGCTGAAAAATTATACCTTGGGTCGTATTTCCCTTCTTGAACCAGCAAGTAAATTATTACTAATTTTAATTGTTTCCTTACACTGTAAACTTTTGTTGAACTTGATGGAGGAATATTTATATTCTGATTCTCTTCTCCTGAATCGATAATACCGTTCCCGTTCGTATCCCAATCAAACCTTACTTTGAAATCAGCTACACAATAGATAAGGGGATTTGGATTACCAGCGTTAACTTTTCTTCCCAATACGGTATTTGTAACACAGTAATTGGGAACCGATGAAGAACTGTACAAGTAGTACTTAATTTCATTACAGACTGGTTGTTTACAGCTCCCACTACTTGAAGAATCATAAGAGAAAACTAAGTATTTCTTTTCCGTTCCATTACAGATACTGGAAAGCCTTCCACTGTTAAAAAAAACTGTGTAATCTGAAATAGGTTCAAGGGCTACAACGGTAGTACTATTTTTAAAGTTTCCTTCTTTTACAATGAAATTCCTGTTGGAACAGTCATAGATTCCCCAACTGTTTGTTTCTTCATTTGATACGTTATAAATGCTTCGGATAGTTAAAGTTGTTCCATTCCATTCAATGGGAAAATCACCTTCTGAACCGTTTGATAATTTATAAGCAATTCCGTAACCAGCATGTTCAACGTCTAACCGTAGGATTTCCAATCCTAATAGTTTTTCTATCTGCGAGGTTGCGGAGATTGTCTCTTGGGAGCTTGTTTTAAAGAGGGAAACGTATCCGAGATAAATTGCCGATAACAGTAAAAGTGCTATCACCAGGGAAACTAAGAGCTCAACTAAAGAAAGTCCTCTTCTCACTCTTCCTTCCCTATAATTGTTTCATCTGAAATTTCTTGCAATTTTCCTCTGTTCTTCCAACAAACAGTTACTTTAACTCTTTTTAAATTGGAGCTAATATTACTTACAGAATAGAATCTTCCATAGCACTTTTGAAAATTTCGAATCTGCCTTAAAATTTGACATCTACTTAGAGAATCTGTACAGTTAGAGGTTCCGTTGTTTAAGTAGGAATCTGTAACTTTTGAAAAATCGATATTTCTAACCGATTCTAAGCTTTCTTCTAGAATACTTATAGCTTCATTTCTTTCAAGGTTTTTAAGGTTATTCGATAAAACAGCCGATACAGTTGCAAACAATCCTAGAAAAACAATACCAAATATTGCAAGAGCGATAAGGACTTCAATTAAAGTATATCCATAATTTAATCGCATCTTGCCATCCTTAAGTTGTAGTAATTAACAACAATGCAGTTGTAAGGCAAGTTCAGATTGTTACAGTTAAAACATTTAATAGATGTTTTTTTTGAAAAAGTCCCTCGGGAAGTAACTTTTAATACAACAGGCTTACCTCTCTTTGAGTAAAAGGGTGTATCGAGCTTAATGCTCAAGGTTTGAGAGTTTTTAATTGTTACGTTAGTTCCATTAATTATTACTGTATAGTCCTCCTTTGTAAGAAAAGCTTTGTTTCTCGTTTTCTGCAGTACACTGTACAAGTAATTGATGTCCTGTTTTACTTCTTCCTTCCTTTTCCACTTCTCGAACTTTGGAATTGCAAAGGACAGAAGAATAGATAAAATTACAATCGTTATAACGAGCTCGATTAGAGTAAAACCTCTTTTCATCTTTCAATCCAGAAAAGGAGCTTTCCAACCAATCCTTTACTGTATCCTACAAAGGGAGTTCCCGTTTCCGGAGCAATTCCCTGATACCACTTACTGTAAGGAGAAGCATTTTTTTCATTAGTTCCAAACTCAGTTTTTGGATTGATAACAACTATGTTGGCTCCAGAGAGTTGAAAGTATAACTTTCCTTCAGGAGGAGAGACAGCATACTTTCCGCCAGGACATGCTGAATAAATTGTTCCACCAGTTGCACAGTTTAAAGCCCATATCCTTGAACGCCCTCCAAATCCACAAGGGTCATCCGTAGGTTCTATAGTAGTGAAGAAAACAACGTTTTCGTCTGTAACAGTTGGGTTCGATATAACTCTCTCCTTTAAATAACCAGGGTCGTCGTTGTTTAACTCTAAATACCAACTTCTCTCTACATGGTTTCCTATATCCACACAAACGTCATGGGAGGAATGAGCAACGTTTACATTTGGACGGCACTCATTACCATTACAGTTTAAAGGAACTCCATAAATTCTATTTCTTTGTCCCGGTAAGGAATTATCCGTCTTATAGAACCACCTACCTGTACCAAAGAAAAGATAAATCTTATTAAAACATTTTCCGAATTTTACAGCTGCAGTTATAGGGGATTGTGCATCTGTAAAATATTTTACTCCATACCAGTTTTTAGGGTTATCGTCTCTAACGTCAAACAATAATAAACCACCTTTCCAGTTTTGCATGTTTCCGTCTTTTCTAGCATATCCAACTACCACGTAATCTGATTCTCCGTTTCCATCAACATCTATTGCTTCTTCGTTCATTCTGCCACTGAAAGCGTTTCTTATTTCACTTCCCCTTCCATTACCCTGGACGCTACTTGTAAACCTATCTATTGTTGTTTTTAAATCACCCGTTAGCAAATCCAAAACAAAATATCTTAGACTTTGGTTTGAATCTCCCTTGTAGTTAGTTGGTCCCGAACCAAACATTATGTAGTATTTATCTTTCTTCTTTACTACAGTTCCTCCTGAATAGCTAAATCCTAAATCAGGACGAGTGAATTCCCATAGGAATTTGGGATTTTCTGGGTCTGTAACGTCAAGGGCAAAATATGAGGATAAGCCGTAACATTGTGAATAGTTTTGTGTCGGCTGAGGAATCAGGTTACAGATAAAGTTGGAACCGACAAAGGGCAATGTTATTAAGCCTGTACATTCTTCACACCAATTCTTCATTTCTTTCCAAAAGTTAGCAGGGCAAGCATAAAAAGGAGGATGAACTGCGTTTTCGCCAGAAGCTCCAACAGCTCCCCCTAATCTCAATCCTCCAACGAGTATTTTCCTTTCTTTTCCACCCTGTTTTATGTGAACGACAAAAGGTTTTAAATCTACAGTATAGATGTGTTTATAGTTCTTGTTTGCTAAGAGAGCTAAATATGGTAGTACATTCTGTGGAATAAACGCCCAGAGCTCCTCTCCAAGCAAATCGGTTTCATTATCAGTTTTATCGTTTTGAACTGAAACAGGGGAAAGGGGAGCTGGCCTCCTTTTTAAGTAACCTACTCTAAATGCGTGAAGCATACCATCGTTTGCACCAACAAAAGCTACAGTGTAGTTATCGTACTTTTCTATCCAAGGAGTAGAATAAATAATATCTCCTAATTTCCAAACATTTTCATCACTTCCGTCTTGAGGAGGAGTTTCTCCATCTATTCTTCTACTTCTCAACTCTGGGAAATCGATACCTCTGATATAGCTTATTAAATTCTGATAATCTTCGGGCTGAATACAGTCAATAAAGGCCTTAAACATATTCCAAGGAGTGTAGATTTTTTTATTGAAGTATTCGCAAACATTAAAGCAATGAGCCGGAAGACCTAAGAGAGGTATTTTAAATATGTTATCTTCATAACTGGTCTCAACAATAAATTGAGACCAGTTATCTGGTTTAAAATCTATTAACTGTTTTCCTATATGAGTATAGATTTTTCTCTCTTCAGCTGAAGTGTAGAGTAAGTTTTCACCTGCTTCCCATATAGGATGAGTTTCATCAAAGGATTCGTAGATTTCTGGCTCTGTAGAATTGTCTTTTTTGCCAGTCTCCGAACTTTTATAGGCTTTTATAGTTAGTTTACCATTTTCATCAAGGGCCCACTCAAGAATTCTGTCTTCCAAAATATCGAGTACGAAATTTTTATTTGTGTCTTCCCTAATATTTTGAGCAAATCTTGAGTTATAAAGCCACCAGGAATAGAGATAGCCTATCCAGCTAAGTTCTCCTCCTTCCTCAAATTTTCTGTTTGGATAAAACATCGCCTGTAGAATAACAGAGTGAGAGATAGTAGATGATGTTGCTGATTTCTTCTGAGAAGGTATTCCCACAGAAGTTCCTGAAGATGCTCTTTTTAAAATATCCAAGAATGCTTTGCTTAAATCCTCCTCTAACTCTTCCCCATCGGTTGGATTGAAGAAGTTATCAGCATAACCGTCATTATTTTTATCCCATTCCTGCAATAGGTCGGGTTTTCCATTTCCGTTTAAATCTGTAAAGCCACCATACTTTGCGGATTTGTTCAATAAATCTATAGCCTTATTACTCTTACCGAAGGTGTAAATAGTATAAAGCGTTAAGTTCTGTTGACCTTCCAAATCTGGTCTTAAATCTGAAACGTGAGCGTAGTAGGATACTCCTTCTAAATAGTAAGTTCCATCTGAACTGTAACTTTTTTTCCACTGGGAACGATAACCCTCATTGTCAGCTATTTTTTTCATCCAAACTTTTATGCTAAAGTTTTTATCCCTTACTGGTTTCTTCTTACCTTTAAATGCCGTTCTTGGTAGATTTTTGTCCTTAGTAGCTTCTCCATCAGTTATAAGAACAACAAAGTTTTTTTGACATCTAAACTGAATAGGGTCGTGATTTGAGTAGTTCACTTTGTTGTATGCAGATTTCTTAGCTCTAAAATATCTTACCGCTTCATAGTAGGTTTCAGCTAACGGTGTCCATTGATGAGGGTAAAGTGGTTTATAGTGGCCCTCATAAACATCTTGGTTAAGAAAGATATCCTCTAAAGAAGTATTGTTATCAGATATGTAGCTGACAATATGTCCGCCATCTCCTCTTTTTTCCCCATCTTCATATTCGTTACCGTGATTGAATACCATCAGTCCTAATCTTAATTTGGAGGAAAAGTCTTGAATGAGTCCAGAGGGTTCTTCCTCGATTTTTACTCTAATTGCATACCATCTACCGTTCACTACGAACCAATATCTATCGTTCCGTGTTCTTAAGTTACCATCCCTGTCTATTCCAATATAAAAGGTCTTACCTCTATATTTAGAAGGGAAGTAACCTGTTTTTTCACACCTCTTTGTAAAGATGTAGTAGTAGTAATAATATTCACAAACATTAAATCCCTGTAGAAATTTATCTCCTCCCTTTTCCTTATAGTTTCCACCAACTAACACTTTTAGGAGTATGTCATACCTTCTCATGGTCAGCCAATTGAGAAAATTTCCACTCCACTCTCCATTTTCATCCTTGTAAAAGAAGTTTTTTGTTTTGTTGTAAGAATACTTAGCATCAGGGTCAAATATCCCATAGTACGATTTATCTGGGTCAAAGGATGTATCAGTTCTCGAGAAACTTAAATTGGAAGGCCAGTAAGCTGGGGCTTTCATACTTCCTGAGTTATCAACAATCAATAGGACATTGGGTTTGATATTTCCCGATTGAAGGAATGGAGGTACGGCATAGTACTTATCTACTAAAGAATCGAGAGATTCTCCTGCTAACGAAGGAACTGTCTGTAGGAAAAGTATTAAAAAATGGAAAAAGAGAGTTAAAAAGAAATTTTTACTTGCTCTTAGTGAGAACATAACTTATTCCCTAATTACATTAGTGGTCGGGGCAGGGGGATTTGAACCCCCGACCTCTTGGTCCCGAACCAAGCGCGCTACCAGGCTGCGCCATGCCCCGAGTTTTACATTTAAATTTAATTTTCACTATGTGAAACTTCAATGTTCTCTGGCTTTATCTTGGCAAAACGTCTCTTTCCAACCTGGAGAATCAATTCTCCCTTTAGTACGTCAATTTTTAACTGGTCATCTATAACTTTTTCTCCGTTAATTCTTACTCCACCTCCCTTAATCTGCCTTCTGGCTTCGCTCGTTGACTTTACAAGACCAGACTCCTTCAATAAAATCGGAAGCCAGATGGGATTTTCAGGAAGTCTAATTTTGGGTTCTGGAATATCCTCAGGGAGCTCCCTCCTTGAAAATACCCTTTCAAAGTGTTCCCTTGCCCTTCTTGCAGCTTCCTCTCCGTGGAAGGTCTTGACTATTGTTTCAGCAAGTTTCTTTTTAACCTCCATAGGGTGGAGCTTTCCTTCCTTAACAAGTCTTTCCATTTCATCTATCTCTTCTTCGGGAATTCTTGTAACGAGCCTGTAATACCTCCACATAAGCTCATCGGAAATCCTCATTACCTTTCCAAACTGCTCCTCAGGAGGTTCTAAAATTCCTATGTAGTTTCCAAGGGACTTACTCATCTTCTGAACACCATCAAGTCCCTCAAGAATCGGCATCATTATGCAGACCTGCTCCTCCTGTCCAAACTCCCTCTGGAGGTGCCTTCCCATGAGGAGGTTAAACTTCTGGTCTGTCCCTCCCAATTCAACGTCTGCTTTAAGCTCAACAGAATCGTACCCCTGGAGTAAGGGATAGATGAATTCATGAATGTGGATAGGTCTTCCTTCCTTGAATCTCTTCTCAAAGTCGTCCCTTTCAAGCATCCTTGCTACAGTATACTTTGAAGTAAGTTTTATCAGGTCTGCTGCAGTCATTGAGCTCAACCACTCGCTGTTGAATACGACTACAGTTTTTTCAGGGTCGAGTATCTTAAAAACCTGCTGAGAGTAGGTCTCTGCATTCTCCAAAACCTGCTCCCTTGTAAGTGGAGGCCTTGTCTCATTTTTTCCCGTCGGGTCCCCTATCATTGCAGTAAAGTCACCGATTAAAAAGTAAACCTCGTGACCCAACTCCTGAAAATCCCTCAACTTCCAGAGTAGGACTGTATGACCTAAGTGTAAATCTGGAGCTGTTGGGTCAAATCCGGCCTTTACTCTAAGTTTCTTTCCGGATTTCAGTTTCTCTAAGAGCTCCCCCTCGTTTATTATCTCAACCGTTCCTCTCTTTATCACTTTTAACTGTTCTTCCGGTGTCATTCTTCCTCTCCAAGAGATTTATTTCTAAAGCTGTCTCATCACAGTTTGGGAATTTTACACAGTTTATACAGTCCTTCCAGATTTTCTGAGGTAACTTTTCCTTATCAATAACTTTAAATCCCAACTTTTCAAAAAATCCAACTTGATAAGTTAGTGTAAAAACTCTTGGAATTCCAAGCTCCTTAGCCTCCTCAAGGGCTGCTTTCACAAGGGCAGTTCCTATTCCCTTTTTTATGTGCTCTGGAGCGACCGCCAGAGAGCGAATCTCTGCAAGGTCATCCCAGAAAATCTTTAGGGCACAGCTACCAAGTATCTTTCCATCTTCCTCATAAATCCAGAACTCCCTTATATCCTCAAAGATACTCTGAAGCGTCTTTGGAAGCATAAGGCCCTGTTTTGCATATTCGTTAATTAAGAACTGAATTTCCTCAGCGTCACTTATCCTTGCCTTTCTAATTTTTCCCTTCAATTAGTTTTCTCCCATCCTAAGAACTTTTACAGGGTCTGTTTTCGCTGCTCTTAATGCCGGGTAGATTGTTGCTACTGTACTGATTAATATAGCTACAGCGGCTGCAACCAAACAGTCTGTTGGGTGAAGTTTAAAGGGAAGGTGGTCTATATAGTAAACGTCCGGAGGAAGGGGTATGAGTTTGTACTTTTCTCCGAAAATGGAAATTCCTATTCCGAGTACTTCTCCAATTGCCGTTCCTATTAGTCCTATAAAGAAACCTTGGAGAACGAAGACTTTTAGGATGAAGCCGTTTAGAGCTCCAACAGTTTTCAGTATTGCTATCTCCCTTGCCCTGTTGTTCACGTTCATCATTAAAAGACTCGATATGTTGAATGAAGCAACTATTACTATGAGGGTTAGGATTAAAAACATTGCAAGTTTTTCAAGCTTTAGGGCTGAAAAGAGACTCTTGTTAAGTGAAATCCAATCCTCGGCAACATAGTCCTTTCCAAGTGTTTTCTCTATTTCCCTTTCAACACTTTTAACATTTTCCAATCTGTCAACCTTTACCATTATTCCTGTAACCAAATCCCCAAACCCAAAATCTCTCCTGACAGTCTCTATGTGTGCAAGGACTAAGGATGAGTCAAACTGGTACATTCCCACTTCAAATATTCCGACAACTGTGTATGTGGCAGTTCTTGGAAATACGCCAAAGGGTGTTTTCCTTCCTATGGGAGAAATCAGCTTTATCTGGTCTCCGAGTGTTACTCCTAAGGTATCTGCAAGCTGCCTTCCTATTACAACTCCATTGGGGTTTCTTTTAAATAGCTCCCAATCTCCAAGTACTATGTGTTCTGGGATTGATGTAACGTTTGGTTCTTTCTCAGGTACACATCCCCTCAATGAGGCACTCGATGCAGTGTCAGCCCTTCCCGTTGTAGCCATAACGGGAACATAGATGAACGGTTCAGTTCCTACAACGTGGGGAATTTCAGATATTTTTTTCTCTGCATACCTGTACTTAACAAAGGGAGCTCCTCCCCTCCTCATTACGATGATGTCTGCATTTGCTGAAAGTAACCTCTCCTTTATTGCATCCTGAAATCCCATCATTACTGCATTGACAACTATCAGGGCGGCCACTCCAAGGACCACCCCTAAAACGGCTATAAGAAAGGCAAACGATAGGTAACCCTTTTTAGGTTTTAGGTTTCTAAAGGCTAACCACTTTAAAAGTAGGTTCATTTCTCCTCAGGTTCCAACTGGCAGATTTCCTCTCCACACCTCTTTTCAGGCCTCAGCTGAGGAAAGAGTAAAACCTCCCTTATTGAGTCCTTGTTTGTAAAGAGCATAACAAGTCTGTCTATTCCTATACCTTCACCTGCCGTTGGAGGCATCCCGTACTCAAGGGCAGTAATGAAGTCTGCATCGTACTCCATTGCCTCCTCATCGCCCTTTGCCCTTTCCTCAAGTTGCTGCTTGAACCTCTCCTCCTGCTCCTTAGGATTGTTAAGCTCTGTGTAGGCATTTGCTATTTCCCTTCCAAAGACAAAGAGCTCAAACCTCTCTACCAATTCCGGATTTCCCCTCTTCTCCTTTGCAAGTGGAGAAATGGCCTTTGGAAAGTCAACTACGAAAGTTGGCTGTATTAGTTCCGGCTCGACCAATGCCTCAAAGAGCTCCTGAACCCTCCTAAAGTGTGAAAGCTCCTCAGCCTTCTCTATTCCGACCTCCTTTGCCTTCCGGAGTACTTTTTCCTCGTCGTGAAGGAGTTCCTCCTCGGAAAGTCCCGTCTTCCTTGAGAGTTCCCCTAAGTAGAAAATCCTCCTGAAAGGCCTCTTAAAGGATATCTTCTCTCCCTGATACTCAATTTCCCTGACTCCCTTTCCGAATATCTCGTCTAAGAGAAATTCAAAGAGCTCCTCAGTCATCTCCATAAGGTCATTGTAGTCTGCG
>QOAO01000002.1 GCA_003978105.1 Thermovibrio sp.
CCGGAATGAGTCCAAACTTAACAAGGTCGTCAGGTTCAACGTGTTTTAGAAGCTCATCCCTCTCCAACTTCTTTTTATCAACGTCTGCAGTGAACCCTAAACTTCCCTTTCCTATTCTCCTTGAAATAATCTCCTCAAGTCCTACGAATGCCCCGCCGCAGATAAATAGAATGTTTGATGTATCAATCTGAATGTACTGCTGATGAGGATGCTTCCTTCCACCCTGAGGAGGAACATTTGCAATAGTTCCCTCTAATATTTTTAGTAGTGCTTGCTGAACACCTTCGCCCGAAACATCCCTCGTGATTGATGGATTTTCGCTCTTCCTCGAAATCTTATCTATCTCATCAATGTAGATAATTCCCCTCTCGGCTTTCTCAATATCGTAGTCTGCGGCCTGAATTAGCCTTAGAAGGATATTCTCAACGTCCTCACCTACGTATCCAGCCTCAGTTAGGGTTGTTGCATCTGCAATTGCAAAAGGGACATCAAGGAGTTTTGCAAGGGACCTTGCAAGGAGGGTCTTTCCCGACCCCGTTGGACCTATCAGGAGAATGTTGCTCTTTTCAATTTCTACGTCATCTACAGTTCCA
Organism: Thermovibrio sp.; assembly: GCA_003978105.1. Next base: position 594 of record QOAO01000002.1, read on the forward strand.
CCGGACATTATCCTCTTGTAGTGGTTGTAAACTGCAACTGAAAGAATCTTTTTGGCCTCTTCCTGACCTATCACGTACTGGTCTAAGAACTCCTTTATCTCCTTTGGAGTAGGGAGTTTGTCTATGTTAACTGGAGCTCCCTTCTTATTCTCATCGTTCTCATGGAGCATCTTGTAACACTCATCAACACATACGTTACAAATTGCTACGCCCTTTGGACCGGTTATTAAAGCCTCTACTTCGTTCTGCCCCCTACCGCAAAACGAACATCTTCTTTCGGGAATTTTTGTTTCAAACATACCTTTACCTCTTTTAATTTGAGTTTTTGGAGATTTAAATATAGGATTGAGGATATCTTTGGGGGATTTCTACTGTTTTTGAGCCAGCGTATGCCACCCTACAAAGTCGTTGTTTGGAGTTGCATCGGGGCAGTCTTCATCCTGTAACGGATGGCCTATTGAACTTTTCTTCCAGTAAATCATGTCGTTTTCCGTTTGATATGCGTATATTTTATCGCCGTAAGTATGCTTTGTACAGAAGTTCGCATAGCTTCTATTAACTTTTGCAACAGCCCTAATGTCCTTTGATAGATACTTGTGTTCAAAACCATCTACCCTGATTATTCCGTTTTGAGTTACATCTTCTGTAGAAAAAGAGGCAAATCTTTGATTTATTGAATAGTAGGCGAGTTCATCGTTTATCAAGCTTTTTAAATCGTACAGAGCAACAGAATTTCTTGCAGACGTTTTGTATATTTTGTATGAGCTTATAGCTATTGAAGTGAGTATTCCTATGATTACTATTGAGATTAAAAGTTCTATTAAAGAAAATCCCTCCCTCTTTATCATAGTTTTCCTCAAGTTTAAGAAAAAGCCCCTAACGGGGCAAAGTTAGAATTATTCTACCTCTTTAGGAGCCTTGTCTACACAAGAGCTATATCTAACATAAACACTATACTTGTTGTTTACTTTTATATTTTTATGACCTAAAGCAAATCCATAACCAGGAACACCATCAGGGCAAGTGAGTTTAACTACTGCTGTTGAGTTGTCCGCTTCAGTACTGTTATCTACTGTTATATCCTCTTTATTACCATCACTGTCTGAGTCTGTTGCCGTAACTTTTAACATCACAACATTTTTGGAAAGAGGAATGGTTGCAACAACGTTACCATCCGAATCCTTAAGTTCTAATTTACCATTAGCAGAATCGTAGGTGATTAAACTGTCATCTCCTGTTGCGTATTTATCAAACTGAGAGAAGTATGCTTCTTCGGAAGCAATAATATTGTGAGCATCCGATTTCATTGCTGCAACATAGGCTCTCTGTTTGTACTTACTGAACTGAGGAATTGCAATTGCTGCGAGAATTGCAATAATCGCAATAACGATTAACAGTTCAACAAGTGTAAATGCCCTTCTCATAAAACACCTCCTAAATTTTGTTTTCTAACTTTAAAGTATAAGCAAATTTTATACCAAACTACAAACTTTTAAGTAATAGGAATTTCAATTCTATTCGTTCAATGAAGTGACAATTTTTGTCATGATTTATGACGAATTTTGTCAGATAAGAAAAGGTTTATGTTTAGAATAAACATTAAAAGGAGGAGCAATAAAATGGTTAAAGTAAAGGTCTGTGGAATAACAAATTTAAATGATGCTTTGGTTACTGTTGAGGCCGGAGCCGATGCAGTTGGTTTTATCCTCTATCCAAAAAGTAAGAGGTTTATAAAGGCAAAGGAGGTGAGAAGGATAACTCAAAATTTACCTCCTTTTATTTTCAAGGTTGGTGTATTTGTCAACGAAGACCCCCATACTGTTTTGGAAATTCTAAGCTATGCAAACTTGGACTTTGCACAGCTTCACGGGGACGAGTCTCCAGAGGAGTGTGAGTACATAGGGGAAGAAAGGGTAATAAAAGTTTTTAGGCTTAAGTTGATTGATGAAGTTGAGAAAATAAAGCCCTACGTTGGAAAGATTAGAGCTCTCCTTCTTGATACCTACTCCGAAAGCTCCTACGGGGGAACTGGAAAAACGTTTAACTGGGAGATAGCAAGGGCTGTAAAGGAGAGATTTCCCCAAATTCCTCTGATTCTCTCCGGTGGTCTAAATCCTGAAAATGTAAGAGATGCCATCAAAGAGGTTAACCCCTACGCTGTTGATGTAAGTAGTGGTGTTGAGAGGGCTCCCGGGATTAAGGATGAGGAGAAGATAGAGCTCTTTATAAGAAGAGCTAAGTGTAAATAGTTTGCAAATATAAACTTTGGTATTAAGTTGAAGAAGTAAGAAAAATTAAATCAAAGGAGATACCATGGGAACAAAAGCAAGGGAACTTGTTGGAGAACATGTAGACAGAATTGTGGAGCTCCTAAACAGAGCTCTCTGTGACGAATGGCTTGCGTACTACCAGTACTGGATAGGCTCAAAGGTCGTTAAGGGACCTATGAAGTCGGCAGTTGCTGCTGAACTTGTACAACACGCCCAGGATGAGCTCCGCCATGCAGATATGCTTGCAATGAGGATTTTAGAGCTTGGTGGAACACCTGTTCTGACTCCAAAGAAATGGTTCGAGCTTACAAACTGCGGTTATGACTCACCTGAAAATCCCTTCGTTAAGCAGATTCTGGAGCAGAACATTAAGGGAGAACAGTGCGCAATAGATACTTACAACAAAATTGTTAAATTTACAAAGGACATAGACCCTGTTACCTACAACATTGCACTTCAGATAATGACAGATGAGGTTGAACACGAGGAGGATTTACAGGGACTTTTAGAGGACCTGATGAACATGGAGTTTTTAAAGTAAAGGGAGGAGAGAATCCTCCCTATTTTTCGTTTTCTTCAGAGTCAATTTTTATGTGAAGCTCCTCCAACTGTTCCTTTCTAACAGTATCTGGAGCTCCTGTAAGTAAACACTGTCCCCTCTGAGTCTTCGGAAATGCTATAACGTCCCTGATTGATTCTTCTTTTCTCATTATTGCACAGAGCCTGTCAAGTCCGAACGCCATTCCTCCGTGGGGCGGAGCTCCGTACTTTAGAGCTTCAAGTAGGAAACCAAACCTCTCCTTTGCCTCCTCATCTGAAAGACCTATAACCTTAAATACCTTTTCCTGAATGTCCTCCCTGTGGATACGAATACTTCCTCCGCCTATTTCAACGCCGTTTAGTACCATGTCGTATGCCCTTGCCCTGACCTTTTCTGGAGATTCAAGGAGAATCTCTACATCCTCCTCCTTCGGGCTTGTAAATGGATGGTGGAGAGCTTCCCACCTGTTTTCATCCTCGTTCCACTCAAACATCGGAAAGTCTACAACCCAGAGAACGTTAACCTTGTCTTCATCAATCAACCCTGTTATCCTTCCAAGTTTCAGCCTCAGGTTTGCAAGTGCCTGATTAACAACGTCCTTTTTGTCTGCAACAAAGAAGAGAATATCCCCAACCTCAGCTTCTAACCTTTCAAGTATCCTGTTCATCTCCCCTTCTGAGAAGAACTTAACAATTGGGGATTGAAGCCCTTCCGGAAGAACCTTTATCCAGGCAAGCCCCTTCGCTCCGTATATTCCAACAAACTTTGTAAGTTCGTCAATTTCCTTCCTTGAGAGCTTTGCTCCACCCTTAAAGTTAATTGCCTTAACTATGCCTCCTTTCTCGGCAACAGTTCTAAACACCTTGAACTGACACTCCTTGGCAATGTCTGTAATTTCTTTCAGCTCAAGTCCAAACCTCGTGTCGGGCCTGTCAGTTCCAAACCTGTTCATTGCCTCATCGTAGGTCATTACGGGAATTTCACCGATTTCAACTCCTAAGAGCTCTAAGTAGAGCTCCCTCAAAAGCCTTTCTGCAACGTCCATCACGTCCCTTTCAGTTACAAAGGACATTTCAAAGTCAATCTGTGTAAACTCCGGCTGCCTGTCTGCTCTCAAGTCCTCATCCCTAAAGCACCTTGCAATCTGGTAGTACCTGTCAAACCCTGAAACCATTAGAATCTGCTTAAAGAGCTGTGGGGACTGAGGGAGGGCATAGAACTTACCCGGATAGATTCTGCTCGGAACCAAGAAATCCCTTGCTCCCTCAGGGGTACTCTTTGTAAGGTATGGAGTTTCAATCTCTATGAATCCCTCCTCGTTAAAGACCCTCCTTGTGACCTGGTAGAGTCTATGACGGAAGATTATGTTTTCAGCCATTTTCTTTCTTCTAAGGTCCAAAAATCTGTACTTTAACCTTGTCTCCTCCCCAACTTTTACATCGTCCTCTATTGGGAATGGGAGTGGAAGGGACTTGTTCAGGATTTGCAGCTTTTCTGCGTATATCTCAACCTGTCCCGTTTTAAGTTTTGGATTCTCTGTTCCCGGTGGCCTCCTCCTTACCTCCCCTTCAACGGCTATTACAAACTCATCCCTAAGCTTTTTGGCCTTCTCGACAATCTCCTCAGAAATTTGGGGAGAGAAGACCACTTGAACCTTTCCCGTTCTGTCCCTTAAATCAACAAAGACAACTCCTCCGTGGTCCCTCGTTGAGTCAACCCAACCTGCAACCCTTACTCTATCTCCAACGTCCTTTCCAGTTACATCTCCACAGTAGTGGGTTCTCTTGAATTCTCCAAGGTGTTCAAGCATTACCGACCTCTCTTCCTTTTTGTTTTGGGAATTTTAGAACAATTTTTCCTCAACCTTAAATCAATAAGTTTGCTTTTAAAGAGGAGCTCCCTTGTGTAGGGAAGGACGTAGCTGCTCTCTATTTTGGAATTACTATATCTCTGTCCCTCTGTTGATATGAAGTAGAAAGAGTTGAGCTTCTTTCCATCGATAAAAACTTTTTTAGTAACGTTATTTGGAAAGATTAAGGAATAAATAAGTAGAAGAATAGAAGGAACAAAGCCGTATGATGGTTTAGAGAATAGAACTAAAAAGAGGCTTAAAACCATTTCAGCTCCAGAGATAAAGAGGGGAACCTCACAGTGAATAACTGCCCACTTTGTCAGGTGAAATAGGAACTTGGAGCTCTCTATAAAGAGAAATCCCAAATTTTCTGTTAGCTTGTTGATAAATTCTAACTCTCCAAGTGTAATCTGCTGTGCGAATGAGGATACGAGAAAGGGAACAAACAAGAATGTTGAAACGATTGAATTAACCCAGCTTAATAAATTGAACGTCCCGAAAGTACTTAAAATTATTGGAAGCGTAAATAGAACCGGAGAAATAGAAACCTTTAGCGTTTTTAACCACCAATTTTCTCTTCCCCTCAGGGCTAACAGTATGCCACCTACGGCACTGAATGAAAGTGCCGCAGACAGATTGAACTCTGTGAAGGTGACGCTTATCAAAAGAACAACTACCAAAAGGTAGAGCGGATTTGCCTTTCTGTAACTTTCCAATCCCAGACCTAAGAGAAACGTAAAGAGGTATGCTCTTAAGACAGAAGGAGTGAGGCCCGTTAGAGGAATAAGGGGAAGAATTAGGATGGAGGATAGAGTCACAGGCCTTCTTATTCTTAAGGTTTTGAAAAGGAGGGAAAGGAAACCGATAACAATTCCAACATGAAGACCTGATATTGCCAAAAAGTGGTAGATGCCGGCTAAGGAAAAGTATCCTTTGATTGAATCGGGAAGTTCGTACCTTACTCCTAACGTAACAGCACCGACAAGGGAGGATATGGGATAGTCGATTTTCCCTTCTAATCTCTTGTAAAGTTCATATCTAACCCTTTCAGGGGAGAAATTGCTCCTTTCAACTAAATTTCCACCCAAGTCAACTTTATCACCGGGAAAAGCACTTTCCTTTAGTTTTATATACTTGTGACCCTCAACAAAGGCAACCCTCTCATCGTTTGGGAGTTCCTTTATCCACAGAATTTCTCTTACATTTTGGTTCCCAGGAGGTTTACTCAGAAAGGATGAAACTCCTAAAAGAACAACAACAAAAACTATTCCCGGCAGGAGCTCCCTGACTCTAAACCTAAGCAAGTAGTTGAGAAAAATTAAAAGGGTCGATAGAAGGAGAAGAGGAAAGTAGGGAGTTTGGAACTCCTTAACTGTTAAAACAAAGAATGAGAGAAAAAACACGTATACAACGGGCTTTTCTATCTTCCCCTCCAGATATCCCTTAACTTTTTCTTAACTAAGCATATAATTATACGCGGCAAGGGGAGGACTTTTGCCAATTTCTATTAAAACACAAATAGAGGAGGAAGGAAAATGGCCAAGACCCTCGGCGTCCACATTGTGGCAGACCTTTACGGCTGCGACCCGGAAGTCCTTAAGTCTGCTGAAAGTATGGCAGAAATATTTGAGGGGGCAGTTAAGCACGCCAACCTCAACAAGCTCTCAGCCTACTACCACCAGTTTGAGCCCTACGGGGCGACGGGGGTTGTTGTTATCTCTGAATCTCACCTTTCTTTCCACACGTGGCCTGAACACGGGTACGTTGCAATTGATGTTTACACCTGCGGAAGTCATGAAAATGCCTTTAAGGCATTTGACTATATAGTTGATAGGTTAAAGCCTGAAAGGGTTGAAAAGAACGTTCACTTTAGGGGTGTCGTTAACGAAAACGAGGAAGTTACATTCTGCGCAAGTGTAGGCTGAGTGTTTGTTGGAGGGGGCGTTAGCCCCCCTTTAACTATTCCTCTCCAAACTTCCTTTCAATCTTCTCCTGTTCTAACTTACACTTTATGCAGAGCTCCGCTACAGGTCTCAGCTTAAGTCTTTCATACTTAATACATGCACCACAGTTCTCACATATCCCGTAAGTCCCCTCTTCAATCTTCCTCAGAGCCTTTTCTATCTTCTTTAAGTACTTTGCCTCCCTGTCCCTGATTCTCATTTCAAAGGTTCTCAAAATTTCATCGGTTGACATGTCAACGATGTCTCCCACTTCCCTCTCTGAGTGGGCGTTCTCCTCAAGTCCCCTCTTTATGTCCTCTAAAACCTCTTCCCTCTTTTTCTCTAATATTTCCTTCAGTTCCTTAATCTGTTCAGCCGTTAAGCACCTGTTCCCCTTCATATCTTCCTCCTGCCGTGATTGGTGGGAAAGGTATAAATAAGGGTGTAAAATGTCAACGACAATTTTACAGGGGGACGTAATGAAGATATCAAAGAGGGTTTTAAATATGTCACCATCTCCTACGATGGCAATAACGAGTAAGGCCAAGGAGTTAAGGGCAAAGGGAATTGATGTAATAGGTTTCGGTGCAGGTGAGCCTGACTTCGATACTCCTGAACACGTTAAGGAAGCAGCAAAGGAAGCAATTGATATGGGATTTACAAAGTACACTCCACCTGCAGGAATTCCGGAGTTAAGGGAGGCAGTTGCCTACAAGTTGAAAACTGAGAACAATGTTGACTACGAACCAGAACAAGTTGTCATAACTGATGGAGCTAAGCAAGCTCTTTTTAACTTGATGCTTTCTGTGATTGAGGAAGGAGATGAGGTAATAATTCCTAAGCCCTACTGGGTTACCTACCCTGAACAGGTCAAGTTTGCAGGGGGAAGACCTGTCTTTGTTGAAACGAAGGAAGTAAAGAACTTTACGCTAACACTGGAGGATATAGAGCCTGCAGTTACGGATAGGACGAAGTTAATAATTGTCTGTACTCCTCATAATCCTACCGGTGCAGTTATTCCAAAGGAGGAGTTGGAAAAAATCGGGAAGTTCTGTGCAGAGAGGGGCATTTTAATAGCGTCCGACGAATGCTACGAAAAGCTTACATACGATGGGTTTAACCACACGAGCATAGCCTCACTATCGGAAGAGATTAAGAAAGTTACGATTACGATTAATGCCCTCTCAAAGACCTTTGCGATGACGGGATGGAGGGTAGGTTATGCAGCGGGTTCTAAAGAAATAATTGATGCGATGATTAAAATTAATTCTCAGTCAATTTCAAACGTAAATTCAATTGCACAAAAGGCAGCAGTTGCAGCTCTCGTTAAGCCAAAGGACTTTTTGAACGACTGGATTGAGGCCTACGACGAAAGAAGGAGATACATGGTTGAGAAATTAAACGAGATTCCTGGAGTTTCGTGCCTAATGCCTAAAGGAGCATTTTATGCCTTTCCAAACGTCAAGGAGCTGATAGAAAAGGGTGGATTTAAGGATGACTTTGACCTTGCTGAGTACCTTTTAGAGGAAGCTAAGATAGCCGTTGTTCCCGGAACTGCTTTCGGTTCCCCTGGATATTTGAGACTTTCCTATGCAACCTCAATGGAAAATATTGTAGAGGGACTGAAAAGATTTAAAAAAGCAGTTGTTGAGAGGTTAAATGGATAAAAAGGAATTCAGAACGGACTGGTTTACATTGATTTCCTACGCTCTTTTGGTTGTTTCTTACTCACTCTTCTTTGGAGCTCTCCTCTACAGGTCTGGAAAGTTCTCCCTTACCTCCGTTGTTTTCCTTCTCCTCGTCCTTCCCGTTGTTGCGTACTTTCTCTTTCTCCTAAGGAAAAAAGTAACTGTATCTGATGATGGTATTGAGGTTTTTGGAATAACTGGAAGGAAAAGAATAAAATGGAATGAAGTTGAGGAAATTTCATTAACTCCTGGAAGAAGGTATTTCCTCTTTATTTCATCAAAGGATGGAAAGCTTGCAGTTGTTGACGACTCTGTAAGCGGATTTAAAGAGCTTTTAAGAGAGGTAGAGAGGAGAGTTCCCAATAGGCTCAGTAGCAACTTTAAGGAAGTAGCATCTTCCTATAAGCGTTCCTACACCTCAAATGCAATCATTCTAATTGCTTCCCTTGTCTTACTCTTCATCTTAGCAAAGTCCTTTATTTAGGTTTTACCCTTTCAATTTTAATCGAGGGGATTCTTAAATTTTTAACTTTTTCTTCCAATTTCTCAACTCTAACTTCTAAGTCTTTTACGTTTTTCCCTAAACTGCTGGTATTTTCAGTATTTGATTTACAGCAGGATTCCAAATTTTTTATTTCTTCCTTTAAAGAGTCGATATTCTTTCTTAGACTAATAATTTCAGAGGCAAGTTTAGATAGTTGTTTTTTCTGCTCATCTTTTAGTTTCTTGGTAGATATTAAAATTTGATTAATGTCCCTCTTTAACTCAACGTTCTTAACCTCTAAATTAGAACTCTTCTCCCTTAGATTTTCAAACTGAGTGGAAAGTTTAGCCAACTTCTCTCTCTGGGATACGAGCCTCTTTTGGAGCTCCGAAACCTCCTTCTTCAAATTCCCATTTTCCAACTTTAAAATCTGGAGTTGTGCTTCGATTGAGTTTATCCTCTCTCCCCCTGAGGTGACACATCCCGATAGAAAAATTACCATCCCTAAAAGTAAGCCTTTCCTCATCCTTCCCTCCGGTTGAAATTTTACCACTTTAAAAATAATATTGAACTGACGTGTCAGTTCAGGGGGTAGAAGTTGAAAACAAGGGAAAGGGAAATCCTTAAAAGAGCAAGGAAGCTCTTTTCAGAAAAGGGGTTTTACAATTTAACAGTTTCAGATATTGTTAACTCCTTAGGAATTGCAAGAGGAACGTTTTACCTCTACTTCAAAAACAAAAACGATGTTTACAAGAGGGTTCTTGAGGAACTCGTTCTTGAAATATCCTCAAAGTTAAAGCTCCTACCGAGGGAAAATCCCGTCGAGCAGTTAAGGGAAAACTTAAGGAACCTTTTGAGTCTCTTTGAGGAAGATAGGGAGTTGGCCCTTCTCATTCTCAATCACCCCCACAAGTTAAATCCCGAATTTGACAGGCTCATTGAGGAATTTTTCAAAAAGGTCTACTTCATCGTTGAACACTCCCTTTTAACGGGAATGAAGTTAGGCCTTGTTAGAAGTTGCAACGTCCAAGTTGTATCAAGGGCGATTGTTGGAGCTTTTTTAGAAACAGGAAAGGGAATCGTTGAGGGAAAAGTAAATATTGATGAGGCAGTAGAGGAGCTTGTCGCTCTCGCTTTTAAAGGAATTTTGGAGGGGTAATGTTTAAAGCCGGAATAGATGTAGGCTCAACTACCGTTAAGGGCGTTTTACTGAATGAAAACAACGAAATTGTTTTTAGCCACTATACAAGGCACGAGGCAAAGCAGTCTGAAAAGGTAGCAGAGCTCCTTAAAAAGTTTGAGGAAATAGCAGGAAAGGAGTTTCAGCTCTTTATGACCGGAAGCGGCGGAGGAGATATTGCAAGGGTTCTAAATGTAAAGTTTGTTCAAGAGGTAAATGCTGTAAGCCTTGCAGTTGAAACTCTTCACCCAGAAGTTAACTCCGTTGTTGAACTGGGTGGTCAGGATGCAAAGATGATTTTCTGGATAGATGCCGGTAATGTAAGGAGAAAGGTCACAACGATGAACGATAAGTGTGCTGGAGGAACGGGAGCCACTATAGATAGAATCGTCTCAAAGTTAAAAATTCCTCCTGAGACCGCAACGAAGGTAAGGTTTAATCCTCAAAAAGTACATCCCGTTGCAGCAAAATGCGGCGTCTTTGCAGAAACTGATATAAACAGCCTCCAGAAGGCAGGTGTTCCATCAGATGAGCTTCTGATTTCGCTCTTTAATGCAATAGTCATTCAAAATTTAGCCGTTCTAACAAGGGGACACACTCTAAGGCCGGTCGTTCTTCTATTGGGAGGTCCAAACACCTACTTTCCGGCATTAGTTGAGGCCTGGAAATACCACCTTGAAAAGATGTGGAGAGAAAAGGAGATTGATTTTGACGAAAATTCTACACTTCTTCCTAAAAACTCACACCTCTATGCGGCAATCGGCGGAGCTCTCTACTCTCAGTACGAAGAGAGCCCTTACAGGGGAATGGAAGGACTTTTGGAGTTCAGGAAGTCCCTTGTCTATGTAAAGAGGAAAACTGGAGAAAGGGGACTTTTAAAGTCGGGGGAGAGTTTAGAGGAGTTCAGGGAAAAGTATGGAGTAAAGCCATTTAAACCAAGGGAGTTTAAACCAGGAGAGAAGGTTAAAGCATTTTTGGGAATAGACGGAGGTTCCACTTCAACGAAGGCCGTTTTGATTGATGAAAACGGAGAGCTCCTTGCAACTGCCTACACACTTTCTAAGGGGAATCCCCTCTCCGACACCAAGGAGGTAGTAAGGAGTTTAAAGGAGCAGGTAGAGAGGAGCGGTGCAGAGCTCCAGATTCTCTCTGTCGGAACAACAGGATACGCAAAGGAGATGCTAAAGGAGACAATAGGTGCTGATGTTGCAGTCGTTGAAACTGTTGCTCACACAATTTCTGCCAAACACTTCTTTGAGGATATTGATGTTATCGTTGATGTCGGCGGTCAGGACATTAAAGTAATGCTCCTTAAAAACGGTGAGGTCAAGGACTTTAAGTTGAACACCCAGTGTTCTGCAGGAAACGGCTACTTCCTCCAGTCAACGGCAGAAAAGTTCGGATACAGAGTAGAGGAGTTTGCCGATGTTGCCTTTAAGGCAGAGTACGCTCCCAGGTTCAACTTCGGCTGTGCTGTCTTCTTGGAACAGGACATCGTTAACTTTCAAAGGCTCGGATGGGAACCTTGCGAGATAATGGCAGGTCTTGCAAAGGTTCTGCCGAAAAATATATGGCTCTACGTCGTTAAAGAACCGAACCTCAGGAGACTTGGAAGGAGGTTCCTTCTTCAGGGGGGGACGCAGAGGAACCTTGCGGCGGTTAAGGCCCAGTACGATTTCATAAAGGAGAAAGTTCCGGACGCAGAAATTTTAGTTCATCCGATAACCGGTGAGGCCGGAGCCTTTGGAGCTGCCGTTGAGGCAATGAGTAACTACACTGGGAGAACCTCATTTATAGGACTTGACAGGCTTATAAATCTTGAATTTGAGGTAAAGAGCGACGAAACAACAAGGTGTAACTTCTGTACAAACAGGTGTCAGAGAACGTTTATTAACGTTAAAACCCAATCCGGAGATAGGCTCTACATAATTGCTCCCTGTGAAAAGGGAAGAGTAACGGACATTTCCGATGTAAAGGAAGTTGTAAAGAAAATCAACAGAATAAAGAAAGAAAACCCAAACTTACAGGAAATTTCGGCTAAAAAAGTCTTTGAAAGCTATCCAGTTAAAAAAGTTTACGAAGAGAAAAGATTTGGAATTCTAAGCAGAAGAAGAATTATTGATGAGAGGAAAAAGTTAAAAATTGGAATTCCGAGAGTTCTTAACTTCTATTCACTAACTCCATTTTTCAGGGGATACTTGGAGTCGTTAGGGGTTGAAAACTTCGTTTTTTCCGACTACACCTCTGAAAGAATGGTGAGAGAAGAACTCCGAGGAGGAGCTATAGACCCATGTTTTCCAAGTAAGGTTGCACTTGCACATATAAGAAATCTCATAAAAAAGAGGCCCGACGTAGTTTTCTTTCCAAAAGTTGCAACGTTAAAGGGAATATTTAAGGACTCTGAAGGTTCCCATGCCTGCCCTACGGTTACGGCAACTCCTATTTCAGTAAGGTCCGTTTTAACAAAGGAAGAGGACATTTTTAAGGAGAATGGGATAGTCTACCTTGACCCTCTCCTGCACTTTGACGATGAGGAACTTCTAAAGAGGGAAATGTACGAGACTTTCAAGGAAGTTTTGAAATTGACAAGAAAAGAGAGTGATAGGGCGGTTGAGGAGGGATTTAGAGCTCTTTCGGAATACCAGAGTGAGATGAGAAAGTTGGGAGAGGAAATTTTGAGGAAGATTGAATCTGAGGGAAGAATTGCAATCCTTGTTATTGGAAGACCTTACCACAACGACCCCGGAATAAACCACGGGATAACTGAGGAGCTCCAGAAATTGGGTTACCCAATTCTTACAATTGATTCACTTCCCCTAACCAGCGAATTTCTCAAGAGGGTATTTCCAGACAGAGACCCGTTTAAAATCAGGGATGTGTGGAAAAAGGCCTACAGTGAAAACAGCACGAGGAAGGTTTGGGGAACTCTCTACGGCTCAAGACACCCGAACATTGCCCTCCTTGACCTCTCCTCCTTCAGGTGCGGCCACGATGCTCCCATCTACTCCGTTATTGAGGAAGTTGTTGAGAAAAGCGGGGCTCCTTACTTCACATTCCACGAGATTGACGAAAACAGGCCGTCAGGCTCTATAAAAATCAGGGTTGAAACGATAGACTACTTCCTTAGGGAAAGGATACAGAGAACCTTGAAAGGAAATGCAGAAGAAAAAGCCTGTTAGCCGAAACCCTTTAAATTCACTTCAAAAAGTTGTGCTAAAATGGAATGGAGCTCCTTGAAAATCGAATATGGAAGAAATCAAAATTTAGACAGCCAAAACCATTGATTTTCGTAGTTTATTAGACTTTAGTTAAAATCTTTTAGTTCTGGAAGGTTTGAAAATCAATGGTTTAAATTTTGACCTGTTGAAATGCCCTGAAAAGTGGAAGGGATTGCGATTTTGCGTAGAACTTGTAGCATTCGGCTGGATTCACTTGAACTGAAATGCCCTAAAAAGGTAGAAGGGGGTTTTTTTCAGGGGAAAAATCTGTTCTTCCTTCAAATTATCTGCTCTAAAATTGAGCGAAAGCTAATCTAAGGGAAGCTTCCTTTCTACCTGGTTAATAATCCCTAAGTCAACTTTTCCAGAAATTGTGCCTTCAGAATCTCCAGCCTCCGAGATTACCCTCCCCCAAGGGTCAACGATTGCAGAGCT
>QOAO01000015.1 GCA_003978105.1 Thermovibrio sp.
CAAATAGGGTATAATCGCATCTATTTCTCTATTGGCACAACTTTGGAGAATCGATTTAAACTATAGGATTTCAATGTGGAACAGGAAGTTTTAGCCTATCTGGACAGTGACGGAAATATCGTCGATACACAAACAGCGGAAGAGGTCGGGGCACCCAAAGGTGTTGTCCCTTTTGACAACAGCGAAAAAGCACTTGAAGTGATTCGCCATTCGACGGCACACCTGATGGCCCAAGCGATCAAAGAGCTCTACCCCGACGCACAATTTTTCGTCGGACCCGTTGTGGATGAGGGGTTCTACTACGACTTCAGAGTCCAGGAAAAGATCGGCGAAGAGGATCTGAAAAAGATTGAAAAAAAGATGAAAGAGCTGATCAAGAAAAAATATAAGATCGAAAAATATGAGATCAGCAAGGAGGAGGCGCTAAAGAAGTTTGCCAATGACGATCTCAAGCTGGCTGTACTCTCCCGCATCCCTGACGAGACGGTTTCAATCTACAAGCAGGGGGACTTCGAAGATCTCTGTCGTGGCCCCCATGTCCCGGCACTGCGCTACCTGCACAACTTCAAGCTGACACGTATCGCGGGGGCCTATCTGGGGGGAGATGAAAATGCCGAGATGCTGACGAGAATCTACGGTGTCGCCTTCGCAGACAAAGAGTCACTCAAGGCCCATATGCAGATGCTCGAGGAGGCAAAGAAACGCGACCATAGAAAACTGGGAACGGAGCTGGAGCTTTTCATGTTCGACGAAGAGTCCGGTGCCGGGCTCCCCTTCTGGATGCCCAAGGGTGCCAGACTGCGGTCAAAACTGGAAGATATTCTCTTCAAGGCGCACAGACGCAGAGGGTACGAACCGGTTCGCGGTCCCGAGATCCTCAAAGCGGAGATGTGGCGTACGTCGGGACACTATGCCTGCTATGGTGAAAATATGTATCTGACCGAGATCGATGGACAGGAGTACGGCATCAAACCGATGAACTGCATCGGTCATATCCAGATCTTCAAGCAAACAGTCAAAAGCTACCGGGATCTGCCGCTGAAATATTTCGAGTACGGCGTTGTCCACCGCCACGAAAAATCAGGTGTGCTCCATGGACTGCTGAGGGTACGCGAGTTTACCCAGGATGATGCGCATATCTTCTGTACCCCCGACCAGATCAAGGATGTGGTTCTCGAGGTAGTGGAGTTTGTCGATGCCGTGATGAAAAAATTTGATTTCGACTATACGATGGAGGTCTCCACCAAGCCCGATAAGGCGATCGGCGATGACGAGGTCTGGGAGCTGGCGACGGAAGGGCTCAAAGAGGCACTGACCGAAAACAATCTCTCTTTCGGTATCGATGAGGGCGGCGGTGCCTTCTATGGCCCGAAAATAGATGTCAAAATCACCGATGCACTTGGCAGAAAATGGCAGTGCGGTACGATTCAGGTGGACTTCAACCTGCCTCAGAGATTTCATGTCGAATATGTCGCAGAGGACAACACGCGCAAACAGCCAGTAATGATACACCGTGCGATTCTCGGCTCCTTCGAGCGCTTCATCGCCATACTGACCGAGCACTATGCCGGCGAGTTCCCTTTCTTTATCGCACCGACACAGGTCATATTCGTTCCGATTGCCGATGACCATGTCGATTATGCCAAAACACTTAAGGATTTACTGATCGAGGAGGGAATCGACAGTGAGATTTATGATAAAAATGACAGCCTGAACAAACGGATCCGTCTGGCTGAAAAACAGAGAGTGCCCTATGTCGTGGTGATTGGGGATGCAGAAGTAGAGAATAGTACCGTAGCGATTCGTGATCGGAGAGCCAAAGAGCAGTATAATCTAACCCAAGACGAATTTATGGTAAAATTAATCCAACAATTAAAAGAAGGAAAAATTTGAGTAGACACCACAGTAACAGAGGCGGGCGAAGCAAAAAAGATGATGTGATTATGAATGACAGGATCAGGGCTACAGAGTTGAGGGTACTCGGGGATGACGGTGAACAATTCGGCATCATATCGAGGGCTGACGCTTTGCAGATCGCGGAAGACAAAGGATTGGACCTGGTTCTGGTCTCACCGGACGCTAAGCCGCCCGTTGCCAAAATAATGGATTACGGGAAACATAAATACGAGATAGAGAAGAAAAAGAAAGAGGCCAAAAAGAACCAGAAAAAGATCGAGGTCAAAGAGGTCAAATTCTCCTGCAAGATAGCTGATAACGATATCGCTTACAAGGTCAAGCATGCCAGAGAGTTCCTCGAAAAAGGCAAGCATGTCAAACTGAGGGTCTTTTTGCGCGGACGCGAAATGGCCAATCCCGAATTGGGTGTCGAGGTGCTCAAGCGTGTCTGGCCGATGCTCGAAGATGTGGGAAATCTGGAAAAAGATGCCCATCAGGAGGGGCGTTATATCAACATGTATGTCACACCTCTCAAAAAATAACGATTTTCTGTAATTCATTTCCACAAAACCCGGAAGAAGGGATCTTCTTTCGGGCATACTTTGCATAATACGCAACTGCCCACCAACCAATAGATCTACAGAAGGATAAAACCATGATGCCTGAAGAACGATACAAGAAGCTCAAAGAGTACCTCTCCGCAGAAAACCCCGTACTGCTCGATGTGATAACCGAGTACGAGAAACTTGACAAAATCGCACGAAAGCTGGGCTTTCTCAATGAGAGTGAAACCTATACGAGTTATATCTCCTGGTGGCCGATGATCTCCATCCTCGGTACCTTTTCATCCGGGAAGTCAACTTTTGTCAACCACTATGTAGGCGCCAATATTCAGGAGAGTGGCAATCAGGCAATCGATGACAAGTTTACCGTCATCTGCTATGGCAACAATGAACAACCCACGACACTACCCGGGCTCGCACTCGATGCAGACCCGCGCTTTCCCTTCTATAATATCAGCGAGGAGATCAACAAAGTCGATCCGGGAGAGGGAAACCGCGTCAACCTCTACCTGCAGCTCAAAACGCTCAAGTCCGAAAGGCTCAAAGGAAAAATCCTGATAGACTCTCCGGGTTTCGACGCAGACAGCCAGCGCGATGCGATCCTGCGTATCACGAGCCATATTATGGAGATGTCGGATCTGGTCCTGGTCTTTTTCGATGCACGCCATCCCGAACCGGGTGCGATGCGCGATACGCTCAAACACCTCGTCGCTACCACCATCGGCCACAAGGATGCCAATAAAGTCCTCTATATCCTCAACCAGATCGATACCACGGCCAAAGAGGACAACCTCGAAGAGGTTATCGGCTCCTGGCAGCGGGCACTCTCCAAGGAGGGTCTGGTTTCCGGAAACTTCTTTGGTATCTACAATGAAGACTCTGCCATCCCCATTGAGGATGAAGCACTGCGGCAGCGCCTCAAGGGCAAAAAAGACAACGATCTCGCCCGCATCACCGACAGGATGGACAAAGTCAGTATCGAGCGTGCCTATCGCATCATCAAGGCATTCGAAGATTTTACCAGAGAGATCAAAGAGCATAAAATCCCGCAACTGCAGGAGTCACTGAAGAGCTGGGCCCGGAAAGTTCTCTGGTCAGATACGGCAGTCGGGCTGCTACTGCTCATCGTTCTGGCAATGCTGCATCTCAATTTCAATCTTTTTGCTTCGAGTACAGGGAGCACAATCGCTCTGGCTTCAGCAGTCGTCCTCTTTGTAGCGGCACATATCAAAGCACGAAGTTTCTTCGCGCACAAAGAGGCCAAAAAGTGGGAAGGGAAAGATCCCGAGATTGCCAGTGCCATCACACACCAGACACGGTGGTGGAAAAGTATCTTCGCATTCAGTGGCAGAGGATGGCAGAAAAAGACCAAAGCGAAACTCGACGAGCTCATCGGCCAAAGCAAAAAATCGATCCAGAGACTCAACGATCAGTTTGTCAGCCCTTCGGGAACACTTGACAAGGAGAGCTAGATCTCTCCCCTCCTCCCCACCATTCCCTGATCTCTCAAGCTATTTATCAATTTATTTGGATATAATACCTCCCATTTTCTGTACTTCTGGGCAAGACCGGAACGAAAAAATAGCTGAAAAGGAGTGAACCTATGCCAAAAATGAAAAGTGTCAAGGGCGCCGTCAAGCGTTTCAAGATCAAAAAAAGCGGCAAGATCAAAAGAGGGACGGCTTTTAGAAGCCATATCCTCACCAAAGTCGATGGCAAACACCACCGACAGATGCGATCGCCCAAGCATGTCGATGCTGCGGATGCCAAAAATATCAAAGAGATGATCAACTAGATCTTTCTTCGGAAACAGTAAACCCGTTTCCCCCGATAAGGGGCAAGTTCAGACAGAGATAATGTCTGACACCTACACTATCCGAAGCATTCGGAAAAAGTCAAAGGTAAAGGAAAGCAAATATGAGAGTAAAAACAGGATACGTCAGAAGACGACGACATAAAAAACTGCTGAAGCAGGCCAGAGGTTTCTACAGTGGCAGAAGAAAACACTTCCGTAAAGCAAAAGAGCAACTCGAACGCTCACTGGTCTATGCCTATAGAGACAGAAGACAGAAAAAGAGAGACTTCAGAAAACTCTGGATCATTCGTATCAATGCAGCCGCAAGACTGAACGATATGAATTACTCCAGATTTATGCACGGCCTCAAGCTCGCCAATATCGAACTTGACCGTAAAATCCTCGCCGATATGGCGATGAACGCACCCGAAAGCTTCACAAAAATCGCGGAAGCTTCCAAAGCAGCACTGGCAAAATAATGCCGGAGGGAGCCAGGCTCCCGAGCCCCTGCTTTTTCTAATTGCCTATTCATTAAAAACAATCAGCCTCTATATCTATTCTAAAAAGCAAAGTTACTACCTTCATACTTCAAAACCACACTGCTTCATCACTTTTTCCAGAAGAAAACTTCCTCCTGCATTCTCACCTTCACTAACCTGCAGCCCGATAAACGGCAAGCATAAGCCGCCAAATGATCGAGACTTATCC